>NZ_JBPXKP010000019.1:0-322 GCF_054558675.1 Aquirufa sp. TARAVU-A1A
GGTTATGGGAATGGGGTTGTGGGTGGCTTTCGGAATGTGAGTGGCAATAATGTGTGGAGTGGTACGGTGAGTTTAACGGGGAATTCGGGGATAGGTAGCGGCTCGGGTAAGTTGAGTTTAACGGGCAGTCCTGCGATAGCTGCGAGCAGTTATGGTTTGAAGATTTATGGGGTTGCTGGCAGCAGCGTGGAGTTGGTGGGTGAGGCTTTGTACACGGGCCAAACGGAATTGGTGAGTGGGAGTTTATTATTGGGAGCCGATGAGCGTATTGCCAACAGCAGTTCGGTGATGTTTAATGGAGGTGATTTATCGACAGCGGGAT
>NZ_JBPXKP010000006.1:0-220035 GCF_054558675.1 Aquirufa sp. TARAVU-A1A
GGCGACTACCGATAATTTAAAGCCTAAATTGTAATCACGCTGATTGCGCTTTTGAGGTCTGACTTGATCCTCTGATGTATTCTTTTCCATAAGTCGATTTTATGTCAACTTATTTTAGGACGGGACAGACTAACAAAAAAAGCCCGAATGTGAGTTCGGGCTTTTTTTATATAAACAGGTTCTAGCGCTGCAGTGCTGGAACTTTATTTTTGACTAATTCAAATCCTCCAAATAAAACGCTAGAAAATAAGAACTGACTAATAATTGCATTTTTTAAGAATGGCAAGGCAGCCGCGTAACAAGTCAAAAGGCCTGTTAAATCTTTAGCGTATACCACCGCGTTCCCCGCTTTAAAACCATAGCCAATCGCATCACTTGCCCAAACAGCAAAATTTGAAAGAATAAAAAAGCCTAATACACTGATGAAGTTAGCTCCAACAAATGATCCTAGATTCGAAATGCGAGACCCTAATAGAGCGATACCAGCAAAAAGACTTAAATGCACGAAGTCAAATCCCCACGAAAAACCATCAAAATATTGTGGATAGATGATATTGTTTAAAATCAAATTCGAAATCCAAATCGGAAGAATCGACCATACAATCGCTTGTCTTTGGTTTAATGCGTAGGCTCCAGCAAATAATGCCATCGAACTTACCGGGGAAAAATTCGCCCAAGACGGATTCAGTAAAATTAAAAATCGGCTAGCTACTGCGAGAATTAAAAATCCCAACAGGACCATTGTGCGCTTTGTCATTTGATATTTCTTGATTTGGGAAGCTAAATAATTTCCAAAGGTAAAACAAAAGCCGTAATTTTATCCATTCTATTTCAATTTATGTATAAAGCATTGCCTTCGATTGGGCTTTTGGGTGGTGGTCAATTAGGACGCATGTTATTGCAAGCGGCCATCGATCTAGATATCAAGGTATCTTGTTTAGATCCAGATGCTGAAGCACCTTGCCATGAACTTGCTCACTTTTTTAAGGAGGGCTCTTTTCAAGATTATGATGCGGTGTATCAGTTTGGTCAACATTTCGATGTGATCAGCATCGAAATTGAACATGTGAATATTGAAGCGCTTGAACAATTGGAAAAAGAAGGGAAACAAGTATTTCCTCAGCCGCATATTTTGCGGATGATTCAAGATAAGCGTCTTCAAAAACAATTTTTCCAAGATTACGGATTCCCCACAGCAGCATTTGTATTGACTGAAAATCAGGCAGATATTGCTAAGCATGCGGATTTCTTGCCTGCTTTTCATAAACTAGGCAAAGGAGGTTACGATGGGAAAGGTGTGCAGCGGATCGCCTCTTTAGCAGATCAGGCCAAAGGATTTAATGCCCCTGGTTTATTGGAGAAATCAGTTGATTTTGAAAAGGAACTTGCTGTTATTGTCGCTCGAAACGAACAAGGGCAAATTTCTGCCTTCCCTGCCGTTGAAATGGTCTTTCATCCAGAACATAATTTAGTCGATTTCCTTTTTTCTCCAGCGGCCATTTCCAAGGAAATTGAAGCAAAAGCTGAAAAGATTGCGGTCGATTTAATCGAAAAAATGGGGCTTGTTGGCGTATTAGCAGTCGAAATGTTTTTAACACCTGAGGGCGAAATTTTGATCAACGAAGTTGCGCCTCGACCACACAATTCTGGACATCAGACAATTCGTGGGAATGAAACGTCCCAGTACGAACAACATTTGCGTGCGATTGCTGGATTGCCTTTAGGAAGTACGAAAGCTAAAGGTGTATCGGGTATGTTGAATTTGCTGGGAGAAGCGGGTTTTAGTGGTTTGGCAAAATACGAAGGTTTGCATGAAGCATTAGCTATACCCGGAGTATATCCATTTTTATATGGCAAAAAAATAACGAAGCCATTTCGTAAAATGGGCCATGTCACGATATTGGGCAATACGAAAGAAGAAATTATTGAAAAGTCGGAAAAAGTAAAAAGTCTAATCCGTGTGATTAGTTAAATAGAAAATTATGGTAGGAATCATCATGGGAAGCAGCTCTGATCTGCCTGTTATGCAAGATGCAATTCAAGTGTGTAAAGATTTTGGCATACCGTACGAAGTGGATATTGTTTCTGCTCATCGTACTCCTGTCAAAATGCTAGAATATGCGCAAAGCGCCAAATCTCGTGGCATTCAAGTGATTATTGCGGGCGCTGGCGGAGCAGCACACTTACCTGGTATGGTTGCCTCTGCAACAATTTTGCCTGTCATCGGCGTACCCGTGAAATCATCTAATTCAATTGATGGTTGGGATTCCATTCTATCCATTTTACAAATGCCGAATGGCGTTCCTGTTGCAACAGTAGCCTTAAATGCCTCAAAAAATGCGGGCCTTTTGGCAGTTCAAATGATTGCCATAAGCGACGCTGGTTTATCAGCAAAATTAGATCAATACAAAGCGGAATTGATTGATAAAGTAGCTGAAATGAGTCAAAAAACGAATGATTTAATTAAGTAATTATGAAAAATCCTTTCTCATTTATGAAAGAAAGCGAATCATCTAATCTGCCTTTGGTTACCTTGTTCGTATTGATTGCGACAGTTGTAGCCTTGTTGTTTGTTGGCTATGAACATTTTCTAGGACCCGAAACAAGCAGCCTTGCCAAAGCTGAAAAAGTTCAGGTCGACGAGGATGAATTACCCATGGAAGATATTGTTTCATCTACCGTTATTCGCGATACGACTTCGAGTGATACGGCTTCGGTTGATCAGGAGGCTGTTGATTTAGACCAACAAAAGAAAGAAGCTGAGGCGGAAAAGGTGCCTGAAGTTGCCGTGGAAGAACCTGCGGGTAAATCGTTTACCTATCAAGCAGAAGCGGGAGAATCAGCTGAAACCATCGCGAAACATTTTGGGCTAACTGTTGATCAACTAAAAGCCATGAATCCTTCCGGTGTAAAAGGAGGCTCAAAAGTGAAAGTTAAAGTTCAAGCGATTCATATCGTAGGGAAAGGAGACGTTTTACGCGTAGTGGCCGAAAAGTACCATATTTCCAAGAAAGCCTTGATGGATGCTAATCATAAAAAAGAAGATGTCACGATGCGCGGCGAAGAACTCGTGATTCCATTGCAATAATGCGTTGTCTAATCAGTATCGTTTTTTTTCTTGGGTGTTTTTCGATTCATGCACAAGTAGATTCGTTGCGCTTAGTTTGTAAGCCTACAACGGTAAACCATGTTGACCCACAAGACTTATTGTGGATGTATCGCCAACGAGACACCCTGCGTCATCATGGGGCCGCGACAAATCTACAGGTATCTATAAACGGTCAGCAGATTTCATTGCACGATTCAACAAGTTTAAGGTATTTAGCGAGTTTGCAGGCGAATTATCCTGCCTTAGATTCCATTTATGCTTCCCTTTTGCAAGCTGAAACAATGGCTTTTGCTTTACAAAAAGACAGTTTGCGCGCGCAAGTTTCTGCCCTTGGTTGGTCCATGCGCTATTTGCAAGCCGTTCGGAATTTACAGCGCCAACAACAGTTGAATCGTTCAGGTCGATCGCAAGTGCTCCTCTCTTTCCATAATTTTAATTTAGCTGCTGATGTCGGGTTGTATTCCCACAGACGATATTTACGTAGATCTCCGCGCTATCTTCGCATGGGCCAAATGGCCAAGTCGTTAGGCATGTTTTGGGGTGGGGATTTTGTGGGTTTCCCGGATCCGGGGCATTTGCAACGATTTAAAAATAGTGCTGCGCTCGTAAGTCAATACCCTGTCTTAGCTTTTGAATTTGAAAAGTATCGGGATCATTACGAAGCGATTTATCGTAGAAATGTAGATAATATTGATAAAGTCCTAGATACAGAGGCTTTATTGATTATGTTAAATCGCTTAAAAGTAGGGAAGGTTTGTGCTTGCCAAAAAGCGATCTTACCTCCCGTGAATCATTCAGCTGATACTGCAGCTCGCATCGAAGTCAATACAGATCAAAACTGGGTTTTCATTAAGCCATATCAAAGCAATGGGTATTTTTACTCCTTAGGTCGCTGGGCTTTCGAGACTAAAAATTAAAGTTGTACCCCCGTAGAAATTCATCGATTTTCATTCGCTTCTTACCTTCCATTTGCCATTCCAAGATTTCGATGTAGCCGTCTTGGCAACCTACGCGTAAAAAGGTTTTTTGGTCCGTATCCCAAATGCCAATCCCTAAGTCGGGGATCGTTTCTGGATGAAATTTAATCTGAATGAGTTTGCAATTTTTGCCTTGAAAGGTGGTATGTGATCCTGGGAAAGGATACATGCCACGAACCAAATTGTGAATTTCAGCTCCCGTTTTGGACCAATGTACTTCGCCCGTTGCGCGTGTCAACTTAGGAGCTGGTTTCATGGCCACCGTTTCATCTTGGGGAATTGGGTTTGTGTTCCCTGCTTGGATAGCTTGCGCTGTTTTGACAACTAGTTTGGCTCCTCGTTTCATCAGTCGGTCGTAAACATCTCCCGTCGTATCATCTGGGTGTATCGGTTCCGTTTCTTGAAATAGTAAATCCCCTGTATCTATTTCATGTTGCAAAAAAAAGGTTGTCACGCCCGTTTCAGTTTCTCCATTGATGACTGCCCAATGAATCGGAGCTGCTCCGCGGTAATTTGGTAATAAGGAACCATGCAAATTAAAGGTTCCCAAAGGAGGAAGGTTCCAAACAACTTCCGGAAGCATTCGAAACGCAACAATAACTTGAAGGTCAGGTTTGTATAATATTAACTCCTCGACGAAAGCAGGATCTTTAAGTTTTAACGGCTGAAGAACAGGAAGTCCCTGCGTTTCCGCATATTGTTTTACGGCTGAAGACTGTAGTTGCTGGCCTCTTCCTGCTGGCTTGTCGGGAGCCGTAACGACGGCAACGACATCAAAATTCGCTTGAATCAGCGCTTCAAGGCTTGCAACAGCAAAATCTGGGGTGCCAAAAAAAACAATACGCATAGATGTAGGGGGCTGGGTGAAAATGTTTTATGGTTGTTGTAAAACATTTTTTGTTTACCTTTGTGGCTTACCAAAACTGATTTTGTGTTAGCAAAGCAACATTTATTTTAGTTCCGAATCCGAAACAAAACTACAAATAATTTAAGTAGAACGGTCGGAGGCCGTTCTATTTTGTTTTTTAACACAGGCATTAAATTTCATAGCTTATGGCAAAGTTTCAATATTATACCGCTGAGGCGCTCGACAAATTAAAAGCTGAATTACATCACTTGAAGATTCAAGGACGTTCGGATATGGCCAAGCAAATCGCAGAAGCTCGCGATAAAGGCGATTTAAGTGAAAATGCTGAATATGACGCTGCGAAAGATGCACAGGGCCTTTTGGAACTTAAAATTTCCAAATTGGAGGAAGTTGTTTCCAATGCACGTGTATTAGATGAATCAACGATCGATTTGACGAAGGTTTCGATTTACTCGATTGTTGAAATTCGTAATACAAAAAACAACGCAACGGTAAAATATACAATTGTTTCTGAGGAAGAGGCTGATTTGCGTGCTGGAAAGATTTCAGTCTCATCTCCGTTTGGCAAAGGATTATTAGGGAAAAAAGTAGGTGAGTTAGCGCAAATCCAAGCACCTGCGGGGCATTTGGAATTTGAGATTATGTCCTTGTCTCGTTAGTAATTAGTAGATGACTTCTGAAGCCTCCCGACCGGAGGCTTTTTTTATGCCCTAGGTCCAAAGATGGCAGAGCCCACGCGCACCATCGTGGAGCCTTCCTGCGCAGCAAGTAAATAGTCTCCGGACATCCCCATCGAGATTTCTTGCCAATGTACTCGATTAGACGCAATGCCCGTTTGCTGAGATTTAAATGTCTCGAAAATCGACTTTAATTCTTTGAATTCAGCTTGAATTTGGTTGGTATTCTCTGTGAATGTTGCCATGCCCATTAACCCCACAATTTCAATGTTACTCAAGCTCGCTAGTTCGGGGTGTTCAAGTATTTCAATCGCTTCTTGTTTGTCGAGCCCAAATTTGCTTTCTTCTTGCGCAATGTACATTTGCAATAAGCATGGAATGACGCGATTGTTTTTTGCGGCCTGTTTGTTGATTTCTTTTAATAAAGCGAAGGAATCAACGGAATGAATCAGGTGAATGAAAGGGGCGATGTATTTTACTTTATTGGTTTGCAGGTGGCCGATTTGGTGCCAACGAATATCTTGGGGCATTTGCGCTTGTTTATCCACCATTTCCTGTACTCGGTTTTCACCAAAGTCGAGTATTCCACAGGCGTGCACCGACAATAATTCATCGATTGATCGCGTTTTAGTAACGACAATGAGTTTGCTTGAATAGGGAGCTAATTCAGCTTGAATTTTGGCGATTTCTTGCGCTATGGACATCAGTTCGGAAAAAAATTGTGATGTAAAATTAATTTATTATTTTTGATTCTGCGGTGCGGTACGAAAGTCTGCATCAAATTTTAATACGACAATGCAATCAGATTCAATGAGTTCCCGTGAAAAGCGATTGGTGCGCCTGGTCTATCTATTGGCCTTTTTGGTGATGCTATTGGCTGGGATGCTTTACATTGAAAAATATCAGCCTGATTTTTGGGCATTGCAGCAAAAGCAAGAAAATTTTGTAGAAGATGCTAAGGAGCGCTTAGATTCCATTTCGAAGCAATTGCAGGTGCGTATGGTACAAATTAAACGCTTGGGAGGTCGGGTGAATGAATTAGAAAAGGCGCGTTTACAAATTGAAGGGGATCAAAAAGAATTAGCTGAGCATCCTGAAATCGGCCAAGCAGAATTACAAAAGAAATTAGCCTATTACCTTCGCTTGCTTGGAATTAAGGATCAAGAGATTAAAAAACTTCGTCGGGAAAATGTTTTCTTAATCGCCCGGAATGATTCATTAAGTCGGGAGGCAAAATTACTTCAAGACGGGTTGACGAATGTTCAAAAAGCCTTGAGAGACTCGAGCGCAACTTTTGGGATTGAGAAGAAGGAGTTGAGTGAGCGTTCGCGCGTGTTGGAAGTTCGTAATCAAGAATTGGCAGAGAAGGTTTCTGTGGCAGCAGCATTGCGAGCTGAAGGGGTGAACGTATATGCTATTTCGTCGCGTGGGAAGGAAACGGGGATGCAAGGTCAGCGGGCGAAACGCATTGATAAAATCCGTGTGATTTTTCATTTGCAAAATAATCCGCTAGCTACACGCGAGATTAAGACGATTTATTTGCGCATCATTGAACCTACGGGGAATACGCTGTCTGATTATGCCCTAGGCTCGGGGACGGTGATGTTTAAGGGGAAAGAGTTAGTATATACGGCCAAGCAACGTATCTTTTACGAGAATAATGACCAGTCGGTGGAATTTATTTACGCCCGTTCAACACCCTATCGAGAGGGGAAACATGAAATCGAGTTGTATTCAGAAGGATTTCTGATTGGACTTGGTACATTCGAGGTTCGATAATTTCAATTTATTTTTAGCTAAGTTTTTGATTGTTAAGTATTATTCATACTTTTGCAATCCAAATTTTTTTTAAGTTTTTAAACAACAATTTTGTATGCAATTAAAAAACTACGAGACGGTGTTCATTTTAACTCCCGTTTTGTCTGAGCAACAGACAAAGGACGCCGTTGAAAAATTCAAAAAATTATTGGTAGATAATGGTGCTCAAATCGTTCATGACGATGCTTGGGGCTTACGTAAGTTGGCTTACCCAATCCAAAACAAGCACACAGGATTCTATCAAATCTTTGAATTTGCAGCGGATCCTCAGTTAATCGCGAAATTAGAGCTTGAGTACAAGCGTGATGAGCGTGTAATTCGTTTCTTGACTACTGCGCTTGATAAGCACGCGGTATTGTACAATGAGAAAAAGAGAAAAGGTTTAGTAGGTAGAAAACCAGAAAAAACAGAAGCATAAGATGACATTAGTTAACGAACCTGTAGATAAAAATAGTAATCGCAAGAAGTATTGCCGTTTTAAGAAAGCTGGCATCCAATACATTGATTACAAAAACCCAGACTATTTATTGAAGTTGGTAAACGAACAAGGTAAAATTTTACCTCGTCGTATTACAGGAACTTCTTTGAAATTCCAACGTCGTGTGGCGCAAGCAATTAAGCGTTCACGTCACTTAGCCTTGATGCCATATGTGGCAGATGGTTTGAAATAAACTGGGGTAACCTGATAAACATTTGATTGTAAAATAAGATGGAAATTATATTAAAAACGGATATTGCTGGGTTAGGTTATAAGAACGACGTCGTAGCGGTGAAAGCTGGTTACGGTCGTAATTACTTAATTCCACAAGGATTTGCTGTGATGGCAACTCCATCCAATCGTAAAGTATTAGCTGAGAACATCAAGCAAGCAGCGCACAAAGTGGAGAAAATCCGTCAAGATGCGTTTGATTTAGCTGCTTCTATCGGCGAATTGTCATTGACTATTGCTGCGAAAGCAGGTGATAGCGGTAAAATCTTTGGACGTGTAACTAGTTTACAAATTTCTGAGATGTTAAAGGAAAAAGGATTCGATGTAGATCGTAAGAAAATTTCGTTTGATTCAGAAGTTAAAACGACTGGTGATTACACAGCAACGTTGGATTTACACAAGGATGTGAAACACAAAATTACATTTTCAGTAGTAGGAGAGTAATTTGATTTGCGTTCAATAAGTATTGAAGTCGTATTGGTTTTCCGATACGACTTTTTTCGTAAATTTGTCCTCAATTATTCATGATATGCGCGTACTGATTTTATGTTTTGGAATTTTGATAGCTCATTTGGCGGATGCTCAAATGTTTGTTGCATTTCCGCGTAATCGTCAAATTTTTCAGCGTAACGAAAATAATGAAGCTACTATTTCAATTCTTGGGAATTGTTCGGAAGTAGCAGATAAAGTACAAGTTTCATTTATCCCTGCAAAAGCCGGCCAAGGAAAGTTAATTGATTGGATGTTGCTAGATGCTAATCCCAACGCAGGTATTTATCAAGGAAAGGTTGTTGTGAAAGGTGGTTGGTATCGCATGAAGGTCCGTTCTTACCAAGGCGATAAGTTGATTGATTCAACGGAATTAAATCGTGTAGGCGTGGGAGAGAATTTTCTTATTGCCGGTCAATCCAATGCGCAAGGAACTTATCGTATGCCTTTAGAGATTGGTGCTGAAGATGATCGAGTTAACTGTGCCAATTTTTATGCACATTTCCCAGAATACAACAATAGTCAAACACATTTTTATATTGGGAATTTTGGATTAAACTATCCCTTAGGTGTATTCAGTCAAATGAATTCTTTTTCCACCATAGGTCCCAATGGTCTTTCGCTGCATTATTGGCCCGCTGTTGGCGATACGCTTGTCAAAAAATATAATGTGCCTGTATGCTTTATTAATACGGGTTGGGGTGGCTCTTCCATCCGAAATTGGGTCGAAAGTGCGCGTGGAGTTCCTTCTCCTAACCCCTGGAATCTTGCCGTGAATTATGAGCTTAATTTCCCATACAAAAGTTTTAGTCGATCGCTTGAAATTTTTGGCCAAAAAATGGGTTTTCGGGCTGTACTGTGGCATCAAGGGGAAACCGATGCCCGATTTAAAATGCCTAAAGAGGACTATTATAATTACCTGGTTGAATTGATTAATATCTCCCGTAAGGATGCTAACCAAGAATTACCTTGGATAGTTGCGCAAGCCACAAGAGGGGGAGGTTGTGACAGTGCTACGGTTATTTTGAGCCCAGAGATTCGCGCTGCACAAAAGCAAGTCACGCAAACGCCCTCGCTTACTCAAGTGTATGCAGGTCCTAATACAGATGATATTGAAGTTCCACGAAACCCTTCATTGCCCTATTACGATTGTGTCCATTTTTCTCCTGCGGGTTTCCCTTTCCTTGGTTCTGCTTGGTTTAAAAGTATTGATGATGCTATTGTTAAAGGTATGAAACCGATTACTTACCGAGAAATGCCCAAAATAGATGTGGCGTGCGGTCCTGATAATTCATTGATAATCAAAAAAATCACCGGGGATTTTGTTCGCGGGGATTGGACTGAGTTGGATGGAGCTATGAGTGTCAATGCAAAGAATAATAATAATGTCCCTTATGGGATTTATCAGTCGACTTTATTTGATTCTTTAGGACGCGAATTTAGCATCCCAATCATCGAATTTAAAAAATTAAAACTACCGAAAGCCCCTTCCATATTAGCGAGTGCAGATACATTGTTTTGTTCAAATGCCTCTGTTAAATTAACGGCAACCGGTGGAAAGGTTTCCTATGTTTGGAATAATGGTTCAACGAGTCAAGACATTACGGTTTCTAAAACTGGATTGTTTAAAGTTCGGACTTATGATGAGTTAGGTTGTATTTCTACAGAATCCAAATCGATCTCAACCCAAGTTTTCCCTTTGCCTGCTAGTCCACAAATTAGCACCATGTCGCCTTTTTATTTAACGACAGGGCCACGCATGGCAGGTGTTAGTTACTCTTGGTTTTTAAATGGGAATAAGTTGCCCGTCGCTTCTGATGCCATTAACTTACACGTAAAAGAGTCCGGGCTTTACCAGGCCAAAATAGCCTATGTTTATCCTAAAGGGCCAACTTGTACATCTGATTTTTCAAATCAAATCAATTATGAGTTACCAGCTGGGAATGGCTTAGTTGCTTATCCCAATCCCGCCTCTAAGGAATTATTTATTCAATCAAAATATGACTTGGTAGGTGGCAAATATGTACTTTACGGTCTTGATGGTCGTGAAATGCTGCAGGGAACGATTGATAATTCCATTGCCTTTGTAATCAATGTAAGTGGACTATCTCCCGCTATTTATAAGTTGACTATTCTGCCGAAGAACGGCACAGAGATGTTGTACAAAACCATCATTGTCGACTATCGCTAACATAAAAAAAGCCATCCGTCAACTGACAGATGGCTTTTCTCTTATTGTTAAAAGCTTACGCTAGCGCAGCTTTTAAGTTCGTATCCAAAGCTTCTAAGAACTCTTCCGTATACAAATAGTGCTCGCCATGATTCACTTTGTTTCCGTGAATACATACCGCTAAGTCTTTCGTCATTTTACCTGACTCAACTGTCTCAACACATACTTTTTCCAATGTTTGGCAGAAGTTAATCAAGGCTGCATTGTTGTCTAATTTACCACGGAATTCTAATCCACGTGTCCAAGCAAAAATCGATGCAATTGGATTCGTTGATGTAGGTTTTCCTGCTTGGTGATCACGGTAGTGACGTGTAACTGTTCCGTGCGCAGCTTCAGCTTCCATAACCTTTCCGTCTGGAGTAATCAATACAGAAGTCATTAAGCCTAATGAACCGAAACCTTGTGCAACCGTATCTGATTGAACGTCTCCGTCATAGTTTTTACAAGCCCAAACAAAGTTACCATTCCACTTCAAGGCAGAAGCAACCATGTCATCGATCAAACGGTGCTCGTAAACGATACCCGCAGCGTCAAATTTCGCTTTGTAATCTGATTGATAGATCTCCTCAAAAATATCTTTGAAACGACCATCGTATTTCTTCAAGATCGTATTCTTCGTCGATAAATATAATGGCCATCCTTTGCTCAATGCCATGTTAAAGCATGAGTGCGCAAAGCCTTTGATTGATTCGTCTGTGTTGTACATTGTTAACGCAACACCATCTCCTTTAAAGTTGTATACTTCAAATGTTTGTGCTTCGCCACCTTCTTCTGGTGTGAATGTTACTGTTAATTTACCTTTTCCCTTAGTTACGAAATCGGTTGCTCTATATTGATCGCCAAATGCGTGACGACCAATCATGATCGGTGCAGTCCAGTTAGGTACTAAACGTGGAACATTTGAACAAACGATTGGCTCACGGAAAACCGTACCATCCAAAATGTTACGAATCGTACCATTTGGCGACTTCCACATTTGCTTCAAATCGAATTCTTTCACACGTGCTTCATCCGGAGTGATTGTCGCACATTTGATTCCAACACCGTATTTTTTGATAGCCTCAGCTGCCTCAATCGTTACTTGGTCATTCGTTTCATCACGATACTCTACACCTAAATCGTAGTATTTAATATCTACATCGACGTAAGGCAAGATCAATTTGTCTTTGATAAATTTCCAAATGATGCGAGTCATTTCGTCTCCATCAAGCTCAACGACCGGGTTGGCCACTTTAATTTTTTCCATTTTGATACAGATTGTTTATAAGCTTTCAAATAATCGGGCTTAGGCACGATTAATCTTGCAAAGGTAAATAAGGAATTCTTTTTTATTCACGATTTTGAGGTAAATTTGAAGGATTGAGTCAATATTTTTTATGGAAACGGTTATTAAGATTGCCTGTCAGGATGAAAAAGGTCTCGTGCACAAAATCACAGGCATTTTATTCGAAAAATTATTGAATGTCACACGCACAAATGAATTTGTGGATGAGGCATTTAATCAGTTTTTTATGCGCATTTCCTATGTAGGGAATTGTGAAATTCATGCGCTTCAAGCTGAACTTTTGGCCGTCTTGCCACAAAATGCTCAGGTTGAAATCATTCCGCCCGCATTAAAACGTGTTGTCTTATTAGTAACCAAAGAGCATCACTGCCTGGGAGACTTATTGATCCGTTCACAATTCCAAGATCTCCCATTCCAAATCGAAGCGGTCATCGGGAATCATGCCATTTTACAAGGCTTGTGCTCGCAATTTCAAATGCCTTTTCATCTCATTAGCGCTGATGGACTTGAGCGCGAAGCGCATGAAAAGCTTGTTGAAGCCCAAATTGATGCTTACTCGCCAGACTATATTGTTTTGGCGAAGTATATGCGCATCTTGACTCCGAGCTTTTCTGCGAAATACTTGGGTCGGATGATTAATATTCATCATTCGTTTTTGCCCGCGTTTGTGGGGGCGAAGCCTTACCAACAAGCCTTTGACCGTGGCGTTAAGATTATCGGTGCCACCGCCCACTTCGTGACAGATGACCTGGATGAAGGTCCGATTATTTGCCAAGATGTTGTTGCGGTCAATCATAGCTATTCTGCCAAAGAGATGGCTAAAGCGGGTAAAGATGTGGAGAAGATTGTCTTAGCGAATGCCTTGAAGATGGTTTTCGAAGACCGTGTTTTCATGCATCAGAATAAGACCATCATTTTTGATTAAGAATTTGCTCCAAAATGCGTAAATTGCATTCCTTTTTTATCATACTATGTTTGAAAATTTAAGTTCCAAGTTAAGTACCGCGATGCGGACCCTCAAAGGAAACGGACGCATCACCGATGTGAACGTTGCCGCGACCGTCAAAGAAATTCGTCGGGCGTTAATGGATGCCGACGTAAACTATAAAGTTGCCAAAGAAATCACTGATCGTATCAAGGATCAGGCCATGGGCCAGAAAATCTTGATCGCCGTTGAACCAGGCCAATTATTAGTTAAAATCGTTCAAGAGGAGTTAACCCAATTAATGGGTGGGACCAAGCAAGATATTAACCTGAAAGGTGACCCCGCGGTTGTGTTAATCGCAGGTTTGCAAGGTTCTGGTAAAACGACTTTCTCGGGTAAATTAGCCCAACATATTAAAAAAGGAGGCAGAAATGTCTTGTTGGTAGCTTGTGATATTTATCGCCCCGCTGCGATTGACCAATTGAAAGTATTGGGAGAGCAAGTTGGCGTAGAAGTTTACGCTGAACCCGAAAACAAAGACGCCGTTTCCATCGCACAAAACGCCTTGTCTTATGCCCGCAAAATGGGTAAGAAAGTCGTGATTGTCGATACAGCTGGTCGTTTGGCTGTTGATGAAGCCATGATGAATGAGATTGCAGCTGTAAAAGAAGCCATTCGCCCAACCGAAATTTTGTTCGTCGTGGATTCCATGACAGGACAAGATGCGGTGAATACAGCCAAAACTTTCAACGATCGTTTGAATTTTGATGGGGTTGTCCTAACGAAATTAGATGGTGATTCACGTGGGGGTGCCGCACTTTCTATTCGTCAGGTGGTAGATAAGCCGATCAAGTTTATCTCAACTGGAGAGAAAATGGAGGCTTTGGATTTGTTCTATCCAGACCGGATGGCAAATCGTATATTGGGCATGGGTGACGTACTTTCCTTGGTTGAACGTGCGCAACAAGCTTTTGATGAAGAGGAAGCTGCTCGCTTAAATAAGAAGATTCGTCAAAACAACTTCTCATTCGAAGATTTCTATGCGCAATTGCAGCAAATCAAGAAGATGGGTAACATCAAAGATTTGATGGGTATGGTTCCGGGTATGGGCCAAGCCGTGAAGGATGTGGATATTTCGAATGATTCGTTCAAGCCAATCGAAGCAATTATCCAATCGATGACCTTGAAAGAGCGTCAAAATCCTGATATTTTAAATCCAGCGCGTAAAAATCGCATTGCAGCTGGTTCTGGGACATCGATCCAACAAGTCAATGGCTTGTTGAAGCAATTTGAAGACATGCGTAAAATGATGCGCATGATGAACAAAGTGCAAGATGGTAAAATGAAAATGCCGAACATGGGAAACATGTTCAAGCGATAAAATTTGGCAAAGCCTTGATTCTATTTACGAATCAAGGCTCCCAATTCCTTCTCAAAGCGCGTGATCAATCGATCCATCGTCGCATCAATCACCTTATCTGTTAGTGTTTGAGTTTCATCTTGTAGGATGAATGAAACGGAATAGGATTTCTTTCCTTCTCCTAAATTCTTGCCTACATACACATCAAATACAGCTACGCTCTTCAATAAATTCTTTTCCGTTTGTTCCGCAACACGTTGAATGGCTTGCAAACTGACCGTTTGGTCTAATACGAGCGATAAGTCGCGACGCACCTCCGGGAACTTTGAAATTTCTTGATATACAAAGTTTCCTTTCTCTTGCTTCATCCAGAAATCCCAATCGAAATCTGCCATGAAAACTTCCTGTTTCACGTCGAATTTTTGAGCCAATTTTGGATGCACTAATCCTAGCGAAACGACTGGTTTTTTGTTAACCGTAATCGTTAAGCCATAGGCAAACACCTGCGATTGTTCAATCACCGTCGTGTCAAATTGCGCTACACCCAATTGCTTCATCGTCGCAATTACTTGCGCATATAATTGGTGCAATTGACTTTTTTGTGGCGCATGCGACCAGGTTTCCCCTTCCGAAAGTCCCGTTGTATAAAGCGCCAAATGGCGTTTTTCGATAAACTTCTCACCTTTTTTATGGTAAGTCTTTCCGAATTCGAAAAGTTTCAAGTCTTTTTGTCGGCGGTTAATATTATGCGCCAAAACCTCCAAACCATGGAATACCAAATGCTGACGCATGACGCCTAAATCTTCCGATAAACGGTTTAAGATTTCGACTGTGTCAAACGTAAGGTCTTTGGCGATTAAGCCATGGTAATCGCCTTTCGTTAAAGAATTGCTGATGATTTCTTGGAAACCTTTGGCAGCTAAACTTTGTCCGATCGTCAATTGAACTTTTTCCTTGTCGAGTGCCGGAAATTCTGAAATGAATTTAGCACTTAGGTTTTCCGATAATGGAATGTTGTCTAATCCATGGATGCGAAGAATTTCTTCGATGATATCTGCTTCACGTGTAACATCCACACGATATGCGGGAGCGACAGCAATAAATCCTTCTGCCGATTTATTTTTTAATTCGAAATCCAAGGCAACAAGAATTTCTTGGATGCGTTCCGCGCCAATTTCAATGCCGATGAGCTGTTTGATACGCGCATAAGTCATTTGAATTTCTGCCAAAACCGGTTTTTCTGGATAATAATCCACCAAGTCGGAGCTGATTTGTCCACCTGCGATTTCTTGGATTAACAAGGCTGCATATTGAATCGCAAAAGCTTTTGCTTCGATGTCTGTTCCACGTTCGAAACGGAAAGATGCATCTGTTTTTAAGCTATGAATTTGTGCTGCCTTACGGATACGTTCAGGTTTAAAGTAGGCTACTTCCAAATAGATACGAGTCGTTGAATCTTGAATGGATGAATCCGCGCCTCCCATGACACCGGCCAAGCCAATCGGACCTTCGGCATCACAGATCATGATTTCTTCTCCTGATAAAGTGCGCTCAGCGCCATCAAGCGTGGTGAATTTTGTGCCTGCCTTTGCTTGGTCTACGATTAACTTTCTGCCACGTAATTGATTCCAGTCATACGCGTGCATCGGTTGGCCTAAACCATGGCAAATGTAATTCGTCACATCGACAATGTTATTAATGGGACGTAAGCCAATAGCCGATAAACGCTCTTGTAACCATGCAGGTGATGGGCCTACTTGAACGCCATCTATCGTCAGTCCGCAAAAACGGGTACAGCCTGTGTCTTGAATTTTTACCTCGATAGGAAATGAATTATTGGCAACCTTAAATGCAGATACATCGGGTAGTTTTACCTCGATTCCGCTGACAGCTTTGATGTCGCGCGCTACACCCCAGTGCGATGCTGCGTCTGCACGGTTTGGCGTCAGGCCGATTTCCAAAACAAGGTCGGAGTCGATTTGAAAGTATTGCGCTGCCGGAGTTCCGTTAGGCAATGTTGTATCTAAAATCAAGATGCCATCATGCGATGTGCCGATGCCAATTTCGTCTTCAGCGCAAATCATGCCCTCAGAAGGTTGACCGTAGACTTTACGTTTTTCAATCGTAAAAAGTGCTTTTCCTGTATTGTCGTACAAAGTCGTGCCTGGCGTTGCGACAATTACTTTTTGGCCTGCAGCAACATTCGCCGCGCCACAAACGATTGTTAGGATTTCATCGAGTCCTGCGTCAACGGTTGTTAGGCTAAGCGTTTTTTCTTTAACCTCAAATTTTTCACAGGTCAATACTTCACCTACTACGAATCCACGTAAACCTCCCGGGATTTTTTCGTGAGCTTCGATGCCTTCTACCTCTAAGCCTGTGTTTGTTAATAATACATCGAGTTCCTCTGCTTGGCCTTGTTGGGGCAAACGAGCCAAATCAATAAAATCACGTAACCAATTAATCGAAATCTTCATGTTGCTGAATTAGCGGGATAACTTCATTTTATAATCCACAGAAACTTTCCCGCGGGTAATGTCACTTAATTTGTTTTTGATCATACGTTTTTTGACAACATTCAGGTGATCCGTGAATAAAATCCCTTCAATATGATCGTATTCATGCTGAATGATACGTGCGGCGAAGCCTTCAAAAACGTCTGTTCTTTCTTCCCCTTTTTCCGTCCAGTAATGGATTTTGACATATTCTGGCCGGAATACTTCGCCTCGAATTCCTGGAATGGATAGGCATCCTTCCTCGAATCCCCATTCTTCGCCCGTTTCATCTAAGATGGTTGCGTTCACAAAAACCTTTTTGAAATCGATTAACGATGGGTCAATGTCCTCTTCTTCCTCTCCTTCGTTCATAGGTCTGCCGTCCACGACGAAAAGGCGTATGTCCATGCCGATTTGCGGGGCAGCTAAACCAACGCCACTAGCCGCATACATGGTTTCAAACATGTCCTCGGAAAGCTTGATTAAATCAAGGGAACCGAAATCAACAGGCTTTGCCACTTTGCGTAGGACTGGGTCGCCGTAGGGGATGATGGGATATATCATTGTCTATAAAAAATCAAACGGCAAATTTAACGAAAAAACGGGAAAATGTGGAATTTTTAAAAGCGAATGGAGTCCTTTGGTTTCCTTATTTTTTTGTAATTTGCGAAGATTATGAAACCTAAGTTGTTTTTTGATATAAGATAAAAATATGAATCGTAACTTTTTTAAAGCACATCCTTGGCATGGTATCCAGATTGGTGACCAAATGCCTGAACAAGTAACTGCATTTATTGAAATCGTACCAACGGATACGGTTAAATATGAAATTGATAAACAAACGGGATATTTGAAGATTGATCGTCCTCAAAAATTCTCGAACATTGTTCCTGCTTTGTATGGCTTTTTGCCACAAACCTATTGTGCGGATGGTATTGCGGAATTAGCGCGTAAATATTCTGGTAAGGATATTATGCAGGGGGATGGGGATCCATTGGATATTTTAGTGCTTTCGGAGCGTGCAATCACGCATGGTGATATTTTATGTCAAGCGATTCCTATTGGAGGAATTCGTATGATTGACAAAGGAGAGGCGGATGATAAAATTATTGCGGTATTGAAAGATGATCCGATTTACGGTAAATGGCGTGATATTTCTGACGCACCGAAGGATATCGTTCAACGTTTACGTCACTATTTTTGGACGTATAAGATGTTGCCAGGTGAAACAACTTCTCCTGCAGTGGATATTGATGACGTATATGGTCGTGAGGTAGCTCATGAGGTTATTCGTCAATCGCGTGAAGATTATCGTAAAAACTTTGGATAGACATTTGACCGTTGGTCATAATTAAAGCCAAATTGAATGAAAGCTTTCGATATTCGTATCGACTAAATTAAAAGCTATGTGGCAATTTGTTAAATATTCGTTGGCTACCCTGGTAGGCATTTGCTTGTTTTTTGTTTTTGCTTTACTCCTGATTGTTGGGGTAGGAGCTGCCATGGAAGGTGGCGAAAAAGAGTTTGAAGTAAAAGAGCAGTCGATTTTACGTTTAGATTTGAATCGACCATTCGTAGAAAATGCCTCTACGGAAGATAGCCCATTAAATGATTTACCCAATCCTTTCTTTGCAAGCACGGATAAATTAGGATTAATTCAGGTGCTATCTGCTTTGGAACGAGCACGTGTTGATTCCCATATCAAAGGAATTTACTTAGATGTAAGCTTTCCGATGGCGGGTTATGCCAAATTGACCGAGGTTCGCAATGCTTTAGCGAAATTCAAAAAGTCGGGGAAATTTGTCTATGCTTACGCGAATTCCTATTCCGAGAAGGGCTATTTTGTGGCTTCGGTTGCTGATGTCGTATACCTGAATCCGGCGGGTTTATTAGACTTCAATGGTGTGAGTGTTCAATATATGTTTTTCAAAAAAGCCTTTGATAAATTAGAGATTGAGCCCTTGGTGTTCCGCGTGGGGCAGTTCAAATCAGCCGTTGAGCCTTTTATTCGGGAGGATATGAGTCCTGAAAATAAGATGCAAACCTTGTCTTTCATTCAATCAGTGAATAAAGACGTTTTCCAAAAAATATCGGAGAGTCGGGGAATTTCAGCTGCGAAGCTGAATACGATTGCAGATAGTTTACAGGCATTTGATCCGAAAAATGCGGAACGGTTGGGAATGGTCAAATTGGGCTATTTGGACGAATTTGAGGCGAAATTAAAGGCATTGACTGGCAAAAAAGCTACTGAGGAGTTGAAATATGTAAAGCTTGGGGATTATTTACATGCCAAAAATCCGATTCCAACGGTTGAAGGAAATAACAAGATTGCAGTCCTGGTTGCTGAAGGTGAAATTGTGGGGACAAAAGGCGGAGATGGAAGTATCGGCTCGGATGATTTTGTCAAAGAATTAAAGAAACTACGTGAAAACAAATCGGTCAAGGCGATCGTATTGCGTATCGATTCGCCGGGTGGCTCATCATTGGCTTCGGATATCATGTGGCGTGAGATTGAGCTAACTAAGAAAGTGAAACCGGTCATTGCATCGATGTCAGATTATGCGGCTTCCGGTGGCTACTACATGGCGATGGGGACGGATGTGATTGTGGCGCAGCCAACAACGATTACGGGTTCTATTGGTATTTTTGCGCAATGGTTGAACTTGGATAATTTCTTCAAGAACAAACTGGGGATTACGCAAGATCATGTCAATACGCATGCGCATTCGAATTTTATGACTTCGGCAAGTGCATTGACGGATTTCGAGAAATCGGTTGTTCAAAACATGGTCAATCAAGGGTATTTATCCTTTACTTCCAAAGCTGCTCAAGGTCGCAAAATGTCCTTGGCGAAATTGCAATCCTTGGCAGGAGGGCGTGTTTGGACGGGCGTACAAGCCAAACAAATTGGATTAGTAGATGAATTAGGAGGGTTGGATCGGGCGATTGAAATTGCGGCCGACCGAGCAAAATTACCTCCTGCAAGCTATAAGGTATCGGTTTATCCGAAAGCAAAATCTTTCTTGGATGAATTGATATCTACAGCCTTTTCTGAGTCTTCGATGGAGGCTCGATTTGTGCAAAGTAACTTGCCTTGGACAAAGTCGATTTGGGAATTAGATCGCATGAAAAAGCGTGAAGGGTTTTTGGCATTAATGCCGTTTATGATGGAATTGGAATAGTTAATTAAGAATATGGAGATTAGAAATAATTGGACACGTGAAGAGGTTGAGCGGATTTTCAACCAACCTTTTTTGGATTTAGTATATCAAGCGGCGACGGTTCATCGTGCCTATCATGATCCGAATGAAGTACAAATTAGTACGTTATTATCCATCAAAACAGGTGGATGTCCAGAGGATTGCTCGTACTGCTCTCAAGCAGCTCGTTACCATACAAACGTTAAGGTTCAAAAACTTTTACCATATGAGGAGGTGATTCAAGCGGCCGTTCGGGCGAAAGATAATGGAAGTTCTCGTTTCTGTATGGGCGCTGCATGGCGTGAAGTGCGCGATAACAAAGACTTTGATCGTGTTTTGGACATGGTAAAAGGGGTGAATTCTTTGGGTATGGAGGTTTGTTGTACCTTGGGAATGCTATCTGAAGATCAAGCGCAAAAATTGAAAGATGCTGGCCTTTATGCCTACAACCATAACATCGATACATCCGAAGAATATTACGATGATGTCATCTCTACGCGTACCTATGATGATCGTTTAGAAACCTTAGGGAATATACGTAAGGCGAAATTGTCCGTATGTTCAGGAGGAATTATCGGCATGGGAGAAAGCACTGCTGACCGAATCGGAATGTTGTTGACTTTGGCGAATTTGCCGGAACATCCTGGTTCAGTGCCGGTGAATAATTTGGTTCCTGTAGAAGGGACACCTTTTGAAAACCAACAAACTGCTTCGGTTTGGGATTTGGTTCGCGTGATTGCAACGGCTCGTATTATGATGCCTAAGTCGGCAGTTCGTTTATCCGCAGGTCGTTTGGAATTGAATTATGAAGGTCAAGCGTTCTGCTTTATGGCTGGTGCGAATTCCATTTTCTCAGGGGATGTGTTATTGACTACACCGAATCCAGATGCGAAGTCGGATAAGGAGTTATTCCAAATCCTAAACATCAAGCCGAAGGAGGCATTTAAGGATGAGCAGAAAGCGGGGATTGAGTTCAATCAAATCCCGAGTGCTCAGGGGCTTGAACATAAACATTAAAATGCAAGCGCTATTCCGAAAGGGGTAGCGCTTTTTTCATGCGGTAATGTTGGATTTCCCCAAAGAGCAAATACGATTCTTGTTCAATTTGATAGCCTAAGCTCTTGTAAAATGGCACCGCATTTTCGCGTGCTTCAAGAACTATTTCTTGCCAGCCATTTTCCGCTGCTACCTTTTCCAAGTAACTCATTATCAGTTTTCCAATTCCTTTGCCTTGTTGGTCCGTTGCCACCGCGACGCACCTCACTTGGCCCTGTAAAGGGGCGGATTCATGCATACGCGCCACGCCGAGTACTTTTTCGTCTTCATCGATGGCCATTACATGAATGGCTGTTGCTTCGTCTTGTAAAACTTCAGAACCATGCGGTTGATTCCAAGGTTCACGCAAAACGTGGTAGCGCAGGGCGTAATAGGCCTTCCATTCAGCTTCTGTATGTGGTGCTTTGATTTCCATAAAAAGTAAACGCTGCCAGGGTCATGACCCTGGCAGCGTTAGCAAAAATAGGTAAAAATGTCGAACGTGATTTGCCGTTCAACGAATTATCATAAAACTTATTTTGCAAAATTTACTGCCCGCATTTCACGGATAACCGTTACTTTGATTTGGCCAGGATATTGCATTTCTTTCTCGATTTTTTGCGAGATATCAAATGATAGCTTTGATGCTTTGTCATCGCTCACATGCTCAGAATCTACCAAGATACGCAATTCGCGGCCTGCTTGGATGGCATAACATTTTTGAACGCCTTGGAAAGATGTCGCTAAATCTTCTAAATCACGTAAACGCTTCATGTAAGATTCCATCATCTCGCGACGTGCGCCTGGGCGTGAGCCTGAAATCGCATCACAAACTTGGATGATTGGTGAAATCATGGAAGTCATTTCGCACTCATCGTGGTGAGCACCGATTGCATTACAAACCTCTGGATGCTCTTTGTATTTTTGAGCTAATTCCATACCCAACAATGCGTGAGGCAATTCGGGTTCTTCATGCCAAACTTTACCAATATCATGGAGTAAACCCGCACGTTTTGCAAGCTTTGCATTCAAGCCTAATTCAGCTGCCATGGTCGCACATAATTTGGCTACTTCACGGGAGTGTTGCAATAGGTTTTGTCCATAAGATGAACGGAAACGCATACGACCCACCATCTTAATTAATTCCGGATGCAATCCGTGAATACCTAAGTCGATAACCGTTTTTTCTCCGATCTCAATGATCTCGTCATCGATGTTCTTCTTCGTTTTGTTTACCACCTCCTCAATACGTGCAGGGTGAATACGTCCATCTTGTACCAAACGGTGTAATGACAAACGGGCGATTTCCCGACGAACCGGATCGAAACCTGAAATGATGATGGCTTCAGGGGTATCATCAACGATGAATTCCACGCCAGTTGCTGCTTCCAGCGCACGGATATTACGACCTTCCCGACCGATAATCTTTCCCTTGATGTCGTCTGACTCAATATTGAAAACAGATACACAGTTTTCGATCGCGTTCTCTGCCGCGGTACGTTGGATCGTTTCAATCACAACTTTTTTCGCTTCTTTGGTCGCTGTTAATTTTGCTTCCTCGATGGCTTGTTTCACAATGGAACTTGCCTTCGACTCAGCCTCTGCCTTCAAGGCATCGATTAATTGTTGGCGTGCTTCATCCGCAGAAAGATTCGCAATTTTCTCTAATTGGTTGATTTGTGTCGCAAGCATGGCTTCCGCCTCTTCGCGTTTCTTTTCTACCTCTTCGAATTTCTTGCGGTAGTTTTCTTCCTTGGATTGAATGCTTTGTTTTTGGGATTGCAATTCTTGATCTGCAATACGTTGCTGCTCTTGTTGCTGAGTCAACATGCGCTCTTTTTCGCGCAATTTTTGTTCGTTTTCTAAAAGGATTCCTTTCTTAGCTTGAGTCTCTTCTTCAAACTCTCCGC
Source organism: Aquirufa sp. TARAVU-A1A (assembly GCF_054558675.1). Lineage (NCBI taxonomy): Bacteria > Pseudomonadati > Bacteroidota > Cytophagia > Cytophagales > Flectobacillaceae > Aquirufa > Aquirufa sp. TARAVU-A1A. Next base: position 23,088 of record NZ_JBPXKP010000006.1, read on the forward strand.
GCAAACGCAAGAAGTTTTCTTTCGCCTCCAGCATGCGGTCTTTCTTCAAGTTTTCCGCTGCAAATTCTGCATTTTTTAGGATTTCAGCTGCTTTTCGTTGGGCTTCCTCCTCGTGGTTCTTGTTTGATTTGGAAGAAAAGGACTTCCCAATAAACAAGCCACCCGCTGCCGCAACGATGGAAATAATAATGGATATAATGGTCATATTAATTGTTAGTTTATGAACATCGGCTCCAAAACGACTGAATGAAAAGGGGATTTATAGTTGGAATTCATCCACGAGCGCTAATAATTGCTCGTTCTCAGATTGAACATTGTTGTTAAATGATTTCTTTTCCGTCTCGAATTTCAATCCACACATAGCTAAATCCAATGCCACAAGGGCCATAATCTTACTTGGATCTGAACTATTTGTCTCTTTCTCGTAATATTTCACGAGGCGGTTAACCAAATTTGCCGCTTTCCGCACACATGACTCCTCCTCTTCACTAACCTTTAGCGCGACATTTTGTATGCCTAAAAGGAGATTACAAGGTAATTTAGTACTCATGGTTTGCGTAATTGCTCAATACAATGATCTATACTTACTATATATTCGTCTAACTTTTTCTTCAGTTCAGCTTTAGCTGCCTCTGTATCTTCTGTATTAACTACAAGTTTACCAATTTTATCTGATTTTTTAAAGCTTTTCTCCAATTCTTTTGATTGGCTCAATGCTTCTTGTAATTCACGTGTTTTGGCTTCGAGTTTCTCTTGTAATTCTTTGTTTGATCTTTCTAGCTCAGCAATTTTTCCATCGTTTTCTTGTAAACGCGCTACCATCAAACTAATTTTTAGTTTGAGTTGTAGGTATTGCGTTTTCAATTCTTGCTTCATGCTAGTCAATTAATTTGGGCTTACCCGTTTTCCAAGAAAATTCGCGAACCAATAAATACCCGAGCAAGGCAACGATTGCTGCATTCTGGTTTATTAACATTGGCAGTGGGCTTACTTGCGCTAAGGCATTGGCTCCGTAAATGAGTAAAGCGCCCAACAAGATATAAAATAAATCACTTTTCCAGCGGTAGGGGGTTGGGGAATATTTTTGGCCTCCCAAATAACACAACACCGCCATCACGATACTCGATCCTAAAAATGCATAAGCACAAGCCATGTAACCATACATGGGTATAAAAAGGATATTGCCTGCTAAGGTGACCGCTAATCCAATCAAGGTAATAACCGTACCATAATAGGTTTTGTTGGTCTGCTTAAACCAAACCGATTGGGTATAATAAATACCTAAAAATAGATTTGCCAATAATAACACAGGGACGATGTCCATGCCTTCCCAGTAAATCGCCCGACGTAAAAACAGGGTTTTGATCCAGAATAAATTGCACGAAACGCCTACCCATAAAAAGGTACAGACAATGACAAACCAATGCGTGATTAAGGCTAAGTTTTCTTTGCTGTTTTCGGTTGTTTTTTTGCCTAAAAAGAACGGTTCTGCTGAATATTTGAAGGCTTGAATGGCCAAGCTCATGAATACAGAAAGTTTGTAGCAGTTGCCATATATTCCCAATGCGACTTGCGAACTTTTTCCTGGATAAAATCCTTCGGGTAGATATGACTCCAAAAGCAAACGATCAAACATCAAATTGAACATGGCTGCTAAACTCATGAACATAATGGGATATGCATAAATCCAAAGTGCTTTGAACTCCGACCAATCCCATCTCCAACGGTATGCTTTGAATTCGGCTGATAGCCAATAAAACAAACTTGCATTGGCAATTAAATTAGCTAAAAAGATATAGCCAGCTCCTATGCCAGGATTATATAGATCTCGCAAAAATTGCGGTGCATCCACTTGGATTTCTCCAGCTTGCAGCGGCTTTAATAGCATCAAGAAAAAGAGATTCAAACCCACATTAATCAAGATTGAAACGATTTTTGCCTTGACAAACGTTTTAATTTTATTCTCCAATCGCAATTTGGCAAATGGGATCGCCGTAATCGCATCAATGGCTAAGATTAACGCCAACCAGTTCAAGAATAGGCCTTTGCCTGGATAGCCTAATTGAACCATGATGGGTTCCGCAAAAAGAAAAAGGAAAAGTGTAAAAACGCCCGACGTTACGATGATCGCCGTCATGATTAGCTGGTAATATTTCTCTGGGGCCTCTTTGGCAAAACGAAAATAGGCAGTTTCCATGCCATAGGTATAAATGATGTTGGCAATAGCTACATAGCCATACAACTTCACATTGACACCTAACTCTGCAGGTAGAAATGCCCAAGTGTGCACAAAAACGAGTAAAAAATTGAGGGAACGGCCTAAGATGGTACTAAAACCATACGAAAGAGTTTCTCCTGCTAATTTTTTCAGAATGGACATAATTGTATCTTTGCCAAAATTCAAAGTTACATAATTTGTTAGGACCCTTGGGTTTCCTGTCGAAAATTGTAACAAAAACTCCTCAAATGAAAAATATCATCGCCTTTTTTGGCCTATTTTTAACGATTACGCAGCTTTCAAACGCACAGTCAATCTCCTATTATCCTTTTAATTCGCAGTTGGCCGTCTCTTCCAATCCCACCAATATGGCCTGGGCCGAGGTGCGTATGCAAATGAATTCGGCCACTTCGGCCATCACATCGGAGTTTGGTCCGATGCTCACAGTTTATAAAACCAAAGACGCTGTTTTTTATACAGGTGGTGGAGTCAACATCGGGTGGATGTCCAACGTGTTCAATCAATCCTCTTTGCTAAAAGGCTATTATGGAAGCTTTGGCGTACGTGCCTATCCTTTTACATCCGTACCGCATTTGGGCTTAAATTTTGAATTTACACCCTACACAGATTCGAAAGTGCAGACAGGACTTTTACGTGCTTGGTTGGGCGTTAATTATCACTTCGGTAAAAACAAATTGAAGTAATTACTCTTTTTGATAGCCAATGGTCTGGTAAAATTGTTCCGAATAGCTATCGCTCAAAGGAATGTGATTTTCCCCAATTTTAACTTTTTGATTTCGTATCGATTCGATTTTCTTCAAGGATACGATAAAGGATTTATGGATACGTAGAAATTCATCTGAAGGTAATTTTTCGCTGATGAGTTTCATGGTCATCCGACAAACGATCGGGTATTTTTGATTGCGCACATGTATCTTGATATAGTCTTTCAGACCTTCGATATACAAAATGTCCTCCAGCATGATTTTCATCAAAGAGTAATCGGCATGAATGAAAATATAATCCACCTTCGCGTCAGCCTTCGCGACATTGCCTTGTAAGGCTAACTTGCTTTTGAAATAATCAAGAGCCTTATGGCTTGCTTTCAAAAAACGTTCAAAGGAAATGGGTTTCAACACATAGTCAATCACATCTAAATTGAAACCTTCCAGCGCGTATTGTTGGTATGCAGTCACAAAAATAACCATCGGCTTTTGTGTCAATCCTTCCAAAAACTGAACCCCTGTTAATCCCGGCATTTGAATGTCGAGGAAAATGAGGTCAACGGTGTTGTTTTGCAAATATTCGATCGCCTCAAACGCATTGCGACAGCGTGCTTCAAGCTTTAAGAAGGGAACTTTGGCAATATTATCTTCGACCAAATCCAATGCTAAACTTTCATCGTCGATGGCGATACATTTTAAAATCGTGTTCGGAATTTCCGAAAATGTTTCTTTCGTTTCCATCGTTTTAACTGTGTGTGATTTTCAAATCCACGTTATAAGTATTCGCACTTTCTGTAATCTTAAGTTCGTGATTTTCCGGGTATAGCAATTCCAACCTTCTTCGAACGTTGGTTAATCCGATGCCAGAACTTTCGTCTTTTTTCTCGGTAGGCTGATTGCTCGTTTTGTTTTTGACAACAAAATGTAAATAGGTCGGATTGTCAACTAGCTGAATGCTGATGCTGGGTTTTTCGATCATCCCCACACCATGTTTGAAGGCATTTTCAACAAATGGAATCAGTAGCATAGGTTCAATTGTGCCTGATGTACCTGAAATTTCGGATTTAAATTCGATATCGATGTCATTTCCAAATCGCAAGCGCTGTAGTTCAATGTAAGATTCCAAGTAGTTTGCTTCCTTGCTAATCGCAACTTTAGAATCACTTGTTTCGTAAATCATATAGCGCATCAATTCCGATAATTTGATCACAACGGGCTCTACGCTTTCTGGTTTTCTTCTAGAAAGGGAAACGATGCTATTCAATACATTGAACATGAAATGAGGGCTGATTTGTGAGCGCAAGAAGGAAAGTTCGGATTTTAAGCGTTCATTCTCCTCCTCTTTTTTGGCCTCTTGTTCCTTCATGTTGTCGGAAAGAAAACGATAACTTATCCCGATTGCAATGATGAACAGGTATTGAAATATGATGCGTAAGTAGGTGAATCGCTTCATGCCGCTACCGCCTTTGGGACGAATAGGCACATGTAAGTCTCTAAATAAAAGCTCGAAAATGAGGTCATTTAAGCCTACCATGATGAAATATCCGATCACGAGTAAGGCCAAATAAGCAACTAGATTATACCGTTTTAAAACTTTAGGAATTAGGATCTCCGTATTGATGTAGAAGATGGGGATATTCGCAAGGCCAAAGACGAAGAAAAATAAATTCCATTGGAAATGACGTTGAATCTCCTCCGGATTTTGCGATTGAGAGCTCGGGCCTAATAAAATGGGTAATGCCAAAAGACAAGCCCAAAATAGCAAGTGGAGTAATATGGGCTTCGAAATTAATTTAGTTTTTGCCATGAATTCACAAATAATGGATTCGAAGTAAACAATTTGCAAAATATTCTTGGGAAATATGCTACGAGTATCCTGTTTGTGCCGATGAAATTGTTCATAATATTTTGCTAGATTTGCTTGAAGAACCTATTTAACAAAGCTTATGCGCAACATACTCTTGCTCACGTTATTGTCTTGGACTTGCTTAGCCCAAGAGCACGTGAATCTCAAAGACTTGGCTGCTTTTCAGCATCCCAGTAATAATTGGACCATTGAAGGTGCCGTTCAGGCTGCCTATTCTGACACATCTTTACAATTAGCCACGGGTCAAGGTGTCCTCGTCAACACCCTTCGCAATGGCAAATACAAGCGCTCAGATGATTTGACCTTTGCTTTTTCGCATGGGGATATTCACTTGATGTTTGATTTCATGTTGCCTAAAAAAGGAAATTCAGGTGTTTATCTGCAGGGTCGTTATGAAGTGCAATTGGCCGATTCTTGGACAAAAAAACAATTGAATTTTGGTGATTGTGGTGGAATTTATGAACGCTGGGATGACGCGCGCGGCAAGGGAAAAGAGGGCTACGAAGGATATGCGCCCATGCAAAACGCTTCAAAAGCACCTGGTCTTTGGCAACACATGGAAATCGACTTTCAGGCTCCTCGATTCGATGCAAACGGGAAGAAAATTCAAAATGCGGTTTTCAAAAAAGTTATTTTGAACGGCATTTTAATTCATGAAAATCTAGAAATGCTAGGCGTAACGCGCGGAGCGGTTTCCTTACAAGAGGTTGCTTCGGCACCTATTTTGATTCAAGGGGATCATACGCAAGTGGCCTTCAAAAATATACAATATGAGACCTACGATAAGCCAAGTGTCAGCTTGGGCCCTATTAAATATGATTATTATACAGGTAAATTCACGGAGCCTATCATTGGTACAGCGAAACCTGTCGAGTCTGGTAAATTAGACAAATTGACCTATAAGGTCATCAAGGCCAAAAACGATTATCTGATACATTATCAAGCAGATTTAGACGTACCTGAAACAGATACCTATGAATTTCAGTCGTATTGGACAGGTTCAGGTGTTGTGAAAGTGGATGGAAAGGAATTGAATCAAGGGGCACACTGGTATTCAGAAATGGTTTCTTCGAAGACGGAATTGACAGCTGGCAAACATAAATTAGAAGTTATTCATGTAAAGGATTTTCCTTGGGGACCTCAGGCCTTGGGATTATATGTCAAACGAATTGGTTCACATCCCGTTGCTTTGCATGAGCGGACCTCTTTATTAGACCCTGAAGCCGTGGGCATGATTGAGGTCAAAGCCAATGCGGAACCGGTTTTTCAGCGCTCATTTGCGATGCACCAAGGAAAGAAAAAGACGCATGTTATTCACGTGGGAGATCCTTCCGGCATGCATTATTCGTATGATTTAAAACAAGGAGCTTTGCTTCAGGTTTGGCGCGGTCCATTCTTAAATGCGACGCAAATGTGGGAAAATCGTGGAGAACCGCAGACTTCTGAACCTTTGGGGGTGACGGTTACTTTGGATGGCAAATTTCCCTTGGTGATGGATCATCAAGCGCAAGCAGATTCAACGGAATTGGTATACAAGGGTTTTCGAGTAAAAGATGGCCGGCCGATTTTTATGTATCATTGGCCTGCTGGGAATGTGATGGTGGAAGATTTTATTCGCCCCAATGCTGCGAAAACAGGCTTGGAGAGAATGTTGTCGTTTAAGTCGGCAACTGCCATGCAATCTGCTTCCGAGCTCGTTTTAGGAAATAGTTATCACGGGATTTCTTCGATTAATACTACATTAATCGGCCTGCAAGGGCAATCCTATTTTGTCCAATGGGATGGGCGTCCAGGTGCTGTTTTAAATCCGAAACAAGGCTTAAAACAACAACGCATCCCGGTGCAAGGAAATGAAGTTTCGTATCAATTGATCTGGTAAGCTGATGAAAAATATACAAATGACAATCGCATGCATACTGTTGGCCTTCGCCACATTTGCACAAAAAACGAACTCCAAAACGGAGCAAGATTATTATGAAATCAAAACCCTTCCCATTCCCAAGGAGATCTATTTAGAAGTGGGTGGTTTGGCTACGATGCCGGACGGTCGTTTGGCGGTAAGTACCCGTCGGGGGGAGATTTGGATCATCGAAAATCCTTATCAAACGACTAATCACCAGGTCCATTACAAACGTTTTGCTTCGGGGATGCATGAGGTGTTGGGATTGGCCTATCGTGATGGTGCTTTTTATTGTTCCCAACGGGGCGAATTGACTAAAATTACCGACACCGATCGTGACGGGGTGGCCGATTTGTATGAGCCGATTTACCAATTTGAACTTTCGGGAAATTACCATGAATATACTTATGGTCCCGTTTTCGATAAGAACGGCGATATGTTGGTGACCTTGAATCTTGCTTGGGTTGGATATGGAGAAGGAAAATTTGCCAAATGGCGTGGCTGGTTGGTGAAAATCCACCCCGATGGAACCCTAGAGCCTTTTGCTGCCGGCTTACGGTCCCCTGCAGGCTATAGCATCAACCAAGACGGAGATATTTTTTATGGAGAAAATCAAGGAGATTGGGTAGGTTCTGGTCGGGTGACGCATTTAGCGAAGGGCGATTTTGCGGGTAATCCAGGAGGTCTTAAATGGGCTAAAGAGCCGAATAGTCCATTCCGATTGACCTTAGAAGAAATACAAGATAATGGAGCTCCGATGTATGAGGCGGCGGCGAAGGTGAAGAACTTGAAATTGCCTGCAGTTTGGTTTCCACATGCGATTATGGGTATCTCAACCTCCGATATTTTACAAGATACGACGCGTGGTAAATTCAGCCCTTTTCCGGGACAATATTATGTGGCGGATCAAGGGCAATCGAAGATTATGCGTATGGGCTTAGAGAAAGTTAATGGCGTTTATCAGGGCTTCTGTATCAATTACCGAGAAGGATTTCAATCGGGTATTTTACGTGAGCGATTTGGCTTAGATGGATCGATGTTTATAGGGATGACTTCACGTGGTTGGGGCTCAACAGGTAAAGATGAATTCGGCTTGCAACGTTTGATGTGGAATGGTCAAATGCCTTTTGAGATTCAGGATATCCAAGCCAAACCGGATGGTTTTGAGCTTAGCTTTACACAGGCCGTGGATGTGAATTCAGTTAAAAAAGCAGCTTCTTATGCATTGAGGTCGTATATCTACAAATACCAACATCAATATGGAAGTCCGATTATCGAATTGAAAGATTTGAAAATTTCGGGTGTTGAGGTGTCGGGAGATAAACGTAAAGTTCGTTTAGTGATTGATGGACTTCGTCAATATTTTATTCATGAATTTAAGTTGGAGGGTATCCGTAACGAAGCCGGAGAACCTTTGTTACACGAAACAGCTTATTATACCTTGAATCAAATTCCTTCGGGGGGTAAATTGGCGGTTCAAGCGACACATCGCTTGGAAGAGGCTGCTGTAGTGAAGGCGGTAGCAGCAGTTAAGCCAACGAAAAAATCAACGGTTATTTCTGATGCGGAGGCGATGGCTTTGTTGAAAAAGCATACTTGTTTAGCTTGTCATGCCAAAGAGTCAAAGGTGGTTGGACCATCTTACGAGGACATTGCTAAACGCAATTATACGGATAAGCAGATTTTAGCTTTAGTGTATAAGCCGAATCCACAGAACTGGCCAGACTATGCCACCGAGATGGCTCCGATGAGTCATGTGCCTGCCGCGGATGTGCTCAAAATTGCCTCGTGGATTAATGGGTTGCGAAACAAAGCACTTTTAAATCATGACTAAATAAAAAAGGGACGTTCTTGCGAGCGTCCCTTTTTTGATAATAAAATCGATTTATTTTTTCGGTTCAACGGTTCCTTGGATGAACAATTGGATTTGTTGAACTTCTCCGTTATTAACTACCGTAATGGATTTATTGAAGTTACCTGGACGACCTGTTGAGTTGTATGAAGCGGTTACCTTACCTGTTTTTCCTGGCATGATCGGTTCACGAGTCCAATCGGGTGTTGTGCAACCGCAAGATGGTTGAACATTTGAGATAACTACCGGTGTTTTTCCTGTATTTGTGAATTCGAAGCTGTAAGTAGCTTGTGTTCCTTCAACGATTTTGCCGAAATCATGTTTTTCCGACTTGAATTTGATTGCACCTTGAGCGTTAGATTGGAAAGCGAATCCAATGATTAGCGCTAACACGCCTAAAAATTTCTTCATGGTTATGATTTTTTTGTTTACTACTTGAGCAAATCTAAAACAATGTGGAGATTCGGCAAAAGAATTGCTTCTGTTTTTTATGAAATAAATAGCGCTGCTTTTATATGGCTAATTTATTTTGTTGTATTTTTACACGTTAAATTTACCAGGAAACCGTTGGCTTTGCATTACACCTTTTCTAATCCTGACATTTCATTTGATCCTGCCAAGGTGTTAGATGATTATCGCTTGGCTGCCTTAAGTAGGGCCTGCAGCTTGCTTGTTCGTAAGGAAGTTTTCTCGGGGCGGGCCAAATTCGGTATTTATGGAGATGGGAAGGAATTGTGTCAGCTCGCATTAGCGAATTCGATGCAAGCAGGGGATTATGTTTCCGGTTATTATCGCGACCAAACCATTGGAGTTGCCATCGGCGATTTGACATGGCCGCAATATTTTGCTCAATTATACGGACATCCTGATATTCAATTTGATCCACATTCAGGTGGCCGACAAATGAATAATCACCACGCAACGCGCTGGTTGGACGATTCTGGCGAATGGTTGGATCAAACGACTCGCTACAATTCTGTTGCAGGAATTTCATCTACCGCAGCTCAGGCACCTCGTGCACTTGGGATTGCGTATGCCTCTAAATTATATCGGGAACGTGCTGATTTACAGGAGCATGCTGCTTTGTTTTCAAAAGGAGGGAGAGAGGTTTGTTTTACAACCATTGGTGATGCCTCCACATCTGAAGGGATGTATTTGGAATGTATCAATGCCGCGGGGGTTTTACAAATCCCGATTGTTTTTTCGGTTTGGGATGATGGGTATGGGATTTCGGTTCCGATTGAATATCAAACGACTAAGTCGTCGATTTCGAAGGCATTAGCTGGATATCAGCGAACAGAAACGGAAAAAGGCTTGGAGATTATTCAGGTCAAAGCATGGGATTATCCAGGTTTAATTGCGGCTTATCAAAAAGCTGCCAAATTAGCCCGCGAGGAAATGGTTCCGTGTTTGGTACACGTGATCGAATGTACGCAACCGCAAGGCCACTCGGCTTCCGGTTCGCATGAACGATATAAGTCGGCAGATCGTCTTCAATTCGAGCATGAAGCTGATTGTAATCTGCATTTTCAAGCTTGGATTATCGCACAAGGCATTGCGACGGCGGAGGAATTAAAAGCCATTGATGACGAATCAACGGCCTTAGCACGTAAATACCAAAAAGAAGCCTTTTCAGCCTATATGGCCGCGATTGATGTAGATAAAAAGTCATTTTTACGGATTGCCAAAAACCTATATGATTCAACGAATGAGCCCGGATTATTGGAGCCCATTTTGGCTGAATTGAATGAATTGCAATATCCGATTTTCAGTGATTTGGTTCGCGCAGGACGTAAAGCCTTAAGGGAGTTTCGGTTTTTTCAGGGACCTGCTGTTAAGTTATTACGTAAGTGGTTGGCCGAATTAGAAGCGCGCAATCACCGTCGATTTAGTTCGCATCAGATGAGCGAATCGAAGGATAGTCCTTTGTTGGCAAAAGAAGTGAAAGCCACCTACGAAAAAGAGCCTGTTTTAGTTGATGGACGGGAGATTTTGAATAAGAGTTTTGCCAAATTCTTGGAGGATCCGCGTGTGTTTATCTTAGGAGAAGATGTGGGTAAGATTGGAGATGTGAATCAAACCTTAGCAGGTTTACAAGATAAGTTCGGCCCATTAAAGGTAACGGATACGGGTATACGAGAAATCAGTATTGTGGGTCAGGGATTGGGTGCATCCATGCGTGGATTGCGGCCAATTGTGGAGATACAGTATTTGGATTATATATTTTATCCTTTTGCGATTTTGTCGGACGATTGGGCATGTTTACATTATCGGACGGCAGGCGGGCAAAAAGCACCCATGATTGTCAGGACGCGTGGGCATCGTTTGGAAGGCATTTGGCATTCGGGTAGCCCGATGGCCGTTTTGTTGAATGGATTGCGAGGGGTACATTTTTGTGTGCCGCGCAATATGACCCAAGCTGCGGGGATGTATCGGACATTATTAGCCGGAGATGATCCCGGTTTGGTAGTTGAATGTTTGAATGGATATCGTTTGAAGGAACCGATGCCAACGAATTTAGAGGAATTAGTCGTGCCGTTAGGTGTTCCGGAAATCTTGCGCGAGGGGAATGATTTGACGATTGTGACTTATGGTTCGATGTGTCGGATTGTGATGGAAGCTGCGGAGGCATTGGCAGAAATGGGAATTTCTGTGGAGGTGATTGATGTGCAGACCTTGTTGCCATTTGATCGCTATCACTACATTTTGACATCGATTCAAAAGACACATCGCGTATTATTCGCGGATGAGGATATGCCGGGAGGAGCATCTGCGTATATGATGCAGGAGGTATTGGATAAACAAGGAGCATTTACGTGGTTGGACAGTCCGGCGCGTTGTTTGGCGGCACGTCCACACCGACCAGCTTATAGTTCGGATGGAGATTATTTCTCAAAGCCCAATGTGGAAAATGTTGTGGATACTGTTTATGAGATGATGCGCGAGACGGATCCGTCTTCGTTCCCAGCCATTTATTTTTAAGATGTCAGCGTTAGGAAGCTATTTCAAGGAGATTTTCGAGGTGGTTCAGAGCACCCGTAAGGGGATGGCTTTGACTTGGAAACATGCTTGGAATGCGCGTAAGCAGCGGACTGTTCATCAGATTCAGGATGCAGGTTATTTCCAGCAATCTGAAGGGATTGTGACTTTGGAATATCCGAGTTTACAAATTCCAACACCGGTGAATGGGCGATATCAATTACACAATGAAATGGACGATTGCATCGTTTGTGATAAATGTGTGAAGGTTTGCCCAGTGGATTGTATCGATATTGAGCCGATCAAGGCAACGGGTTTGGTGGGTCATGCGTCGGATGGGTCGCCTATCCGTTTGTATGCTGCGGAATTCGACATTGATATGTCGAAATGTTGCTTTTGTGGATTATGTACGACGGTTTGCCCGACGGAATGTTTGACGATGACATCGGAGTATGATTTTTCGGTATTTGATGTAAAGGAGCATAATTTTTCATTTGCGAATTTGACGTCGGAAGAGGCTGAGGAAAAGCGGAAATTATATGAGCAATTTGTGGCGGAGAAGGCGGCGATGAAGGCGGTTGTCAGTGGTCAGGAGTCAGGTAGTCCGAAGTCCGAAGGGGTAGTTAGTCCGGAGGGAAATAGTCCGGAGTCCGACGATCCAGCGTCTAAACCTAAACCTGCTTTTAAGCCAAGTTTTAAGAAAGCTAGTCCGGAGTCAGGTAGTCCGAAGTCCGAAGGAGGAAGTCCAGAGGGAAATAGTCCGGAGTCAAATAGTCCGAAGTCCGAAGCTCCAACGTCCAACGACCAAAGTCTAACGTCTAATAATCCAGCGTCTAAACCCAAGCCTGCTTTTAAGCCGAGTTTCAAAAAAGTCGCTAGTCAAGAGTCGCTAGACGCTAGTCCGGAGGGAAATAGTCCGGAGTCAAATAGTCCGAAGTCCGAAGGTCAAACGTCCAACGTCCAAAGTCCAACGTCTAATAATCCAGCGTCTAAACCCAAGCCTGCTTTTAAGCCGAGTTTTAAGAAAGTCGCTAGTCAAGAGTCGCTAGTCGCTAGTCCAGAGGGAAATAGTCCGGAGTCCGAAGGGGTAGTTAGTCCGGAGGGCAATGGTCCGGAGTCCAAAGGTCAAACGTCCAACGACCAAAGTCTAACGTCTAATAATCCAGCGTCTAAACCTAAACCTGCTTTTAAGCCGAGTTTCAAGAAAGTTAGTCCGAAGTCAGTGGATCCAACGTCTAATGACCAAAGTCTAACGTCTAATAGTCCAACTTCCAACCCCGAACTCCCATGACGCCATTGATGCTATCTTTCTTGGCTTTGGTGGGTATTACCTGTGGAAGTGCCCTGGTGATGCTTTGGACGAAGAATATTTTGCATGCGGCCTTGGCGATGTTTATGACCATGCTTGGTCTAGCAGGGCTTTATGTTTTAGCTTATGCGGATGTCATGGCTGTTTCACACCTCATGATTTACGTGGGTGGTGTGCTGATCTTGATACTTTTTGGAATCATGTTGACGAATCAATCAAGTCGGGGCGATAAGGATCAAAACAATTTAGTGACAGAGGAATCCTCACGCGTTTGGCCTGTGTTGATGGGACTTGCGATTTTTGCGGGCTTGGTTTTTATTCTGGCGCGTGGAAATTTTGGAGGGGTTGAAATAGCAGACCCTAATTCCAAATTGAGTTTTGTTGGGATTTCCTTATTGACGGAATATGCCATGCCATTTGAATTGGTAGGAATTTATTTATTGATTGCCTTGATTGGCTCAACCTATATCGCGAAGCATCATGAATAACGAAATCCCTTTATTGTTATTTCTTTGGGCGGGGGCATGTTTATTCGCCATCGGTTTTAGTATGTTGATTCTAAAACGGAACGCTATTTTCGTGTTGATGGGGATTGAGTTGATGTTGAATGCGGCCAACTTGAATTTGATTGCTTTTTCGCGTCAGGACAGTGCAAACCAAGGATTGTTATTGGGTATTTTCGTGTTGGTGGTAGGAGTTTGTGAAATGGCCGTAGCTTTAGCTTTGGTGATTCAGGTATACAGACAATTTCAGCACATTGATTTAGGTCGTTTCAAATCGAGAAACTAAGCCTTTTCGTCTAGCCAAATTTTAATTTGTTTGCGTAGCATTGGCGTCTTGGCTTTGCCTGCCACTTTTTCCAATTCTTCCACGGGCGCATCATACATTTGGCGTATCGTGCCAAAGTGTTTCAGGAGTTTTTGCGCCGTCAGTTTTCCGATTCCCTCAAGTTCTTCCAATTGACTAACCAAAAAGTTTTTACTTCGGCGGTTGCGGTGGGCCGTGATACCAAATCGGTGCGCCTCATCCCGTAATTGTTGAATTAATTTCAACGATTCCGATTTCTTATCTATATATACAGGTAGACTGTCCTCTGGGAAATAGATTTCTTCGAGTCTTTTGGCGATACCGATGATCGGGATTTTCCCATAAAGTCCAATCGCTTTCAACGCATCACATGCAGAACTTAATTGGCCTTTACCTCCGTCGACAATAATGAGGTCGGGTAATTCGGCTTCTTCTTCGAGGAGGCGTGTGTACCGACGCGTGATTACTTCGTGCATAGTTGCGAAGTCATCGGGGCCTTCTACAGTTCTTGGTGTGAACAAACGGTATTCCTTTTTAGCGGCTTGCGCTTGGATGAAACAAACCATGGCCGAAACAGGATTCGTTCCTTGTAGGTTGGAGTTATCGAAACATTCAATGCGTTTGGGTAATTGGGTTAAGCGCAAATCATTTTTGAGCTTGAGCATCACGCGCATTTTTCGATCGCCTCCACTTTCCTCCGCTGCTTTGCGGTCGGCCTTTTCTTTCCGGAAATACAAGACGTTTTTGAGGGACATGTCCAACAGCTTTTTCTTGTCGCCCATTTGGGGAATTGTATTTTTGGCTCCTTGAAATTCGATCGCCATGGGGATATTGGTCAGGATTTCTTTGGCTTCGCTGTGAAATTGTTCGCGTTTTTCCCAGATTAACATGGTTAATAGGTCCGACTCGTCTTCATTCAATTTTTTCTTGACCTCCCAGGTTTGCGATTGCAGGATCGTCCCATTGATTACCTTCATGAAATTAATGTAGGCCAAAGCTTCGTCGGAAACCATCGTAAACACATCCACATCATGGATGGCGGGATTCACAACCGTTGATTTAGCTTGGAAGTTTTCTAGCAATTCCCATTTTTCTTTCCATTCTTGGGCTTCTTCAAAAGCCATGCGGGCTGCAGCTTGTTGCATGCGCTCGAAAAACAGACTTTTGGGCTTTTGGTAATTCCCTTTCAGGATATTGGTAATTTGTTCGATATAAATCTGATAATCGGCTTCGGATTGAAGTCCTTCACAAGGACCTTTGCAATTACCGATGTGGTATTCGAGACAGACCTTGAATTTTCCTTGTTCGATATTTCCCGGCTTCAATGCGAGCGAACATGTCCGAATCGGATAGAGCTGGTGAATCATTTCGAGCAGTCCGTTCATGGCCTTCGGATTGGCGAAAGGTCCGAAGAATGTGCCGATAGCATGATCGATTCTCCGCATCGTGATGAGTCGGGGGAAATGTTCATTGGTCAAGCAGATAAAAGGATAGGTTTTGTCATCACGCAGTAAGATGTTGTATTTGGGCTGAAACTGCTTGATAAGCGTATTCTCTAATAGTAGTGCATCAAATTCCGAATGCACGATGGTGAATTCGATTTTCTGAATTTGCTGGACTAGGCGCCGCGTTTTGGTATTGTGATTTTGAATCCCAGTAAAATAGCTACTAACGCGGTTCTTCAGGTTTTTAGCTTTACCTATATAGATGATGGTGTCATTTTCGTCGAAATAGCGATACACACCCGGTTGGTCTGGGAGTGTAGGTAAGATGCTTTTGGGATCGAAATGAGACATAAACCAAAATTAGGGATAAATCGGGAAATCAATTTGGATTTTTTGGACAATTGTAAAATTTAGACAAAGCGCAGATAATAGACTGTTTGTAGGACTATTAGCCGATTTGGTCGCAGAAATTGTAATCGTTTACATCCCTGTTTTTCTGGTTTTTGAATTTTCTAATGTATTTATATGATAAAATAGGGGCTTCAAAACTAGCTTTTGATGGATAAATGACATTTTTGCTTAAATAAGTGAAAAAATATCAATGAAATATTTGCAAGAGTAGTTGGGTTTATACATATTTGAGAGATTGGAACAGCATAGAACAGTTGTGATATTGTATGATTCCGATAAAATGAAAGATTAACTTCTAAACCTATTTATTGTATTATTTAAAGAAGAACTTTTAAACCTATTTTAATTATATAAACTAAACCTATTGATTAACTTAAAAAGAAAGGAGACCCATTATTGAAGCAAAAACTGGATTAAAAACTATTAAATCTTATTTAGAAAACTAATTAAAACGTATTATGAAAAACAATTTTTACCAAAGTCTTCGAAGCTTCTTATTGCTCGCGATTGTGATGCTAGGGAGTTTTTCGTCATTTGCGCAGGATCGTAAGGTAACTGGTAAAGTTACGGATGCGAACTCTGAAGGTATTCCGGGAGTAAGTGTTGCCGTTAAAGGAACAAACTCAGGAGCTACTACAGATGCTAATGGTGCATTTACGGTTACAGTAAAATCGGGTAACGCTGTCTTGAACATTTCAGCAGTAGGTTACAAAACAAAATCTGTTTCAGTTGGATCTCAATCTTCTATCTCAGTTTCATTGGATGAAGATGTAAGTCAATTGAGTGAGGTAATCGTAACAGGTTACTCAGTAACAAACAAGAAAGAGTCTACAGCGGCAGCTTCGATTGTTAAGGCGGCAGATTTGCAGATTGCGCCAACGGGTAACGTTGAGCAAATGTTGCAAGGTCGTGTATCAGGGGTAACTTTGATTACAAACGGTCAGCCGGGAACTAACTCAATCATTCGTGTACGTGGTTTTGGTGCCTTTGGTGGTAACGAGCCATTATATGTAGTAGATGGGGTTCCGGTAGGATCTACTGATTTCTTATCTCCAGATGATATCGAGTCGACTACTGTATTGAAAGATGCGGCTGCGGCTTCTATCTATGGTGCGCGTGCTGCCAATGGTGTGATCGTATATACGACTAAGCAAGGTTCACGTGGTAAGAAAGGTTTGAATATTACTTACAATGGTATGTATGGTGCTACGGATCCAAACGTTGCAGGTGCTCCAAAAATGTTGACTCCACAAGAACAAGCTGATTGGACACACGTTGCATATCGTAACAATGCCGCGGCTAACGGAACTGCGGTTGCTTATACGCACCCACAATACGGAAACCAAGCTCAGGCAGTTATTCCTACTTATTTGCATGCAAATGGGGCGAACGGTGTAAATAACGTTGATTTAGCAGCTATTACTGCTGCTCGTGCTGCTAACCCAGAGAACGTATTTTTGATTAAGTCTAACATGGCAGGTACTAATTGGTACGATGAGATTACTCGTTTAGGAGCAACTCAACGTCACTCATTAGGTATCTCAGGTGGTACTGAGACAGGACGTTTCTATTTAGGATTGTCAGGCCAACAACAAGATGGTATCTTGATTCAAAATGATTTTGCTCGTTATTCTGCACGTTTTAACTCAGAATTTAACTTGGGTAAAAAAGTGAAGGTTGGAGAGAACTTGCAATTCACTTACCGTTCGGTACGTGGTCAAGCAGGTGGTAATAATGGATTAGGTGTTGCTGGTGATGAGTCAGTAATCTTATCTGCTTACCGTATGCCTACTGTTATTCCAGTATATGATGAGTTTGGTGCTTATGCATCTACGAAAGCTGCAGGTTTTAACAACCCTCGTAACCCAGTTCGTCAGATTGTGATGAATAACTCAAACGATAATAACTACAATGCAAATGCTGTAGGTAATATCTATGTTGATTATGAGCCAATCAAAGATTTGACTTTACGTACAAGTATTGGTGGTCAGTATAATGCATCAGCATACAAGGACTATAACTACCGTTATTTAGGGGATTCGGAGCCAGAAGCGTCTAACTCATTCTCTGAAGGTCAAGGTTACTCATTTGCATGGGTTATGACGAATACCGCTAACTACAAGTTTAACTGGAGAAAGCACGGATTTAAAGTATTGGCTGGTTTAGAGGCCTTGAACACAGGATATGGTCGTTCAATCCGTGGTAATGGTATCAACCCATTCTCAATGGACTTGGATTTCGTAACGATGAACTCAGTACAGTCTCCTGTAGTTAACTCGAACTTATTCTCAGGTGTGAATTTCTATTCAGTATTTGGAAAGTTAGATTATAACTTCAATGAGAAGTATTACTTCACTGGAGTTGTTCGTCGTGACGGTTCATCTCGTTTCGGTTCTGAGAATCGTTATGGTATTTTCCCTGCATTCTCTGCAGCATGGCGTGTGACTTCAGAAGAATTCATGAAGGATCTTCCTGCAATCACAGATTTGAAAATCCGTGGTGGTTGGGGTACAATGGGTAACTCAAACAACGTAGACCCAGCTAACCAGTATTCTTTATATGCTGCTAACCGAGGAAACTCATTCTATGCAATTGATGGTCAATCATCAGGAGCAAACGAAGGATACTACCGTTCTCGTATCGGTAACCCGGCTGCGAAATGGGAAACTGCTGTAACATCTAACGTCGGTATCGATGCTACGTTGTTAAACGGTAAGTGGGAAGTAGTATTTGATATCTGGAGAAAAGATACAGAGGATTTGTTATTCAACGTACCGCTTCCAGCGGTTGTTGGAGCTGCAGCTTCTGCACCTTCTGTTAACGTTGCAAAAATGCGTAACCAAGGTATTGATATGCAAATTATCAACCGTGGTAATTTAACTTCTGACATCAAGTATGAATTGACATTTAATAACTCATTCTTGAAAAACGAAATCGTTGCTTTCGCGCCAGGTATTACTAACTTAGTTGGTGGTGCATTCCGTGGAATTACGCCAATTCGTATGGAAGTAGGTCGTTCATTGTCTTCATTCTACGGATACCAAGTGATTGGATACTTTGCTTCAGATGCTGAAGTTAAATCTGCTCCAGCTCAATCAGGCGCAGGTGTAGGTCGTTTCCGTTATGCGGATATGAATGGTGATGGTAAAATTGATCCATCTGACCGTACATATTTAGGTTCTCCGGTACCAACTTATACAGGTGGTGTGAACGTAGGTTTGACATACAAAGATTTTGATTTGAATATGTACTTATATGCTTCAGCTGGGAACAAAATTTGGAACCAATCGAAGTGGTTTACTGATTTCTACGGAACATTTGAAGGATCAGGAAAAGGAGAGCGTGCGAAAAAATCTTGGACACCAGCTTTAGGAAACGCTGCTGAGGCTCCAATTTGGGAATCTGCATCGAACATCTCTACTTCTGCTGCTGAAAACTCTTGGTATGTAGAAGATGGTGATTACATCCGTTTACAAAATATCTCTTTAGGTTATAAATTACCGAAGAATATTATTTCTAAAATCGGTGTAAAGAGTGCTAAGTTGACACTATCGGCTAACAACTTGTTTACTTTAACTAAGTACAAGGGCTTAGATCCAGGTGTTGGTGGAGCTGCTGATACAAGCTTTGGTATTGACGTAGGTAACTACCCAGTTACTCGTTCATTCAATGCTTCGATCAACTTGAATTTCTAATTTAGCGAAAGCCAATTTTTAAAATTAAGAACATGAAAAAATATCAGATTTTAAAGCGATTAAGTTTAGTTAGTGCGTCAGCGTTTATGTTGACATTCGCTTGTAAGGATCAGTTTTTAGAAGTGCCGCCAACAGCTTCATTGGCTCAGGCGCAGTTATCTTCTAAAGCTGGTGTTGAAGGTGCCTTGATTGGTACTTATGCACAGTTAGCTGCTAAAGGGTTCTCTCGTTTAGCAGCACCTAACAACTGGGTATGGGGTTCTATTCGTGGTGGAGAGAGTAACAAGGGTACTGACCCAGGTGATTACTCAAACATCAACGTAATGCAACGTTACGAGGTTTCTCCTACTGACGGTGACTTGAACTCTACATGGCAAGCGAAATACGAAGGTATTGCGCGTGCAAATGCAACGATTAACTTAGCGAATGGTTCTACGCAATTATCTGCTTCAGATAAAACACGTATCGTAGCTGAGGCTCGTTTCTTGCGTGGTCATTTCTATTTTGAGTTGAAGCGTTTATTTGGTTCTGCTCCTTATGTAGATGAGACTATTGATTACGGTAAAGGTATTGAGAAGGTAGTTGCAACTGCTGACTTATACCCTAAGATCGAAGCTGACATGAAGTTTGCTTATGACAACTTGCCTGAGACTTCGTCTTCTGCAGGTCGTGCAAACAAGTGGGCTGCTGGTTCTTACTTAGGAAAGGTTTATTTGTATCAAGCTAAATATGCTGATGCTAAAGCAATCTTTACAACTGTAATTGCGAATGGTAAAACTACGAATGGTAAGAAATACGGTTTAGTATCTAAGTTTGCTGAAATCTTCAATGCGGAGAATGACAACAACGAAGAGGCGGTATTTGCTATTCAATCATCCATGAATACAGGTAACGTGAATAACGCGAATGGTTTCGATGACTTGAACTACCCATATAACACGGGTTCTGATGGTCCAGGTAACTGCTGCGGATTCTTCCAACCATCATTCTCGATGGCGAATGCATACCGTGTTTCTGCTGATGGTCTTCCTTTATTGGGAGAGCAAGCTGATGGTACACCAGATTATAACTTAGCTGCTAACGCTGTTAAGAATGACTATGGTGTTGCTTCTTCAGCTTCATTCACAGAAGATGCTGATCCATTAGATCCACGTATTGACCACACTATCGGTCGTCGTGGTATCCAATACTTAGACTGGATCGAGCATCCAGGTGCTAACTGGATTCGTTCTCAGCCTTATGCTGGTCCTTATTCACCTAAGAAATACATCTACTACAAACGTCAAGAGAATACTTTGACAGATGGTTCTTCTTGGACTCGTGGATATGCGACAATGAACTTCAACATTATCCGTTTTGCGGACGTATTGTTGATGGCTGCTGAGGCTGAAATCGAAGCAGGTAGCTTGTCTACTGCTTTAGGTTACATCAACCAAGTTCGTTCTCGTGCTGCAAATCCAGCTGGATTTGTTAAAAACGCGAAAACGGGTGCTAACGAAGCTAACTACGTAATCTCTACGTATTCTTCTTTAGGCGACCAAGCAAGCGCTCGTAAGATCGTTCGTATGGAGCGTTTATTAGAATTAGCGACTGAAGGTCACCGTTTCTTCGACTTAGTTCGTTGGGGTGTTGCAAACAAATCTTTGAATGCATACTTGAAATACGAAGCTAAGTGGTTAGTAACGAAATTTGGTGGTGCTTCTTACCAAGATACTGATGCATTATTGCCAATTCCTCAAGCACAAATTGATATTCAAGGTACTTCAATTTTGAAGCAAAACCCTGGTTATTAATCGTTTGATTTTAGTTTAAAAAAGGTGGGGAGAAGTCCCCACCTTTTTTTATTTTAGTAGTTCAAAGTTTAAGATCAATATGTACAAGCGTTTTCTATCTGCCTTCATTATTTTATGCCTTTTTGCTGCCTGCAAGAACAAAACTACTTTTGAACAACTTTCCGGTGATGATACCGGTATTCATTTTTCAAATACGATCGCTGAAAACGATACCCTGAATATTTTGAAGTATGAATACCTATACAATGGAAGTGGGGTAGGTATGGGTGATTTTAATCAAGACGGCTTACTCGATTTGTTCTTTTCTGGCAGCCAATCCAATGGTACTTTATACCTCAATAAAGGCCAAATGAAGTTCGAAGATATTTCGAAATCCGCGGGAATCGATACGAAGAATCGTTGGTGCTCTGGCGTATCGGTTGTCGATATCAACGGCGATGGCTTGTTGGACATCTACGTTTCTGCCACCATGAAAATGTCGATTCACGATCGTGAAAATATGCTTTTCGTCAACCAAGGCGTTAAAAATGGCATGCCTTCCTTTAAAGAAATGGGTGCAGAGTATGGTGTGAATGACGCGGGGCATAGCGAACATACTGCTTTCTTTGATTATGATCGAGACGGCGATTTGGATATGTATGTGCTGACGGATGTGATCGATCAATTCCCATCTTTATACCGTGCCAAAGTTACGGATGGATCTTATCCAAATACAGACCGACTATACCGCAATGATTGGTCTAAAGAAAAAGGACATCCCGTGTATACGAATGTTTCAAAAGAAGCAGGAATTACGATTGAGGGTTATGGTTTAGGGATCAACATTTGCGATATCAACCAAGATAATTGGCCAGATATTTATATTACGAATGATTATGTTTCAGATGATATTTTATACATCAATAACCATGATGGCACTTTTACCGACCAAGCTAAAACCTATTTTAAGCATACGAGCTTAAGCGCCATGGGGAATGACGTAGCCGACATCAACAATGACGGCTTGCAAGATATTGTAGCCCTCGACATGTTACCTAAAGATAATGAGCGAAAGAAGCAATTAGCTCCACCTAATAGCTATCAAGCATATCAGAATTCAGATTTGTACGGATATACGTATCAATACATGCGAAATACACTACAAATTAATGCCGGGAAAAACGACGCAGGTCAGGCGTTACCATTTCAAGAAGTTAGTCTTTTGGCGGGTGTTTCCGAAACGGAGTGGAGTTGGTGTCCTTCTTTGGCAGATTTCGATAATGATGGATACCGCGATTTATTAATTACCAATGGTTTTCCGCGCGATGTCACGGATCGAGATTTTATGTCTTATCGGGCAGATGCGCAGCAGTTAGCCTCCGATGCCGTTTTACTCGAGCAAATGCCTGTCATCAAGGTCAAAAATTATGCCTTCAAAAATAAAGGTGGATTAAAATTCGAAGATGTTAGTTCGGCTTGGGGGATTACCGTTCCTTCATTCTCTAATGGTGCCGCCTACGGCGACTTGGATAATGATGGTGACCTCGATTATGTCGTGAATAATATCAATGATGAAGCTTTTGTCTATAAAAATAACACGATGGAAGAAACGCCTGAAAAGGGTCGGTATTTGCGTGTAGGTTTTGAAGGAAAAGGATTGAATAAAAGTGGACTAGGGGCACGAATCGAAGGTGTTTTTGTGGATGGGACTCATTTCTATTATGAGAATAACCCTTATCGGGGTTATTTGTCAAGTGTTGAACCTGTTGCGCACATCGGGCTTGGCGCCAAACAGAAAATTAAAGAGTTACGGATTATTTGGCCAAATGATTCTATGCAAGTCATTACGAATCCAGGGAATAACCAATTTATTAAGGCCTCCATCGCAAAAGCTAATTTGCCATACCAATCTTTGTTTTCCCAAGATCCAAGCTTGTTTAGTGATGTAAGTGATCGCGTTCAATTGACCGACATTCACAAGGAAATGGATTTTATCGATTTTAATTTCCAAAGTACAACGCCACACAAAATGTCCCAATTAGGACCTGGGGCATCGGTCGGTGATGTTAACGGCGATGGTCGGGAAGATTTATTTGTAGGCGGGTCCAAATTTTATTCGGGGATATTCTATCTCCAACAAGCAAATGGGACCTTTACGCGTAAATATTTAGAGGGTGCGTATGATGCGCCTAAGAAATTAGGGGAGGACCTTGGAAGCTTATTAGTGGATATGGATCAAGATGGAGATTTAGACCTTTATGTCGCGCGCGGAGGAACTGAGGAGAAAATTGGTTCAAATAGTTCTCAGGATGTCATCTACATGAACGATGGAAAAGGCAATTTTAGTTTACAATTGACGGCCTTGCCTGTATTCACAGAAAGTAATTCTGCCGTTCGTGCGGCTGATGTAGACCGTGATGGGGATTTAGATTTATTTGTCAGCGGTCGGAATGTACCATTTCAATATCCGAAAGGGACTGTATCACGCTTGTTGCGGAATGATTCAAAGCCCGGAGCTATCCATTTCGTTGACGTGACGAAATCATTGGCACCTGAACTATTACAAGAAGCAATGCTTTGTGATGCGGTTTGGACGGATTACAATCAAGACGGTTGGCAAGATTTAGTGGTGGCTGGGGAGTTTATGCCTATTCAAATTTTTCAAAACACAAAAGGGCATTTGAAGAAGTTGACAGATACAGGTTTGGAGCAGGCAACAGGTTTATGGGGTTCGATTATTTCGGCCGATTTTGACCAAGATGGCGACATGGATTTTGTGGCGGGAAATATGGGTAAAAACACCCTACTTCGTGCGAATGCGAAACAACCTGTGGAGGTATTGCATGGGGATTTAGATGGCAATGGTGTTTATGATGTATTCCCTTTTGTCTATTTCCAAAATGCTGAAGGAACACCTATATCTGCTCCCTTATTTGGGAAAGACGATACACATAAACAAATGAATTCAACGCGTCCTCGTTTCGTTTATTACAAGGATTTTGGTAAGGTAACGCAAGAAACCTTTTTGAATGATTCTGAAAAGAAAAAAGCAAAGAAATTAGCAATGACCGAGAATGCCTCTGTGTATATCGAGAATAAGGGTGCTGGCAAGTTCGAATTACATGAATTACCTATGATGGCACAGGTTTCAGCCATGAATGGAATGCAAGTCTTGGATGTTAATCAAGATGGATATTTGGACATTGTGTATATAGGTAACAATTATGGAAATGAAGTCGCCATGGGGCGCTATGATGCCTCCAATGGAGGTGTTTTACTCGGTGGTCCTAAAGGATTTCAATACGTAGTAAACTCAGGTATATTAGTTCCTGGGGATGCCAAAGCATTAGTTGGTATTCAAATTGGTAATGATTTAGCCTTTGTAGCTTTACAAAATAGAGGATCCATGAAGGTTTTTAAACCCAAAGGGTCTTATGTGAAGACTGCTATTAAATCAGGATCCGATTATACCTATAGTTTAAAAGGACATAAACAAAAGATTGCGTGGACTTTTGGCTCATCATATTTGAGCCAAAGCAGTCAGTCTCAAGCATTCATTCCAGCGGGAGCCAAATTAATTCAATAGATTTTTGATGTAATGCATTTGAAGGCCAGGAGGTATTTTATCTCCTGGTTTTCTTTTGCCAAATTGATAATTTCCCAAAAGAATATCCAAATCTCCATCCTTGTCCACATCGCCAGCATCCATCACAATGTAATGCGCTCCTTCAGGAACACCTAGGTTACTAACTTTGAAAGTCATGTTTCCCGTATTTTGGAAATAAAGAAATCCTTCATTTTTACCTTTGTCATTTTCCGCAAAAAAGGCAATCATTGCCAAGTCTAGATCGCCATCTTGATCAAAGTCGCGTGCGACAGTTTTGGAAGCGCCATAAGCTGGGAAAAAGTACGATTCTTTGAAATTATTCCGACCATCATTTAAGTAAATGTGAACACCATGAAACGCTTTTTTTGAGAATGAATAATCAGCATTATCTCCATTTGAAACGATGATATCAGCATGCCCGTCCTTGTTCATGTCGGCGATTTCCATGTAACTACTACCAAATACGGCATCGAATTGCAGGAGCGGTTTTTCAATAAACAAGCCTTTTCCCTTATTGATAAACAGCGAGACGCCTTCTCGAGCTTGTGCCGTTAATACTATGAGATCGGGTTTGCCTTCTCCCGTAAAATCACGAATGACAACATTGCGTGCTCCTGCTTGTATTTTCAAGGGATGAATATTTTTATTCTTTCCGTCTACCCAAATTAATTGGCCTTGTTCAAAACCATATTCACAAAGCACATAATCCTGTACACCATCTTCGTTTAAATCGGCCACTTGTAAATCCACCGGACGCTTGAGTGAATCCAGAATTACCTGTGCTTGATTGCCTCTTAATTCGTGTAGGGTTCCTAGCTTTTGATCATTGGGATACATTTTTCCAATGCCAGTGAGGAAGGTGCGGGCGCCAACAAACTGAGTCGAGACGTTTGCGCTTCGGGTCGCAATTTGTTTGCCCGCTTTTAAGTTTTTATCTAAAATAACAGTCTGATGCGTTCGCATACCTACCCAAACTTCAGGTTTTGAGGGGTGTATTTTAATGGAGGTGACACCTGCTATGAGATCATTTGGGGTAATGTATTCAGCGACCTCAAAATGAAAAGGTTCGACTGAAATAAGTTCTTTTTTCTTCTGAGGAATAGCTTTTGCTGGTGCATTGCGTGTATAATAATTAACAATGGACTGCCATTCTTCCTGCGTGATGCTTGGAGTTTCGGGGTAGGTATTCAACTGCATCGCGCTCTGAAATTGCTCCTCCGAAATGCGTGTCATTAATTCAAAGCGGTTCCCTAATCCCAAACGATAGGACATCTCAGGTAAAACCCCTGTCTCCCAGGTTTTTTTATCTAATAGACTTGGGTCAGGAAATTTATGGCATGAACCACAGGTTTTCTTAGCAATTGCTTCTTCCTTTTCCTCTTGGGTTTGTTGGCAACTGATTAAAAGTATACTAAGTAGGCAAATGTATAAATAGGCTTTCATCTCAAATATTAAGGAGCTATGACGGCTGTAGAGTCAACGGCCACTCTGCCATTGCAACTGAAGTCGAAGGCAAAGTTCTCTGGTTTGATGAAGGGCATTTTTCGATAACCTTCAATCGCCAGGGACTGATCTGCGTAGACTTTTTCCATGAATTTAGCGTAGGCAGGCATGGCCATTTTGGCTCCTTGTCCTAAAGCCAAACTGCGGAAGTGAATGCTTCGGTCGTCACCACCTACCCATACACCAGCAACCAATTTTTGGGTAACCCCCATGAACCAGCCATCCGAGTAGTTTGATGTGGTTCCCGTTTTGGCACCGATTTCATTTCCTGCGACAATGGAAGTTCGTTTCAAACCTTCCGCGGTTCCACCTGGTTCTTGTACGGCACCTTGCAACATGTAGGTCATCAAATATGCCGTTTCCGGCTTGATTGCTGCCTTCACCGGGGGAGAGTATTCTCGCAATACATTTCCCACTTTGTCGGTAATTCGCAATACTAAAATAGGATCAATTTTTTCCCCACCATTGGCCAAAGTACTATATCCCGAAACTTGCTCGAAAAGCGACACTTCCGACGCGCCCAAACATAATGAGGGAACCTCATGCAGAGGACTTTCAATCCCGCATTTATGGGCAAATTCCGCAATCTTGTCGGGGCCTAATTGTTTCATCAATTTCGCCGAAATGGAGTTGATGGATAATCCCATTGCCCTACGCATTTTCATGTTTTGATAGCTGTATTTGCCGTCCGAGTTTTGCGGTGTCCACGTTCCGCCACTCAAACCATCTTCCTCTCCAAATGTCACAGGCTCATCCACCAATTCATCGCAAGGTGTCACGATTTCATTTTCAATAGCCGCGCCATAAACGAAAGGTTTGAAGGTCGAACCGGGCTGGCGTTTACTCTGCGAAATATGGTCGAATTTAAAGTATTTGTAATTAATTCCTCCAATCCAAGCTTTCA
Source organism: Aquirufa sp. TARAVU-A1A (assembly GCF_054558675.1). NCBI lineage: Bacteria > Pseudomonadati > Bacteroidota > Cytophagia > Cytophagales > Flectobacillaceae > Aquirufa > Aquirufa sp. TARAVU-A1A. The sequence goes on from NZ_JBPXKP010000006.1 coordinate 50,082, forward strand.
CGTGGCCATTCATCGGATCCATCGCCATCATTCCGCAATTCAAAATGCGTTTATAATAGTTTAGCGAATCCATCGGACTCAAGGTCGTATCCTTGTCGCCATCCCAAGTGAATACTGTCATTTTGATCGGGCGTCTTAATTCTTCCCAAACTTTAAACTCATCGTTATTATAAGCGCTCATCAAATCTCGATAGCGTTGCGTACGCCTCATGGCATCTTTCAAGAAACCTTTAATCTCTTTCATTTCCTCATTGACCCAAGGATTTCTTCCTCGCCAATGATCATAAAAAAGCTTCTGCTCCGCGCGCATATGCTCTTTGACAGATTCCTCTGCATATTTTTGCATCCGAGAATCTATACTCGTGTAAATGCGCAATCCACTTGTGTAGAGATTTAATTGTTGGTCTTCTGGCCGATCTTGATTCAATTCTTTGATCGCCGCTAATACTTGTTGGCGTATTGCTTCTCTGAAATAGGGAGCTGCCCCGGTGTTTTGATTCTCCACGCGATAATGTAAGTTCAGGTCTTCCGCTTGAAGTTTGGGCAAATCCTCTTCTGTGATGAATTCGTATTTGGCTAATTGGCCTAAAACAACATTCCGACGTTCCAGCGTGCGCTCGGGCCGAACACGCGGATCATACAAGGAAGGGTTTTGAAGTAAACCAATCAGCGTTGCTGCTTCCGTTAAGCTTACATCTTTAAGGTCTTTTTGGAAATAGGTCCGACAAGCAACTTGAATTCCGTAGGCATTGTTACCAAAACTCACTTCGTTCAAATACATCGCCATGATTTCTTGTTTCGTATAGCGACGTTCCAAGCGGATGGCTAAAATCCATTCTTTTACTTTGGCAACAACCGTTCGCACACCATCGATTTTCATCAATAATCCCATATACACCGGATCATCTTCGCCAAATTCCATCGAACGCGTATGAAATAGGTTTTTCGCCAATTGCTGAGAAATGGTACTTCCCCCGCCAGAAGTTCCTAAGGTAAATACCACGCGAAACATGGAACGAATATCAATCCCGGAGTGTGCTGTAAATCGGGCATCCTCCGTTGAAATAAGCGTATGAACGATGTTATCTGGCAATTCCTCAAACTCCAAGGGATTGCGGTTTTCACGGAAATATTTCCCTATTTCCTGACCATCCTCTGAAATAATAAGCGATGCGACCTGGCTTTTTGGATTTTCTAATTCATATAGACTTGGCATCCCCCCAAACAACCAGAGGAAATTGAAGTTGACAGCGACGATTAATAAGATGATTCCTAGCGTGGACCCTATAAAGAATCGATACAAGAATCGAATGATTTTTTCGTATTTCCCAGTTTCAAACATACTTATTTATTTTTAGGGATGGCTTTGATTCGTGCTTCTGCTTCCGGTTTTAATGGACTTAACGGGAATAGCTGAACAAATTGTTTTAATGTTTTTTCGTAGTCAAGCGTGTTTTTCAAGCCGGCTTGGCATAAAGCACTTAAAAATACGATTTTATCTTCCGATTTACTACCGGGAAAATTGATGCGCATTTGTTGGCAAGCGAATAATGCCTCTGAAAATCCATTGGACTTGAATAAGAGATAGGCTGCTTCATAAGCTTTTTCTGCTTGTTGCTCTTTGCTGTCAGTTAGTGCTCCCGTCTCTAATTTGAGAATGGTCAACTTATAAATCGAATCAGGGAAGCGGTCAAATAGTTGTGTCCGAAAATTGGATTTCGCTTGTTTGTTTTCGGCACTTAGGTAGCTCAAATAAAGCGCTTCCGCCTCATAACTCGTGTAAGGGAATTCCGTCAAAAGTCGTTTCAGTGGAACACGAGCTAGGGCATTGTCTTCCATTTGAGTTTTTCCATATTTCCCCAGTTCGAATAAGGCTTGCTCTTTGATTTTATTGGATGCAAGCAGCTTTGAATCTGTCGTAGGAAGAGTATTTAACCAAATTTCCATAGAGTCTGCACGCATCTGCCTGTCCTCTATTTTACTTCCTTCTATAATTCCAATTGCCTGATTTGTGTTTTGAATCAATGGGGCACTTTGTTTGTTTTTTCGATTCCAATAATCTTCCAAATTTCGAATACCCCATTTCATACTGAATTCTTGTTCGCCCTTAATACGCGCCTGTTCATTATAAAAATAGAAGCTTTGTTGGTCTGGGCTGGGAGGCCTTCGAGTAAATGTTGCCAAGGTTTTTTGTGGTTGTGCTTGACGTTTCTGTAGGGAATCACTTTGTTTGTTCTTGTTTATTTGCGACTGCTTATAAAGTGCTTTAAGGTCTCCTAAAGGCATTTTTGCCAAGTGTTGCAGGGAGTCTTCTTGTTGGATTATATTCGCTAATTCAACATATTTATTCCAATCTTTTTTTAGTTTTTGAGCCTTTGAAAAGGACGGATGAGTATTTGATAAACTAATTGCAGCGGAGTCAAAATATGCTGATGCCTTGGGATAGTCTTTGATTTGATACGCAAACAAATTGGCTAATTGAAAATACAATTCTCCTTTGTTGGGATTATTTTGCGTCGCTTTTTCCCAGGCATTTTTAGCCTGTTTTAAATCTTTTTGTTCCATGTAAATTCGACCCATGGCAACATATATTTCCGATTTCTGATCTTCATTTTTGGGGTCAGCCAACATTTTTTCCAGGGCGGGAATGGATTGGTCTAGCGATTTATAGGCAATATTAGCGCGAAGTGTCAATTCGTAATTTGACTTTTGTCGCATACTTGTTTGATAAGCCTCTTTGGCCTGCGCGCGCTGATTGATTCGTTCATTGAGTTGCCCTAAAATAAAATACAAGCGACTGCGATCTGATCTATTTTTAACTTTGCCTGCAATTTGATTTAAGGAATTAATGCTCGCATTGATTTCACCTTTTTGTTGGTGTTCATAAGCCTTTGCCAAGTAATAATCTGTCTCAATTAATTCATTTTCGATTAAAAAAGTCTCCGCCTTTTCAGCAGATTCGAAATCGTTTTGAATTAAATATAGTTGATACAATAAGGTTAGGGCTCTTTTTTGTGTTTGAATATCGGGCTCTAACGTGTTAATGTATTTTAGCGTCTCGACCGCATTTTTAAAGTCTTTTTGCAGGATACGGCCTTCCGCAATGAGTAGGTAAGCATCGTCTACATAGGCAGAGTTTTGATGCCGGTCGATGACCAAAGAGGCCTTCCGAATTAAATTACCTATTTCTAATTTATGTGCGATACCAAAAGCAGAATCCACAGGAGCAATGATGGGTAATTCGCTCGCGTAGTTTTCTGTGCGTTCGTCGGCTAATTGCTTGTGTAAGGTGATCAGTAGTCGGTCAGCCTGCCATATGGCATTGTATTTGGCATTGATATTATGGAAGGTTACGGCAGCAGGTTTGCTGCTGTGCTGAGAACAGCTCCAGGTAACTAATAATACCAAAACAAAGGCAAGAATCCGAATCATGAAATGTGACGCATACAATTTTCAAATTTACAATATATATAAATGAAAAAGCCATAAATTTAGTGTGTGGTCGAAGGATTATTTTTAAAAATATGCAATCATATCAGCGATTTATTGGAGCAGCATTTCAAATGTTGGTGACAATTTTGGGAGGGGTCTATCTAGGTCGCTATTTAGATGCCTATTTCCACACGCATACACCTTGGTTTACGCTGGGATTTTCGTTGGGATCCATTGCATTTGCAATGCTTGCGTTGATCAAAAGTCTCCCCAAATAATTCGCAAAATATTCCGTAAATTGCTGTTATTTTTTACGTTAAACTCGCATTAGCGTGTTCGAAGGTCGCCGATTAATTTTATTTCTTGTTTTTGTGAGCATTGGACTGGTGTTCATCGGGAAGCTGTTTTATCTGCAATTGCTCGATGATACCTATGAAAAGGCGGCGGATAATAATGCAATTCGAAAAATCATCCAAGTTCCTTTTCGAGGTGAAGTCTACGACCGCCATGGCAAATTGATCGTTTATAATACGCCTGTTTATGATGTGTATATAACGCCTCGCAAGGCGGTGGTGCAAGACACGAACCGATTTTGTAAGCTATTTGGTGTAACAAGAGGCTATTTTGATACGGTGACGAAACAAGCACGCGCTTATTCTCGCGTGAAGCCTTCTCTGTTTTTAAAGCATTTGACCAAAGAGGACTTTGCTCGAATTCAAGATGCCATGGTCGATTACCCGGGCTTTTCGATTACAACAACAGCTTTTAGGACCTATCAGTCCATCGCGTTTTCGAATGCCTTGGGATATGTTGCGGAGATCAATCCGAATTCACTCAAAGATCAGCGGGATGATTATTACCGACAAGGGGATTATGTAGGTATTTCAGGTATTGAGTCCTATTATGAAGATGTTTTACGTGGCCAAAGGGGGGTAAAATACCGCATGGTGAATAGCAATGGGGTTGAAAAAGGAGATTACAAAAAAGGAAAACTGGATGTTAATCCGGTTGCCGGGAAAAACCTCTACACGAGTATCGATATACGATTACAAGAGTATGCGGATAGCCTGATGATGCACAAGGTGGGAAGTGTGGTTGCGATTGAACCTTCTACAGGTGAGATTTTAACGATGGTTTCGGCACCATCCTATGACCCTAGTTTGTTAGCAGGACGGAATTTCTCTAAGTATTACCAGAAATTAGCGTTAGATCCATTGAAGCCTTTGATTAATCGGCCGCCATCTGCATATTACCGCCCGGGTTCTACGTTTAAGTTGGTGCAAGCATTAGTAGGCCAACAATTAGGTATCATTTCAGCGGGTTCTGTTTTCGGTCATGCGGGAGCTCCCGTTAAATGTCACTCGCACAATACGTCGCACAACGATTTACATAATGCGATTCAGTGGTCTTGTAACCCCTATTTTTATCATGCATTTCGAAAGATTTTGTATGATGGCACTACGGGGAATACCTTTGAGCGGTCTGCACAAGGCTTGCAGCGCTGGTCGGAACTAGTGGCAAATTTCGGTTTTGGTCGGAAATTAGGCGTAGATGTCAGTAATGAGAAAAAGGGGAATTTACCTACAGTGGATTACTACAACAAGGTTTACAAAGGAGAAAATACCTGGAAGTTTTCGAATATCTACTCTTTGAGTATTGGGGAAGGTGAATTGGTGGTAAGTCCTTTGAAGATGGCGAATTTTGCTGCGATCATTGCGAATCGGGGTTGGTACATTCCGCCGCATTTAGTGAAAGGCGTAGGGGAGAAGCGAACAATCGATCCATTTTATAAGAATCCGGTTTCCGTAGGCGTAGATGCCAAATATTTCCCAGTGGTTATTCAAGGGATGCAGGATGCGGTTTTGCATGGCACGGTGGGAGCTGATGGTCGGATTCCGGATATTACGATGTGCGGAAAAACAGGGACATCACAGAATAAAAAAGGGAAAGATCATTCAATTTTTATTGCTTTTGCCCCGAAAGATAATCCCAAAATTGCCATAGCGGTGTTTGTAGAAAATGCTGGTTTTGGTGGATTTGCCGCAGCACCGATTGCTTCTTTGATCATTGAAAAATATTTAAAAGGACGCGTGGACCGTAAGGCGGTGGAGACCAAGTTTATGAACATGAGTTATTTGGCAAATGTGACGTATAATCGTCCTGTCAAAAAAGTCACAAGTGATAGTTTACGAAAATGAGCCAATCATCCGGATATATGGCAAGTCGTTTAGACTGGTGGAGCGTAGGTTTGTATGCGCTTTTTGTCCTTCTGGGATGGATGAGTATCTATTCTGCGGTATATAATCCGGAGGCTCCTTTGGGAATATTTGATGCGGCTTTTTATACCTCAAATGCCGGGAAACAGTTGATTTGGATTGGGGCGAGTATGGTCTTGATCATGTTTATTTTTGCGCTTGATTTTCGTTTTTTTGAGTCTTTTGCTCCGGTCATCTATGGTTTTTTCTTGCTGTTGTTGATTCTCGTGCCCTTTCTTGGGGTGACGATTAATGGATCACACTCCTGGTTTAAAATAGGGACAGCAACCATTCAGCCGGCAGAATTTGCTAAAACGGCGACTGCCTTATTGCTAGCCAAATACTTAAATGATCCGCAAGTGAGTTTGTCGCGTTTTCGCGATCAATGGAAAGCGGCCTTGATTATCGGGGTTCCTATTTTGTTGATCATTGCTTCCAATGAAACAGGGTCAGCACTAGTTTATGTTTCATTTATTATTTTACTCTATCGCGAAGGTTTGCCTGGTGAATATCCAGGGTTATTGCTCGGTGGAATCTTCTTGTTTGTCAGTGCCCTTATCTTAAAACCCCTTACCATTTTTATTTTGTTGGTCGTGATGGCCGGGATTTTGGTCTTGCTTATGCCTATTTATTTGCAACGCATGTACCAAACTTATGTAAAAATGGCTTTGGGAATTTCCGTGATTATGTCACTGGCCATGTTGGTGGAATGGGTTGTAAATAATGTGTTGAAGGAACACCAACGGAATCGGATTAAAGTTTTGTTAGATCCTGATTTTGATCCACGGGGCTTGGGGTATCAAGTAACTCAGTCGAAAATTGCAATTGGTTCTGGTGGATTTTGGGGGAAAGGTTATTTAGGAGGTACGCAGACCAAATTTGATTTTGTACCCGAGCAGAGTACGGATTTTATCTTTTGCACCATTGGGGAAGAGTTTGGATTCATCGGAGTAGCTGGGATTATTATTTTATTTATGGTCTTTTTGTGGCGTTTGATGTATTTGGCTGATTTGCAGCGTTCCCGCTTTGCCAGAGCCTATGGATTTGGTGTTGTGGGAATTTTATTCTTTCACTTTTTGGTGAATATTGGAATGACGATCGGTTTGATGCCTATCATGGGAATTCCCTTGCCCTTTTTTAGTTATGGAGGCTCATCTTTATGGTCCTTTACGATATTACTGTTTATCTTTTTAAAACTAGACTCTCACCGGTCGGATATGCTTTCTCGCTAGTATGGAAAACGAAAAAATTTCTTCCAAAGCCAAAATGTTAATTGCCGTAGCGGCACTGGGTTATTTTGTTGATGTGTATGACTTAATCTTATTTTCTGTTGTGCGCAACCCGAGTTTAAAGAGTTTGGGTTTACAAGGTTCCGAGCTGCTGAATCAAGGTTTAAACTTGATGAATGTCCAAATGGGCGGTATGCTTTTGGGTGGTATTTTATGGGGAATTTATGGCGACAAAAAAGGCCGTAAATCTGTGTTGTTTGGATCGATTTTGTTGTATTCTTTGGCAAATGCCTTAAATGGTTGGGTTACGGATTTGAATACCTATGCCATTTTGCGTTTCATTGCGGGCATTGGTTTAGCTGGAGAATTAGGTGCGGGAATTACGTTGGTAAACGAAACCTTGCCTCCATCCAAGCGAGGAATTGGGACCTTGATTATTGCAGGAGTAGGTGCCGCGGGTGCTGTTTTTGCTCCCATTATTGCGAGTTTGAGTTCGGATCCAGAATGGTGGAGAACGTGCTACTTTATAGGTGGTGGTATGGGCTTAGCTTTGTTACTGCTTCGTTTAGGAACCTTTGAATCTTCCATGTATTCACACATGGATGCCGGAGTTCAAAAAGGGAATTTCTTCCAATTGTTTTCGTCGGGGCCAACGTTTAAAAAGTATTTGTATTGCATTCTTATGGGCTTGCCTATTTGGTATATCATTGGGATTTTGGTCTTCTCAGCACCTGAAATCTTCAAAGGGAAAATAACGGCGGGTGACGCGATTATGTATTGTTACCTCGGACTAGCCCTTGGAGACTTTGCATCCGGGGCTTTGAGCCAATGGCTGAAGAGTCGAGGAAAAGCGGTTCTCACTTATTTGTTCATCGCGGTATTGCTTTGTGCCTATTATTTATTTGGGATGGCTGAAATTTCTAAGCTACAAGCAAATATCATGATCACCTTATTGGGATTCTTTGGAGGTTATTGGGCCGTATTTTTAACCTATTCTTCGGAGCAATTTGGGACAAATGTGCGTATGACGGTGACGACGACGGTGCCCAACTTTGTGCGGGGAGCTTTGATTCCCATTTCCTTGCTCTTTAAATTCCTAATTCCTTCGGTTGGCTTGATTCAATCGGCGGCCTATGTGGGAATTTTGTGTTTTGCTTTAGCCATTTTTGCGGTTTCTCAATTGAAAGAAACCTTTGGTAAATCCCTAGACTATACCGAATAATGGCGCTCATCTCAAAGAAAAAAGCCCCTTTCCGGATTAATAATCAGCTGCGCCGTTATTTGCACAAATACAATCGGGAGCATGCGATGAATATTTCCTACCAGGATTTGTTGCGCTATGAGAATGCGATCGTCTTGTATGACAAGAATGGACAAGATACGCTTTGGGAGACAGTATTTTATTCACCTTCGGATCAGGAGGAGGTTTATGAGTCGCTGAAACAGATATATGCCGATTTAAAAACGGATGGGAATGAGGAGGTAATTAAGCACTTGGTGATTGACCGCGTGGATTATTGCACCTATGGAAATACACATCCATTCCGTATTCGAATTGTGAATCGGGTGAATGATAATTTTGATTATTTCTACATCAAAATTGCAGATGCCTCTCGGGTGTATGGGCTGGAATTGGAGCACATTTTATCCCCCAATCGGATCAATTATGTCACTTACGACAATACACTGGTAGAGGAACATATTGCTGGAATTCCAGGCGATGCGTTCTTGAAGCAGGATTTAGAGAAAGATTTGGAGTCGCCCATTCGTTTGGCCAAAGAGTTCGTGAAATTCAATGAGCGTTGCTTAGTTCAATTATTAGGCGACATGCACAGCGCCAATTTTGTGATTATAACCAATCCGGATTTTGAGGAAATTTATTACCGGATTCGCCCGATAGACTTTGACCAACAATGTTACGAAGGAAAGAAGTCGGTGTACATGCCCCAATATTTCAAGCAAAACAATTCCCTGATTGAGTTGGGGATGAAGTACATGACGCCTGAATCGGTTTGGCAATACCAAATCGAGGAGCGCTCGATGATTGCGAGCCGATTGAAGAGTGAGAGCCAGCGGGTTTCTGATTTGATGACGGTTATGTCCAAAGATGACATTGCACCGGAAGAAAACATCGTACAGCTTAAAACCGAGTTAGCGAAGCATTATAACGACGCGCGTTTTTTGGCTTGTAAAACCATGGGAGAAATCGTTTGGAACAGCTTAGAGCTCGTGATGCGCCACTAATTATTGTTTCAGGGTGGCGTAGGCCATCAATCCAAGCCCAGTCATATAGGCCAAGCCTCCAATAGGTGCAACGGCTCCCCAAAGTACATTTTGTGTGATGCAAATCAGGTATAATGATCCTGGGAAAATGATGGCGCCAGCGAATATGATGTAGCCCGCTGTCTTTAGGTATTTATTGGAAATTTGCATTTGCCAAACCCCAAGAATCAATAAGATAATTCCCCCATACATTTGGTAGCGCGCTGCGGTTTCAAATGTCTCTAAACGGTTAATGTCGCGTAAATAATCTTTCCATGCATGTGCGCCAAAAGCGCCTAATGCTACTGAAAGGCCTGCAATGAGTGAACCTGTAAAGAGTGAGAATTTTTTCATGGAGGGGGGATAAAAAAAGGCCTTGTTTCCAAGGCCTTTTGATTAAGATGCTAAAGAAACTTTCAGATCGTTCAGCTTCCGCTTAATCGAGTCGTCGATTTGCTGGTCGCCTACTTTCAAAATGAATCCGCCGATTAGGCTCTCATCAATCTTTTCGATCAATTCGACTTCTTTACCTGTGTAATCTTTCACGATTTTGGACACCGTTGCTTTTTGATCTGCTGTTAAGCTAGAAGCCGTTGTCACAGTCGCTTTTTGGATTCCTTTGTAATCTGTGTACATCGAGATGAATTCTTTTGCCACAGCAGGAAGAATTTTCTCGCGGTTCTTGTTCGTGATAATTACGAAGATACCGTAAGTAACAGGATTGAATTTATCCTTAAATAGCTTCGCTAAGATAGCTAATTTCGTGTAATGCTTGATGATTGGGCTCTTAAGCGCTAATACAAGGTCATGACTTCCTTCGCAAGTCTCTGCGAAATCAATCATGTCTTTCGCTACTGCCTCTACCGCATTTTTTTCAACGGCGAAGTCAAGTAAGGATTTAGCGTAACGGTGAGCTACAATTAATTCTGACATGGTCTATTCGATTAAGATAATTTAACGTCAGCCATCCACTCAGTCACTAATTTTTCCTGAGCTGCTTTGTCTTTTAATTGGCTTTTTAACACTTTCTCTGCTAAGTCTAACGAAAGAGTCGCTGCTTCTTTACGAATAGCTGCTACAGCACTCGCTTTTTCTTGTTCGAAAGCTACGCGTGCTTTTTCGATTTCTTGATTAGAGGCAGTTTGTGCATCTAATTTCGCTTGAGCGATCATTGCATCCGATGCTTCTTTCGCTTGTTTGATTAATGCATCACGTTCTGCACGTGCAGATGCGATTAATTGCTCATTACCAGCTTTCAATTCGGCCATTTCAGCACGCGTTGTTTCTGATAATTTGATCGCTTCGTCGATGGATTGCTCACGCTCAGCTAACGATTGAATGATGGGTTTCCAAGCAAATTTGGCTAAAAGGAAAAATAAGATTCCAAAGACAAGTAATTGCCAGAAGATAAGTCCAAAGTCTGGGGTAATTAACTCCATAATATATCAATATTTACAGTATTTCGTTTTTTAGAAAACGCAATTTGGCGCCTAGTGCATTCCAAATTGCGTTTCAAATGTTTTGAATAAGGATTCCAAGGCTAACCCTTGGGCTTATTCGATTGGTATCTTATTTCAAAGTTACCAATAGACAAATTACAGCAGCGAATAACGCAACCGCCTCAACGAAGGCAGCAACGATCAACATCGCACCCTGAATTTTTCCAGAAGCTTCTGGTTGACGAGCGATAGCTTCCATTGCAGAACCACCGATACGACCGATACCCATTCCAGCTCCTAAAGCAGCTAAACCAGCACCAATACCTGCAAGACCAAGACCTACAGAAACTTCTAATAAAATCGATAAAATAGACATACGATTTGGGTTTATATAAATTAAAAAAAATACAAATTATTAATGATGATGCTCTTCAACCGCCGCTCCGATGTACGTAGAAACTAACATCGTAAAGATAAACGCTTGAATAAACGCAACAATCAGCTCAATTACGTTCATGAAAAGCGAGAATGGAACTACTGCTAGACCCAATGCCGCGTTCTCAAAAATGAAAATCAAGGAAACTAAACTCAATAAAATAATGTGACCCGCTGTGATGTTTGCGAACAAACGAACCATTAAAGAGAAAGGCTTCATGAAAATACCTACAATCTCTACAGGAGTTAAAATAACCAACATCCATTTAGGTACACCTGGCATCGCGAAGATGTGCGTCCAATACGTCGAACGACCATTGAAGTTCGTCACGAAGAATGCAATAATTGCCAAGACTAAAGTTACCGCGATGTTACCAGTTAAGTTGGCCCCTCCTGGAACTAAGCCCAACATGTTGTTGAACCAGATAAAGAAGAAAACGGTCAATAAATATGGCATAAAACGACGGTAGTGTTTTTCGCCAATGTTGTTTTTTGCAATCTCATCACGTACGAAAATGATAATTGGCTCAAACATCGATTGGATACCTTTGGGTGCACGGTGTGGGTTTTCTTTATACCGTTTCCCGATTCCGATGAAGATTGTCAATAATAAAACGGCCGATACTAAAAGCGAAGCTACGTTTTTCGTGATTGAGAAATCATATACTTTTTCGCCATTCTCAGCATGGATTTTACCGTGCTCTAAAACGAATCCATTGTAAGGGATTTCCTCGTGGTGTTCGTTTTTGAAGTTGGAAGATGAAAATACTTGTACCCCTTGAGATGCTGTATAAACGATGCAAGGCAATGGCAAGGTCGCGTGGAAATGGCCAATCGTGAAGAAATGCCAATCATGCTCATCCGCGATGTGGTGCAAGATTAATTTACCTGGATCAAATTTGGTTGATTCTGCTTCGTGTGCTGCAGGAGCTGCCGCGTGTGCCGCTGTATCTGCATGCGCTTGCGTTGTATCGTGAGCAACAGCCTCTTCATTAGCCAGCAGCGAAAAGCTTGAAAAACTGAACAATAATCCGAGGATTATATTTGAAAAATACATTTTCTTGAAAAAAGTCTTAATCGGCATCGTAATTCTAGCTTTTACTATTTTGTTTTCAAATGATTTGCTAATTCGTTGATTAGCGGTGTTTTGGGCAGAAAAAAAAGAAAAAATTCTTCAGGCTTTTCTAAAAACGTCGCAAGTTACGAAGCAAGCCAATTATTTCAAAATTTGCGCTACATAAATAGAGTACAAAAAAGTTGATTACGAATAAGAATATTTCTGGGGTACCGGAATAGGCGAAGAAACCGATGAATGAAAGGCTTAAAATGAAGCGTATGGTTAGATTAATCATCTGAAATTGGATGAATTTTTCTTTTCCATCTTTCAAACCAATTTGGGCAATGCTAAAAGTCAAATAGGACTGAAATGCTAAAAATACAAAAATGAAAGACACATTCGGGTGCAGGAGCTGTGACCAGGGGCTCAAGTGAATGGCGTAAAGTATTGCCGCGAAGCCTGCATAAAATAGAATGAGCTGTTTCATGTGGCAAATATCAAGAGAATTTTGGAAAATCCTGATTTCCTGATTTACTTTGTGCCCTCATTCAGTCGCTGTGAAGCATTGAATTATAAAGAAGAAGGGAGAGACTAGGCTCATTGATCTTCTGGCAACCCGTCAAAATTTGACCCCGGTGCTAATTCCTACCCCAGGCGTTTGCCTGTTTAGGGAAATATAAAGCTTTGATGATGCAAGCAGAATTTAGACAATATCACTATCCCCATACTTTTGTATTAGAAAGCGGCGTGTCGCTTCCTGAAATTGATTTGGCATACCAAACTTGGGGCCAAATGAATGCGGCAGGCGATAATGTGATTTGGATTTGCCATGCGTTTACGGGTAGTCAGGATGTCGCCGACTGGTGGCAAGGACTAGTGGGGCCTGGTAAGTTGTTTAATCCCGAGAATAATTTTATCGTTTGTGCCAATATTTTAGGTTCGCATTATGGGTCTACAGGGCCTTTATCCACGAATCCTCAAACTGGAGAACCTTATTTTCATACCTTTCCTGATGTAACAATCCGTGATGTAGTCAATGCTTTTGAATTGCTTCGTCAAGAGTTAGGAATTCATCGCATTAAGACTTGCATTGGTGGATCGATGGGTGGCCAGCAAGCCGTTGAATGGGGGATTATCAATCCCGATTTAATTCAGAATTTGATCTTGGTGGCAACCAATGCGGTGCATTCGCCTTGGGGAGTGGCTTTTAATGAGTCCCAACGAATGGCGATTGAACTCGATAAAACCTGGGGTGAGTCACATCCGAAAGCGGGTATCGATGGCATGAAAGCAGCTCGTGCTACGGCCTTAATTTCTTATCGGAATTACGAAACCTACCAAATTACCCAGGCTCGACAGGATCATTCTTTGGAAAAAACCTTGCGCGCCGTTTCTTACCAGCGTTATCAAGGCGAAAAATTAGCTCAGCGCTTCAATGCCTATTCTTATTATATCCTTTCCAAAATGATGGATTCCCAGGATGTAGGTCGGAATCGTGGTGGAATTATTCCTGCCCTAAAGCAAATAAAGTCCAATACGTTAGTGATTGGAATTAAATCGGATGCCTTATTCCCGATTGTTGAGCAAGAATTTTTAGCCAAACATATTCCGGGTGCTTCCTTTCAAGTAATTGATTCCTTGTATGGACACGATGGATTCTTAATCGAAAGCGGTTTGATGACGAAGGCGATTCGCCTTTGGCAGAAATTGCAATTGCTTGAGGTGAATCCGATGGCGGAGTTCTTTCGGGAGCTAGAACGCTTGTAGAGACGCGATACCTCGCGTCTTTTTATTTGTAGACGCGAGGTATCGCGTCTCTACATTCTTTATATTTAACCCATGGATTTCAAAAACAAAATTGTCTGGATCACTGGAGCGTCATCTGGAATCGGGGAGGCATTAGCCTATGAATTTGCATCTAAAGGTTCACATTTAGTCTTATCAGCACGTAGGGAAGCAGAATTGCAGCGGGTGGCAAGAGCTTGTGAAGTGCATGGTGGAAGTGTATTGGTTTTGCCATTTGATATGGTTGACACTGCGGTGCATGTTGAACAAGTAGAAGCGGTAATGAAAACGTATGGTCGGATCGATGTATTAGTGTTGAATGCAGGTGTAAGCCAAAGGTCCTTTGTGTTGGATACGCAGTTTGATGTATATCGCCGACTGTTTGAAATCAATTTCTTTTCGATTGTGCATTTGGTCCAACAAGTTATTCCGGTTTTTCAAAAACAACATTCGGGTGTATTTGTGCCCATTGCTTCCGTTGCAGGGCGAATCTCTACACCTCGTCGGGCAGCTTATGGTGCCTCCAAGCATGCGTTAATTGGTTTTTTTGATTCCGTTCGTGCAGAATTACATGAATTTGGGATTCAAGTTAGTACGATTTTGCCTGGCTATATTCGGACTGAAATTTCGCTACATGCGATGAATGAGCATGGAGAAAAATATGGCAAAATGGATCCGAATCAAGCCAAAGGACTTGATCCCGCGGTGGCAGCTTCTAAAATTGTCGCTGCTGTCGCCGTTGGCAAAAATGAATTTTTCGTTGGCGGTGCCTTGGAACGCTTTGGCCTAATCGTGAAGCAAATTGCTCCACAAATCATGCCTTGGATGCTTCGCAAAATTAGGAATACTTAGGCGGCTTGTTTTTTGTCTTGAAAGAATAAGATAAATAAGACTAAAACTAATAGCGCAATCCCTGCAGGAACCATCCAAACGGACTTCCAATCGTGGATTCCATTCGCGGTGTACATGTCCAACACGATTCCTGAAAGTTTCGATCCGATTCCCATTCCGATTCCATAGGTCGCCAGGGTTATTAAACCTTGCGCAGAATTTTTGATATGAGGACCTGCTTTTTGGTCGGTATAAATTTGACCCGTCACAAAGAAGAAATCGTAGCAAACGCCGTGTAAAATTATACCAATAAAGAGAATCCATTCGCTCGAAATACCATCTCCGTAGCCGAAACATAGAAAACGGATGATCCAAGCAATTAGGCCCACAATCAACATCTTTTTCACGCCTAAGCGCAGGAATGCAATAGGTATCAGTAACATGAAAACCACTTCCGATACTTGACCCAAGGACATTTTATTCTCCACATTGCTCATGTGAGCGTCTGTCAAGGATGGATTTGCCATCGCATAGTAGAATGAAAGTGGGATGCAGATGAGAATCGAAGAGATAAAGAAGATGAGAAAAGATCGATCTTTGAATAGTTGGAGTGCGTCCAAACCTACAATCTGTGCGACAGAAGCATTTTTGTCAGCCTTTGGTGGCGTATCGGGTAAGAAAAACGCATAAATACCAAGGGCAAAAGAACTATACATCGCTATATGGAAAATAGCCACATTGTCTCCTAATGCATAAAATCCAATAATGTTCGTTACAACAATCCATGCAATGGTTCCGGTTACTCGGATGTTGGCAAATTCCTTTTCTGGATTTTGCATTTGTTTCATCGCAATCGAGTTAGAAAGTGCAAGATTGGGAGCGAAGCAAAGTGTATAGGCTAAGATATACCAAAAGAATATTTCAGGGTCAGTCGTTTGGCTTAACAGATAGAGGATTCCTCCTCCAATGATGTTTAAAACACCCATCACTTTTTGTGCGGCAAAAAAGCGGTCGGCAATTAATCCAACGAAAAAAGGTGCGACTAAAGAAGCGAGGGCAAAGGTTAGGTAAGCATTGCCAACTTGATCTCCTGTGGCATGTAGCGTACTTAATAAATATTTACTCATTTGGCCGTACCAGGCTCCCCATCCAAAGAACATGAGGAACATCATTGTCGTGAGTTGAATTTTAGTCGAATTTTTCATTTTATAGGTTTCTTGCGGGTCAAAAATACAAATTTGAAAGAAATATCAAATTTTAAGAAAATATATTTTTGAGCTTATGGGCTTGATTTTGGAATGCTATTTTCCGAAAATTCTCCTATTTTTTCCGAGAATGGGTCAAATTGGTATCCTGTTTTATTGGATTTTGCAAAATTGTTAATTCTGGGCTTGTAAATGGAACTTATTAGGCTTTTTTGCCTAAGGTGTAAGTATTTGATTTTCAGTATTTTTTGTGCGTTTTTTGATGAAAATTTGAAGGGGAGGTAGCCTTCTGCATTTATATTTGGTATGAATTTAGTTGGAGTTTTGTTGATTTCGGGAAGACCTACGGGTACATTTCAAGGTTCCATGACCTTGTTCTTGGTGTTATTTTCATTTATTGCTTTGGCATTAATTGGGGTTGGTGTTATTCTTTACCAAAAACGTAAGGAGTGGATCGCACACTCGAAGATGACCTATGGCAAGATTGTTGAAATATCGAAGCGTTATGCTAGGGATGATCATTCAGGTCGGTTCCCTATTTATTTCCCCATCGTATCTTATTATGTGAACGGAAGTGAATTTCGTCGGGAAGCTGATAAAGGTTTAGCGAAAAATTGTGAAGTGGGGCAGGAGATACCTGTGCGTTATTTGACGGAAAACCCTTATGAAGCATCTTTGAATGAATCCTCTATTCCGGTGTTGAATCCAACGGTGTTTTTTGTGTTGGGGATATTGATGTTGCTTAGTTCGATTGCACTATCGGTGTTGCACAGATAGACATTAGACGTTGGTCGTTAGACTTTGGACGTTAGAGACGCTTTTGCGTCTTTTTCTCCTGGTTAAAACCTGGGGTTATAAATTATTAACCCCAGACTTCAGTCTGGGGATTTAGTCGCCAAGTCCCCACTCTATATTCTTCCGACGTCAAACGTCCAAAGTCCAATGTCTACCAACCATCATCCTTTTTAGGCTTGATATTTGCTGGACTTTTTTTCGCTGGAGTAGGAGCTGAAGCTTTGGGGCTTGAAGATCCGTTGCCCTTGAGATTTACATCTAAATCTACCCGACTGAAAACGCGGGTTACGATTTTCCACTCCCCATTGACCTGTAATAAGCTTAATAAGTCGATGTATTTGAAGTCGGCGAATTGCAATTCTGCAGCAGCCAAACCTGAAATGCCTGCATACGAATAGCTGATCAGTTTTGCCGTTGCTTTCACACCGCCGGCTGGAGTTTTTGAAATAAAGGTTTTGATAGGAAAATCTTGAATCTTACCTGTGCTTTCGTTGACTGTGCGCAAAATGGCCGATGAATGAAAGGCCTTGCCTAATTTGGCTGTGTCACCGGTTGTTAAGCCTTCGAAATAATTGTTGACCGTTGCTTTTATCGCCTCATCCGGACTTTGTCCAAATGCAAATAGGCTAATTAATACTAGGCAAAAGCTTAATGTGATTGATCTTTTCATGTGCTTTTTATTTAGTTGCCTCCAAGGACAAATTCAGTGGGTAAAGGTTCTCCCTTCATGAACAAGTTTGCCTTTTCAGGATATAAAATGGATTGGACAATATTCACGCGCCCTAGAGCATGGTTTGCCATGTTGCCTAAAATGATAATGGCAGAATTGTCTTTGTGGTTATGCAGGTAATAGTTTTTGAATCCGTGCCACCAACCCGTGTGATAGGTAAGCCATTCTCCATTATCGAGTTGAGCGAGGCGCCAGCCGAAACCATAGTTTTTAGCTAATACTTTCGGGGTGGTGTGTTGGGGCGTGAACGCTTCTTCTAGAGTCGCAAATTTCACCAACTTCTCTTCATTCAGTGCGACATCCCAATGGTAAAGGTCTTCTACTGTCGAATAAATTCCTTTGTCACCCGTTACGCCATCCAAATGGTTGAATTCGGAAACGACAGGTCCTCCCCGACGAGGAACATAACCGGTTGCAGCGGTTCTGAGCATTTCAGGATGCATGGGATCGTAAATGAAAGATTCCGACATGCCTGCGGGTTCAAAGAGATTCTTTTTGGCATATTCTCTGAAATTCATGCCGCTTAACTTTTCGACGATGTAAGCCAGCAACATATAATTGGTATTGTTGTAGCTAAATTTTGCATTAGGTCGGTAGTCGATATGCGGCTTTAGGCGAATCATCATTTCTACGACCTTTTGATTCGTCAAAGGGATTTTCTTGTCGTAAACCTTGTCCATGTTGTAGGCGTAGTCCGACAAGCCCGAGCGGTGTGTCAATAAGCTGCGGATGGTTAAGCTAGAATCGTATGGAAAACCGGGAATATGTTTGTAGATCGCATCATCGTAATTCAATAACCCCTTTTCATGTAATTGCATGATGGCAACAGCGGTAAATTGTTTGGAGACTGAGGCTAATTGAAAGTGGGTATGCGTATTAATATTGCTTTTGGTAAAGTAATTGGCATAGCCAAACCCTTTCTTGTAAATAATTTTACCGTATTGAGCAACGAGCACAGCCCCATTGAATCCGGATTTAGCTTGTAGCTTGGAGAAGAAGGTGTCGAGCTTGATCGATTTTTGTTTGGCAATTTCCGGGTTGAATAAATTGGCTAAACTGTCATTGCGTTTCTCGATGTTCGTTTTAACATGAAAAAAACTTTTCGTGGGATGCGAAGAGATTAATAATCCAATGAGTGTGCAAATGGACAGTGCACCAATAATCTTAGGGCCTTTGGGTAATTTCAACATGTATTCGATTAAGCGGTTCATTTCAAAGCAATTTAATGCAATTCGTGTTTTTAATCAAGTGGGCATTCATCTTTATTTAGCTTGTTTGATTACTTTCGGACATTGAATTGGAAATCCCTATGAAATACATCTTCATTTTCTTAATACGTTTGTACCAAGGTCTCATCTCTCCCTTTTTGCCAAATGCTTGTCGGTACCAGCCCACCTGTTCCGAATATGCCAAACAAGCCTTTATCAAATACGGATTTTTGAAGGGATTTCGTTTGACTATTAAGCGGATTTCATCCTGTCATCCATGGGGCGGTAGTGGTTATGATCCGTTACCGTGATTTTGACATACAGCATAGCACTGTCCAAAATATACAATTAATTGGATTATTCCGTTTTGAGTTAATTTAGTTACAGGTAATTCCTTACCGATAAATAATTTGATTTTTTTTGAAAAAAAATTCTATTGAAAAAATACAATCGCTTTTGGGCTGTTTTGAGCACATTTAGGTCTTAAATATATCGAACAGTATATATATAGGTATAAATTAGATTATTTCGTGAACCTGTCCTACACTGTGCTACTTTTCAAGAAATTCTATATTATGTACAATTTACTAAGGCGTAATCCTTGATTCATTAATTAAAATCATTTTTTTATTCAATTTATTATTACTTTTTTTGCCTTGGTTTTGAAATTAGCCATAGACTCTAAACGTTTACATAGCTGTTTTTGGTTGAAACAAAATCACAAAGAATCATTAATCATTTTTAACCCTTAATTTTTCACTTATGATTCATTCTTACAAAAGAGTGGGTCGCCTTGTGCGATCAAGTGTAAGTAACCTAGGCTTCAAACAAGCTTTTAGTGTTGCTGTTGCACTGTTAATTTCCTTGGGTGCTTTTGCTCAAGATGTGGTAACGGGAAAAGTAACTGACGCTGCTGATGGCTCAGGTATCCCAGGTGTTTCTGTAGCTGTAAAAGGTACTACTCGTGGTGCTCAAACAGATGCAAACGGTACTTATAAAGTTAATGCTGGGTCGAACGCGACTTTGGTATTCTCTTTTGTAGGTTATGCTTCTAAAGAAGTTGCAGTAGGTTCTAAGTCTGTTGTTAACGTTTCTTTGGCTGCTGACAACAAATCTTTGGAAGAAGTTGTGGTTGTTGGTTACGGTACACAAAAGCGTAAAGAGATTTCAGGAACTGTAACTAGCTTAGGTTCTCGTGATTTCAACGCCGGTGTTGTAACAAACCCATTAGCTGCTGCTCAAGGTAAAGTTGCAGGTTTGGTTATCACGCAGGCTTCTGGTGATCCAAATGCTCGTCCAACAGTTCGTTTACGTGGTACAGGTTCATTGAACGCAGGTTCTGAGCCATTATACGTAATTGACGGTGTGATTGGTGCTCCTATCGAAAACATTGCTCCAGAAGATATCTTATCCATGGACGTGTTACGTGATGCATCTTCTGCTGCAATCTACGGTTCTCGTGGAGCGAATGGTGTTATCTTGATCAACACGAAACGTGGTAAATCAGGTACTCCTTCAGTTGATTATTCAGCATATGTTGGTTCTGAGTCTATCTCTCAACGTCCACAATTGTTGAACGGTGCTGAATTCCGTGCTGCTGCTGCTAAATATGGTCAAAAATTTGATGACTTAGGAGCTAATACTGATTGGTTAGGTGTAATTACACAAACTGCAATGTCACAAAACCATAACGTGGGTGTGTCAGGTGGTTCTGAAAATGTATCTTACCGTGCATCTATTGGTTACTTAGATCAAACAGGTACTTTGAAAGGTTCAGGTAAAGATCGTTTAACAGGTCGTTTGAACTTAGATGCGAAAGCATTAGATGGTAAATTAGCGATGAAGGTTAACATGTCTGCTTCGCAAACAAACAACCAATTTACTGATAACCGTGCTGTAGGTTTCGCCATGAACATGCGTCCAACAGATCCAGTGTACAACGCGGACGGAACTTATTTCCAAATCCCAGGTACATTTGCCAACTTTAACCCATTGGCTACAATTGAAAGCAAGTCTAACAAACAACGTTTGCATGATTTCTTATTCAATGCTTCTGCTGGTTATACTATCTTAGATGGTTTGGTATTCAACGTATCAGGTACTTTGCGTACGCAAACGGCTGATGGTTCTTACTTCGCAAAATCTACTCCAGGTAACTTATTAGCTACTGTAGGTGGTAACGCTGCTAACCGTCAATTGAACTCAGTTACTGATAAGCAATTAGAAACTACTTTGAACTACTCAAAGAAATTGAATGATGTTTCTACATTGAACGTTTTAGCTGGTTACACATACCAAGATGTTGTTGCTGATGGTTTCTTTGCAGGTAACAATAACTTCTTGACAGATGCTTTCGAAGCGAACAACTTAGGTTCTGGTTTAGGTATTCGTACTAACCCTAGCTTATTAGGTTCATACAAGAATGAGTACAAATTGGTTTCATTCTTAGCACGTGCTCAATATTCATTATTGAACAAATATTTCGCAACAGTTAACGTTCGTCGTGACGGTTCTACGAAATTCGGTGATAACAACAAATGGGGTATTTTCCCATCAGTTTCAGTGGGTTGGGCTTTATCTGAAGAAGCATTCTTGAAAGGTAATTCAACAATCGATAACTTGAAATTGCGTGTTAGCTGGGGACAAACTGGTAACTCGGAAGGTATCCGTCCGTTGTTATCTAAATCGTTCTACGGAGCTTCAGGTTCTTACTTTGATGGTGCTGCAAACGATTTCTTGCCTGCATACTCAATCCAATCTAACCCGAACCCTAACTTGAAATGGGAGATTAACGAAAACTACGGTGGTGGTATCGACTTCTCATTATTCAAAGGTAAATTGACTGGTAACTTGGATGTTTACACGCGTACAACAAAAGATTTGTTATACACAGTAAACGTACCACAAGAGAAAGGTTATGTATACCCAACTATGTTGGCTAACATCGGATCGATGAAAAACCAAGGGGTTGAGTTATCATTAACTTACCAAATCTTGGAGAACAAAGATTGGAACATCGCTACAACGTTAGCTGCTTCATTCAACAAAAACGAAATCGTTTCATTGAAAAATGATTCATTCGCTGCTCCAGACCAAGTATTCTTGTCTACTTCTTTAGGTTCATTCATCCGTGGTACATCTGCTGTTAACTTCTCAGTATTACAAGCAGGTCACCCAGTAGGTGAATTCTATGGTGCTAAAATCGCTTCTATCTCAAACGGAAAATATGTATTCCAAGATTTGAATGGTGATGGTACTGTTGATCCTAACGCTGCTGACCGTACGTATATTGGAAATCCGAACCCAACTTTCGTTGGTGGTTTGACTACAAACATCCGTTACAAAGCATTTGACTTGCAATTCCAATTGACAAGCCAATTAGGTGCTAAGATTGTTAACACAAACAACTTGTTGTTAGGTCGTCAAGATGGTCGTTTAGCTGAATCTGGTGCATTGAAATCTGCATTGACTTCAATCATCAACGATGAGCGTACAATCCCAATGGATTACTATGTTGAGTCAGGTGACTTCTTACGTATCAACAACGCATCGTTTGGTTATACATTGCCAGTTAAAGGCGTGTTCAAGCGTGCTCGTATCTACGTAGCAGGTAACAACTTAGCTGTATTTACTAAATACACAGGTGTTGATCCAGAGATTAGCCAAAACTTAGCAATTGGTTCTGCTGCTCCAGGTATTGACGTTCGTGAGACTTACTACAAAACTCGTGCGATTACTGCGGGTGTAAATCTTTCGTTCTAATCCAACAAAATCGTATTCAATTAGTTAGATAATCGAATAAATAAATTATTAATAAAATGAAAAAATATATCTATAAAGTACTTTCAGTAGGTGTTTTCGCTTCGTTAGCCCTATCGTCTTGTACAGATTTAACTGAGCCAGTTTACGATGCGATCCCAGCTGATCAATTCTTGAAAACGGATGCTCAGATTGCTGCTGCATTGGGACCTGCTTACGGTGGTCTTCGTGGTATCACATGGGATTGGTTCAATCCAAGTGAAGCATCTTCGGATGAGTTGATCGTTCCTACACGTGGTGGTGACTGGTATGATGGTGGTGACTGGTTGGCTTATTCTCGCCACACTTGGACTCCACAACACGGTCCTATCAACGGAATGTGGGGATTCATCTTTGGTAACATCTCTCAGGTGAACCAATTGATCCCAGTGGTTAAATCAAACCAAAAAGCTGTAGATGAGTTACGTGCTGTACGTGCTTTCTATTACTTCATGGCAATTGACGCGTTTGGAAACGTCCCTATCGTAACAGATAATGCTTCTGTAGGTGGAACAAAAACTCGTGCTGAAGTTTATGCTTTCATTAAGTCTGAGTTAGAGTCAGCTATTCCTAACTTGGTAGCTGGTAAAGCTTATTCTCGTATGACGCAAGATGCTGCACGTATGTTGTTAGCTAAATTGAAGTTGAACGCTGCAGTTTATTCAGGTACTGCTGATTGGCAAGGTGCTTATGATGCTGCTAACGCAGTAATCAACTCGAAAAACGGTTGGTCTTTATCTTCTTCTACTGTTTCTAACTTCATCGTTGCGAACGAAGGATCAGGAGAGAACATCTGGACTATTCCTTTCGATAGCTTCAAAGCAGGTGGTATGAACTTCCAAATGAGAACGTTACACTATGCAAACCAACAAACATATGGTTTGGGTAACTCTCCATGGAACGGTTTCTGTACATTAGCGGATTTCTACAACTCATTCGAGGCGAAAGATTTGCGTAATGCAATGTGGATCAAAGGTCAGCAATATGCTGCTTCTGGTGCTGCGTTAACAGATGCTAAAGGTGCTCCATTAGCGTTTATCGCTGACTTCAACAAGGATCAAATGACGGATGCAGATCCAGAATTCCAAGTTGCTGGTATCCGTTCTCAAAAATATGAGATCCAAAAGAACAACCCGAACGGGGATCAATCAAACGACTACGTAGTATTCCGTTTGGCTGATGCGATCATGATGCGTGCTGAAGCTGCTTTCCGTTTAGGAAAAACTGCTGAAGCTTTAGCTGACGTGAACACTATCCGTAAGCGTTCTGGAGTAGATCCATTGACAACTTTGACTGCAGCTGATATCTTAGCTGAGCGTGGTCGTGAGTTTGCTTGGGAAGGATGGAGACGTAATGATATGATTCGTTTCGGTACATTCTCTTTAGAGCGTAAGTTCATGAAGAAATTAGATAAGACTCGTGAGTTGTTCCCAATTCCACAACCACGTATCGATGCTAACCCATTGTTGAAACAAAACCCTGGGTATTAATTCGTACTGAATTTAGTAAAAAGGCAGAGCCATTGGTTCTGCCTTTTTATTTTATAAACAAGCCCTTTTTTTGTATTTTTGCAGTCCAATATTTGAACCTTCCATGAAGCAATTTGTACTCCTTTGTAGCGCCGCATTATTAACCTTTGCTTGTTCCACCAAAGAAGACACCCTCTTCGAAGAATTGCCTGCATCTGAAACTGGCATTGACTTCGTTAATCGAAGTTTAGAGAAAAAGGAATTCAATATTTTCAACTACCGTAATTTCTATAACGGTGGGGGGGTAGCTATCGGTGACGTAAATAATGATGGGCTATCTGATCTATTTGTTACCTCAAATTTTGAAGACAATAAACTCTACCTAAATAAAGGTGGAATGCATTTCGAAGACATTACCGCGAAGTCAGGAATTGTGGGTAAGAAATTCTGGTCGACGGGCGTAACTTTTGCGGATGTTAATGGCGACGGATTAATGGATATTTATGTGTGTAATTCAGGTTCACGCGATGCGCGTGGAAACCAATTATACATCAATCAAGGAATCAAGAGCGGCGTTCCTACTTTCAAGGAAATGGCCAAAGAAGCCGGTTTAGAGGATGGCGGCCTATCTACGCATGCTGCCTTTTTTGATTATGATCGCGATGGGGATCTCGATATGTATTTGCTGAACAACAGCTTTACACCCATCGATAAATTAGGATATACGAATCTGCGCGATGTGCGCGATAAATTAGGCGGGGACAAATTGTTCCGCAATGACAGTCAAGATAAGAACATCAGATTTACGGATGTATCCGAAAAAGCAGGCATCTATGGCAGCTTAATCGGTTTTGGTTTAGGAATTACAATCGGGGATGTGAACAATGACAACTGGCCCGATATTTACATATCAAACGATTTCTACGAGCGTGATTATTTGTACATCAATCAACACGATGGAACGTTTAAAGAAGATTTAGAGAATCAAATGCCGCATATCTCCCTAAGCTCGATGGGAGCGGATATCGCGGATATTAATGACGACGGTAACCTCGATATTTTCGTGACCGACATGCTTCCGGGCGATGACCGTCGCCTAAAAACTACGTCTATTTTTGAAGGCTATAACTTAGTTGATTTGAAATTGAAACGAGGTTTTTGGCATCAATACATGCGTAATAACTTGCAATTAAACAATGGCGACGGAACGTTTAGTGAGGTGGGTCAATTGGCGGGGGTGCATGCCACCGACTGGTCTTGGGGAGCTTTGATTTTCGACATGGACAATGATGGACAAAAGGACATTTTTGTCGCAAATGGTATCGCGAAAGATTTAACAGATCAAGACTTTGTCGATTTCCTAGGTGATCGCAATACGATGCAACAGATGTTGAACGGAAAGAAGTTCGACTACAAAGAATTTACAGATAAAATATCTTCGGTTCCTATTCCCAACTACGCATATAAAAATGAAGGGAATTTAAAGTTTGCAAATCAAGCGAAGGCTTGGGGATTAGAAGGCCCGGGATTCTCGAACGGTTCAGCGTATGGCGACCTTGATAATGACGGTGATTTGGATTTAGTTGTGAATAACGTCAATGCGCCACTTTCCGTCTTCAAAAACAAGACGAATGAGAAGCTGAAGAATCATTATCTAACTGTTCATTTGAAAGGAACCGGACGGAACTTGAATGGGATTGGGTCGAAGGTTACTTTATTCCAGCAAGGGAAAATCAAGGTCTTACAACAAATGCCAAACCGTGGTTTTCAATCCTCAAGTGACCATCAAATGGTCTTTGGTTTAGGTCAAAATGGTAAAATAGATTCTTTACAAATCATTTGGCCAGATGATAAAATGCAAACCGTGAAGTCGGTGAAGTCGGATCAGGTATTGACATTGGATTATGCAAAAGCGACACAGCAATTCAAATTTACTCCGTTTGTTGCCAAGCAATTATTCGCAGATGTAACGGCGACTAAATTGAATTACACGCATCAAGAAAGCCTATTCAATGACTGGGATCGCGATGTTTTATTGAAACAAAAATTATCTACCCAGGGGCCAGCGATGGCCGTTGGCGACGTGAATGGCGATGGCTTAGATGATTTGTATTTAGGGGGTGCCGCTGGACAGAAAAAGCAATTATTCATTCAGCAGGCTTCCGGACAATTCAAGGAAAGTACCCAAGCAGATTTCAGTTTAGATCAAACAACGGAAAATACGGATGCCCTTTTCTTTGATGCGGATGGCGACAAGGATTTGGATTTATTCGTCGTAACCGGAAGTAATGAGTTTGATATCAATGCCCCTGAATTACATGATTTATTGTATTTAAATGACGGGAAAGGGAATTTTAAGCGTGATTTGCGTTTCCCAACTATCTTTGAAAATGGTTCTTGTGCTACGGCCGCCGACATGGATCATGATGGCGATTTAGATTTATTTGTGGGATCCCGTATGTTATCGACTAAATATGGCATGAGTCCAAGTAGTAACCTTTACATCAATGATGGAACAGGTGGTTTCAAAAACTATTCGAAACGTTTTATGCCGGAAATTGGCGAATTGGGCATGGTGACTGATGCGGAATGGGCTGATGTGAACAAAGATGGTTATGCTGATTTGGTTGTGGCGCAAGATTGGGGCGGAATCGTTGTATTTAAGAATGAACGCGGTCGGAAATTAGTGAAGCAAGAAATGGTTCCTGGTTCAGAAGGCCTTTGGGGCTGTTTAAAACCTGCTGATATTGATGGCGATGGAGATATGGATTTTGTGGCTGGAAACTTTGGCCTAAATTCAAAAATCAAAGCGTCTGCGGAATTCCCTGCAACTTTATCGGTGAATGATTTTGATAAAAATGGAACGGTGGAACAAATCATTTCCTGTGTAACGGAAGATGGGAATACCTATCCAATGGTGTTAAAAGCGGAATTGCAGCGTGCTACACCTGTGATCAAACAGAAATTTATCAAGTACAAGGATTATGCGAATAAGACGGTGGAAGAATTGTATTCTGATGAGCAGCGTGATGGCATGGTGCTTCGCCAAATCACCACAACAGAATCTGCATTTTTAATCAACGATGGCAAAGGAAACTTCAATCTGCAAGCCTTGCCGTATGAAGCGCAATTCTCTCCAATCCGCGGTATTGAAGTTTCAGACTTTGATCATGACGGGAAAGTGGATATCCTATTAGCAGGTAATTTCTTTGATTCATTGCCTGAGTGGGGTCGTTTTGACGCCATGTATGGTTTGATGCTGAAGGGATTAGGTCAAGGAAAATTTGTGGCGAAGCGCTCGAAAGACACGGGTTTCCAAACCCGGGGTCAAGTTCGCAAAATGGCTATTGCAAAAGGAAAAGGAGGGAATTTTGTTGTCCTCGCTAAAAACAATGACAAAGCACAAGTGTTTCAAGTTAAATAATAAGTAGTTTATGAATAAGTATCTCGCATTTTTCATTTTATCGGTTGGTTTTCTCGCATGTAAATCAGGTGATGATGTGCAATTGTTTGAGAAATTGCCTGCCTCGAAAACACACATTGATTTTACCAATCAAATCAAAGAAACGCCCGATTTTAACATCCTCGATTACCTCTATTTCTACAATGGTGGTGGGGTAGCTTCTGGCGATATCAACAATGATGGGCTCGTCGATTTATTCTTCACATCCAATCAAGGAAAAAATAAATTGTACCTGAATAAGGGCAACATGGAGTTTGAAGACATCACAGAAAAGGCGGGAGTGGCAGGTTTCTCCGACTGGAAAACGGGAGTGACGATGGCTGATGTGAATGGAGATGGCTTGTTGGATATTTACGTTTGTGCCGTAAGTAATTTCAAAGGGATGGAGGGTTCAAACGAATTGTACATCAATAATGGAGACAATACCTTCACGGAGAAGGCCAATGAATATGGATTAGACTTTACGGGTTTCTCTACACAGGCAGCCTTTTTTGATTATGACAAGGATGGCGATTTGGATTGCTATTTGTTGAATCATGCGGTGCATAATACGCGTTCCTACGATCGTGTAAATACTCGGATGTTGAAGGATAACGAAGCCGGTGATTATTTATACCGGAACGATGGTGGCAAATTCAAGGACATTTCTGCCGAATCAGGGATTTACCAAGCTGCCATGGGCTATGGATTGGGTATTTCAGTCGCAGATTTGAACAATGACGGTTGGCTCGACATCTATGTCAGCAATGACTTTCACGAAGACGATTATTACTACATCAACCAAAAAGACGGGACCTATAAAGAGGGTATCAAAGAGCACTTTAAGCATTTGAGCCGCTTCTCAATGGGGTCAGATATTGCGGATATCAATAACGACGGTTACCAAGACGTGATGACTTTGGATATGTACCCGGAAGATGAGAAGGTCGAAAAATCATCTGTGGGGGAAGATCCTTTGGATATCTACATGTATAAATTACAGTTTGGCTATTTCAATCAGTACAGTCGGAACTGCTTGCAGTTAAATATGAGTGGCCAAAAGTTTGCAGACATCGCTGCGTCTTCTGGCGTTGCGGCCACGGATTGGAGTTGGAGTACCTTGATGGCGGATTACGATGGAGATGGCCTGAAAGATATATTTATTTCGAATGGAATCCTGCGCCGACCGAATGATTTGGACTATTTGAAATTCGTGATTGGCGATTCGCTACATTATGGTTTGCCTACGTCTCATAAATTGGATCAGGAAGCGATTGATTTAATGCCAAGCGGCAAGGTGCATAATTACTTGTTTCAAGGTTCCAAAGATCTACGTTTCAAGGATAAATCGAAGGTTTGGGGATTTGAAGAAGCAGGGATTTCAAATGGTAGTTCTTATGCGGATTTGGATAATGATGGTGACTTAGATTTGATTTCCAATAACTTGAACGAACCTGCAGGAATCTATGAAAATCATTCGCGTGAGTTGTTGAAGAACAATTTTGTGAAAGTGAAATTCAAGGGCGAAGGCATGAATACCTTCGGGATTGGGGCAAAGGTGATTTTAAAGACGAAGGAAGGCCAACAGCTACAACAAATGATGCCGACGCGCGGGTTTATGAGTTCGGTGGAACCAACGTTGCTATTCGGTATCGGCCAATTGAGCGATGTGGATTCTTTGATTGTCATTTGGGAGAATGAGAAAATGCAGATCATTAAGCATCCGAAGATCAATGAATTGTTGACGCTTGATCAGAAGAATGCGCAGATGCTAGTGAAGAATTTCCAATTTTTTACGCAAACTAAACCTCTTTTCGAGGAAGTGACAGGTACGTTTAATATTCCTTATTTACATCAAGAAAATACCTATTTCGACTTCAATCGTGAGCTTTTGGTACCGTTTAAAGTATCCATCGAAGGGCCTAAAATGGCCGTGGGGGATGTGAATGGAGATGGTTTAGAAGACTTTTACGTTGGAGGTGCCAAATACCAAGCGGGACAATTGTACCTGCAGAAGCCAAATGGCTTTGCGTTCTCTCCACAGCAATCTTTTAAAGCAGATAGTCTATATGAGGATGTAGATGCCTTGTTCTTTGATGCGGATGGTGACAAGGATTTGGATTTATATGTGGTCTCAGGCGGGAATGAGTTTTATGATAAAATGCCAGAGCAATTTGACCGACTTTATAAAAACGATGGAAAGGGTAACTTCACACGTGATGCCAAAGCATTGCCAGCGATGTATGACAATAAATCGGTGGTTCGCCCTTGTGACTTTGATCGCGATGGAGATATCGATTTGTTTGTAGGTGGTCGTGTGGTAGGCTATCATTATGGCTATTCGCCGAAATCTTATTTATTGGTCAATAATGGCCATGGACAATTTGCAGATCGCACACAGGCTTTAGCGCCAGATCTTCGTGAAGTGGGGATGCTGACTGAAGCGATTTGGGCGGATTTCGACCGGGATGGAGATCAAGATTTAACGGTCGTGGGTGATTGGATGCCGATTAAATCTTTCGAAAACCGTGGCGGAAAATTAAGCCTTATTGAAAATGGCTTAGAAGAATTTACCGGTTTTTGGGGAGGTTTAACAGCTGGCGATTTTGATAAAGATGGCGACATGGATTTTGTCGTGGGTAATTTGGGTACAAACACCAAATTGCGGAAGCAGGTGGATGGGAAATTGCGCATGCTGATCAAGGATATTGATAAGAATGACACGGAAGAGCACATAATTTCTTATAACCGTGGGGATGATTGGTATCCAATCAATAGCAAAGATGAAATGGGTAAACAAATTCCAAGTATCATCAGCAAGAAATACACGAAATACAATGAGTTTGCGGGCAATACGATTGAGGATTTGTTTGGTGACAATGAATTGAAAGGAGCGACGGAACGCATGGTGAATACATTTGAGTCGGTGTATGTAGAAAACAAAGGCAAAGGGAAATTCGAAATGCATTTCTTGCCGGCTTTGGCGCAAGTATCCAAGGTGATGGTATTACGTACCGAGGATGTAGACAAAGACGGAAACTTAGATGTGATTTTAGGGGGTAATTTCAATGGAGCGTCTATGTACCAAGCGCGTTACGATGCCTTCTTTGGTCTAATTTTGAAAGGAAATGGCAAGGGTGGATTTAGTCCGATGATTCCAACGGAAACAGGTTTCTTGCAAGACGGAGATGTCCGCGATATTAAGATTGTACATACCCCCAAAGGTCCTTTATACTTCGTGACGCGCAACTCAGCTACGATGCAAATCTTTAAAAAGCTGAATTAATGCGGAGGCTAATCGGATTGCTATTGTTTCTGGGCATTGCTTTTGCTTCCTGTAAACGGGATGTGAAAGAAGGGGAGCAATTAGCGAAGCAATATTGCCAATCTTGTCACATGTTGCCGAGTCCCGCTTTGTTGCCACAGAATGTTTGGAAATATTCAACGCTGCCTTACATGGGAATTATGTTGGGCGTTTCGCATGAGATCGACCAATTGGAAAAACCACTTTCCGATTATGCCATCATGCGGCCGGCTTCGCAAATGATACCCGACGATGATTGGGAGAAAATCAAGGAATATTACTTGACCGAGGCACCGAAGGAATTAGCTGCGGCAGAATATCCCGCATTGCCGGAAGAAAATACCTTGTTTGCGGTTGAGGATTTATCGGTTGCGAAAGCCAATGCGACCATCCCAAATTTTACGGCGGTTCGAATCGACCCGATGAAACATCAGATTATTGCGGGGGATCAATCCAATCGGGTTATCTGGGTATTGGATGCTGCAGGAAAACCGAAGCAGCAATTAGAAAATCAAGATGCGCTGACCTACATAGAAGCTTGGAAGGGGCAATACCTTTTTACATTTATTGGGACAACGACTCAAGCCAATCCGGATGTGAATGGTTCGATTAAAACCTATACTTCAGGTGCACCAAGTACGCTGATTAAAAGCCTGAATCGCCCGATTGAATTGAAGGCGCGGGATTTAGATGGTGATGGTCAAGATGAATTAATCAGTAGTGAGTTTGGATTCATGCAAGGCGGCATGTCGGTTTGGAAGAAAAATGGAACAAGTTGGACTAAGAAAGTTTTAAATCCTCAGACCGGTGCCACGCATGTGGATGTGCGGGATTTTAATGGGGACGGCCAACTGGATATCGTGGCTTTGTTTGCGCAAGGGGATGAGCGAATTATGCTTTATACGAATAAAGGAGGCTTGAATTTTGAAGAAACCCGCCTCTTGCGTTTTCCTTCCATTTATGGAACGAGTTCCTTTGACATGGGGGATGTGGATGGCGATGGCGATTTGGATATCGTTTGTTCGGCGGGCGATAATGCCGATTTCTCTACGATTTTAAAGCCTTATCACGGAGTTTATGTCTATACGAATCAAGGCAAGATGAAGTTCAAGCAACAAGCATTTTATCCGCAAAATGGTGCCACCAAGGTGATGTTGGCGGATTTGGATCAGGATGGTGATCAAGATATGTTATCGATTGCTTTATTCCCCGACGTGGCCAAACGTCCCGCGGAAGGCTTGATTTATTTTAAAAATACGGGCAAAGGTTTTAATCAAATGACCATTCCAGTGAATCATTTGGGACGCTGGTCGGTGATGGACATTGCCGATATTGAGGGGGATGGTGATTTAGATGTGGTGTTAGGTAGTCATGCCGTGGCGAAGTTCCCTGCCGGAGGTTTTGACCCGGCCTGGAAGACCGCGAAAGGAATTTTAATTTTACGAAACAAAAAACGATGAGGCAGGTATTGCTTATGTGTTGCTTGCTCTTGTCCTTTGCTTCGCTAGGCCAAAAACGAGGCTATTTTATTTTTTCAGGAAGCATTCAAGATCTAGAAACGAAAGCTCCCATTGAAGGCGCATCCGTATTATTTTCCGGATTGTCGATCGGGGCACGTACGGATTCTGCAGGTCATTTTTCGGTGACATTGCCAGCTCGTTCTTATCAAATGGTTTTTCGGAGTCTCGGTTATAAGTTTAAAACAGGTCGCATTGATTTAAAAGACAATGCGAGCATGACGGTGCTTCTTGAGAAATCTGAACAGATTTTGGATGAGGTTGTTATCTCGGCAGAGAAGTCGGATGCCAATGTTAATCGGACGATCATGGGGGTGGAAAAGATGTCGAGTAAGACACTGAAAAAGCTGCCCAATTTGATGGGGGAGGCCGATGTCATTCGTAGCATTATGTTGTTGCCGGGTGTCTCCACGGTAGGGGAAGGTGCCTCTGGTTTTAATGTCCGGGGTGGAAATGTGGATCAAAACTTAGTCTTATTAGATGGAGTTCCCTTGTTTAATACCTCCCATTTATTTGGGTTTTTTACGGGCTTTAATGCCGACATGGTTCAAGACTTAAGTTTGTACAAAGGCGGAATTCCGAGTATGTATGGCGGCAGAGCCTC
The DNA here is from genome assembly GCF_054558675.1 of Aquirufa sp. TARAVU-A1A. Classification (NCBI taxonomy): domain Bacteria; kingdom Pseudomonadati; phylum Bacteroidota; class Cytophagia; order Cytophagales; family Flectobacillaceae; genus Aquirufa; species Aquirufa sp. TARAVU-A1A. The sequence continues at coordinate 82,879 of NZ_JBPXKP010000006.1, forward strand.
CTCTGTATTGGATGTGCGCGTGAAAGAAGGGAATTTTGAAAAGTGGTCGATTCAGGGTGGGGTGGGGCCATTATCTAGCCGACTCTTATTCGATGGTCCTTTGGTTAAAGGAAAAACATCGTTGATTTTAGGGGCTCGTGGTTCGATGTCCGATTTCTATTTGGGCTATTTCCCGAATCCCGCACTTCAAAAAAGTAAAGCGGATTTCTATGATGTCAATTTCAAGTTGACACATAAATTGAGCGAAAACCAACGTATTTCAGTATCGGGCTATGTTAGCCACGATGGCTTCAAATTTGCTTCAGATACCTTGTATTCTTGGCAGACGAAGACCTTGAACATTCAACATCATGCCTTGTGGCGAAATTGGTCACATCATTTCACCGCTTTTGTGAGTGATTATTCCTATGGCATTGATGGCTTAAAATCAGGCTATGAATTCGCGTGGAAACCTTCTATTACGCAAAAATCAATCCGCGAAGACTTGAGTTTTGACCTAAAAACACGTGGTCGTTTGGACATGGGTGTTGAGTTTAATGCCTATCGGAATGATGCGGGAACGTTTAAGCCAAGTTCGGAAAATTCAGTCGTGAATACGTTCCCCATGCAAGCAGAAAATTCACGCGAAATGTCGGTTTATGTGGGTCATAGTTTGCCCCTTGGGAAGCGTGTTAGTTTAGACTATGGCCTTCGCTACGCCTATTATCAGTTGGTGGGCGCCCAAACGTTTTATCAATACAAACCCGGTATTCCGCGTGCATTCAATACGATCATGGATACTTTGCAATACCAAGCAGGTGATGTGATTCAGTACTATGGCGGTTTTGAACCCCGCTTGTCTTTGGCGGTGAAATTGGATACCAATACTTCCATAAAATTAGGCTTCAATCGCATGCAGCAGTTCATGCATTTGTTGTCGAATACGATGGCTGTATCACCGGTGGACATTTGGAAGAATTCAAATCCTTATTTGCCGCAGCAGGTGGCGGATCAATTTTCGATCGGTTTATTTAAGAATTTTACCAATGCGCAAAATGCCGTTTTCGAGGCATCAGCGGAATTGTATTACAAGCGTTTATCCAATGTCATTGATTACGTTGACGGGGCGGCGCTTTATTTGAATCCAACGGTGGAGACGCAATTATTGGTGGGTAAGGGGCGTGCCTATGGAGCTGAGTTTTTCTTGAAAAAGGCGCGGGGAACACGTTTGACTGGTTGGGTTTCTTATACCTATGCGCGTTCATTCCGTTTGATTGAAGCGAATGAAAATCAAATTGCCGCGAATTTTGGCAAAGAGTTTCCAGCGAATTTTGACATGCCACATAATTTCAAGTTTGTGCTGAATAATCGCTTGACAAAACGAATTTCGTTTAATGCGAATTTTACATATACCTCCGGCCGACCGATTACCTATCCGAACGCCCGTTACAAGGTATATGCCTACAATGATTTATATGATTTTGAATATGCATCGGGAATTTATCCACGTGCTGGATATCTGCCTACGACCTATCAGTACAATGGTTCAACCTTTACGTATCTAAGTGGGACGACGATTGCACCCGTTTTGGATGGCTATTCCTCTCCGAGTTTTACCTTGCGGAATGAAGAGCGAATTCCATTTTACATGCGTTTGGACGTAGGCTTTACGATTGAACCCAAAGAGGGAAAACGCTGGCAGGGTAGTTGGAATTTCTCCATCTACAATTTGCTGTCTCGCCAAAACGCCTATTCGATTTTCTTCCGTTCTTCTACGGGTTTGATTAATCAGGCGCGTACCTATCAGCTTTCGGTTTTGGGAGCTGCGATTCCATCCATCACCTATAACTTCAAATTCTAATGAAAAGACTCTTACTATTTTCATGGATGCTGTTGTTGATGGCCTGTGAAACAGAAATTACGGATTTTAAGACGCAAAATTTAAGCAATGCGATTGTCGTTTATGGGGAGATGTCCAACATGGCAGGGCCATATACGGTACGTTTGAATTATACGTCGGGCTATTCGCCTTTTGATGTTACGGAATTTCAGGGCCAAGTGATTCAGGGCGCGGATGTCCGTATTGTAGATGAAACTGGGGCTGCCATGACCATGAAGGAAACTTCCAAAGGGGTTTACCAAACACCTGCCTCATTCATTGGAGTTGTGGGGAAAAAATACCAGTTGAAGATCATGACCAAAGCCGGGCAGGACATTGCATCGGCATGGCAAACTTTGTCGGCTCCTGTAACGCCTGAAGGTTTGAATTCCCAATTCGTTACAGCGGAAAAGGTTGAAAATATGCGCTTCGATTTATCGGGCTATTTACCTGATCAGAAACAAGTTGAAAATTATTATTTCATCAAACGCCAAGATTTCATTCAGTTCTTGACTACCTGCCCGGAACCACCCCCACCTCCACAGCCTGTTCCTGCATGTGATTGTAAATGTTGGCAAGCTCCTCAAAATACCCAACCGATTTTATTGACTGATTTTTTAGTTGATGGTTCGAAAATAAAACTCCCCTTGGGGTCGGTTAATTTCCGGGATTTTACGGATTGGGTAGTGCAACTGGAAGTTTATTCGGTGGATCGGGCGACGCATACCTATTGGCAGCGCCAAGAAGACCAACGGACTTTAGGGGGAGGAATTTTTGATAAGGTTCCTGCACAGATCCTAGGGAACTTGACATGCTTGAATAATCCGGACCAACAGGTTTTGGGTTATTTCATGGTAGCTGGAAAATCGAAAACGCGTCTTAAGGTTGATCGCTACAATGGCATTCCCTATGAGACCTATAATAAGTTGGTGAATTACGTCGAATTCAACAACATCCGTTACAAGAACTATCCCCTTTGGGATTGTCGGAAAGCCGCCTGGATTCCCTACAATGTGGGCTTGAATTTACCAGTTTACTGATCAAAAATCTCGTGTTCAACCCTTACCTTTGGCAATCCTCCAAGGTTTGCCAAAGGTAGCAGGGGGCTTTGTCTAAGGCGCTTCAATAGAACACAATATAGTATGCTTGCATAATAGTTTTTTTCTCTGCAAATTTGCTTCCATCTAAACTGAAAAATTATGCCGAAAGAATACGACCGCCGCAACCTCGACTTCATTCTGAAAGAGGTTTTCAATTATGGTTCCTTGTGTCAATATCCCCGTTATGCGGATTATGCGCCCGACATGTTTGACATGGTCCTGGACTCAGCCGAACAAATCGCCGAACGCCATTTGCGCCCCCATTTTGTGGATGCGGATCGCAAACAAGCTGAATTAATAGATGGGACTGTTCAGGTGCATCATTCGGTAGAAGCCTATGTAAAAGAAATGGGCGAGTCAGGGATGATTGGAGCGACTTTTTCCTATGAAAAAGGAGGCCAGCAATTACCCTCCATCGTAGGAGGCGCGCATGAATTCATTCGTGGTGCGGCCAATAACTCCATCGTCATGTTTACAGGATTGAGTAATGGTGCGGCACATTTAATTGCCAGCTTTGGTTCAGAAGAGTTGAAGCAAGCATTTGTTCCTAACATGCTTGCCGGAAAATGGACAGGCACCATGTGTTTGACGGAACCTCAAGCAGGTAGTTCCTTGAACGATGTCAGCACCAGCGCGAAGGATTTAGGCAACGGGACCTATTCGGTTAAGGGTCAAAAAGTTTTCATTTCGGGTGGCGATAACCACTTTTCAGAAAATATTATTCACTTAGTTTTGGCGCGTTTGGAAGGCGCTCCCAAAGGGACGAAAGGGATTTCACTGTTTGTGGTTCCTAAGCGCCGACAAGAAAACGGGCAATGGGTTTCGAACGAGGTAACCTCGATGGGTCTTTACCATAAAATGGGCCAAAAAGCGACTCCAGCTTTACATCTTTCTTTTGGGGATAAAGGCGATTCCATTGGTTATTTGGTGGGTGAGCCCAACAAGGGTTTGATGTACATGTTTCAAATGATGAATGAAGCCCGTTTGGGTGTGGGCATGGGAGGTGCCTACATCGCTTCCGCTGCATATCATTTCTCCAAACAATATGCGTCTGAGCGTAGCCAAGGTAGAAAATTAACCAATAAAGATCCGGAGACTCCGCCGACTCTCATTCAAAATCACCCCGATGTACAACGCATGTTGTATTACCAAAAATCGATTGTAGAAGGCGCTATGGGTTTATTGTTCCAATGTTTTCTTTGGGAAGATTTATCCAAATGCCTGACAGGCGAAGACCAAAAAGAGGCTCAAATGCTCTTGGATTTGATGACGCCCGTTGCGAAAACTTATCCGGCCGAACAAGGAATCTTAGCGGTCAATCAAGGACTTCAAGTACTCGGAGGCTATGGGTACACGGAAGATTTTCCTTTGGAACAAATGGCACGCGATGTGCGTATTATGTCCATTTATGAAGGTACGACAGGTATCCACGGATTAACTTTGTTGGGTCGTGGCATTCCAAGCGAACAAGGAAAAGCGGTTCAGGCTTTGGTGAAATTGATTCAAGCGGATATTGCGCAAGGAATGACGAATGAAATCACGAAACCCTATGCGGAGATATTGGCGAATGAATTAGCTAGCCTCAATAAAGTAACCCTGCATAAATTGAGCAAAGCTGGACAGCCCGACATATTCTTAGCCGATTCAACGCTGTACATGGAATTGTTCGGATTGATCGTGGTGGCGTGGCAATGGTTGAAACAAGGAAATGTGGCCGCTAAAAATATAGATTCGGCGGAGAAATCGTTTTACCAAGACAAGATTCATACGATGAAGTTTTTCTACCATTACGAGGTGCCAAAGGCTTTGGGATTAACAAAACGTTTGCTTGATGACGAGATTTTAACCATTTTTGAATAATTATAGACTTTAACCTTCATCACGATGCTTAAAAAGCTTTTCGCCATTGGATTTATGTTTTGCTCTTTGCAAGCCATGGCCCAATACAATGCCTACGAATTATTTCATCCTTTATGGAATTATGGTCCAGTTTCACCCGCACGTTCAGCGGCCGGGGTGCCGGGTCCCAACTATTGGCAAAATGTTGCTGATTATAAAATATCAGCCTCGTTGGACGATACGAATCGCAAGATTTCTGGCGATGTTGAAATTACTTACAAGAATTACTCCCCAGATAAATTACCTTTCCTTTGGTTACAATTAGATCAAAACTCCTTCAATACGCAATCGCGTGGCGGTAAAACAACACCTGTATTAGGCGGACGTTTTGGGAATGTGGCTTTTGATGGAGGTTATAAAATTGAAAGTGTTTCGGTGGATGGAAAGCCGGCCAACTTTATTGTAGAAGACACACGGATGCAGATTCGCTTGGCTTCTCCGCTAGCTGAGAAAGCCGGTATCGCAAAAATCAAAATCGTTTATTCGTTCACTTCTCCTAAAAACGGTTCTGACCGCATGGGTATCCAAGAAACGAAGAACGGGGATATCTACACAGTGGCTCAGTGGTTTCCACGCATGTGTGTTTATGACGACATCGAGGGATGGAACGTGTTACCATATTTAGGTGCAGGTGAGTTCTATTTGGAATATGGAAATTTCGAATATTCCATCAACGTTCCTGCTTCACACATTGTCGTAGGTTCGGGTGAATTGTTGAATCCTTCTGAAGTGTACACGGCTGAGCAAATGAAGCGTTGGGCTGCAGCTAAAACGTCCGAAAAAACAGTCATTATCCGCTCGGCGGCTGAGGTGACGGATGCGGCGTCTCGACCAGCTAAAGATCGTTTGACATGGAAATTTGCTTGTAAAAATGCGCGCGATGTAGCCTTTGCTACGTCGAAAGCCTTCATTCAAGATGCGGCGATGATCAATTTGCCTAGCGGCAAAAAAGCAACTGCTGTTTCCGTTTATCCGATTGAATCAGATGGAGAAAAAGCTTGGGCTCGTTCCACAGAATATGTGAAAGCATCTATTGAACATTATTCAAACTGGTTATACGAATATAGCTATCCTGTGGCAACCAATGTGGCAGGTATCGTATCTGGAATGGAATACCCTGGGATCATTTTCTGTGGATTCCGCGATCAAACTGCTTCGTTATGGGGCGTGACAGATCACGAATTTGGCCATAACTGGTTCCCAATGATTGTTGGAAATAACGAGCGCAAATTCGCTTGGATGGATGAAGGATTTAATACGTTCATCAATTTCTATTCGACAGATGCTTTCAATAAAGGCGAATACAAGAATCAAAAGTATGATATGCATCAACTCGCTCCACGCATGTTCCGTGCGGAGGCTGATCCGATCATGTCTATTCCGGATGTTATTCAAGCTCGTAACTTAGGTTGGGAAGCTTACAACAAACCAGGGTTTGGTTTGCGCATCTTGCGTGAGAACATTTTAGGTGCTGATCGTTTCGATTATGCCTTCCGTCATTACATCAAAAACTGGGCATTCAAACATCCGACGCCACGTGATTTCTTCCGTGCGATGGAAGATGGTGCCGGTGAGGATTTAGGTTGGTTCTGGAAAGCCTGGTTCTACGAATTATGGAAGTTGGATCAATCAGTCAAAGATGTGGATTACATCGATCAAGATCCTGCCAAAGGTGCGTTGATCACGATCGAAAACTTGGATAAAATGGCCATGCCTGCCATTGTGGAAGTAGAGCTTGCCGGTGGAGCCAAAGAGCGTTTCAACTTCCCAGTGGAGATTTGGCAACGTGGAGGTTCTTGGACATTCAAGACTTCGACTAACTTACCAATTAAATCAGTGACGATCGATCCAGACCATGTCTTCCCAGACATCAATGGAAAAAATAATACCTGGAAGCCGATTGCCTACAAGGCACCGAAAGGCAACTAATAAAAAATGCCCCGATGAAAGTCGGGGCTTTTTTTAATGTTTATTCAGGATCCGACCGATGTCGTTCGCCTTCGCTAATTCCTCTTTCAGTTTATCATAACTTCCCGACAACATCAGGCCTTTATATTTCAATAGCGTATTGATGTATTCGTCCAAAACGTCCATCAAGTTATCTTGATTTTGATGGAAAATCTGTGACCAAGTTTCTGGCGATGATTTGGCCAAACGTACGGTTGATTCAAAACCCGTGGAGGCTAATTCGAAAATCCGTTCCTCGTTTTTCTCTTTTTCCAACACCGTATTCGCCAAAGCAAACGAACAAATATGTGAAATGTGCGAAATATACGCCGTGTGCACATCATGGTCAATCGAATCCATATAAATCAGATTCATGCCCAAACCATCCCGGTACAAACTTTCAATGGTCGCAACGGCTTCCGGAGCACTCAATTCCTTATCGCAAATCACGCCACGCTTTCCTTGAAACAAGCCTTCAACAGCCGCTTCCGGTCCCGAAAATTCGGTTCCAGCCATCGGGTGGGTTGATACAAATTGATTCCGTTTCGGGTGATTTTTAAGCGCCTCGTAGACCGGTGTTTTGGTAGAACCTACCTCAATGACAATTTGACCGGGTTTTAATCGGTCTAATACATTCGGAATAATTTGAACCAAAATATCCACTGGCGTTGCGCATACAAACACATCCACGCGTTCGATGGCTTCTTCCAAGGGTAATATTTCATCTACCAAACGCAAGGAAAGAGCCTTCGCTGCGTGAGCAGGATTCGCTTCAATTCCAATGAGTTCAGATGCCCAAGCAGAGCTGCGCAATGCTTTGGCAATGGAGCCTCCAATTAAACCGATACCTATAATGCCTACCTTCTTAGATTCCATTGCTGTGATTTTTGATGCGATCTATCGCCGTTTGAAATACGCCTTCTTTCGCACATAACGAAATCCGCACATAGCCGTTTCCTTGTGTTCCAAAAATTCCCCCCGGCGTGATAAATACCGCATTCTCGTCTAAAATTTTGTCGGAAAGCGCATAGCCCGACTCATAATCTGCCGGTATGCGTGCCCAGACAAACATGCCGGTTTGTGCCGGATCGTACACGCAATCCAATAGGTCCAATAATTCGAAAACCTTTTTCTGGCGGGATTGATAGATTTTATTTTGTTGGGCAAACCAGTGACCGTCTGCCGATAATGCCTTAACCGCTGCTTCTTGCAAAGGTAAAAACATCCCAGAATCCATGTTGGACTTGAATTTCAACACAGGATCTAATAATTCCTTCCGGCCGAATGCCGCACCGATGCGCCAACCAGCCATGTTGTGGGATTTGGACAATGAATTCAATTCGATGGCTACCTCCTTCATGCCCGGAACGGCCAACATGCTGATCGGGTTTTCGTTCAATATGAAACTGTAAGGATTGTCATTCACCAATAGAATTGAATGGCGAATGGCGAAATCCCGTAGTTTGGTAAAGAATGCCAAATCGGCCTTCGCACCCGTTGGCATATGTGGGTAATTAACCCACATGATTTTCACTTTCGATAAATCTTGTTTCTCTAAAGCATCTAAATCGGGTAACCATCCGTTTGCTTCTGTTAATTCATAAGCTTGTACCGTTGCTCCTGTCAGCGAACAGGCTGCTTGGTAAGTTGGGTAGCCTGGGTTTGGAATCAAAGTCACATCGCCCGCTTCTAAATATGCCATGGCAATGTGCATGATGCCCTCTTTGGAACCAATCAGGGGTAATATTTCATGCGCAGGATCCAATGTCACTCCGTAGTGCTTCGCATAAAATGCAGCAAAAGCCTCTCGTAACGCAGGAATTCCTTGATAACCTTGGTAGGCATGATTCGCAGGATTTGCTGCGGATAAAGTCAAGGCCTCAATGGTCTCCATGGAAGGAGCGAGGTCTGGACTACCAATGCCCAAGTTGATTACGGGAATGCCAGCGGCGCGTAAGGCAGCTATTTGCTTCAGTTTTGTGGAGAAATAATATTCCTCTACAGACTGTAAACGAGACGCGGGTGAAATGGAAAAGCTCATAAAATAAAAATGCCGACTCACAGGCCGGCGAAAATAAGTTAACATCAAAAACCTATCAAACCGGTTACGCGCAGACGTAATATCCTGCGTAATAATAACCTGCGTAATAAGTAGCTGATTTGAAATTCATGTCCCAAAGGTATGAAAAAAATGATTTTATGCAAATCCCTTCGGGAAAAGTCCCTTTAATACTTGGGAAACAAGTCCAGGTTCGAAACCTTTGGATAAACCAGTGCGGTAACACTTTTGGTATTTTTCAGTAGAAGTCCCAGTTTTCAAGGATTCCGCTTTTTTGCTCAATAAGGTTTTCAATGCTTCCGAATAGTCATCTTCCTCAATTTCATCCCAATGCGCTTGAATTTCGGAGTCCGAAATACCCTTCTTGCGTAGTTCGAACTGGATTTTGCTGCGTCCCCATTTCTTCTGGTTGAATTTTGATCGGATGAATAGTCCTACGAACCGACTTTCATTCAGGTAATTATTTTCTTGCAGCCACTGAATATAAATATCCGAATCAGCCAAAGGATCTAAGTCGTGAATTTTCTGTTTGATTTCTGAGATGCAGCGTTCCTGATAGGCGCAGTAGCGGGCCAATTTATTCAGTAATGCGCTGTCCATGGATTAGGATTCTTGCTCTTCGAATTGCTCGAGGTTGAATAAATCATTCAATACATCCACCATCGCATCTGAATCCCCACGTTTACAAGCAGCTTTCAAATGAATGATCGGTTGTTTGATGATTTTTTGTACCAAAGAAGCCGTGATTTTTTCTAATTTCTCAACTTCCTCTGCACTCAGTCCTTTTAGGTGGCGATTGATTTCCTCCTTACGGATTTGTTCCAAAGCACCTTTTAACTTGTGGATGGTTGGCGAAACTTCCATTTCCTTCGACCAATCATTAAAGCTATCAATGGATTCCGTAATGATATTCTTTACATCGGGAATCGAAGCCATGCGCAAAGCCAAAGCCTCATCCGCACGTTCTTTCAAGGAATCGATGTTATATAACAAGACACCAGATACTTTTTCTACACCATCCTCAACACTCCGAGGAACGGAAAGGTCAATGAAATACTTAAAGGACAGCAATTGCATAGCCTTTAATTTTTCTTGGGTGATAATAGGGGAATCTGTTCGAACCGAGGAGATGATAATATCAGCAGCCTCAACTTCCTTGCACATATCTTCAAACGGAGCTACCCGGAAATTTTTTCCTTGAGCGATCCGTTCAGCCTTTTCCAGCGTACGATTCATGACTGTTACCTCTGCGAAATCTTTGTCCTCGAAGTTTTTACAAACATCGATACCAATTTCACCTAGACCTAAGATAAGTACTTTCGGCGCGGCTAAAGCTTGGGATAATTCTTCCGCCAAAGCTACGGTTGCATAAGAAACTGACGCCGCTCCATCACGGAACGAAGTCTCTTGGGCAACACGTTTATTGGAATAAAAAATGGTATGCATTAAACGATGCAAATAGGGGCCAGCCATGTTGTGGTCTGCCGCTAATTGATACGCTTTTTTAATCTGATTCGGGATCTGTAAATCACCTACTACTTTGGATTGTAAGCCCGTAGCCACTTCAAACAGATGTTGCAATGACTCATTGGTTTCATCGCGTTGGATGAAATAATTTACAAATTCAGTCGTAATTGTTAACCCTTTTTCGATCAACAAAGCCTTAATCAAAGCTTCTGAAATATCTTCTTGGGTGGTGAAATAGAGTTCAGTTCTATTACAGGTAGAGACGATCAACAGTTCTTGCAAGCCGAAAAGGTCTTTGCATTTGAGTGTAAAAGCTTTGCTTTCATCCTCATTAAGGGCAACCATCTCACGAATGGTGAGTGGAGCACTGCGATGAGAAATACTGACTGACTTAAACGGTGTGATCATTAATAATTTTGGACTAAACTAGTTTACAAAAGTACAACGCAAAAATTAAAATTTGACAAGTCTTTGTAATAAAATCGTAATTTAGATAAAGTTTAATTAGAGCGACATGGACTTCAAAAACAAAACGGTTTTCATCACGGGTGCTTCCCGTGGAATTGGTTTGGCGATTGCTAAAAAACTTGCCTTAGAGGGTGCAAACGTTGTAATTGCAGCAAAAACTGCTGAGCCGCATCCCAAATTACAGGGCACGATTTACTCAGCTGCTACGGAAATTGAAGCATTAGGCGGGCGCGTTCTGCCCTGTGTTGTCGACATTCGTGACGAAAATCAGGTTTTAGAAGCAGTGAATAAAGCGGTTGAGACCTTCGGAGGAATCGATGTTTTGATTAATAATGCCTCTGCCATTCAGTTGACGGGTACCCTCGAAACCGAAATGAAGCGCTTCGATTTAATGCATGGGGTAAATGCCCGCGGCACCTATTTGGTTTCTCGCGCATGTCTTCCTCATTTACTGAAGTCAAATAATCCACATGTATTGACATTATCTCCGCCCTTGAATTTTGAGGCGCGCTGGTTCAAGCACCACGTGGCGTATTCGATGGCCAAATTCGGGATGTCATTGGTTACGTTAGGTATGTCTGCAGAGTTTGAGGGGAAAGTAGCTTTTAATTCCTTGTGGCCTCGTACGATTATCGCGACGGCGGCAATTGAATTTGCGGTAGGTAGCGCGGAGATGTTGAAATTAGCCCGAAAACCAGATATTATGGCGGATGCCTGTTTTGAGATATTAAAGCGTGATGCCAAGGTTTGCACGGGAAATTATTTTATTGATGATGTTGTGCTGGCGGAGGCGGGAGTAGCAGATTTTGCTCCCTATCAAGTAGATCCGACCGTTGATCCCAAATCATTAATCCCAGATTTCTTTATTTAATGCAAGCTTATCGCGCACCACTTTGGTTGCCGGATGGACATACCCAAAGCATTTATCCGGCTTTATTTCGAAAAATACCACTAACGCATTCGCAGAGTGAACGCATGGAATTGCCTGATGGCGATTTTTTGGATGTCGACTGGCACATGCGTTCAGAGGCTTTGCATGAAAAGCCTTTGTTAATTGTATCTCATGGTTTAGAGGGGAGTAGTCGGCGACATTATGTCACTGGACTCATACGTGCGATGCCGGAGGTTAATGCCTTGGCATGGAATTACCGAAGCTGTTCAGGAGATCCGAATCGGAATTTGCGATTTTATCACAGCGGGGCAACGGAAGATTTGGACTTTGTGATCCAACAGGCTGTTGCTCGGGGCGTGAAAGATATCTACTTGGCCGGCTTTAGTTTAGGCGGCAACTTAAGCCTAAAATGGTTGGGAGAAAATGGCAAAAAAGCATCGCAATTCGTTCGAAAAGCTGTAGCATTTTCTGTACCTTTGCATCTTTCCAGCAGTAGTCAGCAATTGACTCGCCGGGAAAACAGACTCTACACACATCGCTTCTTACAAACGCTATTAGAAAAAGTTACCGAAAAGTCGGCTCGATATCCTATGGATATTACGCCGTCTATGTTAACCTCTATTCGCAGTTTGTACGATTTTGACAATGTGATTACGGGTCCCTTGCATGGATTTAAGGATGCGGAGGATTATTATGAACGTAATAGTTCTTTGTATTTTTTAGCGGACATTCAGGTGCCAACTTTGATTGTGAACGCTAAGAATGATCCATTTTTATCGCAGGAGTGCTTGCCTGAGCAAATTGATTTGGATTTTGTCCAAATCGAATTACCCGATTCAGGAGGGCATTGCGGGTTTTATCCGAGGAATTATCGGGGACAAACTTGGGCTGAGCAAAGAGCCGCTGCATGGTTTAACGGAAATTGAAAATTGAATAACATGTCTAACAAAGAGCTTGAGCAATTAACCATTGTCATTGATTTTGACAGCACATTTACGAAAGTTGAAGGATTGGATGAGCTTGCGCGCATCGCCTTAGAAGGAAATCCCAAACAAGCAGAGATTGTTGGCAAAATTCGCGAAATCACCGATAAGGGAATGACGGGTGAATATTCATTTGCGGACTCGCTTCGGGAGCGTGTGGCTTTATTGCCTGCGAATCAATTACATGTAGATCAATTAATCGCCTTTTTAAAAGGAAAAATATCAGAATCTTTCAAACGAAATAAAGCTTTCATTCGTGAGCATGCGGATCGTATTTTGATTGTTTCGAGTGGATTTAAGGACTTTATCGTTCCGGTTGTTGCGGACATGGGAATCGCCGCTGAAAACGTACATGCGAATACTTTTACCTATGATGGCGAAGGAAATATTACGGGCTATGATCATACGAATTTATTGTCTCAAGATAAAGGTAAGGTTCGTTTGTTGCAGTCCTTGGCATTAGAAGGGGAGGTTTTTGTGATTGGGGATGGCTATACTGATTATGAATTACGTGAGGCGGGTTTAGCGAATAAATTCTTTGCCTTTACGGAAAACGTATCGCGCAAAGCGGTGACGGATAAGGCGGATTTCGTCGTACCATCGTTGGATGAATTTTTGTACATCAATGGCTTAAGTCGGGCGCAATCGTATCCTAAATCGCGTATCAAAGTTTTGTTATTAGAAAACGTACATCCGGCAGCCGTTGCTTTGTTTACCAAAGAAGGCTTCCAAGTGGAATTGTTAAAAGGGGCCTTGGACGAGGATGAATTGATTGAAAAAATCAAGGATGTGTCGATCATCGGTTTACGCTCGAAAACAAACTTGACGAAGAAAGTATTGGAACATCCGAATGCCGCGCGTTTGATGTGTGTGGGGGCATTTTGTATTGGGACGAACCAAATCGATTTGGCAGAATGTGAGAATCGCGGTATCGCTGTTTTCAATGCACCTTATTCTAATACGCGAAGTGTAGTAGAATTGTCTATCGGTTTGATGGTGATGCTAACGCGTAACATTTTCGAGAAATCAACCAAAATGCACGCAGGTGTTTGGGATAAATCGGCTACGAATTCATTTGAAATTCGCGGTAAGAAAATCGGTTTGGTAGGTTATGGAAACATTGGTACCCAGATTTCCGTGATCGCTGAGGCGCTGGGTATGGAAGTGTATTTCTATGACATCGTCGATAAATTAGCGTTAGGTAATGCGAAGAAATGTAATTCGATGAAAGAATTATTGTCGACCGTTGATTTTGTGAGCTTACACGTAGATGGTCGTAAATCGAATACCAACATCATCGGGAAGGAAGAGTTCTCTTGGATGAAGGACAATGTAATTTTCTTGAATCTTTCGCGTGGTCACGTAGTTGAAATTCCAGCTTTGGTGGACGCCATTAAATCGGGTAAGGTTTGGGGAACAGCAGTCGATGTATTCCCTTATGAGCCAAAAACGAACGATGAGGAATTTATCAATGAATTACGTGGCTTGCCGAATGTCATTTTGACGCCGCATATTGGTGGAAGTACAGAAGAAGCACAAGCGAATATTGGCGAATTTGTGCCGAATAAGTTGTTGCAATTCATAAACAATGGTAGCACCTATGGTTCGGTGAATTTCCCAGAATTGCAATTGCCTCCTTTGGAAAATGCACACCGTTTATTGCACATTCACCACAATGTTCCAGGAATTTTGGCGCAGATTAATAATGTGTTTGCGAAATACCATGTTAACATCATCGGTCAGTATTTAAAAACGACGGAGAAAACGGGTTATGTGATTACGGATGTGGCGAAGGAATACGCGGAGGATATCGTGAATGAATTGAAATTGATCGACAATACGATCAAATTTAGAATGTTATATTAATTATGAGCACATTTTTTACCCCAGGTCCGGCAGCTTTATTTCCTACGGTGGAGGCACATTATGCGGAGGCGTTTCGCCAAAACATCGGTTCCATTTCCCATCGTTCGGCGGCTTTTCGTAAGATTTACCAGCATGCCGATGAGCAATTGCGTGTTTTGTTTTCTTTGCCAAAAGAAACTGCAGTTTTGTTCACAGGTTCTGCGACGGAAATCTGGGAGCGTGCGATTATGAATACCGTGGAGCATGAAAGTTTTCACTTAGTGAATGGTTCATTCTCCAAGAAGTTTTACGATTTCTCTAAAGAACTTCACAAGTTTGCGCATGCGATGCACAAGCCTTTTGGCGAGGGTTTCGACGCTGCAGAAGTGGAGGTTCCAGAATATGCAGAATTGATTTGCTGCACAGCGAACGAAACAAGTTCGGGTGTTCAAATGAAGGCGGCCGAGATTCATAAAATCAAGAAGGCCAATAAAGATAAGTTGATGATTGTGGATATGGTGTCATCTGCGCCGTATACGAATTTGGATTTCAACTTAGTTGACTCGGCGATGTTTTCGGTACAAAAAGCCTTTGGGATGCCTGCTGGTTTAGGCGTTTGGTTGGCCAATGAAAAGATGCTTGAGAAATCTGAGCGAATGAAATTGCACGAAGGAATCGTGGGGACATATCATTCCTTGCCAAGTCTTTGGGAAAATTACAAGAAATTTGAAACGCCTGAAACGCCGAACGTGATGGGGATTTATGTGCTGGGGAAAGTTGCGGAAGATTTCAATAAGATAGGTGTGGATTTGATGCGCAAGGAAACGGATCGCAAAGCGAAAGCGCTATACGATTTTGCCTCGAAATCAGCGAATTTTGAAATCTTTGTTGAGAACCCGAACCATCGTTCAGCGACAGTCGTGGTCTTGAATTGCAAAGGATTGGCGGGAGATGTCATTAAGCAAGTGCAGGCAAAATCGGATATGATTTTGGGCTCGGGTTATGGCAAGATGAAAGAGACGCAGATTCGAATTGCGAATTTTCCTGCCGTGAATGAGGAGCAAGTACAAGCATTAATTGCTACATTAGGGTCTTTATAAGTACAATAGTCTAAACCTATGATTCAACCTGGAAAGCCCATTCGTTGGGGTATATTGGCGTGCGGCGGCATCGCAACAAAATTTGCGGATGATCTCGTCCATGCGAAACTCGGTTACTTAGCGGCAGTCTCATCGCGCGATTTAGGTCGGGCGGAGGCGTTTGCGGCGCAATACGGCGCTGATGTGAAAGCCTATGGCTCTTACGAGGCAATGTTGGCTAGTGGTCAAATTGATGTCGTTTATATAGCCTCGCCGCATGGATTGCATTATGATCATACGATGTTATGTTTGGAAGCTGGCGTCCCGGTTTTATGTGAAAAGGCTTTTGCGATTAATAGCAAGCAGGTTAATGCCATGATTGCCAAAGCGCGCGAAAAGAAACTCTTTTTAATGGAGGCCTTGTGGACGCGTTTTCATCCTTCGGTGGCGAAATTACAAGAAATCATTGCTTCGGGTGTCATCGGGGAAATTAAGCATGTAGTAGCTGACTTTGGATTCAAGGCTGAATACGATGAGGAGGCTCGTTGGTTTAATCCGCATTTGACGGGAGGATCTTTGTTGGACATTGGTATCTATCCTTTGTTTATTTCGAAATTATTGTTGGGCCAACCGCTGGAAATGAAGGCGACGGGCGTGATGGCGCCTTCGGGTGTGGATATGAATTGTTCGATTGCGACGAAATATGCCTCAGGTGCGACGGCGAGTTTGTTCTCGACATTTGCGGCGCAAACGGATACGACTTGTACGGTTTACGGAACATTAGGGAAGATTTACATGCATCCTCGTTTCCATGAAACGAAGGGGATGACGCTGACCATTTACGATGGAGAGGAAACGGTCTTTGAAACGGAACGCAAGGGTTGGGGGTATAGTTATGAGGCGGATGCGGTGCAGGAGGATTTGTGGGCCGGTCGGACCGAAAATGCTTGGATGTCACACCAGTTCAGTCAAGAATTGATGGGATTATTAGATGAAATACGTGCTCAAATCGGTTTAAAATATCCAAATGAATAAGATCATCATTGCTTTATTGCTTTTCGTAAGCACGAATTTGTTGGCGCAAAATCCTTTTGAAAAAGAGATTTTGGGCTACGAAAAACAAGATTCTTTAGCGATGCCAGCCAAAGGCCAGGTGTTGTTTATTGGGAGTTCAAGTTTCCGTTTGTGGAAGTCATTTGATGCCGACATGAAGGGCATGCCCGCTGCGTTTAATCGGGGATTTGGTGGGTCGACTTTAGCGGATGCCTTGTATTATTTTGATCGGATGGTCGTGAAATACCAACCGAAATGGGTGATTATGTACGAGGGAGATAATGATTTGGCGAAGGGTAAATTGCCTCAGGCGATTGCGGCTGAATACGTTGAATTCAAGGCTCGTTTGGCGAAGCAGGTTCCGGGGGCGAAATTGGTTTTCGTAGCTGCACGGCCAAGCTTAGCGCGTGTTTCCATCGTGGACAAGCAAAAGGAATTAAATGCCTTAATTAAGGCTAAAGGGGATTATTTTATTGATATGCATAGTCCATTTTATTTATCGGATGGGACTTTAATGCAAGATATTTTTGTGGCGGATAAACTGCATTTAAATGAAAAAGGCTACGTGATTTTTGCGAAGCAGATTCAGGATTTTATGCTTAAACACATTAAATAAATGGGAGTAGAAGCACAATGGTTGCCGGGAATTTCAGTGGATTGTGTGATTTTTGGATTTCATGAAAACCAACTGAAAGTTCTCTTATTGAAATTTAAAAAGAGCCCTGTTTGGGCTTTGGCAGGAGGTTTTGTGGGTTTGGAAGAAGATGTTGATCAAGCGGCTGCACGTATTTTGGAAGAGCGCACAGGCTTGACCGAAATTTATTTGGAGCAATTTTATACGTTTGGGGATTTGGCAAGGAATTACCGGGCAGTTGATGAACATCGCGACGTGAATAATGCGATGGGCGAATCATCAGATAAATTAGCATGGGTTGACCAGCGATTTGTAACGATTGGGTATTACGCCTTGGTGGACTATTCGAAAGTGGTGGTTAATCCATCAGGGGTTTCAGATGCATCCGAATGGATGGATGTTACCGCTTTACCCAAATTATTCCTAGATCATAATCGAATTGTTCTCAAGGCGCTTGAGTCTTTGCGACGTAGTTTAGATGAAAAATTAGTTGCTTTTGAGTTACTAGGTGACACGTTCACGATGTCGGAATTGCAAGTTGTTTACGAAACGATCTTGGGCAAACGCTTGGTTCGGACAAACTTTCAGCGGAAAATTTTGAGCTTGGATATTTTGGAGCGAATCGAGAAGAAATATACAGGTGGGGCGCATAAGGCACCCTATTTATATCGCCTAAAATCGTAGACTCGGATTCAGGCTTCTAAGCGGGGCCTTAGCTTTGGCAATCCTTTGAGGTTTGCCAAAGCTACGCGGGGAATATTCGTTTTCCTATTCGCAATTAGAATACATAAAAAAAGGCCAGGAAACTGGCCTTTTTTTATTATCCCATGTTATGGTAGACGTTCTGTACATCGTCGTCTTCTTCCAGTCGCTCGATGAGTTTTTCTACATCCGCCACTTGTGCGTCCGTCAACTCTTTTGTTTCATCTGGAATACGCTCAAAGTCGGCACCCAACAACTCATATCCTTGACCCTCTAAATATTTTTGAATTCCACCAAAAGCCGTGAATTCCCCATAAATATTAATTTGGTTCGTTTCTTCATCCAAGAATACTTCGTCAACACCTAAATCGATCAATTCAAATTCCAATTCTTCTAAATCGATTTCCGGTTTAGCCGCGATTTTGAAAACGGATTTACGGGTAAAGATGAAATCCAACATCCCCGTTGTACCCAAAGAACCACCACATTTCGTGAATGATGAACGGATATTGGCAACTGTACGATTAATATTATCAGTTGTCGTCTCAACCAAAATGGCGATGCCATGTTGGGCATATCCTTCGTAAACAATCTCTTTGTAATCCTCTTGATCTTTGGACGTAGCCCGTTTAATCGCACGTTCCACGTTTTCCTTTGGCATATTCACCGCCTTCGCATTCTGAATGATGGCTCTTAAACGTGAATTCGATGAAGGGTCTCCACCTCCTGCTTTTACAGCAATGACAATATCTTTACCAATTTTAGTAAAGGTCTTGGCCATTTGCCCCCATCTCTTGAATTTACGTGCTTTTCGGAATTCAAATGCTCTTCCCATGCGTTAACGGTTTTTAAATTTTGATGCAAAAATAATCAAGCCCTATAAGACCCACAAGTCCCAGGTAAAAATAACTTACCTTTGTTTGTTAACCTATTTAATCGAGCATGAAAAGAATTTTTCTCATCCTGTGTTTCCTGAATTGTTTGATTCCAACAATTCAAGCACAGAAAATCAATGACAAATTTCAGATGCACATTCAAAAAACGACGGGTAAGGTCGTGATTGACGGTGTTTTAAATGAGCAAGCCTGGTTTGACGCCGCGGCGGTCAGCGATTTTATGATGTGTAATCCTTTCGATTCTTTGTGTGCCCAAGTGCGTACAGATGTGAAAATGTCTTACGACGATAAATTCATCTACATTTCTGCTGAGTGTTTTTTAAAGGAACCCGGCGCCTTTGTTGTGGAATCCATGAAACGCGATTTCTCCTTTGGGGTGAATGATAATTTTTTGGTTTTCATCGATACCTTCGAAGACAAAACAACGGGGTTTGCATTTGGCGCGAATGCTGCTGGTGCGCAATGGGACGGACAAATGTCGGAAGGTGCCAAAGTTAACCTCAACTGGGACAATAAGTGGGAGTCTGCAACGACCTATAAACGCGATTCTTGGATCTTTGAAGCGGCTATTCCTTTTAAATCCATTCGCTATAAGGACAATATCAAACGCTGGGGTATCAACTTCTCTCGATACGATTTGAAGGCCAAAGAGAAGTCGGCCTGGGCACCCGTTCCCCGGCAATTCCCCACGGCTTCCTTAGCCTATGCGGGTGTTTTGGTTTGGGAAACCTCACCGCCTGCACCTAAAAAGAATATTTCCATTATTCCTTACGGACTTTCAGGGCTTACGGCGAATTATGAGTCGAAGGATCCAGCTGCTATACGCAATCAAATAGGTGGTGATATAAAAGTTGCGATTAATTCGGGATTGAACTTGGACATGACCTTGAATCCAGATTTTTCGCAAGTGGATGTGGATCGCCAACAAACCAACTTGGATCGCTTTGAATTATTTTACCCCGAAAAACGCCAGTTTTTTATTGAGAACTCGGATTTGTTTGATGGCTTTGGAACGGATAATATTCGCCCCTTTTTCTCGCGTAGGATAGGTTTGGCATTGAATCCGAAAACCGGAATTTATGAGCAAACACCCATTACCTACGGAGCGCGTGTCAGTGGTAAATTAAATCCGGATTGGCGGATTGGAGCCTTGAATGTGCAGTCGCAGCGCATTGATGCCAAGGGAGTTCCTACGCAGAATTATTCGATGATTGCTTTACAACGTAAATTATTTGCTCGGTCGAATATCGGCGCATACATGGTGAACAAGGAATCGTTTATTGATACCGATTTGCAAAAATCGAATGGTTATCAACCCTATAATCGTGATGTTGGATTTGAATATAACCTAGCCTCAAAAGATAATTTTTGGACAGGTTCGCTATTTTATTCGAAAACGATTAGTCCGTTAAACGAAGGAAATGATTTTTCGCAAGCAGCCTCATTGGCTTATGCAGACAATAACTGGGCTTTTTCCATTAAGCAACAATGGGTAGGTGAGCATTACAACCCTGAAGTGGGTTATGTACCTCGGTTAAATTATCTCCAAATTCAACCCGAGGCGGCAAAAATATTCTATCCTAAAAATAAGAATACCAATTTGTTTTATACGAGTTTAAAGTTGATGACGATGTCTTATTGGAATAATCAAGGGACATATACAGATAATACGAGCTATGTTGCTTATGACGGAACTATGAAGGATCGGTCAACATTTGGTTTGTACCTTTCCTATGATTTTGTCAAATTATTATACGATTTTGATGCGACAAGGATGGGGAATACACCATTAAAAAGAGGAACCGAGCACGATTGGTATGCAGTGAATGCACGTTATGGGTCATCGCCCATCAAGCTTTTTACGTATGCATTAACCTCCCGTTTTGGTGGGTATTTTGGAAATGGTTGGCGCACGGGCTTAACAGCTGATATTGGTTATCGATTCCAACCCTACGGTAGTGTCTCCTTGGCCGTCGATTACAACGATATTCAAGATGTGGAAATTCCGGGTACAGATAAAATGCTTGCGAAAAAAGTGTCTTCGCAGTTTTGGATTATCCGACCTAAAATCGACATTACCTTTACGAATAAATTGTTTTTTGCTACGTTTTTCCAGTTGAACCAACAAACGAAAAATGTTAATTTAAATGCGCGTTTGCAATGGCGGTATAAGCCGGCATCGGATTTGTTTTTGGTGTATACTGACAACTATTTCCCGGAGATTATGCAAATTCGTAACCGGGCTATCGTGTTAAAATTGAATTATTGGCTTAATTTGTAATCTCAAAACAACAAAATAATTATGAAAAAGTATTTAGCAATTTTATTCAGCGTGATGACTTTCGGAGCATTTGCTCAAAAAGCACCAGCATCGCCACCAGCCGTGGTTATTCAAAAAGTAGGTACGACAGAAGTGATGATTAAGTATGCGCAACCTTCGGTGAAAGGTCGTTTGGTATTTGGTGCGAAAGATGCCAAAGCATTGGCTCCTTTCGGGGAAGTTTGGCGTACAGGTGCGAATGAAGCAACAACGATTGAGTTTTCTGCGGACGTGACCGTTCAAGGAAAGCCTTTGGCTAAAGGGGTTTATTCTTTGTTTACAATTCCAGGCCCGACAGAATGGACGGTGATTTTCAATAGCGACGCCAAACAATGGGGCGCTTACACGTACAAGGCTGAAAAAGATGTGTTACGCGTAACTGGAAAAGTGAGCGAGCATGCAATGACAGAGAAATTCACGATAGGAGTTTCGCCTACAGGCCAAATCACCTTCGATTGGGATAAAACATCTGTTTCGATTTACGTGAAATAAGGAAATTGAATTCATTTTAAAAGCGGCTCAATTGAGTCGCTTTTTTTATTGCGTAATTTCATTTGTTTCTCTATTTTTACTTGAATATGAGGTTTAGCCTCAAAATATCAAATCGAATTTTATGAAAAAAGTATTAATCGCCGAGGACAGTTCTGTCATTCAAAATTTAGCTCGTAAGATTTTAGAATTTCAAAATTTTGAAATTCATGCGGTAAAAAATGGCCAACAAGTATTGGATGAATTAGCAAAAGCTGATTTTGATATTCTTTTATTGGACATTAATATGCCAGTAATGGACGGAATGGATTGCGCAAAAGCGGTTCGTGCTTTGTCTGATGCTAAAAAAGCGGCGATTCCGATGATTGCCATTACAGGCAATGCAAGAAACTATACGATGGAAGATTTCAAGGCCGTGGGTTTCGACGATTTCTTAGCAAAGCCTTTGAATTTTGATGCTTTGGTTTCTCAAGTGAAAGCATTAACCGAATAATTTTATGTCCCCAATCCAGGTACGCTTTTTAGGGACTGGAACATCACAGGGGATTCCCATGATCGCATGTTCCTGCGAGGTATGTGCCTCGCAAGACACGCGAGATCAGCGCTTGCGCGTTTCTATGCACATTCAGGTGCAGGGGAAAAGTTTCATCATTGATACGGGTCCAGATTTCCGCCAACAAATTTTGCGGGCAGGAATCAAGCATGTGGATGCCGTACTTTTTACGCATGAACACAAAGATCATACCGCTGGTTTAGACGATATTCGAGGGTTTAATTTTGCCCAACAAGCATCTATTCCCTTGTATGCAAGAGCGCAGGTCATTGATCAACTGAAACGCGAATTTGCCTACGCTTTTGATGAACAAAAATACCCAGGTGTTCCTGAAATTGATGTGTATGAAATCGATGGCCAACCATTTTCCATTGAGGGCGTGCAGGTTATCCCTATCTTCGTCAAGCATTATTTCTTGGATGTCCTAGGTTTTCGGTTCGGGGATTTTACCTACATCACGGATGCGAATTTCATTGCCGACGAAGAATTGGAAAAGATTAAAGGTTCCAAAGTGCTCGTCATCAATGCTTTGCGCAAGACGAAGCACGTCTCCCATTTTACCTTGGATGAGGCATTGGAAGTTATTGCTAAAATACAGCCCGAGCAGGCTTATATTACCCATATCAGTCATATGATGGGCTTGCATGACGCGGTCCAACAAGAATTACCTCCCAACGTGTTTTTGGCCTATGATGGTCTGAGCCTAAGTATTTAATCATGAAAGCAGTACTTTTTGACATGGATGGAGTGGTCGTTGATAATTTACCTTATCACGTAGATGCCTGGCTATTGTTTTGCGAACGCCACAACATTCCGTTGACACGTGAGGTGTTTTACAAGGAATTAAATGGCATGAATTCCAAAGACACTTTTGAGTGGTTTTACAAAAAGGAAATGACCCGTGCGGAAGTCGAAGTGCTCGAAGAAGAAAAAGAGATTTTATATCGGGGATTTTACCAAGCGCACATGAAACCAGCGCCTGGATTGTTGGTGTTTTTAAAGGCTTTACGTGCTCATGGAATAAAGACAGCGTTGGCCACATCAGCCGGTCCTGGCAATATTGATTTTATTGTGGATGGTTTAGGTATTCGGGATCAGTTCGATGCGATTATCGGTGGGGCGGAAGTGCGAAAAGGAAAACCGGATCCAGAAATATATTTGAAAGCTGCAGCAATGGTAGGCGTAGCACCTGCTGATTGTTGGGTGATCGAAGATTCGCTACAAGGTATTTCGGCGGGCTTAAACGCTGGGATGCAGGTTGTGGGAATTACGACCTCACATACGGCGACTGAGTTGGCACATACACATTGGGTCGCAGCTGATTTCGTCGACTTGTTTGAAAAGCTACAACAATTGAATTCCTAATCCATTTAAATTCGTGCTATGAAGAAGTTTTACTACTATTTGTTGTTGGTTTTAGTTGGAAGCACGAGTAATCTCTTGGCGCAAAAAATTAAAATGGAGTTTAAGCCCGGCTTAATCGTCGAGGAATATACACCCGAAAAATCAGGCATTCACCGGGAACTTCCGGAAGGGTATTCTCAACGCATGTTAGAGGAAATCCAAAATCGAAATGCACGTGCCTCGCAAGCTCAACAAAGTGTGAAGGCCGGAACACAGGTTGTTGTAACCTATGAAACCGTTCCGCCTGCAGATATCAAGACAATTTTTGAACGAGCGGCGAACCTTTGGGCTACATCCCTAAATTCAGACGTTACCATCAATATTTATGTGCAATGGAAATCCTTGGCGACAGGGGTTTTGGGAAGTGCGGGGGCATCAACCAATGTTCGGAATTTTGTTGGGTCTAATCGTCTGAATACCTGGTACCCTGTAGCATTAGCCGAGAAAATGGCCCATAAGAATTTGAATGGTACGAATCCGGATATTGTGGCAACCTTTAATTCCGACTTTACAGATTGGTATACAGGAACGGATGGTGTTCCTAAAATCAATCAAATCGATTTGTATTCGGTAGTTTTGCACGAATTTGGGCATGGGCTAGGCTTTATCGGGCAGGTTGGATTGACCTCTGATAAATCACAAGCGGCCTACGGGTATCCAGGTATTTTTGACCAGTTTATGATTAATTCGGCCGGTGCGGCCCTGATGGATACAACTAAGTTTGATAATCCGTCAGCCACTTTGAAAACGCAAGTGTCTTCGAATAGCCTTTTTATCAGTTCTCCGAATATCGTTCGAATGAATGGTGAAAAAGGGAAATTATATGCGCCGACGAATTTTTCGGATGGCTCAAGTATATACCACGTTGACCAAGCGAAATATAAAGTTGGCGACCCGAATGCCCTCATGACACCGCAAATTGCACGCGGTGAGGTAACTCGTGATATTGGGCCAATCGTTTTGGGAGCATTCAGTGATTTTGGGTGGTCATCCTCAAACATCATCGCTGATAATTATAATGATACCGAGGATGTTTCAAAGGACATAGTTTTTACCGCCAAAGTCTATTCGGATACCTTGATTAATGAATCGTCCGTTAAATTAATGATGGCGATTGATAAAAGTATTTTGTCTGCGACTTCCATGCCTTTAGTCAAGTCGGGAAATACCTACACATACACCTTGCCAAAATCTTCCGCAACGCGCAAGATTAATTATTATTGGACGGCGAATGATGCGGGCGGGAAGAAATTTACCACGCCTGCAGAGGCGCCAGTGATCGCGGGAACGAACTTTGGGAGTTATTTTGACTTTACCGTGGGTGCGGATACCGTGAAGCCTGTGGTTATTTATGCCAACCCATTGAAGTATATCTTTAATTCGCAGACGACTGTTGTCTTGCCAACGTTGCTGACCTCGGACAATATTGGCATTTCTGCGGTTTACATGGAATATTCAATCAATGGTGCAGCATTTGTTCGGAAAGATTTTACCAAAATCACTGGTGAAACGTTTAAGTATAGTAATAATTTTAATTTTACCTCAGGACAGTTGAAGGCAGGGGATGTCATCCGTTATCGGGTGGTTGTGGCTGATGCGGCTAAGATTTCCAACATTGTTTATAGTCCAGCTTCGGGATACTACGACTTTAAAGTCTTGGCTTTAGCAGATCCTGTGGCATCTTATGTGCAAAATTTTGATACGACGCCTTCGGCAGATTTCTTCTTGAAAGGATTTAATTTAACGCAAGCAGCAGGCTTTTCGAGTGGAGCCTTACATTCCGTACACCCTTATGCGGATGGAAATGAGGAGTCTTATGATGGGGTTGGCGGTACGGATAAATTCACGAATTCCGATGCGATTTTGTTGAAGCCCATTAAAATTTCTGCCGATAACCCGAAAATTACCTTCGATGAAATTGTGTTGGTGGAACCAGGTGAAGCGGGAGAATCTTTCTTAAATGCGGATGGTACGGTGAATCGTAGTTTCTTTGATTATGTGATTGTTCAAGGCTCAAATGATCAAGGGAAGACCTGGTATAATTTTGCCAATGGTTGGGATTCGAACCTTTATTCTACTTGGTTATCCAAATGGAATAGCGCTAGCGATGCGGATGGAAATTCAACGGCCATTGCAACAAGTACCATGGTGAAAAGCCATGAAATAGATATGTTGGCCTCCGGAAAATTCAGTGTGAATGATCAAGTAATCGTTCGCTTCCGCTTGCATGCGGATGTGGGTGCGCATGGCTGGGGTTGGGCCGTAGATAATTTAAAGATTCAAGCACCCAAAGTGGATCCTATTTTGGCCATCGAACCATCATCTATTGTTAAGGGCCTTCAAATTTCCCCAAATCCAAGTTCGGGCCTTTTGCAGGTTGTGTATGAGCAGGCGAGTGATTTGAATGGAATGGCTCTACGCGTGATTGACTTGCAGGGAAGATCTGTATTTAATCAAAATTATCCGACGCAAGGCAATCGATTTGAACGTCAGATTGACTTATCCTATTTGGCTTCTGGAACTTATGCCTTGCAATTACAGGTAGAAAATCAAGTGGTTTTGAAGCGATTTGTCTTGGTCAAATAGAGAAGCTAATGCCTTTTTAATTATCTTTGCAAACATTTAATTTAGCATTATGTCTTGGTTTACAAGAAAAGATAAAGGGATTCAGACTCCCACCGAATTTAAACGTGAAGCACCCGATGGACTTTGGTATCAATGCCCATCTTGCAAAAAAGCATTACATACACGGGAACACCGCTTGTTCGCATTCACTTGTTCAAGCTGTAATTACCACGAAAAAATTGGTTCACAGGAATATTTCGAATTGCTTTTTGACCAATCACGTTATACAGAATTAGACCCGATGTTGAGTTCAGGAGATCCTTTGAACTTTACAGATACAAAAAAATATACGGATCGTGTAAAAGCCACGGAGCACAAAACGGGATTGAAAGATGCTGTCCGTGCAGCATATGGCGACATGAACGGAATGCCTATTACGATTGCTGCCATGGACTTTAGTTTCATTGGAGGTTCCATGGGTTCCGTGGTAGGTGAGAAGATTTCTCGTGCTATCGATCATTCCTTGAAAACAGGAACGCCATTCTTGATGATTTCTCGTTCTGGTGGTGCGCGTATGATGGAGGCAGGTTTCTCCTTGATGCAAATGGCAAAAACCTCAGCTCGTTTAGCGCTATTAGCAGAAGCAAAAATTCCGTATATCTCTTTGTTGACAGACCCCACAACCGGTGGTGTGACCGCATCCTTTGCGATGTTGGGCGATTTTAACATCGCGGAACCGGGTGCTTTAATTGGTTTTGCCGGACCTCGTGTTATCAAAGAAACGATAGGTAAAGATTTGCCAAAAGGTTTCCAAAGCGCTGATTTCGTTTTGGATCATGGCTTCTTAGATTTCATCGTTGATCGCAAGGATATGAAGGATAAATTAAGCGCCCTGTTAGGGATGTTGAAGAAATAAGAAACTCGATATGTATGAAGAGCTCAGTCGGAAGGCTGAGCTTTTTTTATGCCCGTTATATGAACATAAAAAAAGCCTAACGATTACGTCAGGCTTTTTTTTATGTTACAGGAGGAAGCTATTCAGCCGCTGTTGCCGCCGCTGCTGCTGCTGCTGCAGTTGCTGCTTTTCCACGTGGTTTTTTCTCTTTTTCCGGCGCTGGGATTGGATCCTCAACACCTGCCAAAATACGTCCGCAATGCTCACAAACGATCAATTTCTTCTTGTCTTTGATATCTGTTTGACGTTGTGGAGGTACTGAGCTGAAACAACCGCCACAAGCACCACGCTTCACCATAACAACAGCTAAGCCGTTGATTGCGTTGTCACGTAATTTTGTGTAAGATTTCAATAAGCGCTCTTCTACACTTTTCAATGCTTTATCGCGATCTTTTAAGAATTTTTGCTCATCTTCTTCGCTTTCGCCGATGATCACCTCTAATTCTTTTTGTTTGATTTCAAGATCTTTTTTGCGCTCGTGTAAATTAGATTCTACGCTAGCGATTTCGTCGTTTTTGTTCAAAACTTTGAAATCGATTTCTTTAATGCGCTTGTCAGCAATCTCCATCTCTAAACCTTGTAATTCGATTTCTTTCGAAATAGCATCGAATTCACGGTTATTGCGGACATTCATTTGTTGCTCTTTGTATTTAACAATAAGCTTCTCAGAGTCCTTTTTAGAAATTTTGTAATTCGAGATTTGCTCTTCGAATGAACTGATTTCAGATTGGAATTTCGTTAAACGAGTTTCTAAACCAGCGATTTCATCCTCTAAATCACGAACCTCTTCAGGTAAATCACCTCGTACTTTCTTGATATTGTCTAAGGCTGAATCAATGGTTTGAAGCTTTAATAAGCCTTCTAACTTTTGGGCAATTGTAGTTTCGGTAACTGTAGCCATTCTTCTTGTTGCGTTTGAATTATTAATTCGCTCTAAAATTATGCATAACTCACAGGATTGCTGTTGGTCATACTTTTCAGAACGGCAAAAGTACTAAAATTATTTGATAAATAAGCATGGATTGCATCCTTTATCATGACTTCCGATTCATAATGGCCTATATCGCAAATGGTGCAATGATTTTCCGCATCAAAGAATTCATGATATTTGAAATCGCCACTGATAAAAACATCCGCACCGGCTTTTATCGCATCCTTGAGTAAAAAACTTCCAGCGCCTCCGCATACTGCAATGCGTTTAATAGGTTTACCGAGCCAGGCCGTATATCGGAAATGATTCAAGCCCAATTTCGCTTTTAAATACGTACTGAATGTGTTTGAATCCATTGAAGTAGGTAATTCAGCGATGTAGCCAGATCCCACTTCATCCCACGTATTATCTAAGGCTTGAATAAAATAGGCCACTTCTTCGTAAGGATGTGAGGATTTCAACGCTTGAATAATTCTATTTTCCAAATGCGCCGGAAAAATCATTTGTACCTGATCTTCTTGAACTGCCTCCGCTTGATTATTTGTCCCAATCGTTGGATTAGCTATTTCATTCGGTGTAAATCGGCCCGTCCCCATTTGACTAAAACTGCAGTCGGAATAATTGCCAATGTTACCCGCTCCGGCTGCGTGTAGAGCTGTCCGAGTCATTTCAGCGGCATCGCTTGGGACGAAGTAGGTTAATTGCTTTAAGGCTTGTTTAAATGGGCGTAATACTTGTCCATTGACCAAGCCTAGTGTTTGGGCTAATTGGTAACTAACGCCCTTGGGTGCATGATCCAAATTGGTATGACTCGCGTAAATCGCCACATCGTTTTTGATGGCCAAAATCATTGTCCGCTCCACATAATCTTTGCCCGTTAAGGATTTCAATCCTTTAAACACGATAGGATGGTGGGCCACAATCATGTTGCAGCCTTTAGAGATGGCTTCTTGAACGACGGCTTCGGTACAGTCTAAACTGATGAGTACACCGGATACGGTTTGTGTTCGACTTCCGCAGAGAAGTCCTGCGTTGTCATAGGATTCTTGCCAACTTAATGGCGCCCATGTTTCCATGGAATTGCAAACGTCTTGAACGGTCATTTGGCAGGTTTTAGCATTGCAAAGGTAGGACAATTCGAAAAATAATGTTAATTTAAAGATGTATTACCCTAATTTATGCGTTGCAGACCAGCTCTAGTCCTAATTGAAAACAATCATTTACTCGTCATGAAGTATCAGTACGGGGAACAATTTATCTATAACCTTCCCGGTGGAAATCCAGATCCGGGCGAATTGTTGAGTGAAACCATCGTGCGCGAGTGCATGGAGGAATTAGGCATCGATGTGGAAGTTGGCGAAATGCTTGTCATGGGCCAAGTGGGTGGCAGCGAAAAACGCGATGACGTATTGCATATTCTTTTTGAGGGCGAATTACTCGCCGGTATTCCAGAATTGCAAGCAGATGAAACAAGTGCCATGGAGGTTTTATGGATGCCTATTGAACAAATTGCACAGGTTATTATGTATCCCAATGTGGGCGAGAATTTATTGGACCTAATTTTGACCCAGCAAAAAGGAAAATACATCGGAACTATTCAACAGCCTTGGTTGGCTTAGGAAATCCATAGGTTCCTACCAACAATCCCAACATACTGGCTACAAGTCCAAACCAAATGGCAGGTATCTCCGTAGGATGCATGAAGTGAAAATAGGCCCACACAAATAGGCCCAAAATCATACTCAGATGGCTACCCATCGCACTAGCTTTTTTCCACCACAATCCCGCATTCAGTGGAATAAATAAGGAAACCAAACTAAACGCTGAAGCCTCTCCCACGAGTTCAAAAATATTCTGCCTACTGACGGCCATTCCAATACAAGCTGTTGTCACCAATACCACCGAGAGGCGGATAATGGCCAATACTTTTTTGTCGGAAGGATGCTTCATCATCGGTTTCAGCAAATTTTCGCCCAACACAGATGCTGGGGCTAAGATCGCCCCACTCGTCGTACTCAATAAGGCCGATAGCAAAGCACCTAAAAACAAGATTTGAATTCCATAGGGCATAAAACGCATGACCAAATTTGGAATTAATAACGTATCATCAGCCAATAAACTTGGGTATAATCGAACGCCTATTAATCCAATCAATAAGGGTAGCATCGCAATGCTTAGATACATCGTTCCAGCCGCGATGCTCGCTTTGGCAGCAATGGGGCTGCTTTTTGCCGACATGACCCGTTGGAAAATATCCTGCTGCGGAATGCTTCCCAGCCCAATCACCATCCAAGCACCTAAGTATTTCAACCATTCGACGGGGTCGGAGGAAAGTGGCGTAAAACGGAAAAATCCTTTGGGTTGTTGGCGTATAAATACCCCCAAATCCGGAATTTTATCTAACAATAAATAGGCCAGAATTAATAAGCCCACGATTAGGATAATGTTATGAAGGAAGTCGGTGATGGAGATGGACCACATACCTCCCATCAGCGTGTAGGTCATCACCAATAATGCTCCGATAACGATGCCCATTTCCGTGCTGATGGGGAGTAATAGATGCAGGGTGAGTCCTAAAGCGACTAATTGAGCAGAAATCCAGCCGAAATACGAGGGTATCATCACCAAGGCAGATACTTTTTCGGATAGGCCACCGAAGCGAATGCGAAAAAAATCACTGAAGGTTAATACGGGTAATGGATAAAGTTTTCGGGCATAAATCGCACCCACAATGAATAAGCCTAATGCAGCGCCGAAAGGTTCTTCAATCACGGCATACAGTCCTCCATGGACAAATTCACGGGGAGCACCCATTAAACTTTCCGAACCGAACCATGTTGCAAATGTTACCATCGTCGCTAAACCCAATGACAAGGTACGACCCGCTAAAACGAAGTCGGTTGTGGTGCGCACTTTGGTGCTAGCAAACCAACCGACCAACAGGTTTAAGACTAAATAAAAGATGACAAAAGCTACAAGCATTCTTATTATTTGAGCACGAAAATACAGATTTTTTTTACCTTTAAGCTATGAAACTACTGGCATCCCTCGTGTTGATTGGCTTGATGGCCGTATCATGTACAAGCACTCGAATTTCGAAAGCATTTAAAACTGGTCATCTGGATGAACAAGCATCAGGTGTTTTGATTCAAGCGTTGGAGAGTGGGAAAGTCGTTTTTCAGCACCATGCCGACCATTATTTCATGCCGGCATCGAACGCCAAATTGGTCACATTTTTGGAGGCAACGCGGATCTTGCCTGATTCCATTCCAACTTATCGTTATTTAGAAACTCAGGATACGCTTTATTTCTGGGGAACGGGAGATCCGAGTTTATTGCATCCAGATTTAAAGGGGGATGCTTTGTTGAAGAAGTTAAGCGTAACGAACAAGGTATTGGTATTAGCTGACTCCGATGAACATAGTAAGCCCTTAGGTGAAGGGTGGGCCTGGGATGATTATGCTGATGATTATTCTGCTGAAATATCATCCATTCCAATGTATAATAATCAAGTCCGTTTTTCTATCAATTCAGGCGTCGTACAAGTTTTTCCTCCTTATTTTGAGCCGCAGGTTAAATCAGGGAAAAGTCAATTTGTGCAAAGAGATCGAACTTCAAATGCATTCGAAGTTCCAACCGTTCAAAAAATGCCAACCGTAGCAGTACCATTTATCACTTCGGCTAAGCAATCTGCCGCCTTATTGACCGCTCAGTTGGGCAAGCCTGTTTTGGCTTATCCCCAAGCTTTTGATGCTCGGTCGGTATTGGCCTATGCAGGCAAAACGGACAGTCTTTATCTTCCGATGTTACATTTCAGTGATAATCAGATTGCCGAGCAATTACTTTACTTGATCGCAGCTCAGAAAAATTGGGTTGGGCCGACCAGCAAAATCATTGAGAAATTAAAAAAGGAAGATTCATTATTGGCTCCCTTGAAATGGGTGGATGGTTCGGGACTCTCGCGCTATAATTTGATGCGCCCCAAAGATTTAGTTGCTGTTTTATTGAAATTGAAAGCAGAGGTTAGTGAAGCTCGTTTATTCAAGCTTTTGCCGGAATCGGGTCGGACAGGAACAGTTCGAAAAATGGTGCCTGCCACAAATAATTCTCGCTTTTATGCGAAATCGGGTTCCTTTGGGAATACTTATAATTTAGCGGGTTATTATCGGAATGCACAGGGTAAAATGTTCGTGTTTTCCATCATGTCGAATTTGGGAAATCGGTCTATAGCTGCGATGAAGCAGGATATATTAGGTCTGTTAAACGCGCTTCGATAAGCCAAAGCGATACACGAGGTAGCTGATGCCCATAAACCCAATCACAAAAGGAATGCTCGACGTATTTTGAATCAGCGTCCCTGCCAAAAATAAGCTCGAAATAAACACGAGCAGAAGAGGTAAATAGGGATAAGCCCAAACCCGATAGGGACGATGCAATTCAGGTTCTGTTTTTCTCAAGCGCAACAAGGAAGCAAAGCCCGCTAAATAACTTGCCACAAAAAAGAACGTGGCGATGTCGGATAGGCGGTCACTAATCGACTGGCTACTGACCAAAAACAAACACGCCAAACCCACCGTCATGTGTGTCGCAACCGTGGGACTACCTTGGGCATTCACCTTGCCAGCACCTTCAAAAAATAATCCATCCCGACTCATTGAGAAGATAACTCGAGGGGCAAACATGACTTGTGTATTCAGGATGCCTAAAATACTGAGCATTAAAAAGGTTGTCACCCAGCGACCTGTTTGGGCCCCGAGAATCTTTTGCATAGCATCCGCGGCAGCGAGTTTGCTTTGACTTAATTCTGCCCACGATAGCGTATTCAAGATACCGATGTTGATAAGAATGTAAATGAAAGCTACCACGATTACCCCGATAAACATGGATTTGGGCATGCTTTTCACGGGATCTTTATTTTCTTCTGTGAAATAGGCGGCGGTATGCCAACCGTCGAAGGCATAGAAAATGGAAAGTAAAGCGGTTAGTATTCCAGACCATAAGGGTAAGCCGCTCGGAGCTGCGGGGCTAGCATGCCAGGTGCCACCATCACCTTGCATGAAACAAATAACGATAAAGCCGATGAGTGCTAAGGCTTTGATTCCGCTCAACCATTCTTGCGATTTCCCTGCGAGGACGACGCCCATTTGGTGGAAAAACCATAAAATAAGTAGGATGGAAATGGCGCAATACAATACATATTCTTGTAAACTCGGAAAAAGAATGGCGAGGTATTCGCTGCATGTATAAGACCCAAAACCTAAGGCGGTAACGGTCCCGAGCCAGGAACTTAGTCCCACCAAAAATCCAATATATCTGCCAAATGCCCGTTCCGCATAGCCATACCAAGCGCCCGCCTTTGGGATAGAAAGACTTAATTCGAGCACGCAACTTACCCCTAAAAGCGCATAAGCCGCAACGAGAAGCCATAATCCAATAATCAACGAAGGATTGTGTAATAGCTCAGCGATAGGACCGGGCTTGCGAAGAATCCCTGTTCCCACTGTTCCGCCAAGCGTTACAGCCACCCCGAAGCTTGTGCCTAGCACCTTCCACAATTGATTACTTGATTTTTTCTTCATAGCAAAGACAAAAATAGACGATTTTTTCGTTTTACCTGAGTAGATTGGGTCATCATGCGAACAAGCCTAATTTCTTGCTTTTTTGCCTTGCTGCTGTTTCCCTCGAAAGGAAACCAGCTCAAGCTCGATTCCTTGCAGGAGTTTGGCCTAGGATTCCAATGGTCCACAAAGCAAAAACGGATTGAAATTCCCTTCGAACTACATGCGAACCTGGTTGTCATCCCGATTAAATTAAATGCCTCGGATACCCTGCGTTTTTTGGTTGACACAGGCCTTGGAACCACCCTGTTGACCGATAGTCTTGCCTTTCAAAAACTCGGTTTAAAATCTGTCCGCAAAATTGATCTTTTGGGTTTGGGTGACGAAAAGCCCATTGAGGCACAGGTGCTGATCGATGTAAAAATTCAGGTCGGTCAGGCCTCTGCTTCTCATCAAAATCTGATTTATGTCTCCAGTAATCAACTCAATTTGTCGGATTATGTAGGAACAAAAATTCAAGGTGTTTTAGGCTATGAATTATTTGCGAATGCGGTCGTGACCATCGATTATGCGCGCCAGCGACTTATTCTCAGAAGAGCTAAACAATATCGCTATTCCAAACGAAAAGGAGCTCGTTTTCCTTTGGAAATGGTCGATAACAAACCTTATATCCGTGCAGCCCAAATTACAAGCGATCAACATGTTCCGTTGGCCAACCGTTTATTATTGGATTCAGGGGCTGGGCATGTCCTGTTCTTAGATGGAAATGCGGTGGATTCAAGTATGTTTCATTATTCTGAAAAGCAGGTTTATTTGGGGAAGGGGCTCAATGGGGCCATTTTGGGGAATTGGGGACGTGTGCCTCAATTGAGTTTGGGTCCCTGGACTTGGGCACAGGTTCCCGCGGCGTTTACCTTTGCGCAATCAACACAGCAAAAAATAAATTCCGCTGATTTGCATGGGAGTTTAGGTGGAGAATTCTTGCGACGCTTCATTGTCACCTTTCATTATTTGGATCAATATGTTGTTTTGAAGCCGATCGCCCGACAATGGAGGAGGCAGTTTGATTTGGGGATGTCGGGTTTGAGTTTTCGAGCGCAGGGTTCAACCTATCAGCAATTTATTGTTGAAACCATTCAAGCGAACTCACCGGCTGAGGAGGCTGGCATTCAGGTAGGCGATGAATTGTGGTTTATCAATGGCATGCGTGCGAGTGAATATCGTTTGGGTGATATCTATCGAATGCTACGAAAAAAAGAGGGTAAAAAGATAGAATTAATCATCAAAAGAGGCCAAAATTTTCACATGATCTCTTTCACACTCCGCGCATTATTTTAGTTCATAATCCGCTGCGATCGGAAAATGGTCGGAATAGTTGATGTTACGTAGCGTAACAAATTGTTTTACCGTAAAGTCTTTCGAATAAAATTGATTATCGATGCGCACCAAATAAGGGCTTCGATTTAACGTAAAACCAAATCCTCTGCCAGCTTCTTCAAATGAATTTTTCAAACGCTCCCGCAAGGTGCCATAGGCCCATCCATAAGGAGTCTCATTCAAGTCGCCCACAACAATCACAGGATACATGCTCTCCTGAATAAGCCGATTAATCTGCGACATTTCATCTTTGTGATGAATAAATCCTTTTCGCAACGAATTCATGATGCCACGGCCTTCTTTCTTCGCATCTTCATAATCTTGATCGCGTATTTTACCTGTCACACGTCCTACGCGAATGCCCATCGACCACAATTGCACATTGATGATTCTGAAGGTGTCTTCTTTGGCAACTATATCCGCATACAAATAGCCATTGGCCGAATTACCAAATTGCTTGCCTGATTGATGAATGATGGGATATTTCGAAAAAATTGCCAGACCCATTTTTTCTTTGGCCTCAAAAAAATCTTCCTTCAAAGGGATAAAAGCATAATGCGGATACGATTCCTTCATCATATTGATGCTGCGATAAGCCTTGCGATCTGCATGCGAATAAAACTCTTGAAAACATTTTACGTCTGCTTGGTAGTCCAGCATGAAACTTTTTAATGCCTTGACCTTCTCCTCATTCCCAATGTAATTATTGGAATACATCCCATAGACATTATAGCTCAAGACGCGCAGGTCTTTTTTGGTCGCGGGTTTTGCTGTATTCCAAACAATACTTCGGGGAATAAATCCATAACCTAGCGCAAGGACAACGAGCGGTAAAAGGGCCCTTTTGGCCCGACGAAACATCCAGTAGATCAAGGAAATAAAACAGAGCACTTGGGCATAGGGCAAGGTCATCATGATGAAGCCTGCAAGCCAGTGGTCAATGACTAGGGAATAGCTTAATAAATAGGTCAGTAGCGTATAAAGGCACAATGGCAAGGTTCCTAACCAGATCAAGGAAGAGATGATTTTCTTGCTAACGGATTCGTCGGTTTTTCGCTTTGCCATGACTCAAAGATACACAATCCAAGGCATTTTATAAATTTTGTAAAGACCTTTGGGATATTTCAAAATATTTCCTACTTTTGCAATCCCTTTGAGGGAAACAATTTTAGAATCGCATTCAATTTTAAAAACAACATATTATGGCAAAGGTTTGTCAATTAACTGGAAAGAGAACTCGTGTAGGTAATAACGTATCACACGCGAACAATAAGACAAAGCGTAAGTTTTTCCCGAACTTGCAGACAAAGAAATTCTTTTTGGAGTCTGAAGGTGTTTGGGTTCGTATGAAAGTATCTGCGAAAGCAATCCGTACGATCAATAAAAACGGTTTCGAGAAAACATTAATCGCATCTGCTCGTAAGGGTACATTGTCGATCTAATTATATCAAGATTTTTACCGAAATTAGCCTCCTTGAAACCAAGGAGGCTTTTTTTATTTGCCCATGTTAAGCTCAACTGAATTTACCCGATATCAAAAGCAATTGGCCATTCCTGAATGGACGCTCGAAATGCAAGAATGCCTTTCACGGGCTCATGTACTTATTGTAGGTGCCGGTGGTTTGGGCGTTAGCGTCATTCCTTACCTCGCGGCTGCTGGGGTAGGACATTTGACACTCGTCGATCACGATGTGGTGGATTTGAGTAATTTAGGCCGACAAACCATTTATCAAAATGATCAAGTAGGGCAGTCGAAAGTCCTGATGGCCAAAGATTATGTGGAGGCATTGAATCCACATGTGCAGGTGGATGCCATTCCAGCGAAATTCTCGATGGCTAATCACCACCTGGTTCAATCGGCGGATTTAGTGGTTGATTGTACCGATAACTTTGACACACGCTACTTGATTAATGATGCCTGTGTCAAATTTGGTAAGGCATTTGTTTATGCGGCAATTCATACGTGGGAAGGCCAATTGGCCGTTTGCAATGCCCAAGGAACGGGACCTACTTACCGTTGTTTATTTCCGGATGAACCCTCGGCGGGGGAAATCCCCACTTGTGATGAAGCGGGTGTGCTAGGTTTCTTGCCAGGCATGATGGGATTGATGCAGGCCAAAGAGGCGATATTTTATTTAACAGGAATGTCTTCTCCGGCCCAAAATCATTTGTTGCGCTGGGATGTGCGCTCTATGCGCATGCATCAATTTCGGATGGAACGTTTGCCAGATGCGGAGGAACGAATATTTCCTGTGAAAGCATGGGTTCCTTTGGAGATGGAGCCGGTTGATGCCGCAGATTATATCAACAAGGGCGATATTCAGTTTGTGCTCGATGTGCGGGAACCTTTCGAATGGGATGAGGCGCAAATTGCAGGATCTATCTGCATGTCGATGAACAACTTACAAGTGGATTTAATCCCGAAGGATGTGCCCGGATTGGTCGTTTGTCACCACGGAATGCGCTCGATGTTTGTCATTAAGCACCTGCATAGTCTGGGTTTTGAAAACCTAATCAACCTAGCAGGTGGTATTGATGCTTGGTCGCACGAAGTGGATGATTCCATCCCGCGTTATTGAAATCTAAACATCATAAATTGTGTAAATAATAGTTTTAGTTTCCCGCTTTCTTTGTGTTGTTGGTTTGCAGATATATTTAACTTATTATTTGTTAAATGGTATTTTATTGGCCCAATCACTTGGCATTGTTGGCCCTGATTCATCCTTCAATAATCCAGTTTCTGCTCGGCTAAATAGAGATTGAAGAATAAGAATTCTATCTTTTTCCTCAATTGCACTATCTTTTTTAAGAGAAAGATAAACATAGGTGAGTTGTTCTCTTTCTTCGGAATCACGAGCTAAGTGAAATGAACTAAAAGCAACTTTATTTAATGCTCGAATACCAAATGCTAAAAATGAAATAAATGTAACGTAGATAATTGACCACTTTATTGCTTGGGCTTCCCCTTTTATAAAACTAAGTAACATTCCTTCTGGGGTTAGCCATAATAAAAGATATAATGTAAAACAAGCAAAAACAACTAAGCCGATTAACCAGTGAATTGCTTTCCAGCCTTCTTTTTTTAATAAATTTGCCCGTTTACTCCAATATTCTGCTGGTTTCTCTAGTCTAAGTTTCTCTTCATACGTTTTTTCAAGTTCAGCTATTTTTGTTTTAGATTCAGTATCGAAAAGATTGAAGTCATTTTGAGAGTTTTCATACCAACTATTAAATATCTCCTCTTTTTCTTCTTTGAATTTGTCAATAGAAGTGACATAATCCTTATAATCTTTGGAGCTCTTAGTTAAGTGTTCTGTTAATTGAGTTTCAGTTTGATTAATTTGTTTTTGAAAATCATTTCTGAGCTGCTTTATTGATTTTCTTTCAGAGTCAACTCTTTTTCCTAATTCAGAAGTTCCTTTTGAATCGAATTCATATGCAAGTAATGATCCAATAAAATCATTCTTGTTTGATGATTTGAATTCTCCTATTATATAAGAATATGCTCCAAAATAATATTCGGGATTATTCGAATGTAATCCAATCAGAAATTTTGATTTTTGCGCATCAATAGTGAAGTAATTATTTTGACTGCAAATTTGAGTACGAGTATTATTCCATTGAGTTGAAATTGAATTTTCATCTTCTAGATTGATACATTTTTCTAAAAACTGTTCAATTAGTTGAATAAGTTGTCTGAAGTGAATTAAACTTTGTTGGAATTCGCCCGGAAGTGAACTTGTTGCCTGCCACCCTTCAACCTGTTTACTAAAAAAATCATGTATGGAACTAAGTCCTACCAACTCAATTTCAAAATCAATCATAGGATAATTGATTGTAACTGAAACAGTATTAAACCAATCGGGTAATTTGCTTTCAGAGATTCTCTTTCTAAATTCTTTGGTATTCATACATTTTTCGGATTATTGAATTTTCACCTGGCCATTCATCAGCATAGGTATAAGCCAATCTCTAAGCTCAATAAGCTTTTGATTCTCTTGAATGTTAAGTATCATTTTTTCTATTTTCGGCTGAATAATGCTATTAAATTCACTTAAAATCTTTTCGGGTGGAAAGAATGTGTAATTATCTACCGCATCAGCTGGACTAAGATTTTTCTGAGAACTACCTGTTGCAATTTTTTCCAGCCTTAGACGCTCTTCCTCCCTTTGAAAAAATAAATACGCAAAGTTTCTATACATATCATTGCAAAGTATTTTTCCAACACGTTGATTCAACAACAAATTATTTTCTGGAACAAGACAAATACGGCCTACATTTCCAGTCAATGACATTAAAATATCCCCAATTTTCAATTTACAGAAGTCAGAAATATTTTCAGGTGTTTTATCTATATAATCCACCTTTGTTGTTTCAATTCTTAACTCTTGAACATTCTTAATTGTAATTATTTTGTACTTACCCTTTTTTAAATAGGTACTTGAATCGAAAGGGAAACCTGAACCTATTTTAATCTTAGATTTCATTTTTGTTATTTCCCAATTCTCTGGGACTTCTCTATTCAATTCATTATTGAAACTCATTTTGCCGAGACATGCTTTATAAGGCCTTCCGTTCTTATCAGGAAAATCAAATTGCACAAACCAGTAATCGTAAATGGTTTTTGATATGGCCTCTAACTCGTTATTGATGAGGTTGTTGAGTTCGATTTTTGAATCTAAAGCTGAAAGAACTGAGGCAATTTTTCTTTGCTCATCAATATCCTTTAAATCTAATTCGAGTTTGCCAAGTAAATCTAAATTTAGATTTGGTTGAGAAGACTGTGAAGACAATTTGTTGATATATGCATTTATATTTCTTTGTGAGAAGTAATAGTAAACATAATCTACGTCAACCTTATCCTTATTCAATCGAACTATGCCAACTGCTTGATTTGTATTTGCAGGAATATCTTTTCGTTGGACAATTGCAATTTTACCTAAATATGCA
This sequence comes from Aquirufa sp. TARAVU-A1A, assembly GCF_054558675.1. NCBI lineage: Bacteria > Pseudomonadati > Bacteroidota > Cytophagia > Cytophagales > Flectobacillaceae > Aquirufa > Aquirufa sp. TARAVU-A1A. Next base: position 122,863 of record NZ_JBPXKP010000006.1, read on the forward strand.
CCAGCAATTGAAAATAATAAATCACCCTCCTTTATCCTTGACCGTTTTAGTTTTTTATCAGTTTCGGTATCAATGTGCTCATAAATTGAACTATTTAAATATTTTGAATTAGATATGCTTTCTGATTTTATGAAGTTTATTCCTTCACTTACAAATTCGCAACCTAAAGAAGAAGGTGTTGTTCCTTTTGTAATCAATTCAGAAACATCTTTTAAAGTTGACTTATTCATACTTCAATCCTTTCAATTTTTTCTGAATTCCCATTTCCAAGTCTCTGGATTCAGCAAACATGCTATCCAATCTTGACTGAAACTCCTCCATCTTTGCAGAAAATTCTTCTATTGATATGTTTGTATAATCAATTTTTACGTCGAAGTACTGTCCTGCACTAAAACTGTAATTTTTCTCAGCAATTTGTTCGTAGCTTACCACCACAGAAAAGCCTTCTATCGCTTTGTGTTCGTTGAATGTGTTGATGATCTTTTCTTCTTCGTCATTGCGCAAAACGGTCTTTTGGTTTTTGCCATCTTTCACGGTTTCACCCAATTTAGAGGTATCCATCAACACAATATCTCCTTTTGTATTTGATTTGTCTAAAAACAAGATGCTGACATTGGTTCCAGTTGTGGCGAAGATGTTGCTGGGCATACTTACTACACCACGAAGCATTTTCTTTTCAACCAATTGCTCCCTAATTTTCTTCTCAATACCACTTTGTTTAGTAATAAATCCAGTTGGCACAACAATAGCTGCTCTGCCTTTATCTGATAAGGAGAACATGATATGTTGAATAAATGCTGGATAGATCGCCATTCCTTCTGGTTTGACTTTGGGAACATTGGGCATTCCTGCAAAAAAGCGCTCATGATTCTCTTTAGTTTTCAAGTCCTCGACAAAATCACTGAAGTCTAGTTTAAAAGGTGGGTTAGAAACAATGAAATCGAATTTCTTTAGCTTTCCATCTTTCTCCCTGTGATAAGGATCGAGCAGTGTATTACCTTTTACTATGTTTGGAATAGAATGGACAAGGTTGTTTAGAATCAAATTCAAACGCAATAGGTTTGATGATTTCTGAGAGATATCCTGGGAGTAAATGGTGCATTTGTCTTCACCTATGGCATGGGCCAGGTTCATCAATAATGTGCCTGAACCAGCGGAAGGATCATAACAAGTGGCATTTTTCACCCGTTCTGTAACCAAACAAGAAGCCATAATTTTTGCAACAGCATGAGGGGTGAAATATTCTGCATACTTACCACCGCTATTGGTGTTGTAATCTTTAATCAGGTATTCGAAAATGGTCGCATAAAAATCAAACTTTTCGTGGAAAATGTGCTCAAACGAAAAGTTAACCAGCTTATTTACAAGTGCTTTACAAAATTCATCACGCTTATCAATCACATATCGACTCAGGTTTTCAAACAGCAAGATTTTCTCGCCACCATCGGTTTTTACAGAAAAAATATCGATGTTTTCTTTTGCAATATCCATCAAGGTACTATCAAACAATTCAGCAAACTTAGACTGGTTCTGATTCTCGAATAGGTAAGAGATAAACTGGTCTGGCTTCAGGCGGGCAGTACTCTCGCTTAATTGCATCAAGAGCAGGTCGTAATCGGTTTGCTTATACTTTTTAATTTCAGTCTCCCAACTTTCCACTTTTGCTAATTTGTTATCAAGTTGTTTCACCTCAAAGGCAAACTTATCGTTGAGGAATTTATAAAGGAAAACTTGTGTAATAATCTTAAACTCATTTCCATCATTTCCCAATCCATAATTTGCACAAACGCTTTTCAGGTCGTCAATGAGGGCTTTGGTATTTCTCTCAAATTCTAAGGTTCTGTTCATAATGTATTTTATGCTACATGTCCGTAATATTCGCTCATGTATTCTTTTACGATTAAATGGTTAATTGCTTGCGAGCGTGCTGCATCCAAGGGCAATTCAAACTTGTTTTTTAATTGCCTGATTACTAAACGAAGAATCATTTTTTCAACGAAACTCTCATTTTCCAACACATTGGCATTTTGTAGTATTTGAGCATCAACCTCATGTTTCAAACTTTGTAACGCTTCAAATAATTTGCTTTCACTATCCGTTAATGGATCCTTTTCCATGAGGCGCTTGTGCAAGCGAGCGTATTTAGCATCGTTGTCGTATTTTGCTTTCAGCAATTGGTTTTTGCGCTCCAATTCCTTGGCATCAGCGAAAATCTTTTCCAGTTCTTTGATATTCGCTTCCATTTCTTCTTTGGTTACCTCGCTTAAATTCTTCTTCTTAAACAAGCGCTCCAACTCCTCTTTCAATGAAATGAAAATCGGGTCGTGTTGATCAAAGTTTCCACCCAACATTTCTCTGGTTTTTTGCAAGGTATTTTTCAGCTGATCGGCTATAATCATTTCCTCCTCTTTCAGCTTGGTGAAAGCAAAAACAACCTCTTCTAAAGCAACATTTAATAGGTTAGAAGTATCTACATTGTTTTCTAATGCCTCCTTGGTATTGATTAAAGCTAAGTGGTTGTTGGCTTCGCGTGCAAGCAGAGTAATTTTTTGAAAATCCAATTGGTTGAGCATTTCATAGTGTCCGGATAATCGAATGAGGTTGTACAAATCTCTTGCATTGTTCAATGCTTTGGTCAATTCAAGCATTATTCGTTTATCACTGATTTGGGAAATCTGTTGAGAGAAAATCTCAGCATTGGTGGTGTCGTAATGGAACAATACATCCTTAATGGTTCGGATGTCCTGATCAATATCTTCCTTGGTTTTAAACAAGTTTGAATAATGCTGCATTTCATCGCCCAACTCACTTTGCAGCTCATTGAAATAATCGCGATTGGTTTTGTCGAATTCTCGTTGGATGTCGGCAAAATCAACTACATAGCCGTATTTGAAATTCTTGTACGTTCTATTTACTCGAGTAAGTGCCTGCAATAGATTGTGTGCCTTGATGATTCTGGTTACATATAATTTCTTAAGACGAGGTGCATCAAAACCAGTAAGCAGCATATTGTAAACAAATAGAAGGTCTATGTTTCCCGATTTAAAATCTTCGATTAGCGTTTCCCTTTCATCTTTTGTTCCTGCATCGTGTAAAATGAGAGCGGCTGAGTGAACTTTACTCAATTCTTTTTGCATGGACCCGTAAGTGTTTCCAGGTTCAGCCGCCATTGAAAGACTTTGCATATTAGATGCCGCATATTTTGCATCAAAAATCTCTTTCAGCTTTTCAGCTTGTTCTGAAGAGTCGCAAATAACCATGGCTCCAATGGTGTTGTCGTTCATTGTAATTCTTGACCTTTCAAAATCATTAATAACATAATCTAAAAGCGGTTCAACAAATTTAGGATGTGCATATACAAGCTTTCTGTCGCTTTGTCCTTTAATGATGTCAATCTCATCGAGTGCCTGTTTGAGTTTAAACTTGTAACTCGTTTCAATTTCTTCTCGAATCAAACGAAGCGTGTAACCATCGGTAATTGAAGCGTTGTAATAGTATTTATGGATATAATCCCCGAATAAAATTTTCGAATTGTAATCCGTTCCAAGTAATGGTGTTCCAGTTAATCCAATCTTAATAGCATTGGGATCTGATTCATTCAAATTAGCAAGGAAACTTCCTTTAGGATTGTAACTTCTATGTACTTCATCTAAAAAGTAAACCCTTTGGATATTGATCTGGTAATCATTAAGGCTGACTACATCTCTATCCTCCTTAAATTTCTGAATATTTACAACTGTAATTTCAGGCTTACCTGAACTATTATGAATTGCTGTGGTTTTTTTTAACTCTTTTACAAATTCATCTCGTGAGTTGATCGAATGAACAACCAGTCCACGGCTTTTAAATTCTCTTCCAGCTTGAATTAGTAGATCAATTCTATCGACAATAAAATAAAACTTAGGTACAATGTTTCTATCCCTGAAATAATGAGTAAGGTATTTTACATTGTAATAAGTAAGTGCAGTTTTACCACTTCCCTGGGTATGCCATATGATTCCTTTTTTTACCCCTTCATTTAATTTTCGCTCAATTGCATTTGTAGCAAAAATTTGAGGATAACGCATCACGTTTTTTTCCAAACCTTTTTCAGATTTCACATAGGCAATGGCATATTGCAAGATGAACGAAAGACGCTGGGGTTGGAATAGTGAAGTGCAGATTCTGTTTGTAGGAGTGTTGGACCCTTTGTTTGTTAAAAACTCCTGAGAATTTTTAATACTTACTAAATTATTGTCTTTAAGGATATTCGTTTCTAAATCATCTGAAATAGGGTGTAGGATGTTCGATAAAGTAAATTCATCTTCTTCACGGAAGTAGTTAAATTTTACATCACCATAAGCTGTAGTTGCATAGAAGGCTCCTTGCAATGGCTGTGAACCATCATTGGCATATTCCATGTTATTGGAAAACACCATGAGCTGAGTAATGTTTATGAACCTACGAAACTTCTTGTTCTTAAACCGAGATTGAATGCGTTTGTATTCCGCTTGAATTCCATCGAGGTTATTTGGTTTTTTCACTTCAATAAAAACCAAAGGAAGACCATTAATGAGTAGTGTAATATCAGGTCTGAATTCCTCGTCACCGTTAATGCACGGCAACTCGGTTACAACGTGTAAAGAATTATTGCTAAAGTTTTCAAAATCAATGATTATGTGGTTAGAGGTATTGGTTAATAGTTCATAAAAACCCTTTCCAAGATCTTCATTATTAAGCGTTAAATTGATATTCTCAAGTAGGATTTTGAAATCTGCTGAATCCATGTTTGGATTGATTCTTTTCATATTTTCCTCAAAAATATCTGTAAAGATGTTCGTATAGATATCCCATTTGCCCTTTGACAATGGTAAGTATTCATAGCCCAAGCTGCACAGATGCAGAATGGTCGGTATTTTTACTCTTGAGTTTTCGTTAAAGGGCATATTCAAATTTGAAATTTCTAAAGCTTCATTTTTTTAATGTGTCGTTGCACTTCTCTTTCTACTTGATCGAAGTTTGGCAGTTCTTTTATTTGTTCACTCATTGAGCTTTTCCACCTGCCTTTGTATTGCGGTAATCTTTCGATTAGTTTTTTCGGAAAATCGGTATGCATTATTTCTTTGCTTTTGCATTTGACTTCAAATTCATTTAAACAAAAGTTCACATCCATTCCATGCATTTCTAATAAATACCAAATGTCATAAAAATCACGTGCTTGCATTCTTTGCATTACTGAACGCATTTTTTCAACTAGTACCTCTTCCAATGAATAGCATAAAAGTTGGTGCTCTTCCAAATCGGAATAATCCACAAGTACATCTTTCATGACCGGTTCAAATACTAATTGCTCATTCCGTGAAATATCAACCTTTACTCGTTTATTGTTCCCTTGCCCTCCAAGTGGCCCGACATAACTGATGTAAAAATTTATTCCGCCATCCTCATGCTCGTTGTTGTCGATTATATTAAGCGGAATATTGGCTTCTTCTTTTATAAAATCAAATACTTGTCTGAGCCATAAAAATATTTCCTCGTTAGATATTTCAGCATTCAATAAAGTAAAATCCAAGTCTTCCGAAAAACGGTAATCTTCAAAATAAACTTTCTTCAAAACAGTTCCACCTTTGAATACTATTTCCTTTGAGAGGATTTCATGGTTTGTTACGCCATATAGAATCCATGAGAGGATATAATCCTTTTCAATCTGCTGGTCACGCACACCAAATGCATTTGCTTTTTGCTGTATTTCTCCCGGTTTTATCATGTGTAAATGGCAGATTTAATGGTATCTGTTTCTAAATTTTGTTGAATACTCCAACGGCTTATTCGTTTACCATTTTTAGGTAGTTCAGTATCAAGCACCACATAGGAAGCTGTTTTCATTAGTTGTAATTCTTGAATAATTTTATTGGAAATTTCCAGTGATTCGAGCAGAAATCCCAATCGTTTTATTACAGCTTGTGAATCAAATTTTTTAGCGTATTCGAGAAGTGTATTGTAATTGATTTTATCTTTTGAAATGTAAATTGCTTTTGCCACTTCAACGATTCCACCTGCATAATCCGGCTTGAATAAACAATCAATAATTGTTTTTTCTAGGTCAGAACAAAGTACTTTATTGAAATTATCTATCCAGATTTTTTTTGCACCAAAAAAATGTTTCTCATTATGATAGATAAACTGAAAGGGAACATCCTTGATTTTTATTTCTGATGGTCGTAATTGCTTCGATACAACTATTTGCTCTTTTAATGATGGTTGCGTGATAAGATTATGAATCTGCAATGCAGAATAATATCCAATGTATTGTTTTGCACCATTGACCACATACTCGGCAATCAAATGCCAGTCGGGCATAAAAGTTTGTGCATTTTGTTCGTAAGGTATGATGTAATAAACACCATCCTTTAAGCGCATCAACAAACCTCTTTTTGTCATGTCGCTTAGTAGTTCTCTTATAGCACTTGCTTTAGAATCCGGTAACGCTTTATATGCCAAAGAATAGTCAAAGCAACTTCTATTCGTACTATTGAAATAGTATAAAAGCTCGTTCGATTGCTTTGATATGTATTTATTTCTCATAGTAACAACATCAGGGTTTACCTAACATCAAGTATACTAAATAAATTCGAGAAATTGATACTTATTATTGTGAGGTAATTGCTATTTGTAGGCGTATTGTCAGCTAAAACCTTATTTTTTGACTATAAAACATCATTTTGGGCTTGGTGAGCTCCATATTAAAAAATACAAAAATCAGAGAATTAACCTCTGATTTCTAGCATGTTAAGTGGATTAATTCATCAAACGATATCGCCGTATAAATCGAATTCCTCAGCTTTATTAATTTTCACCTGAACAAAATCTCCCTGACGGGCAAATTGCTCAGCCGGAATTAAGACTTCATTATCAACCTCTGGGGAATCATGTTCCGTACGCCCCACAAAGAATCCGCTTTCCTTACGATCAATCATGACCTTGAATGTCTGGCCGATTTTCGCTTGATTCAACTCTTCCGAAATACCTTGTTGGAGTGCCATAATCTCATCCGAACGCTCTTGTTTCACCTCTTCCGGAACATCGTCTTGCACTAAATAGGCATGCGTATTTTCCTCGTGTGAATAATTAAAGATTCCCAAACGGTCAAATCGCATACGTTCAACGAACGAATAGGTTTCTTCAAAATCAGCATCTGTTTCGCCCGGGTAACCGGAAATTAACGTCGTTCTCAAGGCGATTCCAGGTACTTTTTCGCGAATATCAGTAATTAATTGTTCTGTTTTTTCACGGGTGATTCCGCGGCGCATGTGCTTCAACATCGCATCGGAGCCACTTTGAAGCGGCATGTCCAAATACTTGCAAATATTATCGCGCTCAGCCATGGTTTGCAAAATTTCCATCGGGAAACCTGCCGGATAAGCATATTGTAAACGGATCCATTCGATGCCTTGCACATCAGATAGGCGCTCTAAAAGTTCTTTGAGTTGTCGGCCTGATTTTCCTTCTCCCTTCAAATCCAAACCATAAAAGGTTAAATCTTGGGCGATTAAAATCAATTCTTTAGTTCCTTTCTTCGCTAATGAGCTAGCCTCTTTGACTAATTCATCCATCGGACGTGAAACGTGTCCGCCACGCATCAAAGGAATCGCACAGAAACTACATGGTCGGTCGCAACCTTCCGCAATCTTTAAATAAGCGTAATGTGCTGGCGTTGTCAATAATCGCTCGCCAACAAGTTCATGCTTGTAGTCGGCCTTCAGTGCTTTCAGCAAGCGAGGTAATTCATTCGTTCCAAAGAACGAATCCACCATCGGAATTTCTTTCTCTAAATCATCTTTGTAGCGATGCGAAAGGCAACCTGTTACATATAATTTATCAATCTTACCTGCCTCTTTGGCATCTGCGTAACGCAAAATGGTATCGATGGATTCTTGTTTGGCATTGTCAATAAACCCGCATGTGTTCACCACAACAATGTTTGCGGTGTCTTTTTTTGCCTCGTGCGTTACCTCCAAACCGTTACCTTTTAATTGGGTAAAAAGGACTTCGGAGTCCACCAGGTTTTTGGAGCAACCGAGTGTAACGATGTTAATGGATGGCTTTGGACTTACTTTGGTTTTCATGCGGATGTTGAATAAGCGTGCAATTTACGAATTAATTTGCAGCTTCAGTCGGAATTTCATGCAGGCGGGATACAAGTATTGAATTCTTTTTTTAGTATTGTAATTCTTAAACTTATTTATCCACATGAAAAAATTGATATTGATTTGCGCTTGCATGGCATCAGGTTTGATGGCATTTGGACAAGGACTAAACTCACTTTCCAAGCAAGAAAAGAAAGACGGGTTTAAATTGTTGTTTGATGGAAAATCGTTTGCCGGTTGGCATACCTACGGAAAACCCGGAAAAGTAGGGGCATCCTGGACAATTACGGACGGGGTTATTGGATTTGATTTAGCTGCGAAAGACGGCGGCGATTTAATTACCGACGCGGAATATGTCAATTATGATTTTTCAGTTGATTGGAAAATCTCTCCCAACGGGAATAGCGGTATTATTTTCAATGTCACGGAAGATCCTGCGAAATACCACAGTACCTATAATACAGGACCTGAAATGCAAGTGCTTGACGATGCGGGCCATCCTGATGGTAAGATTATCAAACATAATTCAGGCGACTTGTATGATTTGATCAAATCGTCTGTGAATGTGACTAAGCCCGTAGGCGAATGGAATACGGCACGGATTGTTAATAACCGTGGATTGTTGCAATTATATTTAAACGGATCTAAAGTCGTGGAGACGCGTACGGATGATGCGAATTGGAAAACCATGATTGCGGGTTCCAAATTCAAAACGATGCCAGGTTTTGGCGTGAATATGCAAGGGCGCATCGCATTGCAAGATCACGGAAATCCCGTTTGGTACCGAAATATTAAGATCAAGGAATTGTAAACGAAATAGGGGGCACGAGCCCCCTATTTTAGTTTAATGCGTAATAAGTTCATGTCGGAGGTAATGAACAGGTATTTTCCATCGCTTCCTCCAAAGGCCACGTTCGAATTTCGATTTCCTGTGGCGATTCTGCCGAGTAATTTACCTGCGGAATTAATCACCAAAACACCTCCAGGACCTGTTGTCCAGACATTTCCTTTTGCGTCTACTTTCATGCCATCATACCCTCCGCGGATGCCTTGCTTAGCTAATTCGGCTGCATCGAAAAAGACACGTCCTTCTCCCAAGTTACCTTGCTTGTCTACCGGATAGGCCTTGATGTAGGTAGGAGGTTCTGAGGTGCCCACATACAAGATACTTTCATCTGGATTGAAGGCGAGGCCATTCGGCCGACCTAAATCCTTGATTTGCAAACTCGTCTGACCTTTTGTGTCAATACGATAGACTCCTTGAAAATCGAGTTCTTTGGCAGGTTCTGGTTTTCCGCGACCGGGTAATCCATAGGGAGGGTCCGTGAAATAATAATCGCCTGATTTTTTCTGAACCAAATCGTTTGGACTATTTAATTGCTTTCCTTCGTACGTATGTGCCAAGGTTTTTTTCTGATCCGGATGATGCAATGGCATTTCGGCAATCCGACGATCCCCATGTTCACAGGAAACAAGGTTCCCTTTTGTATTAATGATCAAGCCATTCGCGCCAGGTTCTTCGGAATAAACGCCCGTGCCCGTGTATCCTGAAGGCTTCAAGAACACTTCGAGGCCTTTGGTCTCCGACCACTTATGTGTGGTGTTTTCAGGCACATCGGTGAAAAGCAAATAGCCTTCATTTTTCACCCAGACCGGGCCTTCCGACCAAGTAAATCCCTGGGCAACAATTTCGATTTTGGCCGTTGTATCCAACAAAGCATCCAAGCCCGCATCATAGCGATGGATTTTGCCGATGGTCTGGTACTGTGCCATGGCGCTGACCGATAGACTCATGAGGCTAATTATTCCAAGTATTTTTTTCATAGCTCAAAAAAAATGGGCCGAAGCCCATTTTCATTACAGGTGTTTCTTTTTACTTTCTTTCACGGCAAAGTCGGCCGCACGAGCCGTCAAGGCCATATAGGTCAACGATGGATTCACGCAAGAGGTTGAGGTCATACATGCTCCATCTGTCACGAATACGTTCTTCACGCCATGCAACTGGTTGTTGCCATTTAATACAGATGTTTTTGGATCACGTCCCATACGTGCGGTTCCCATTTCGTGGATCGCCATACCTGGGTAAGAGCCATTGTCGAATGCGCGAACATTTTTCAGGCCGGCACTTTCCAACATCTCTTTGGCATCTTCCATCATATCTTTCCGCATTTTCATTTCATTTTCTTTGAATTCTGCGTCAAACACAACGACTGGAATACCCCACTTGTCTTTTGTGGTAGGATCCAAATACATTTTATTTTCGTGGTATGGCAATGTCTCACCAAAGCCACCCAAGTTCATCGTCCATGGGCCTGGTTTTGTCATCGCATCTTTGTAATCCGCACCGAAGCTCATGTCGTTCACGCCGCGATTCCAGCTTCCACGCGAACCTCCTCCTTGGTAGCCAAATCCACGTAAATAATCACGTTTATCATTGCCAATGTTCCGGTAACGTGGAATATAAATTCCATTCGCCCGGCGGCCGATGTAATATTTATCTTCATCGCCTTCCCAAGTACCTGCGGCACCCACACGGAAGTGATGATCCATCAAGTTATGTCCTAACTCACCTGAATCATTTCCTAATCCATTTTGGAAACGGGATGATTTCGAGTTCAATAATAAGGCTGTCGTAGCTACAGTAGAACCACAAACAAAGATAATTTTCGCAAAGTATTCGCGCACATCTTTGGTCACCGTATCGATGACACGCACACCCGTTGCTTTTTGTTTGGCATTATCAAACAAGATTTCCGAAACCACTGAATCCGGACGCAAGGTCAATAATCCCGTTTTTGCAGCAGGTGGTAAGGTACATGATTGCGTACTGAAATATGCGCCATAAGGACATCCTAAACGGCATTTATTGCGGTATTGACAAGCTGACCGACCAATTTTCAATTGCGCTTCTTTGGCCTCGGATAAGTTGGCCACCCGACCAATCGTCATGTTACGGCCTGGGAAATTCTTTTCGATGCGTTGTCGCACTTCTTTTTCCACGCAGTACATGTCCATCGGCTTCAAAAACTCAGAATCTGGTAATTGAGGTAATCCCAACGCCTCGCCTGAGATACCTACGTGTTTTTCCACGTAGGAATACCAAGGTGCAATGTCCTTGTAACGGATTGGCCAATCCACCGCGATACCATCTTTTAGATTTGCTTCAAAGTCGATGTCCGATAGGCGATAGGTTTGTCGGCCCCACATAATGGATTTTCCTCCTACGATATCAGGACGGAACCAGTCGAAGCGTTTTACTTCTTTGTAAAGTGCGTCGGAATCGTTCATCCAATATTTCTCGGTCATCTCGTTGTAAGGATAATCGCGGGAAAGTTTCGGGTGTGAGGCCTTTTGCTCGTTGGTCAATAAGCCATTGTATTTAAAATCCCAAGGATCTTTATAACTCGGTTCATAAGCCGTTACGTGGTCGAATTTCTTTCCTTTTTCTAGGACAAGGACACGAAGCCCTTTTTCAGTTAGTTCTTTGGCAGCATATCCACCCGAAACGCCAGATCCTACAACGATTGCGTCATAAGTCATGGATTTAATTGCGTCAATGTTCAGATTCATAGTGCCCAAGTTTTTTGTGATGGTGATAATGGCATACAGCCGTCAAATTTGCCCGGAATAGGCAAGTATTCTAATGCTTTGGTTGCTCCGATTTCCGAAGTGAAATAGCCTGTAGTCGTTAATTCTTTGATCATAAAGAAGAAAGTGGGTTGCCCTTTTTTGCTTTTTCGAGTTGCATCGGATTCCAACATACAAGTTGTTAAAGCTTCTTTTCGTTGTGTGCTAGAAGCCTCGATGAAACCTTTGCCAAAACGTGCTTGGCAATCGGAGTCCAATTTAGCTAGGCCTTCAGCAAATGCTTTTTGGCTGGCTTCTGGATAACAATCTTGAACGACACGTAAGATGAATTTTTCTACGCCCGCCGCTTTCGCGCCCGGTGTGTCGGTTGTTGGGATAATGGTATCGGCAATTTCAGCAACTAGAGATTCTTGTGCGGCTGAGAATTGCACAAAAGTAGCATGGGATTTTTGGCCGTTAAGCCCAGCCATCGCAGGTGCGGAAATCATGCCGCCCATTAAAATGCTGAGTCGCTGTATGGCGTCCCGTCTGTTTATGTTCATAGGTAATAGGATTTTACGTATCAAATATAGGATATTTTTTTACGTTGCCAAACAGCCTTGCTTTCCGTAGCTTTGCCAATCCTTTAAGGTTTGGCAAAGCTAAAGGCCCTAAGCATAACGAAAAAACACGTATGTCCCTTGTATCAGTAAACGCATTATCTCAACAAATTCAGCAAGCTATTGCCTCGAAATACCCTGCAAACGAAGCTAGGGCCATTTCGCATGCCTATCTGAACATGCGTTGTTTGATCAATACCTTGGATATTTTGATGGATAAAGCCGTCGAAGAGCCTCTTGGTTTTGCGGAAGATTTATCCCGACTCGCTGCCGGAGAACCCCTACAATACGTGACAGGGAAGGCGTATTTTTTCGACCGAATCTTTTCTTTGAATGCGGCGACGCTCATTCCCCGACCGGAAACGGAGGAGCTGGTTAGTCAGGTTTTGAATCTAATCGGAAATGAAAGAAAACGCGTGTTGGATATCGGAACGGGTTCCGGATGTATTGCCGTTTCGCTTGCTTTGGAAGCGCCTCAAGCAGAAGTTAACGCTTGGGATGTCGCTCCAGAGGCCATTTTAAAAGCGAAAGAAAATGCAGACCAATTAGGGGCACAAGTCAACTTTAAGCAACAAGATGTTTTTGATTGGACGAAGGACTCAAATGTTTGGGATATCATCGTCTCCAATCCACCTTATGTGTTGGAGGCAGAAAAGGCTGAGATGGAATCCCATGTTCTTGATCACGAACCTCATTTGGCCTTATTTGTGTCGGATGAAGATCCACTTATTTTCTATCGGGTGATCGGCGAGATGGCTCAGCAGCGATTAATATCCGGAGGATTTCTTTGTTTTGAAATCAACCGGGCTTTTGGTGCACAAAATGTTGACCTGGCAGAAGCACAGGGTTTTGAAAATATTCAATTGCTCAAAGACTTTCATGGCAATGACCGCATGCTTATTGCGCAGAAATCAGCTCATTAATCCCAATCAAAAAAGCATAATCCTTCGCAATATCTTTGAAGCGTTTGTAACGTCCAGAGGCGCCACCGTGTCCTGCCGACATGTCGCAATCCAGCAATAAGATATGATTATTGGTCTTCGTTTTTCGCAATTTGGCCACCCATTTGGCTGGTTCCCAATATTGTACTTGAGAATCATGTAAGCCCGTCGTCACAAATAAATGTGGATAATCTTGCGCCTCCACATTGTCATAAGGCGAATAGGATTTCATGTAGTGGTAATGGTCTGCATTTTTCGGATTTCCCCATTCTTCCCATTCCCCCGTTGTCAACGGAATCGTTTCGTCTAACATCGTTGTGACCACATCTACAAAAGGAACAGCCGCAATGACGCCAGCAAATAGGCTAGGAGCCATGTTGATAATTCCACCCATGAGCATGCCACCCGCGGAACCACCTTGGGCAAATAAGCGATGCGCTTCTACTTTTCCTGTGTTGACCAAATAATTACCACAATCGATGAAATCCGTGAACGTATTCATTTTTCGCATCATTTTTCCATCCTCATACCAGTGACGTCCCATTTCTTGCCCGCCGCGAATGTGCGCAATCGCAAAGGCAAAACCCCGATTCAATAGCGATAAACGACTCGATGAAAAATAAGGATCCATGCTGTATCCATAAGAACCGTAGGCATAGAGTAATAAGGGCCCTTTTTGGTAGCCATTTTTGTACACCAATGAAATAGGTACCTTCACTCCATCGCGGGCGATAGCCCATAATCGCTCGGATTGATATTCATTTTTGTCAAAACCGCCCAGAACACGGTCTTCCTTCAGTAAGACAGATTTTTTTGTCGAACCATCATATTCCAAAACGGAATTTGGGCAGGTCAATGACGTATAATTGTAGCGAAGTGTTTTAGCGCGGTAATCCACATTGATGCCGATGTTGACTTGGAACACCTCCTCATCCATGCGGATGAATTCGTTCGATTCACCTTGTATCCATTGTATTTGTGAAAGTCCATTTGTTTTAACTTCCAAAGCAATCCATTCCGTCGTCGCATCAAAATCCTCTAGAAAAACATCAGGGCGATGCGGAACGACTTTTTGCCATGCCGATATATCCGTAGGTCCATCTACATCACAAGCCATTAACTGAAAATTGGTCGAATCCTGATGATTTGTTCGTATCAAAAAGCGATCAGCTTGATGTTCAATGAAATATTCCAAACCACGTTCTCCCGGCTGAAACACTTCGAAATTGCCCGTCGGGTTATTTGTTTTCAAAATCCGGTATTCCGAATAAACGCCTTGTTGGCTGGAGACCGAGAAAATATATTCCTTCGACTTGCTTCTACTCAAACCCATGTAGCATTCTTCGTTCTTTTCCTCATAGACCAAAACATCTTCGCTGCTTGGTGTGCCAAGTTTATGTCGGAATACTTTTGAGGCCAATAAAGTTTGCGGATCACGAAGTAAATAGAAGAAATACGTTGAATCCGCCGACCACGCATAAGAACCACCTTCCGTATTTTCAATTTTGTCGGGAAGCAATTCGCCCGTCACAAGGTTTTTAAAGTGAACGGTGTAATTCCGCCGACTCACCGTATCGGTTGCGTATGCGAGAATTTGTTCGTTATCGGATAATGCCAAACCACCTACGGCGAAATAGGCTTCCTCTTTTCCTAATTGGTTTCCATGGAGGAGGATTTCTTCAGGAGCATCCAAAGAGTCTTTCTTCCGACAATAAATGGGGTATTCACCGCCCGTTTCATAGCGGTGGTAGAACCAATCCTTGCCATTGAAGTAAGGGACAGATTGTTCATCTGCCACCATGCGCCCTTTCATCTCTTCAAACAATTCGTTTTGAAGCGCTTCTGTGGGTTTGAGAACGCTTTCCGTATAGCTATTTTCTTGGTTTAGGTAATCGATGACCTCCGGATCTTCGGGATTATTTAGCCAAAAATAGGGGTCTTGTCGGACGTCGCCGTGTATGGTTAATGCTTTAGGAACTTGCTTTGCTTGTGGCGGATTGGGTAGATTTTGTAACATGGATACAAGTTAAAAATAAATTTATGGAGGAAAAAGGAACGTTTATCCTCGAAAATGCATTTTGATGTAAAAATTGGCAAGGCATATCGAATTATTTATACCTTTGCCGGACAACAAACCTTTAATTTTTTAAACGATGAACAAGAAAATTTGGATTGTATTAGGCGTAATTGCTTTGGTTATTTTTTGGGGTGTAGGTGCGCGTAATAGTATGGCGACGAGTGACCAGGAGGTGAAGGCCTCATGGGCAAATGTGCAAAGTGCTTATCAGCGTCGTGCGGATTTGATCCCTAATTTGGTAAAAACCGTTCAGGGGGTTGCGAATTTCGAGAAATCTACCTTGACAGCTGTAATTGAGGCGCGTGCTTCTGCAACACAAATGAAATTAGATGCAAAGGATTTAAGTCCTGAGAATATGCAAAAATACCAAGCGGCACAATCTTCCTTAGGAGGCGCATTATCCCGTTTGATGGTGGTGGCTGAAAACTATCCGCAATTGAAAGCAACAGAGAATTTCTCTGAGCTACAAGCGCAATTGGAAGGAACAGAAAACCGTATCAAAGAAGAGCGTGATCGTTTTAATGATTCGGTCAAAGGATATAATTCCTTAATCGTTACATTCCCGAATAGTTTAATCGCATCGTTCTCTGGTTTTACAGAGAAAGGTTTCTTCCAAGCGGAGGCAGGTTCTGAGAAAGCACCTGAGGTTAATTTTGACGAAAAAAAATAAGATGCAATTAAGCGCGGCACACGAGGCGGAAATTATTCAAGCGATCCAGGAGGCAGAAAAAAAGACTTCTGGGGAAATTCGTGTACACGTGGAAAGTCATTGTGAAGGGCACCCGATCGAGCGATCGAAGGTGCTCTTTTTTCAATTAGGGATGCAAAAAACAGATTTGCAAAATGGGGTATTGGTTTATTTAGCCGTGAAGGATCGTAAATTTTCGATCATCGGGGATAAGGGGATTGATGCCAATGTGCCACTTGAATTTTGGGAAACCATTCGGGATGAGATGCGCCCTTTATTAGCGAAGGAAGAATTCGGTGCCGGACTCGCCTTAGGCGTTCGTCGGATCGGAGAGGCCTTAGCAATTTATTTTCCGTACCAGCGGGATGATGTGAATGAATTATCGGATGAGTTGTCGTATGGGGAATAGCTTCAGGTTAATTATTGGATTTTTATTGCTTTCTTTGACCCTCTGTGGGCAGGATATTCCTGCAAAGCCCAACGGGTATTTGTTGGATCAAGCCGGCTTGTTGCAGGCGAATGAAGCCCAACAATTGGAGCAGAAATTACGTGGCTATGCGGATTCTACATCGACACAATTTTCGATTGTTTTAGTTTCTACCACGGGAGATGCTGATCCTTACGATTATGCCATGGCGATTGGTAAGGGTTGGGGTGTAGGCCAAAAAGGAAAGAACAACGGTGTTGTGATTTTGGTATCCATGGACAATCGGAAAATTCGGATTGTCACAGGGCGTGGGATCGAGGATGTATTGCCAGATGCGATTTGCAAACGAATCATCAATCGAATTCTGAAACCGTATTTCAAACGTGGCGATTATTACAATGGTTTGGATGCCGCCACGACAGAAATGATGCAGCGGGCCAGTGGGCAATTCCAGTCGGAAGGTTCTGATGAGCCATCCGGAATTCCGGTGTTTATTATTGTCTTCTTGATCATTATCATCATTAATATTATTCGTGCCATCAAAAATAAGGGTGGAGGATCTGGCCCAGGATCGCGAGGAGGCGGCATGTTTTTTCCTCCAATATTCTTAGGTGGCGGTGGATATGACCGGGGTGGATCTTCGGGCGGTGGAGGCTTTGATTTTGGCGGTTTTGGTGGTGGCGATTTTGGTGGAGGCGGAGCCGGTGGGGATTTTTAAATTATGCGTATCTTTACGCAAAATTAAACGCAGTTGAAAGATATCATTCAAGCCAATCTTCAGGAAGCCCAACAGGTTTTAGATCAGTTTTTTAGCAATCCAGCTAAAATAGAATCCATCGAAAAAGCAGCTAATTGTTTAGTGGGTGCGCTCCAACAAGGCAAAAAAATCATTGCCTGTGGAAATGGTGGAAGCCATTGCGATGCGATGCATTTCGCGGAAGAATTATCCGGACGTTACCGGGAAAACCGTCCAGCATTGGCTGCGATGGCGATTTCTGACCCATCACACATTTCCTGTGTGAGTAATGATTTTGGCTATAATTATGTCTTTTCACGCTTTATTGAGGGCTTAGGAAATGCGGGGGATGTCCTATTTGGTATATCAACGAGTGGGAATTCGGCCAATATTATTGAGGCGGTGAAAGCTGCTCAGGCGAAAGGAATGTCGGTTGTTTTATTGACAGGCAAAGACGGTGGCCAATTAGCAGCTTTCGACCATGTTTTCGAAGTACGCGTTGATCATTTCGGTTATGCCGACCGGATTCAAGAGATTCATATCAAGGTGATTCATATTCTGATTCAGTTGATAGAGAGGGAGATGGGGTATTAGACGTTGGACTTTAGACGTTAGACGTTAGAAGTATTAATTTTTATATGATTTTACATATTGGACGTTGGGCATTAGTCGTTTGACGTTAGAAGTATTAATTTTTATGATTTTACATGTTAAACCTGGTCTAGCGGCCAACGTCTAATGTCTAACGTCTAATTTATTCATATGATTTTACATGTTGAACCTGGTCTAATGACCAAAGTCCAACGTCTAAAGTCTTAACAAAAACATTTTGACATTCAGAGAACTAGGCTTAGCCGAAAAATTATTAGAGGGGATCGAATCCATGGGCTATAAGACGGCCACACCTGTACAAGAGCAGGTGATGAAGCCAATTTTAGCCGGACGCGATGTTCTAGCATCGGCTCAGACTGGTACGGGAAAAACGGCGGCGTTTTTGTTGCCGATTATACATAAACTATTGACGGAAGAACATTCCGAAAATCACATTAATGCATTGATCATTGTCCCTACCCGTGAACTAGCTGTTCAAATTGCTGGGAACATGGAAGGTTTAGGCTATTTTACCAATGTGAGTTGCATGCCCGTATATGGCGGAGGTGATGGAAATTCCTTTACAACGGAAAAGACGGCATTAACTTCTGGGGTTGAATTGGTTGTTTGCACACCAGGTCGCATGATTGCCCATTTGAATATGGGTTATGTCGACTTGAAGCATGTGAAGTATTTGGTTTTGGATGAGGCGGATCGCATGTTGGACATGGGTTTCCACGACGATCTGATGAAGATTACGGGATATTTACCCAAGGAGCGTCAAAACCTTTTATTCTCTGCGACGATGCCACCCAAAATGCGAGACCTCGCTCGTAAATTAATGCAAGACCCTGTCGAAGTAACGATCGCGGTTTCTAAACCCCCTGAGGCCATCGTACAAGAGGCTTTTGTGGTGTATGAAAAGCAAAAAAGTGCGTTGGTTAAACATTTATTGAAGCGCCAAGATTATACCCGCGTCATTGTATTCTGTTCTCGGAAGCAGAATGTAAAATCCTTAACCTCTGATTTGAAACGTGCACGATTCTCGGTAGAAGAAATTCATTCCGATTTGGAACAAGACGTACGCGAGCAGGTATTGCAAGATTTTCGGAATAAGAAGACTAAAATCTTGGTGGCTACCGATATTTTGAGTCGGGGAATTGACATCGATGAAATCGAATTAGTTATCAATTATGATGTTCCGAACGACGGCGAGGATTATATCCACCGGATTGGTCGGACGGCACGTGCCCAAACGAAAGGAACAGCATATACCTTAATTACCGAAGCGGAGCAGCGTAAATTCGCAGCAATCGAACGTTTATTGGAAAAGGAAGTAACAAAATCTCCCGTGCCAGAAGAATTTGGCGAAACGCCTGCCTACAATCCTGGCGAGGCGAAGGTATTCAAGCCAGGAGGTGGTGGATTTAAAGGGAAGAAAAAGGTCTGGAAGAAAAGACCTCCCAAAGCATAACAAAAAAGGCGCTATCACTAGCGCCTTTTTTTATGTCGATTAATAGCTTCCGCCATCGTCCCCTTCGGTACCCACTAGGGAGTCTACCAAACGGCCAAAGATGTCCTTGATGCTCGGAGGTTTCGGCTTCGTTCTATCGGGTGGACTTGGCTGTGAAGATGGGATGTTAGGTACTTCTTCCGTGCTTTCTTCAGCAGCATTAATTTGATCAAAATATACTTGCACTAACCCAATCGATGTGGCGAATGCAGGGTCTTTAATGTCTGTTGTTAAGCCAAATGCAGCCGTTGCGTCAGGTAAACCAATGCGTGTTTCTAAGCCTGTCACTTTTTGGAACAAATCATCGAGATCAGGTAATTGAGCTCCACCACCACAAAGGACAATACCTCCACGTAAGAGTTGGGCTTGCGTTGTTTTTTGGATTTCAGCCATGACGATTGCTGCTAATTCCTTCATGCGCTCCTCAATGATGATCGCAACGTTTTTAACCGAAATGGGTGTTGGTTTTCTTCCTGCAATACCTGGAATCAACACAACTTCATTTAAATCGATCAAACGATGTAGGGCCGTCCCAAATCGTGTTTTCAAGGCCTCTGCATGTTCAGAAGTTATGTCTAAACCTAGGCGTAAATCTTCTGTGATGCGATCGCCACCCCAGTTTAATACAGTCGCATGTTTTAAGCGTTTGTTTTGGTAGATGCTAATTTCCGTAGTACCACTACCGATGTCTACTAAAACGACACCTTGTTGCTTTTCATCAGCATTTAATACGGAGCTTGAACTCGCTAATGGGCTGAAATATAAATTTCCCCCTTTGATATGATCTGATTCGGCAGATTTTAAGGTACGGCTAAATAGTTCAAATTTGTCCAATTGGGCCGTGATGACCATGAAATTGCCTTGAATCGTAGCGCCAATTTGGCCAATCGGTTCCAGCGTTTCGGGTAAATTCCCCACTTTAAACCCTATTGGGAGCGTATGTAACACGCAGGGATTTTTCTCTGCGACATTCTTTTTCGCTTCTTCAGTGATATCAAGAATATCCTTAACCGTTACCGGATCGGATGCGTTTTTGCGCGTTTTCGAGATCGTAAAAGGCGTTACCTTGATGTGACTTCCTGATAAATTCGAAGAGAAATAATATTCTTTTGACTTGCCAGGTAGTGCCTGCGCAATTTGATTAATGGCGTCAGCAATCGCCATTGATGTCTTATTGATGTTAACGATTTCCCCGTGTAAAATATACCCGGATGTACTTGAAGATCCAGTAGCGACGATTTCCAACGTACCATTTGCTGTTTGCTTACCGGCTACAGCGCGTACAGATGAACTACCAATATCTAGACCAATGATTAAATCGTTTCGCATATAAAATAAGAACTGAAATTATGTTGAATTCTACTAAAATATAAAATTAGGCAATTAATCACAAATTACCTGATTCTTATATTTCAGGTGTACCCAATGGTATGTATTCCACCCTTTATTGGGGATAATTTTCTTGTAAAACAAAGCTAGTTTTTTGAATTTAGTCTCAATTTTAATAGGTAAACCAAAGTCTATATACGTTTGTCCCATAGCAGGGATAAGTACGACTCCGCCATCCGCCGCAACGATGACTTGCGTTATCTGAGCACGCCAGAAATCATCGTTATTGATGAATTCAAATAAGGGTATTAAGGTCTTGCCTCTTTCGTCCAATAAGTCTTTGCGTTTGCCTGTAAAAAAGGGACCCGAAGCAATCAGCACGCGCGGCGTAAACAAGGAACTTGTCCCAATGAATTTTCCCTCATGCGTGACATATTGATCCTTGTAATTAGACTCACCCGACGTAAAATGCAGAATACGTGCAATGGGGCGATATTCTTTGACAGAAACAATAATTTTTCCACTGAAATCGTGATGCGCCTCACAAGATTTAACAAGCGGAATCTTCTTCACGCGTTGTTCAATTTTGTGTAAGGAAATTTCATCTAAAGGCTTGTCGACAAAATAATCAGTTCCCTGATTCGTGACCATGACGTTGATGTCTTGCTTGCTTAAAAGTGGGCGTTCGTTCTCAGAATCTAATTTGATGACGATTCCCGTACATTTGATTTCGCGGTAATTCATCTCAGCGAATATGATTGCGCCAATGGCCAAGCCAGCTAATATCACCAGGGTGATTAGCTTTTTGACACGCGCGAAATCAATTCGAATTTTCTGATTCATGATAAAATATCCTACGAAGTTACGGCCATTTTTAAATCATTCAAAAGCAAGTCGATATCTCCAGCACCCATTGTCACCAAAAGTTTCGGCTTGTCGTGTTTCATACGCTCAATAAATGCTGATTTGCTAATTACTTGCTTGTTTTGGCTTGGGATTTTTTTCAATAATAAATTCGAATCAATGCCTGGAATTGGTAATTCTCTGGCCGGATAAATATCCAACAAATAAATTTCGTCAGCCAATCCTAAGCTTTCTCCGAAATCGGCTAGAAAATCACGGGTTCTCGAAAATAAGTGTGGTTGAAATACGGCGACCAATTTTTCATTGGGATACAAAGCCTTCACCGACTTCAAACAAGCCGTAATTTCCGTAGGATGGTGTGCATAGTCGTCGATCAGCACATGTTCAGGCGTTTCTACGTGGTACTCAAAGCGGCGTTTAACGCCTTTAAAGCTCGCGATACCCGCTTTTACTTCCTCCGCTGTAAGTCCGTGGTACATGGCCAAAGCTGCCGCAGCCAAGGCATTTTCAATGTTATGAAATCCTGGAATGCGCATTGGAATATCGCTGATGCTTCCGCCAGGATATAGCATATCAAATACCATGCGGTGATTTTCAATGCGAATATTTTTCGCTTGATAATCTCCTTGCTCGATTCCAAAAGTCTTTGAATCTGCAGGGCCTTTTAAATTTAGTCCCGCTTTTTGAATGAAAAAGCCGCCGGGCTTAATTTGGTCAACAAATAATTGGAATGATTCCAACACTTGTTCTGCCGCACCATAAATATCCAAATGATCCGCATCGGTTGAAGTTACAACTGCTGCTTGTGGATACAAGGTCAAAAAAGAACGATCGTATTCATCTGCTTCCACAACGGATACGATATTTTCTTGCCCTTTATTTGGGATGAAATTTGTCCCATAGTTTTGGGTAATTCCTCCTAAAAATGCCGTGACATTTTTATGCGCGTGAACCAATAAATGGGTCAATAGAGAAGATGTAGTCGTTTTTCCATGTGTTCCTGCGACCGCCAGAGTTGGGATTTGTTCGGTCATCCATCCGAGAATCTGCGAACGTTTCCATAAGGTAATTCCCTGGCCCAACAAGTAGTTTTTCTCAATGTGATCAGCTGGGATTGCCGGTGTGTAAATGAACAAGCATGCCGCTGGGTTTTCTAGACAAATCGCGGGTATCAAAGAAACATCATCGCTGTAATGAATGTCCATGCCTTCCTCAACAAGCGTTTTTGTCAGGGGGCTTTCTGTTTTATCATAGCCAGCCACGGGAAATCCATTTTGCAGGAACCAACGCGCGAGCGCCGACATACCAATCCCGCCAATTCCTAAAAAGTACACTTGTTTCAGCTCAGCTAATTTGATATCTATGCGCATGTGGAATTCTTTAGAATGGTTTCTGCAATTTCTTGGGCTGCCTTGGGTTTTCCCATGCCAAAACTATTTTCAGCTAGGGTAGCTAATAGGTTTTTGTCTGCTAATGTTTTAAGCGCGGTAGGAACTAGGTTTTCCTTCGCTTGGGCATCCAGCACTAATATGGCTGCATTTTCTTGCACGAGGCTTTTCGCATTTTCTGTTTGGTGGTCTTCCGCCGCATTTGGGAATGGGACCAAAACGCTTGGTTTTCCTGCCAAACAAATTTCTGAAACGGATAAAGCTCCCGCACGGGATACGACTAAGTCGGCCATGGCATACGCCAAATCCATTTCGTAAATAAATGCCGAGACATACGATGGCAGTGCTGGGAATTTCTCGCAGGCTGCTTTGGCCTCCGACTCAAAACTAACACCCGTTTGCCAAACGATTTGCACATCCGATGCTGCCAATGCCTCAAGTCCATGTAAAATCGCTTGATTGATGCTGCGCGCGCCTTGGCTTCCGCCAATGATTAAGATAGTGGGTTTATCTGGGGATAAACCGAATTGTTTAGCCGCCACCGCTTTCTTACCAGAAATATCGATTAAATCTTTCCGAACGGGATTACCTGAAAGGATTAATTTAGATGGGCTGAAAAATTTCTCCATGCCTGGGTAGGCAACAAATATTTGCTTGGCTTTTGAGCTCAAGGCCTTATTGGTAATTCCCGCATAGGAATTTTGCTCTTGGATATAAAATGGGACTCCTTTGGCCCAAGCTGCTAATAACATCGGTCCAGAAGCATAGCCTCCTACGCCGATAGCTACATCGGGTTTAAAATCAGCTAATATTTGGAATGCTTTTAAAAGGCTTTTGGCCAATTTTACAGGAAATAATAGGTTTTTCAGAAGATGTGCGCGGTTGATGCCGACGATCGGTAGGCCGATAATCTTGAAACCTGCTTTGGGAACTTTTTCCATTTCCATTTTGCCTTCCGCACCTACGAATAAGAATTCGATCGCTGGATCAATTTCTTTTAAAGCAGATGCAATGGCGATAGCCGGGTAGATGTGACCTCCTGTTCCTCCTCCTGAAATAATAACGCGTTTGATACTCAAAGTAATTAAATTTTAGTTTCCATTTCCTTGTCGCGGCTGATGGATAAAATAAGTCCGATGCTGATTGCTGTAAATACCAATGAAGTTCCACCCGCGGAAATCATGGGCAAAGGCTGGCCCGTTACCGGTCCTGCTCCTACGGCAACCAACATATTAATGAAGGCCTGAATAACGATTGAAAATGTTAATCCTGCGGAAAGCAATCCACCGAGGGGCTTGCCACTGTATCGAATCACAGATGAACCTCGCCACATAAACCAGAGGAAAAACAGTGGGATGAGGATTCCCATAAATAATCCATATTCTTCCAAGATTATCGCGTAAATAAAATCGGATTCAGCTTGAGATAAAAGATAACGATATTGACTATTTCCAGGTCCTTTGGGAATTAGAGCACCCGTGGAAATCGCATATTTACTTAAGTTGATTTGGTAGTTTTCATCGCTCTTATTCATCTCCTTCAACTTCGATTTATCGTGTTCGCTGACACGCGTAATGAAGGTAGCGATACGAGAACGAACCGTTGCGGCACGCTGGCCAATTCCCAAGGAAACCACCATGACGGCAAGAAAGGCTACGATTCCTACAATACCGCTGATGTATTTGATGGGTACCCGACCAAAAAACATCAAGACAATACTCGTCATAAAAATCAAGATACTTGTCGAGAAATTCGACAGCATGATTAGGAAACAGGTAACACCAATCAAGATCAGAATCACGATAGCCGTTGCAATGTTGTATTGACTTTGGTCTGCTTGTCGGGTCGAAAAAATCTTCGCCAAACTAGCCGTGAGGCATAATTTCGCCATATCCGAAGGCATGAACGACACAAAACCCAAGTTAATCCAGCGACTGGCGCCCCCTTTGCTTTCTCCGAAGAAATAGGCAAACAGGATTAGTGCCCAGGACAGGAAGAGAAAGATATTGCTGAATCGGGTGATTTTGATGTAATTCTGGCGCGATATCCATGACATCAGGTAGAATGATGCGATGAGAATCCCGATGGTTTTCACGATGGAAGTTAAGGGTTCAAAGGGGCCACTCATGGTCATCCGACTTTTCGTTGAAAATTGAATCAACAAACCGAAGATGTTCAAGAGTAGGACGATGAACCAGATTTGGTAATCGCCCACTAAGTGTTCTTTGATGTATTTAGTGATTTTAGCTTCCATGGGTCAATTTTTTGACAGTAGCCTTGAATTGGTCACCGCGGTCTTCGTAATTTTTGAATAAGTCGAAACTTGCACAAGCGGGAGAGAGGAGAACAATGTCCCCTTCTTTAGCCCAATCCATGGCTTGTTGAACGGCAGCTTCAAGTTTGTCGGTTTGGTTAAAATGCGACAGCATTAGTCCAAAATGATTTTCTAATTTGCTGTTATCCGTTCCCAGGCAAATCATTCCTTTCACTTTCTCTTTCACGAGCGTATCTAAGACTTCGTATTCATTGCCTTTGTCTACACCTCCTATGATCAGGATGATGGGCTGATTAAAGCTGTTTAAGGCATAGTAAACAGCATCTACATTCGTTGCCTTGGAATCATTGATGAAGCGCACACCATTCCATTCCCCGCAAGGTTCTAGGCGGTGGGGCGCATTTTGGAATGTGGGTAAGTTCTTGATAATCGCCTCCCAGCTCACTCCAGCTGCTGTAGCTGCGAGAATAGCTGCCGACATGTTCATGGCATTGTGTGGGCCTTGAATCGGAGCTGTCGCACGAAGTATTCGACCCTTCTCGAAAATAATTTCAACTTCGGTGATGGTCGCGCTTCCTGTAGCTGGCGCAAAATGAATTTCTTGTTTCTGCGTGCTGGCAGGAATTAAGTTCTTGTATTGTTGGATTACTTCATCATCCCCCCAATAGATGCAAGTTGTTGCTGCTTTCGCATTTTGAAAAATACGGAACTTGGAGTGGA
Organism: Aquirufa sp. TARAVU-A1A; assembly: GCF_054558675.1. Taxonomy (NCBI): domain Bacteria; kingdom Pseudomonadati; phylum Bacteroidota; class Cytophagia; order Cytophagales; family Flectobacillaceae; genus Aquirufa; species Aquirufa sp. TARAVU-A1A. The sequence goes on from NZ_JBPXKP010000006.1 coordinate 148,725, forward strand.
TATAGTTTTCAAATTTATATTCGTAGCGATCGAGGTGATCGGGGGTAATGTTAACCAATACGGCAATATCGGGCGCAAATTGAAAGCACCGGTCAAGCTGGAAGCTAGAAATTTCCAAAACATACCAGTCGAAGGACTTTTCCAATACTTGTTTGGCAAAGCTTTGGCCTATGTTCCCAGCCAGTCCTACATGGTATCCGGCTTCTTTTAGTAGGTGATAGGTGAGGAGGGTAGTTGTTGTTTTTCCGTTACTTCCTGTAATGGCAATAATTTTCGCATTGGTATAGCGTGCAGCATATTCGATTTCAGAAACGAGGGATATTCCTTGTTTTTTGATGGCTTGAACAATCGCAGATTTTTCTGGAATACCTGGGCTGATGATAATTTCATCGGCTTGCAAAATACGCTCGAGGGTATGTTGGCCTGACTCGAAGGGTATTTGATGTTGGCTTAATTCCGACTGATAAGCGGCCTTGAGTTCACCTTGGTCGGAGAGAAAGACTTGATGTCCTTGGGCTTGCGCTAATAAGGCAGCGCCTACACCACTTTCACCTCCACCTAATATCACAATCTGGGCCATTGCAGCTTATTTTGTTCGAAAATGTTAAAACTAAATTTTACCACAATTTAGAAAATTGTCCCGATTAATTCAAGCGGCGAGGGGGCAGGTGGGGATAATTTAGCCAACAAAAAAAGGTCAGCTGTTGGGCTGACCTTTTTAATACTTAATTAGGGATTAGACTAAAGCAATACGCTTGAAAGAAGCGATTGTTAATCCTTTTTGAGCCGACTCAACATATTGACGAATCGTGATCGAAGAATCCTTAACGAACTGTTGGTTCAATAAAGTTTGCTCTTTGTAGAACTTCTCTAATTTACCTACAGCGATTTTTTCTAGCATAGCTTCTGGCTTGCCTTCTTGACGAGCTTGATCTTTTCCGATCTCGATTTCACGCTCGATCGTTTCAGCATCAACACCGTCTTTGTCTAAAGCAACGGGTTTCATCGCAGTGATTTGCATCGCGATGTCCTTGCCTACTTCAGCCACATCAAATCCTTGTACATTTTCGAATGCTACTAATACACCGATTTTGTTATTTGAGTGGATGTAAGATACAACTTTTTCCGCTGTGATATTCTCGTAAGCAGCTAACGTGATTTTCTCACCAATTTTACCAGTAAGCTCGATGATGTGTCCTTCTACCGAACGGCCATCAGCTAAAGGCTCAGCTAATAAATCATGTGCAGATGGAGCGTGTGATTTCACGGCAGCATCTAAGATGTTTTTAGCTAAGTTGTTGAAATCTTCAACTTTAGAAACGGGCTCAGTTTCACAAGCAAGGGCAATTAATTTACCGTTTGAGTGATCTGCGTTCATTGCGATTAACACGACACCTTCGTTGGTTTCGTTGTCAGCGCGTTTTGCTGCTACTTTTTGACCTGCTTTGCGAAGGATATCGACTGCAGCTTCGAAGTCACCATTGGCTTCAGTCAAAGCTTTCTTGCAATCCATCATCCCAGCGCCAGTCATTTGGCGTAATTTATTAACGTCTGCGGCTGTAATTGACATAATATGAATATTGTTTATTCTTGTTCTGCTTCTTTTTCGTACTTAGCGGCTACCTTAGCAGCTTCTTGAGCATCTGTTGCGTCTACCGCACGTTTTGCTTCTTCCTCTTCAGCGATACGCGCATCGTCTTTATCTTGCTTACGCTCAGATAAACCTTCTTCGATTGCTTTGCTGATTGCTTTTACGATAATAGCGATTGATTTGTACGCATCATCATTAGCAGGGATAGGGAAGTCTACTAATTCAGGATTCGAGTTTGTATCACACATAGCGAAAACGGGGATACCCAATTTCTTAGCTTCAGATACAGCGATGTGCTCACGCTTCACGTCAATCACGAACAATGCCGCTGGTAGACGAGTCAAGTCGGTGATACCACCTAACACACGCTTTAATTTCTCCTCCTCACGAGTCATCATTAAACGCTCACGTTTCGCAAGGGTTTTAACAATAACTTCGTCTTTTAACATCTTGTCGATGCTTGACATTTTCTTGATGGACTTACGTACAGTCGCGAAGTTTGTCAACATACCACCTAACCAACGGTCAGTTACGTATGGCATCTTTAATTTATCTGCTTCAGCAGTTACTACTTCTTGCGCTTGTTTTTTAGTCGCAACGAACATGATCTTGCGACCAGAACGAACGATAGCACGCATTGCTTGCGAAGCTTCTTCAAGGCTAGAAATTGTTTTGTTAAGATCAATGATGTGGATACCATTTTTCTCCATAAAGATGTATGGAGCCATTTTTGGATCCCACTTACGTGTCAAGTGACCGAAGTGAACGCCTGCGTCAAGCAAGTCGTTGTAGCTTAATTGTGCCATTTTGGTTGTTTAAGAATGTGAATAATAAAAAAGTGGAAAAGGCATCGGCAACAGACAAGCCTTTTCCACGGACCCTTTTTAACGCTTAGAGAACTGGAATCTCTTACGAGCTTTCGCACGTCCTGGTTTCTTACGCTCAACCATACGAGGGTCACGCGTTAAGAATCCTTCTTTTTTCAAAGGAGAACGTAATTCTGCATCTTGCGTTTGAAGTGCACGTGAAATTGCTAAACGAAGCGCTTCAGCTTGTCCTTTGATACCACCGCCATCTACGTTAGCTGTTACATCAAATGAACCTACTGTGTTCGTTAAAGCGAATGGCTGATTGACAACAATCTGAAGAATTTCAGATGGGAAGTAATCAGTCAATGTACGGCCATTAATTTTGATTTGGCCTTTACCAGGAGTCATGGAAATACGAGCAATAGCTGTCTTTCTTCTTCCGATTTTACTTGTTATTTCTGCCATTGTAATGTCCGTTAAAACTTGATTTCTTTAGGTTGTTGTGCTGCATGTGGATGCTCAGATCCTGCATATACAAATAAGTTGTTGAATAAAGCACGTCCTAAACGATTTTTAGGCAACATACCTTTTACGGCTGCTTCGACAACACCTCTTGGGTTTTTAGCTAAAACCTCACGTGGTGTAGCAAAACGTTGACCACCTGGATACCCCGTGTGACGGATGTAAACCTTGTCAGTCATTTTCTTACCTGTCAAACGAACTTTGTCCGCGTTGATGACGATCACTTGATCTCCACAATCTACGTGCGGTGTGTATGAAGCCTTGTGCTTACCACGAATGATTTTCGCGATTTCAGAGCAAAGACGACCTAAAATTTGGTTTTCTGCGTCTACTACCACCCAGTCCTTTTGAACTGTAGCTTTATTGGCAGAGATCGTTTTGTAACTTAAAGTATCCACTATTAATAATGTTTAACTGTTGAATCATTTCCACCAAGACCACGGAATTTGTCCTAAGGATTTGATTATGACCTATTTTATCTTTCAAACGGGCATTCAATCGAAAAATGGGAGTGCAAATTTAGAAAATCAAGAACTAATATGCAATACCTAATGGAAAATATTTGCCAATAAAAAAGGAGGCCTAGGCCTCCTTCCTTTAAACACACTTTTTATCCTAAATTCCCGACATATCAAATGTCTCCATGAAGGCCGTTGTGAACTTACCTGATTGAAAACCAGGGTCATCCATCAATTTAATATGGAATGGAATCGTTGTTTTTACACCTTCAATTACGAATTCTTGGAGCGCGCGCTTCATACGAAGTAATACCTCTTCGCGGCTTTGTCCACTTACGATTACTTTCGCAATCATTGAATCGTAATTTGGCGGGATTGTATATCCTGAATAAACGTGGGAGTCAATTCTGACACCGTGTCCACCAGGAAGGTGTAAGTTGGTAATTTTACCCGGTGATGGACGGAATCCATGTGCTGGATCCTCCGCGTTAATCCGACACTCTAAGGCATATAATTTCGGGAAGTAGTTTTGGCCTGAAATAGGGATGCCAGCTGCTACTTTAATTTGCTCCTTGATCAAATCGAAATCCGTTACTTCTTCGGTAATCGGATGCTCCACTTGAATACGTGTATTCATTTCCATGAAGTAGAAGTCTCCGTTTTTGTCTACCAAAAACTCAATCGTTCCAGCTCCTTCATAGCCAATCGCCGTTGCGCCAGCAATTGCCGCTTCGCCCATTTTCTTACGAAGCTCGTCGGTCAATGCCGGTGAAGGTGTTTCCTCGCACAATTTTTGGTGACGACGTTGGATTGAACAATCACGCTCAGAAAGGTGACATACTTTACCAAATTTATCACCTACGACTTGGATCTCAATATGACGTGGCTCTTCCACGAATTTCTCCATGTACATGCCATCGTTTCCAAATGCCGCTGCTGCTTCCATTTTGGCATCATCCCATAATTTACGGAATTCTGATTCCTCACGGATGATCCGCATACCACGTCCTCCACCGCCGGCAGTTGCCTTGATGATAACAGGATATACAATTGTTTTAGCTAATTCAATGGCTTCTTCAACCGTGTCAAGCAAACCGTCTGAACCCGGGATAACAGGAACGCCTGCTTTCTTCATGGTATCTTTGGCAGTAGCTTTGTCACCCATTTGGTTGATCATCTCGGCTGAAGCACCAATAAATTTGATGCTGTGTTCGGCACAAATGCGTGAAAATTCCGCATTTTCTGATAGGAAACCGTAACCTGGGTGGATTGCATCCGCACCGGTTACTTCTGCCGCTGAAATTAACGCTGGAATGCTCAAATAAGAATCACGGCTTGGCGGCGGTCCGATACAAACGGCCTCGTCCGCAAAGCGCACGTGTAAACTTTCCCGATCAGCTGTTGAGTAAACAGCAACCGTTTTTATTCCCATTTCCTTGCAAGTACGGATGATGCGCAAGGCGATCTCTCCACGGTTTGCAATTAGTATTTTTTTAAACATAGTAATTGATTTGTCTAATCGCATACTCAAACCTAAGGTGGTATGCGCTAGGCTCATAATTAAGCTTTTTCTACCAAGAATAATGGTTGGTCAAACTCCACTGGGCTTGCATTATCCACTAAAATTTTAACGATTTTACCCGATACTTCTGAGTCGATCTCGTTAAACAATTTCATCGCCTCAATCATGCAAAGCGTTTTGCCTGGTGCGATTTCGGATCCTACTTCTACGTAGTTATCTTTATCTGGACCTGCTGCCCGGTAGAATGTTCCGATCATCGGTGATTTTACCGTGTATAAATTATCAGCAACGGGTGCTGCTGCAGGTGCCGCCGCCGGAGCTGCCGGAGCTGCTGCAACAGGTGCTGCTGCCGCTACAGGAGCAGGAGCCGCCGCAACTGTAACCGTAGGTGCTGCTGTGCTATTTTTTTTCACGGAAACTTTTAAGCCTTCCGTTTCGATGCTTACTTCTGCAAGAGGTGATTTTGCGATATAATCGAGTAATCGTTGTATTTCTTTCGTATCCATTTCGGTTATATAATAAAGGTTGACCGTTTACTAAGTTTTGACAAATGTAGTAGAATTTACTTAACGCGCTCTGCGTATGAGTAAGTTCTTGTATCTACTTTGATTAATTCATCTTGTTCAATGAAAATAGGTACCGTAATGGTTGCACCTGTTTCCACCGTTGCTGGTTTTTTAGGGGAGTTTGCCGTATCGCCACGAACGCCGGGTTCAGTGTAAGTTACTTTCAATTCCACAAATGGAGGTAACTCGCATGATAAGGCCGAATCATCTTCGGTGTTGATCAAAATCTCTACTTCTTGTCCCTCTTTCATCAAATCTGCCATCACACATAGGTTCTCGCCTAAAAGGATTTGCTCAAATGATTCGTTGTCCATGAAGTTGAAGCCAAATTCATCCTTGTAAATGAATTGGAATTTTCTGCGCTCAACACGTACCGGGTAAATCGTCACACCTGAATTGAAGGTATTGTCGATTACTTTACCCGAAGTTAATGAACGTAATTTTGTCCGAACAAACGCTGGACCTTTTCCTGGTTTTACGTGAAGGAATTCAATGATCGAATATAAATCGTCATTGTATTTGATCACCATGCCATTTTTAATATCTGCTGTAGTTGCCATTGTGTTTTGTTAATTATTTGGGATCGTACGCCCAAGTTAAATAAGCGGATCCCCAAGTAAAGCCACCCCCGAAGGCAGCTAGTATCAATTTATCTCCTTTTTTCAACTGGTTTTCATAATCCCATAAACATAATGGGATCGTTGCGGCTGTTGTATTGCCATATTTTTGGATGTTCAACATCACCTTATCTTCACTCACACCCATGCGGCTCGCCGTTGCATCAATAATACGCTTGTTGGCCTGGTGCGGAACTAAGAAACGAATATCATCTCCTACTAAGTGATTGCGCTCCATGATTTCTGCCGAAACATTCGCCATGCGCGTTACCGCAAATTTATATACAGCTTGTCCTTCTTGACGGATGTAATGTAATTTTTGCTCCACAGTTTCATGCGTAGGAGGGTAGGCGCTACCGCCGCCTTTTTGCATCAAACTTTCGCAACCTTCACCGTCCGACTTCAAGATGAAGTCTTGTACGCCTAGGCCTTCAGTATTTGGTTCCAACATTACCGCTGCGGCACCGTCTCCAAAAAGGATGCAAGTTGTACGGTCTGTGTAATCAACGATTGCCGACATTTTATCAGCACCCACGATGATCACTTTTTTATAACGACCGGCTTCGATGAAAGCTGAGCCAACGGCTAATGCATTTAAGAAACCAGAGCACGCGGCAGCTAAATCAAAAGATGCGGTCTCCCGAATTCCTACTGCTTTGCAAATCATGTTCGACGCAGAAGGGAATAGGTAATCAGGTGTAACCGTAGCACAAATTAATAAGTCAACTTGGTCTGGCGTGGTATTCGTTTTGCGTAATAATTCTTCTACGGCTTTAGCTCCCATGACAGAAGTTCCTTGGCCTTCGCCTTTTAAAATGCGACGCTCTTTGATTCCTGTACGGGTTGTGATCCATTCGTCGTTTGTATCAACGAGTTTTTCTAACTCTTCATTCGTAAGCACATAATCCGGGACATATCCTGCCACGCCGGTTATGGCTGCGCTTGTTTTATTTGACATGTTGTGTTCTTAGTTGTTTTCAAAGGCAGCCTTAATTTTTTTGGCTACTTCTGATTTTACTATGTTTTGGCATAATTTAATCATGTTCATAATGGCAGTAGGGCTTGAAGCGCCGTGTGCAATGATGACATTTCCATTAATACCAATGATTGGGCTTCCGCCGTAATTTTCGTAATTAGTCCGGTCCACAAATTCATTGACCATTCCTTGTTCCTTCATAATGTTGTAAATGGATTCCCCCATTTTCAAAACGATATTTCCCGTAAAACCATCCGTAACAATCACGTCTGCTTTTCCACGGAACACGTCTTTCCCTTCCAAGTTCCCAACAAAATTCAGTTTTTCGTTTGCTTTAAGTAAAGCATAAGTTGCTTGGGTCAAAATAGATCCCTTTTGTTCCTCTTCTCCGATGTTCAACAAACCTACACGAGGACGTTCGATGCCACGTGTCGCCGCTGCATAGACGGATCCTAGGACCGCCCATTGCTCAAGCATTTCGGGTTTGCAATCTGCATTCGCACCAATATCCAACATCACCGAATGGGTACCATCCGTTTGTGGAATAAAGCCTGCAATGGCAGGGCGTTGAATGCCTTCGATTGTTTTGACTGAGAATAAAGAGCCGACCATCATGGCTCCCGTATTTCCGGCTGATGCGAAAATATCGGCTTTGCCTTCTTTTAAAAGCGCAAACCCAACTCCGATGCTGGAATTGGGTTTTTGCGATAATGCTCGTGTGGGATGTTCTCCCATTTCAATTACTTCCTCCGCGTTGATAACGCGAATTTGACTGCCCGTGTATCCACGATCAGCAAGTAATGTATTAATTGTATCGGCTGGGCCAACGGCAAGAATTGTTTCTTCCGGAGCTAAATTTGAAATCGCTAAAAGAATCCCATCAACTACTGCTTCTGGGGCATAATCCCCGCCCATCACGTCGATTGCTATGTTCATTCAATAGGTGTTTAAATACTAAAACTAAGGACAAAAATAGTATTAATTTTAGTCAAAAAATAGTATTTTAACGGGATATTTTCAGCGAAGCTCAAAAAAATCGTAAATATTGGGCCTGCCTAGTAAAATTAACGTGTAGAATATCCTTCTACAATCATTTTACCTTTGTAATATAAGTTTCCTTCATGCACGTGAGCACGGTGGAATAAATGCGTTTCGCCTGTTTGACTATCTACTGCCAATTGCTTTGGTGTTCCGAAATCATGTGCTCTACGAGTATCACGACGTGTTGTAGAATGTCTTCGTTTAGGATGTGCCATGGTATTTGTTAATTAATTTTATTTTAAATCTTTTAATTTTTGAAGTGCCGCCCAGCGTGGGTCAATCACCTCATCTTGGGTTGATGCAGGTTTTTCATCGGCTCTTTCTGTCGTATAAATAAATACATCTTCCGATGCTTCATCTTCTTCCGCCAAAAAGCGTGGATGTAACTTTTTCATCGGCACGACTAATGCAATGAAATCGAATATATCCTGCGACAAATCAAGTTTTGGTTCCTTTCTGTCTAATAAAAACAGGTTGTCACCTAAATCCTCTGAATGATCCGAATACTTATAAATAAGTTTCTCATTTACCTCAAATGGGTAATCGAAAACCTCTAAAGAACGATCACAAATCAATTCAATAGAGCCCGAAATCTTCAACTGTACCTGTATCATTAATGCTGACTTCGTTAAGTCAACACTTACTTCAAATCGTCCTTTTTCCACCCAATCCTGCTCAAATGCAGCAAAAAACGCATCGTCACCGCTAAATGTGTAGTGATACGATTTGTCCTCTAAGGCTATAATAGGTATCTGAAATGCTTCTAATACTTTCATGTTGACCTTGCTTGAAAAAAGGAATGCAAAATTAGGTAATTTTTTGGAAACAACAAGTGATGCGTTTACCTTTTTCATAAAATCTTCCGACCTTTGAAATTATGAAACGTTTGAATGGGGCATGGATTGCCTACGGAATTGTATTTATACTATTTGAAATCGTTCTTGGGCGATATATAGCTGTCTTTGATCGCTTTGATCAAATGCGGATTGTCAATAATTGGCATGCGTTCAAATTGGATTATTTGTTTCGGGCACTCACGTTTGCCGGCGAATTGCTCATTCCTATCCTTGTATTGATCTTGTTTGTATACAAAAAACGTGCTTGGGTGAAACCCTTTTTGTTCTCGTATGCTGTTTCTACGTTGGTCGTTCAAGGCTTGAAGCATTTGGTTTTCCCCGGTGCACTGAGGCCTTATGCCTATTTCAAAGCGGTTGATATTCCTTGGTATTTGGTTCCTGGGGTAGAAATGAATGAATACAACAGCTTTCCTTCGGGCCACACAGCCGCGGCTTGGTTTTGTTTTATGTGGATTGCGCTTTACATTAATAAACGTTGGGCAGGGCTTGCAATGGCAATTTTAGCCTGTGGGGTTGGGATTTCACGTGTCTATTTATTTCAGCATTTCCCTGTCGACGTAGCTTTTGGCGCTTTAATTGGAATGAGTACTTCGTCGATTTTCTATTATCTCTATCATGAAAATATTGCAGCGTAAACCTTATTTGTTTTGGGTGTTTGTGGGATGTTTGGTTTACATTCCTTTTTTAGGTGCGTCACAATTGTTCGATTGGGATGAAATTAATTTCGCAGAATCGGCCCGGGAAATGTTGGTGACCGGCGATTTGTTATCCGTTCAAATCAATTTTCAGCCCTTTTGGGAGAAGCCCCCTATTTTCATGTGGTTGCAGGTGTTGAGCTTTCAGTTCTTTGGAACTTTTACGGAAAATGCATGGACATCCATGGAGTTTGCGGCTCGTTTCCCGAACGCCCTCGTAGGCATTGCTACCCTGTTGATTTTATTCCGAATCGGCAAAAAACATGTTTCGGATAATTTCGGGCATTTGTGGGCCTTTTCTTATTTAGCCGCCATCACGCCACATGTATATGCCAGTTCAGGGATTATTGATCCGCTGTTCAATCTGTTTATTTTCTTAGGAATTTACGCCTATTCGCAATTTTATGCGCAGCCTAATTCCTTTCGTTGGGCCCTAGGTGCTGGGATAAGTATTGGTTTGGGTATGTTGACCAAAGGTCCAGTAGCCTTATTATTATGGGGTGCGACATTATTGGTTTATGGAATCTGGCAACAAGTGTGGAAGTCAAAGCCTGTCGGCCGACTGTTTTTAGGGGCTTGCTTGTCGGGGATTATTGCCGTAATGCTTTTTGCCTCTTGGTATGCGATGATCATTATGAAGTTTGGTTGGGGAATTTGGGATGATTTTGTGGCTTATCAAATTCGCTTGATGACGACGGGCGATGCGGGGCATGGCCAACCCGTTTATTATCATGTATTGGTTTTATTGTTGGGTTGTTTACCTATTTCGATTTGGGCTGGTGCGCGCTTGCTACGAAGAAAATCAACGGATGAGACGATCGATTTGACGCGCTGGATGCAAGTATTATTTTGGGTGGTCTTGGTGATTTTTAGTTTGGTAAAGACCAAAATCATTCATTATTCGTCGATGTGCTGGTTGCCTTTGACTTATTTTTCTGCTCAAGTCTTGTCTGAATTTCAAGCGGGTCAATGGACATGGAAACGCACCTATTCGATTGCGTTAGGGGTGTTTGGCGTGCTATTTGGAATTGTATTGAGTTTGGTCCCGCTGATCGGGATGTATGCTGCCGAGGCATCTGTTTATATTCAGGATGCTTTTGTTAGAGATAATTTGCAGGCACCCGTTTATTGGGCTGGTTGGGAATGGATGATTGGGTTTACATTCATCGTGCTCGTGTTATGGACACTATTAGGACGCAGTTTAAGTTTCCAACGCATCATTCGATTGATGTTGGGTAGTGTCATGGTGATGATGTGTTATATGGCCGTTGTTTTGCCTAAAATTGCCGGCTATACCCAGGCTACGCCGATTGATTTTTATGTATCGCATGTGGGTCAAAAAGTTTACATTGAAACGGTCGGCTTTAAATCCTTTGCCCACTTATTGTATTTTCAAAAGCAGGGGCCAAGTCCGGATGGAGAGGCCTTAATGAAACAATCCTCGACAGACCGCCCCACCTATTTTGTGATGAAGTCGGATGCCGAGGATCGTTTTAAGTATCACCCTCATTTGCAATTAATCAAAGAGGAGAATGGTTTTCTATTTTACAAGCACGTGAATTAGTTTCCGTTCGGGAAGAAGAATGCCCCTTCGATGGCTGCATTGTCATCGGAATCAGAACCATGGATAGCGTTTGAACTTAATGAGCGAGCAAAACGCTTACGAATGGTTCCTTCTGCTGCTTTCGCTGGGTCTGTGGCGCCGATCAATTCGCGGAAATCTGCCACTGCATTTTCTTTTTCCAAAATCATCGGAATGATTGGGTTAGAAGACATGTACTCGCACAATTCGCCGTAAAATGGACGTTCCTTGTGGACTTCGTAGAATTTACCAGCCTCTTCAGGTGTTAGGTGTACTTTTTTAATTGCGACAATGCGGAAACCCGCTTCTTCAATTTGTTGGATGATAGGCCCTGTAAACCCGTCTAAGACTGCGTCGGGCTTAATCATGGTAAATGTTCTATTTGTTGGCATTACGTTTTTTTTACAAATTTATCTCTAACTTTGCGAACGCCCAAATTTGTCGGGCGATACGATTTTTTATGTCTTCGATTTCTGCGCTTCGCGCCCTTTTAATTCCTGGTCAATCCGTTGTCATTACGACGCACTTTAATCCTGATTCCGATGCTATTGGTTCAAGCTTAGCTTGGCAGAAGTATTTGATTAAGAAAGGTTTGCGCGTGGATGTGGTAATTCCATCTGCTTTGTCGCGAAATTTAACTTGGATGCCCGGGGCGGATGCGGTGTTAGATTTCGAAAATGTTTTACATAAGTCGACGATTGAGGAGAAAATTGCTTCAGCCGATTGGATATTTTGTTTGGATTTTTCAGGCATGCAACGTTTGCATGGCTTGGCCAATTGGGTAAAGTCGGCGCGTTGTCAAAAGGTGGTCATTGATCATCATTTGGATCCAGAGGATTTTGCTGATTATTATTATCACCGGACGATTGCAGCATCTACTTGTGAATTGATTTTTGATTTAATCAGTGAATGGGGTGATGAGGCGTTGATCGATGCGGAAATGGGTGAATGCATGTATTCTGGAATTATGACGGATACGGGTTCATTCCGACATCCCAATACGACGGCGCATGTTCATGAGGTTGTTGCGGAATTGATCAAAAAAGGAGTTAATACGAATGCGGTTCATCGCAAAGTATTCGATTCGGCGAGTTTGCATCGTTTACGTTTTTTGGGACATGTGTTGGCAAACCGTTTGGAATATTTGCCTGATTACCATTTGGCCTTGATGTGGATTACTGAAGAAGATCAAAAGCAATTTAATTCACAGGCAGGCGATACGGAGGGGATGGTGAATTATGGTTTGCAGCTAGCGGGAGCGGTTTGGTCTATTTGTATGATCCAACGACCGGATGGGGTTAAATTGTCGTTCCGTTCGATTGAGCCATTTGCGGTGAATACGTTTGCTGCGACTTATTTTGAAGGAGGAGGACATAAAAACGCTTCAGGTGGAAGATTTTCTGCGGGAGGAATAGAACAAGCGAAGGAAAAATTAAAGGAAGTGTTACCTTTGTATCTTTCTGAAATAAAACGAGTTAAAAATTTATAAAATATAAACAAATAATCATGCGTAAATCGATTGGATTACTAGCTGTAGCTGCTGCGATGGTAGTGGGATGTGGCAAAGACAAAGTAGAAGTTATTGAGGGAGTGAAGATTCAAATTCACGAACACGATGACAAGGCACAAAAATTGAAGGATGGTGATATCATTACGTTTGATTTGGTGATTCGTAACGGAGCGGATTCTGTATTACAGGATACGCACAAGGAAGGCCAACCGGGTAAAGGGATGGTTCAGGCGCCACAAGCGGCTCCAGGAGCGTTTAAAGGAACATTTGAAAATGGTTTACGTTTATTGTCGGTAGGTGACTCTGCGACAATTTTGGTGCCTATTGATAGTTTGATCAAGACGGTTCAAGCTCCATTGCCTCCATTCTTGAAGCCAGGAACGGATTTGAAATATTCCGTACGTATTTTGAAAGTTCAATCGAAAGGTGAATTTGAGAAAGAAATGGAAGCGCAAGCAGCGGTTGCGAAGAAAAATGCTGCGAAGATGATTGCACAAGAGCCTGCGTTAATTGCGGCTTACATTGCTAAGACTGGTAAAACATTCCAAAAAACCGCTTCTGGATTGAATTATTCAATTGAAAAAGCGGGTTCGGGTCCTTCACCAAAAATGGGAGAGACTTGGGTAGTGAATTACCGAGGTACATTCATGAATGGAAAAGAGTTCGATAAAGGAAGTGCAGCTGAAATGCCATTGGGTCAAATGATTCCAGGATTTAATGAGGCTTTAACGTTGATGAAGGCGGGTGGTAAAGCCACTTTTGTGATTCCTTCGCCAATCGCCTATGGAGATCAGGCTCGTGGCCCGATTCCAGCGAACTCGGTATTAGTATTTGAATTAGAAGTTCTTTCGAAGAAATAATTTCTAGTAATTTTAAGATCATTGATACGAAATGCTAACCTAAATCGTTAGCATTTCGTTGGTTAATTGGGTTTCATGTTAAATCACAGTAGTTTGAAAAAAATCGTATTTGCATTCGGGATTATGTTGGGCATGACAGCTTGCTTGTCAGATGTTGAATTAGCAGATGTGACGAAAGCGAAGGAGAATCAGGCGCAAATATTGGCGTATTTTTCGAAGTTGGGCCAAAACCCTATCGCAATGGAAGATGGTGCATTTTATTATGTTTCAAAATCCAACGTGGCAGGTGAAACGGCCTCAAAAGGGGATACGGTTAAGATGCGTTATGTCCTTTCAAACCTGTTGACAGGAGAAGTGTTGGACAGCACCAAGACGCCTTTGGTATATCAATACGGTTATTTAAATCCCGTCTATGCCAAATTGATGGCTCATATTAAGGAAGGCGAACAAGCGGTGATGGCAATTCCAGGTACATCACAAAGTTTTGCAGGTTTGCCTGCATATACGCCGCTCAAGGTATTGATAAAAGACTATGTTGTTCGTAGTCAAAATGACCAAATTGAAGATTTCATCGCAAAGAAAAAGTTGGCCGTTACAACACAGGATGCTAATGGACTTCGATATATCCGTCTTAATCCGGGAACAGGGGATTTGCCTACTGCTGGCCAAGTAGTGAAGTTGAAGTACACGGGTCGTTTTCTAAATGGTTTTGCATTTGATGGGAATATGGCGCGGACAGATAGTTTTTCGGTGACGATTGGTGGAACATCGACGGTCATTGGTTTTCAAACAGGTGTTGAGAAAATGCGTTTAGGGGAGCGTGCGATATTGGTTTTCCCTTCTCCGATTGGTTATGGAGAAAAAGGTTCAGGTTCAACAATTCCAGGATTTACGCCATTAGCATTTGAAATTTATGTTGCTAAAATTCAATAAGATGAAATCACTTTATTTGTTTTTATGCATCAGTTTGGGCTTGTTGTCCGGCTGCGCTTTTAATGAGATTAATCAGCAAACGGAACAGGCTGATGCTGCCATTCAGAAATACATTAAGGATCGTAATTTGACGATGCAAAAGACTGCGGATGGGATGTATTTTTTGAAGGATACCAAAGGGTCAACAGGTAAAACGGCAACTGCGTCGGATTTAATCAAATTTCATTATAAAATGACTTTGTTGGACGGAACGCTCGTTGATTCGACAAATCGTGTTTTGAATCAATTTAAGGCGGAAGTTTGGGGCACAAAAGCGACGGTTTTTACATTGCCGTTGAGTAATCTGAAAGAAGGGGAATCAGGTGTGTTTATCTTGCCGGCTTCTTTGGCTTTTGGAGGCAGTTCGTTTGGAAATGTTCCTTCTTATTCCACCATTCGTGTAGACATTACTGTTATCGCGATACGCACGGAAGCGGAGCAAATGGATGATATGAAAGTAGCATATGGAATGCAAAATGCAGAGCTAACAACTTCGGGTATGTTTTTCAAAAAACTCGTAGAAAAACCTGCTGCAGCGCAGGTTTTGGTTGGCCAAAATGTTGTCGTGAGCTATGTAGGTAAATTTGGGTATGGCGTTTTGCAACAAGATTCAGCAGGCAAATGGTTTTACAGTCCTACCTTTGGATCAGGAACAATCGGTTCTGCTGCGAGTGCTTATTATGCGGGATCTGGAAATTTGATTGCTGGTTTTGAGGAAGCGGTGATGAAGTTGCGGATTGGGGAGAAGGCATCGATTATTTTGCCCTATAAATTAGCATATGGAACGGCAGGTAATTCTGCGATTCCAGGTTATTCACCCTTGTATTTCGAAATTGAAATTATATCAGCTCAATAATGAAGCAAAAACAGCGCTTGTATTTAGCTACTCAAAATCAACATAAAATTGAAGAAATAAAAGATCTCCTCGGGGATCTTTTTGACATTCATACGGTATTTGAATTGGGTGTATCGGTTGAAATTCCTGAAACGGGAAATACACTACAAGAAAATTCCATGCAAAAGGCCGCTTACATTGCGGAGCATTTTCAGGTGACATGTTTATCAGATGATTCAGGTCTTGAGGTAAATGCGTTGGGTGGAAGACCTGGCGTATATTCCGCACGTTATGCGGGTGAGCCCAAAGATGATGCCGCGAATGTTCAGAAATTATTGGGGGAGTTGGAAGGAATTTCGGATCGCTCAGCGCGTTTTGTGACTGTCTTAACCTTCCATCATCAAGGGCAATACGATTGCTTTGAAGGGGAAATTCAAGGCCAAATTGCATCGAGCCCACGAGGTGAGCATGGCTTTGGTTATGATCCCGTATTTGTGCCTGTGGGATTCGATCGGACCTTTGCAGAAATGACCATGGAGGAGAAAAATCAAATGGCTCATCGGGCACGTGCGATGCAGAAATTTAAAAGCTTCATCGACGAAACAGGATTTTTTATAGACAACTAGGGAATTTACCCACGCATTTTGTATTTTTGGTTGATTTAATACCCTTGAGTTCATGTTCAAACGAAGTGGCCGAGTTAGGCTTCTCTTATTCTTTTTAATCTTTGCTCAGGCGGCTTTTGCACAAGTGGTCATTAAAGGCCGCGTAACGGATGCTGCTAACGGTGATCCTATTCCCTTTGCTTCTGTAGGGGTTTTGGGATTGAACTATGGGGCTACCACGAATTTTCAAGGAGAGTTTACGTTGCATGCCAAATCGATGACAGATTCGCTTTTTGCGTCGGTAGTTGGTTATAAAAAGCGGGTTAAATGGGTGGACAAGAAGGCTAAGGCCCTTGAGATTGATTTCCAATTGGAGTCTGCAACCAAGGAGATGGCTGAAGTAATCGTCTATTCTGGGGAAAATCCAGCGTTTAAGATTCTTCGGAATGTGATAAAGAATCGAGAAAAAAATGATCGGAGTAAACTCGAATCATACGAATATTCTTCTTATTCAAAGATGGAGCTGGATGTTGATAACATTTCCGATAAATTCAAGGACAGGAAAATCATGCAAGATATTTCCGAGGCCGTTAAAAAGTTTGAGAAGTTGGCAGGCGATGATGGTAAACTAGTTATCCCAACCTACATTTCGGAATCCATCAGTAAATTTTATTACCGAGAATCGCCCCAACGGAAACGTGAGCATGTTTTGAAAACCAATATTAAAGGGGTTGGGGTTAAAGATGGGAGTGTCATTTCACAATTAGTGGGGGGGAATTTAGTCGCCAACTATAATTTTTATCAATCCTATGTATCCTTTTTCGGGAAGGATTTTGCAAGTCCGATCGGGGATAATTGGAAGGGGAATTATAAATTTTATTTAGGAGACACAATCAATGTGGACGGCCATGTGTGTTATCAATTGGATTTTGATCCGAAGAATCCGATGGACCTTGTTTTTACGGGTCAAATGTGGATTGATACCACCTCATATGCCTTGGTGCAAATTGAAGCATCTGTAGATAAAGCGGCTAACCTGAATTTCATTGACAAGATCAAGATTTCGCAGGAATTGGAGCAAACGGAAACGGGCGCTTGGTTGCCGGCGAAAACCCGTTTTTTGATTGATATCGAGGAGATTACAAAGAATTCAGCAGGGATGTTGTTGAAAATGTACATCTCAAATAAAGATTTTGTAGTCAATAAGCCACATCCGCTTTCGTTCTATGACATGGCTTCCGAGGTGGCCGAGGATGCCAAAGAACCCGATCCAAATTACTGGAAATATGCTCGCCACGAACCGTTAAGTAGGCAAGATTTAATTGCCTCTTCGTTGATCGATTCGGTTAAGAATTTACCCGTTGTGCGGACATATGTGGAGGTGGCTGAGATTGTTGTCAGTGGATTTAAAAAGTTTAATGATATCGAAGTTGGGCCTTACATTAACAGCTTTGCGATTAATAAAATTGAAGGGGCGCGTTTCCGTTTAGGATTTAGGACGAATGCCAACTTTGATAAAAACTGGATATTGCGTGGGAATGTGGGATTTGGTACGAAGGATTTAGTGCCTAAATATTCTGCTGAGATTGATTATTTATTCTCAAAGAAGAAGTGGACGATGGCGGGAATCCGACATAGCTATGATATTGAGCGGGTAGGATTGACTCCGGAGTTGATCGGGGATAATAAACTGTTTTACGCGTTTACCCGTTGGGGAGCTTTTTCTGGGGCGTTTTTCCGTCGGGAAAGTGAGGCCTTTTTTACTACGGAATTAATCAAGGGTTTGAGTATCACAAGTTCTTTGAATACACGGTCCTTCGATCCCTTGTTTCGTTTTCAGTTTCGGTTGAATCCAGAAATGGGGAAAGCCTCTCCAGTTCAGGATTATTACCAAGAGTCTTTTGTGACACTAGAAGCGCGTTTTGCTCGGAATGAAACATACATCATGAATGGTAATGAAAAAATTACTTTAGCGACTAAGCGAATTCCGGTGATTACATTTAAATATCAGCGAGGTTTAAAGGGATTTTTAGGGGGAGATTTTGATTATGAACGATTTACGTTAAAAGCTTATCAGACATTCCGTTTGGGCCAATTAGGGCGATCTGATTATACCTTGACTGCCGGCTATACACCTTCGAATTTACCTGCGCCTTTATTGTTTCCGCATTTGGGAAATGAGACATTTTTCTTTGTTCGAAGCGCGTTTTCAACGATGAATTATTTTGAGTTTGTGAGTGATCAATATGCGTCATTGCAATTCAATCATAATTTCGAAGGATTGTTGTTTAATCGGTTGCCATTGATTAAAAAACTGAAATGGCGTTTCATAGCCAGTTCTAATGTGTTAATGGGTAGTCAGCGCAATTCGAATCGCGAGATCATGAAGGATGTTAACAACCCGTTGAAATCGAAATTTTTGGACCAATATGCGTTTGATTCATTAGACCCCAACAAGCCATTCGTCGAGGTGGGTTATGGGATTGATAATATTTTCAAAATTCTCCGCATTCAGGCTTTTCATCGCTTGTCCTATTTAGATCATGGCAATCCACAGCGTTTTCGCTTGATGGCGTCGATCAACTTCTCGTTTTAATCTATGTTTTTGGTATATTATTAAGACGAAAATTTAAACATTTCAAGAACTTTTTTGAACTTCTTGATTTTAGTAGGTATCGGGCCTATATTTGAAAATCGGCAATAAAATGCCTTATAACGAATTATGATTTTTATTATTGCAGGCCTTTCTATTTTGAGTTATTTATTGGGTTCAATCCCAACTGCAATTTGGTATGGAACGAACTACCACGGTGTCGATATTCGTACACAAGGGAGTGGAAATGCGGGGGCGACAAATACATTTCGTGTATTGGGCAAGAAAGCTGGAAGTATTGTATTGTTTGTGGATGCGCTGAAAGGTTTTTTGGCTACGGGCTTAGCCGCAGTCTTGTTTTATTTTCATTTAATTGATTGGCAAACCTGCGTCACATTGAAGATATTCTTTGGCTTTTTGGCGATTATTGGTCACTTACTTCCCGTGTTTTGTGATTTTAAAGGAGGTAAAGGTGTGGCTACAACCTTGGGCATGGTATTAGCGCTGCATCCCATGGCTGCGCTGGTGAGTATCGTTGTTTTTTTAATTGTATTTGGAATATCTCACTATGTCTCTTTGGGATCTATGGTCGCTTCGATTGTTTTTCCTTTGTTACTGACTTTCGGTGTATTTGGTGAAGAAATTCCTACCCTCATCTATTTTGGCTATTTCATCGCCTTTCTTGTTGTATTTACGCATCGCATGAATATTGTTCGGATCTTTAAAGGAACTGAAAATCGCATGTATCTCATCCCTTCAAAGAAGTAAAGCCTCGGTTTATTTTTTTATATTTGTTCGTGGAATTCTAATCCATTCCGCCTACATGATATGACACAGACTCAACAATATATCGACGCGAATCGCGATCGTTTCTTAGCTGAACTACTTGATTTTTTACGTATTCCTTCCATTTCTGCGGATCCGGCTTATGCGGGTTCTGTACGCCAAACAGCTGAGTGGGTGGCTGATAATCTTCGAAAAGCGGGTGCTGATCATGTTCGCTTAGAAGAAACAGCGGGGTTCCCGATTGTTTATGGGGAAAAAATGGTGGATCCTGCGGCGCCTACCGTATTGGTTTATGGGCATTATGATGTGCAGCCAGCAGATCCTTTGGACCTATGGGATAATCCTCCTTTTGAACCCGTAATTAAAGATGGCTTGATTTTTGCCCGTGGCGCTTGTGATGATAAGGGACAGGTGTTTATGCATGTCAAAGCCTTTGAGGCGATGTTGGCTTCCGGCGAATTGGCCTGCAATGTGAAGTTTATGATTGAGGGAGAAGAGGAAGTAGGTTCGGATAATTTGGGTCTATTTGTTGCCTCAAATAAGGATTTGTTAAAAGCAGATGTCATTCTGATTTCTGATACGGCCATTATTGCGAATGATATCCCTTCGATTGATGTGGGATTGCGCGGCTTAAGTTACATGGAAGTGGCAGTTCAGGGGCCAAATCGGGATTTGCATTCCGGAGTTTACGGGGGTGCTGTCGCTAATCCGATCAATATTTTATGCCAAATGATTGCTTCCATGCACGATGAGTATAATCACATCACGATTCCTGGTTTTTATGATGGCGTATTGGAATTAAGTGCATCAGATCGTGCCGCGATGGCACAAACGCCTTTTGATTTGGATGCCTACCAAAAGGATTTAGGAATCCAGTCGGTACATGGTGAAAAAGGATATTCGACGATTGAGCGGGCATCTATTCGCCCAACCTTAGACGTGAATGGTATTTGGGGAGGCTATACCGGTGAGGGTGCGAAAACTGTTTTACCGTCGATGGCCTATGCGAAAATATCAATGCGTTTGGTTCCTAATCAGCGTTCGGAGGAAATTACTCGGTTATTTACGGAACACTTTTTATCCATTGCGCCCAAAGGCGTGAAGGTGACGGTTAAGGCGCATCATGGTGGAGAGGCATATTTGATGCCTACGGATAGTATTGCATATCAGGCGGCATCGGATGCATTGGCCACCACATTTGGTAAAGAGCCGGTGCCTACCCGCGGCGGAGGCAGCATTCCAATTGTCGCATTGTTTGAAAAAGAATTAGGAGTGAAGTCGATATTGATGGGCTTTGGTTTGGATTCAGATGCGATTCACTCGCCAAACGAGCATTATGGCTTGTTTAACTTTTATAAGGGGATTGAGACGATCCCACATTTTTTCTCGAATTACAAGCAATTATCCCAATAAGATGGCAGAGAACTTAACGTTATTAGCTACCGAATCCGCGTCCCGTTATGAGGATTTAGATAAGCAAACGGTGGACACTTTATTGCGTCAAATCAATGCCGAAGATAAAACGGTTCCCTTGGCTGTGGAACAAGTTATTCCGAATATTGAGGCCTTAGTCAATCAAATTGTTCCGCGTATGGAGCAAGGAGGTCGATTGTTTTATATTGGGGCAGGAACATCGGGTCGTTTGGGAGTGGTTGATGCGTCGGAATGTCCGCCTACCTATGGTGTGCCGTTTGATATGGTGATCGGAATTATTGCGGGAGGTGATGGGGCGATTCGGAAGGCAGTAGAGAATGCGGAAGACGATCCTGTTCAGGCTTGGAAAGATATGGAGCGTTATGATATTGGCCCCTTGGATACGGTGATTGGTATTGCAGCATCAGGTCGAACACCTTATGTAATTGGTGGTTTGAAGGAAGCGAATGCGCATGGAATTTTAACGGGCTGTATTGTTTGCAATGGAGGAAGTCCGATTGCGTCGGAAGCGCAATATCCTGTCGAAGTGCTTGTGGGGCCTGAATATGTAACGGGAAGTACGCGGATGAAGTCGGGGACTGCACAAAAATTAGTCTTGAATATGATCTCAACGGCCGTAATGATTCGATTGGGTCGTGTACGCGGGAACAAGATGGTAGATATGCAATTGAGCAATCATAAGTTGGTCTTACGCGCAATACGCATGGTTTGTGAGGCTACAGGTGTTAGCGAAGAAGTAGCTGCCGATTTGTTGGAAAAACACGGAAGTGTTAGAAATGCGGTAGATTCTGTAATGAAGGGATAGAATTTTCCCGAAAAAGCATTAATTTGCTCTCAATTAGGGCTTATCCTCAAAAGTATATACGTAAATAACATATGAAAACTATCTCTAAATTTATTATGACCGTGGCACTAGGTGTGGCTGCGTTTGGATTCGAGGCGAAAGCTGAAGATTTTCCGGCTGATATCAAGCCATTGATGCAAAAGTATACATGCTTTGCATGCCATAAAGTGGATGCACGTTTAGTAGGCCCTGCATACAAAGATGTTGCTAAGAAGAAATATTCGGTTGATAAGATTGTTTCCTTGATTGCGAAACCACAGCCATCAAACTGGCCTGGTTACCCTCCAATGGCACCTATGACAAATGTACCGAAGGAAGATGCGGTTAAATTAGCGAAGTATATTATCTCGTTGAAATAAGTAAATCTGAACTGAAATGAAAAAGACCTCGATGCAAATTGAGGTCTTTTTTTTATAGTGCTTTGGTCATCCAAATGTCACATCCATCGTGGCCACTATTTCCTAAGGGGCTACACAGTTTGATGAAACCTTGTTTCTCGTAAATGGAGACGGCTTTCGATAGTTCAGGCATGGATTCCAAGTAGACTTGGGTATAGCCATTTTCTTTAGCCCATTCCATGGATTTTTCCATGAGTTTTTTCCCTGTTCCTGTTCCTCGGGCATCTTTATTAACATAAAGTTTGACAAGTTCGCAGGTTCCTTCGGGTAGGTTTGCTGTAGGGAAAATCCCACACCCTCCTACGATCCTGTTATTTTGTGTTGCGACGAAATAATAGGAGCGGGGTGTTTGGAATAATTCAAATAGCGCATCTGTAGTAGGGTCAAAGTAAACAGTCCCCGGCTTGTTTGCTCCAAATTCAGTCAACGCAGCTCGGATAATTTCAGCTAGCGCAGCATTGTCTTGGGGCTCAATCGGCCGAATCGTGATGACCTCCTCCATGCGGATGATTATTTGGCTGCTTTTTTTGCTGCTGGTTTTTTCGCTGCTTTCGGTTCTTTTTCTTCCTTCTCTACTTTTTCTGCTTTCGGTGCTTTCGCCGCTTTTGCTGGGAAAAGTTCAGGAACGTACGTGAAAAGAATCAGGTACCAACTTAAGATTTTCTTGATATCGGAAGCAAAAACGCGATCTGAATCGTAGTTAGGAACTACATCAGCGATGATTGCAAATAATTCTGCATCAGCTGCTTTTTTAGGCTCCAAAGGTAAAGAACCTTGGAATTTTGCATGGATCTGTAAAAACAAATCGGCAAGAGGCAATGTGCTATCTTGGTGGTCGGCAAGGTAAAGCGAGATGTCTTTCAAGACAGAAATTCTTGTTTGGCCGCCTACGACTGATTTTTGTTTGGCTGCGTCGAGTGTTTCTACGATTACTCCAGTGCGCGTAGGTTTTAACACTTTAAATAATCCAGGTTTACCAGAAATGTGCGCAACTTCGTTTAATAATTCCATGTGTTTATAGCTAATGATGGCTGCAAAAGTATTAAGATTTCCCTATTTTATAAGGGGATGATTGAATTAATTCCTCGATATTGGCTAAAATATCTTCTCGTCCTACGTGTTTTTCTGCTGAGGTGATGAAAATTTGAGGAAGGCCATCCCACATTTCTAATAGGAAGTTTTTATAGGCATCTACGCTTTCATTCACTTGTTTTTGGGAGAGCTTGTCGGCTTTTGTAAATACCAAATGAAAGGGAATTTCATGTTCGACCATGCGGTTCATGAACTCGATATCGACCGCTTGGGGCTTTAAACGTATGTCGATTAAGACAAATAGACAAGTTAAGTTTTCGCGGTGAATGAGGTAATCAAAAATCATTTTTTCGAAGTCACGTCGCTTTTCTTTACTCACTTTGGCGAAACCGTATCCAGGCAAATCGACCAAATACCATTTTTCATCAATCATGAAGTGATTGATTAATTGGGTTTTTCCGGGCGTTTGGGATGTTTTGGCTAATCCTTTGTGGAACGTAAGGGAATTGATCAATGAGGACTTGCCTACATTCGAACGACCAATGAATGCGAATTCGGGAAAGCGAGCCGGTGGGCATGCTTTGAAGTCGGTGTTACTAGTAACGAAACGAGCAATGAGTTGTGACATAGGAAATGATTGAAAGGCAAAGGTAGGGAAAAAGTCCGGAGGGAAATAGTCCGGAGTCCGAAGGGGAGGTAAGTCCGGAGGGAAATAGTCCGAGTCCGAAGGGGGGGGTGAGTCCGGAGGGAAATAGTTCGTGTTGAGATTCAAAGGTATTTTACTTCTTTTCTATTGAGTGATCTAGACAAACCATTTAGCATTTTGGAAATTTCAAGTAACTCACAGTTCAATTCCTCATAATCTTTGTTGGAAATATATGATAGTTTAAATGCCAAATAGTTCATTGAACGCACTTCGCTGGTAGAACCTAGGGAAATAAACAAAAAACGCTTAAACTCTTTGTCGGAACTTCGATCGAATCCTTCAGCTATATTATTGACAATGGAAACCGATGCTCTTTGAATTTGATTTTTAAAACCAAAGTCTTGATTATTTGAATACAAGCGATAAACCTTCAGGGCTAATTCGGTTGATTTTTGCCAAACAAGTAACTTTTCAAATTTGGAAACACGCATAAGTTTATATTTCAAACGATTCTTCTCAGTTATATTGCATCAGTAAACTTATAATCCTCTGGGCATCAAAGACTACGCCACCTCGAACTGCTTTTCTACGTACTCCCCCCTTCGGACTATTTCCCTTCGGACTTACCCCCCCTTCGGACTCCGGACTATTTCCCTTCGGACTATTTCCCTCCGGACTCTTTTCCTTCGGACTATTTTCCTTCGGACTCTTTCCCTTCGGACTATTTTCTTTTACCTTTGTGTTCGATATGGAAAAACTACAAAACGACCTCATCCTTCGTGCTGCGCAAGGATTACCCGTGGAACGTGTACCTGTTTGGGTGATGCGACAAGCGGGCAGGATTTTACCTGAATACCGTGAAGTGCGTGCGAAAGCAGGATCATTTATTGGTTTAGCGACCAATCCCGAGATGGCGGCGGAGGTTACGATCCAGCCGGTTGATCGTTTTGGCGTAGATGCAGCAATTATTTTCTCAGATATTTTGGTTGTTCCTGAAGCGATGGGTTTACCCTACTTAATGGAAGAGCAAAAAGGTCCTGTTTTTCCAGATGTCATTCGATCAAAAGCTGATTTAGCGAAAATACGTGACGCGAATCCGGAAGAGGATTTGAAATATGTCTTAGATGCCATCAAAATTGTCAAAAAAGAACTCGCAGGTCGTGTTCCTTTGATCGGTTTTGCCGGTGCTCCCTTCACTATTTTTTGTTACATGGTGGAAGGAAAGGGTTCTAAAACCTTCTCTCAAGCCAAAAAAATGCTCTACGCAGAGCCAGAATTGGCTCATGCTTTATTGCAGAAAATCACCGATTCAACCATTGCCTATCTGAAAGCACAGGTTGCAGCGGGTGCGAATTTATTGCAGATTTTTGATTCTTGGGCAGGGATTTTATCTCCAGTGCAATACAGTGCTTTTTCTACACCTTATTTAAAACAGATTTGTGATGCCATTCAAGAGGTACCTGTGACCCTTTTTGCCAAAGGTGCTTTCTTCGCTCGAGAAGAAATGGCTCAATTAAATTGTGCAACCATTGGTCTGGACTGGAACATGGATATCGCTGAATCACGAAAATTAGTTGGCCCCAATAAAACCTTGCAAGGGAATTTAGATCCTTGTGCGCTTTACGGAGATTTTAAAACCGTTGAAGCGGAAACCAAAGCGATGTTGAAAGCCTTTGGGACACAACGTTATATCGCGAATTTAGGGCATGGGGTTTATCCGGATATTCATCCCGACAAAGTTCAATGCTTCGTGGATACGATTCAGAATTATCAAGCATAAAAAAAGGCCTCGCGATCAACGAGGCCTTTTTAATTTCATTCAATAAACTTATTTCGCTGAATAGTTCGGCGCTTCTTTCGAGATGCTCACATCATGTGGGTGACTTTCTTTCACACCTGCTGAAGTGATTTTAACGAATTTCGCTTGTTGCATCGCTTCGATCGAAGAAGCTCCGCAATATCCCATACCGGCTTTTAATCCGCCAACCATTTGGTATAGAATTTCAGTTACAGAACCTTTGAACGGTACGCGGCCTACAATTCCTTCTGGGACTAATTTTTTGATATCATCTTCCGCATCTTGGAAATAACGGTCTTTCGATCCATCTTCCATTGCCTCCAATGAACCCATTCCACGGTAGGATTTGAATTTACGTCCTTCCAAAATAATCATTTCTCCTGGAGCCTCGTCAGTTCCTGCTAGCAACGAACCCATCATAACTGTGCTTGCGCCCCCAGCGATAGCTTTCGCCACATCACCTGAATAACGAATACCTCCATCTGCGATGACAGGAACGTCATATTTTTGTAAAGCTTTGGCAGCTTCGTAAACTGCAGTCAATTGAGGCATACCCACACCTGCGATGATACGTGTTGTGCAAATACTTCCCGGACCAACACCTACTTTTACGGCATCCGCTCCCGCTTCTGCTAAGGCTACGGCTGCTTCGCCAGTTGCGATGTTTCCTACAATGACGTCTAGGGTAGGGAAGGATTTCTTTACCGACTTCAATGCGTCTATAACTCCTTTGGAATGTCCGTGTGCTGTATCGATGCTGATGACATCTACACCTACATTCACTAATGCTTGCACGCGATCCAATAAATCAGGCGTAACACCCACGGCAGCACCTACGCGTAGTCGGCCTAAAGAATCTTTCGATGCCAAAGGATGCGACTTGCGCTTTAAAATATCTTTATAGGTAATCAAACCGATTAATTTGCCGTTTTTATCAATGATAGGCAATTTCTCGATTTTATATTCTTGCAAAATGCTCTCAGCCTCCTCCATGCTGATACCTTCTTTGGCCGTGATCAAATTGTCTTTGGTCATGATTTCAGCCACAGGGCGTGCCGTTTGCTTTTGGAAACGCAAATCACGGTTGGTTAAAATCCCGACCAAATGACCTTTGTCATCAATCACCGGAATGCCTCCGATTTTGAATTCCTTCATGATGCGTTGTGCATCACCTAAGGTTTGGTTGTCTTTTAATGTAACGGGGTCAATAATCATTCCTGACTCCGAACGCTTTACCTTGCGAACCTGCGCGGCTTGCTGGTCGATCGTCATGTTCTTGTGAATGATTCCAATTCCACCTTCTTGGGCTAGGGCAATAGCTAAGTCGGCCTCTGTCACCGTATCCATCGCTGCAGAAACGATTGGAATATTTAACGTGATGTTGCGTGTTAGGCGAGATTGTGTCCTAACCTCACGAGGTAAAACCTCTGAATAAGCAGGTAATAACAATACGTCGTCGTATGTTAAGGCCTCAAAAAGAAATTTGTTGGAATCGAGCATGGCAAATAATTTGATGGAGTGTAAGAACTACTCTTATTTGCCGGACAAAATTACAGGATTTTTTTGAATTTTTTGTACCTCCTTCAAAAAATACTTGTTTCAAGAAATAGGCGGCAAAATGCCTGTGATTTTTTCGTTAAAAATCTGAAATTTTAGATTTTATGCAGTAAATTGCGGCTTCATTTTTTAAGCCTTTGTCATGAACTATCAACCTCAAGATTTTCTGCCGATATTCGTTCAGCTCTTGGCAGCATTAGCCTTTATTTTCGCAACGATGTTTGCGACACATGCCTTGGGTCCTAAGCGCCATTCGGCCAAGAAGGATGATACCTTTGAGTGTGGGATTGAATCCATAGGAGACGCGCGTACGCCTATTTCAGTTAAGTATTTCTTAGTTGCGATTTTATTCGTGCTTTTTGATATTGAAATCGTATTTATGTACCCTTGGGCGGTTAATTTCCGCGAATTGTCATGGAATGGTTTTTATGATATGCTCGTATTCATGGGTTTATTGTTGGCCGGTTTCGTCTACGTAATCAAAAAAGGAATTTTAAAGTGGGAAAAATAAACATATTGGCTTAGCCAATGTTTATGTATTCAAGAGATAGATAAGATATGAGTAATTCAACGGTTCAAGTTGCTGAAGCACCTCCAGGAGTAGAGGGAGCAGGTTTTTTTGCAACGAGTTTAGATAATTTAGTCGGACTAGCGCGCGCGAATTCGCTTTGGCCTTTGCCATTTGCGACATCTTGTTGCGGGATTGAGTTTATGTCGACGATGGCATCGCATTACGATATTGGCCGGTTTGGTGCGGAGCGTTTGAGTTTTTCTGCTCGTCAGGCCGACGTATTGATGGTAATGGGTACAATTTCCAAAAAAATGGCACCTGTTGTAAAACAAGTATATCTTCAAATGGCTGAGCCACGTTGGGTATTGTCTGTAGGAGCTTGTGCTTGTTCAGGCGGTATTTTTGATACCTATTCGGTTTTGCAAGGCATTGATCGGATTATTCCTGTAGATGTTTATGTGCCGGGTTGCCCACCACGTCCTGAGCAAATTTTGGATGGCTTCATGCAAATCCAGGAATTGGCTAAAAACGAATCGACACGCCGTAGAAACGAGCCGGAATACAAGGCTTTGTTGGCATCTTACGGTATAGAATAACAAAAATGGAGAATCAACAAATAACAGATGCATTGCAAGCGCAGTTTGGTGCGGATGCCGTGTATGGGGTGACCGAGTCGCATGGTATTTTGCAGTTTACAACGGGAGTGGACAACATCGTTCCGATGTTACACTTTTTGTATGCGCATCCTGAATTTAAGTTTCAGTTTTTAACTGATTTGGCAGGTATTCATTTTCCAGATGCCAAAGGGCAAGAATTAGGTGTCATTTATCATGTGCACAGTTTGGAAAACAATGTGCGTTTGATGATTAAGGCCTATGCGCCGATTGATGCACCGCATTTCCCAACGATCACAGGTTTATATGCTGCGGCCAACTGGATGGAGCGTGAGGCATTTGATTTTTACGGAATCTTGTTTGATGGTCATCCTAACTTGACTCGTATCTTGAATATGGACGAGATGGATTACCACCCGATGCGTAAAGAATATCCTTTAGAGGATGCAACGCGTCATGATAAAATTGATGAATTATTTGGACGATAAAAGCGACAAAGCATGTCAGAAGTAGCCTTAGTAAATAACCCTAATGTAGGTTTAGATAAGACGCAAAAGGGCGGTCCTTATGTAAATGAGCTATCCACGCTTAATTTAGGTCCTACGCACCCAGCCACACATGGTATCTTCCAAAACATCTTAACGATGGACGGGGAAACGATCGTGGATGCCGAACAAACTGTGGGGTATATCCACCGTGCGTTTGAGAAAATTGCGGAGCGTCGTCCTTTTTACCAAATCACGACCTTAACTGACCGGATGAACTATTGTTCAGCGCCTATTAATAACATGGGCTGGCACATGACGGTGGAGAAATTATTAGGTATTGAAGTTCCCAAGCGCGCGCAATACATGCGTGTGATTATGATGGAGCTAGCTCGTTTAACGGATCACATTGTATGTAATTCAATTTTGGCTGTGGACACGGGAGCCTTGACAGGTTTCTTGTATGTGTACCAATGGCGCGAGTTTATCTACGAGATTTATGAAGAAATGTGCGGTGCGCGTTTGACAACCAATATGGGTCGTTTTGGTGGTATGGAACGTGATTTTACGCCAGTTGCCATCGAGAAGATTCATAAATTGTTGAAAGAGTTACCAGCGGCTTTGAAGGAATTTGAAGGCATGGTGATGCGGAATCGTATTTTCATGGATCGGACACAAAATGTGGGTGGTATTTCCGCTGAGCGTGCTTTGAATTATGGATTTACAGGTCCGAATTTACGTGCTGCAGGGGTTGATTATGATGTTCGTGCGATGAATCCGTATTCTTCATATGAAGATTTTGAATTTGATGTGCCAGTAGGAACGAAGGGTGATACCTATGATCGTTTCTTAGTGCGTGAAGAGGAGATGTGGCAAAGTTTACGCATTATCCAGCAAGCAATTGATAATCTTCCAGAAGGGCCTTATCATGCTGATGCGCCACATTATTATTTGCCCAAGAAACAAGATGTATACCACAATATGGAAGCGTTAATCTATCACTTTAAAATTGTGATGGGTGAAATTGATGCTCCAGTAGGTGAAGTTTACCATTCGGTTGAGGGTGGTAATGGTGAATTAGGATTCTATTTGGTTTCTGATGGTGGTCGGACGCCATATCGTTTGAAATTCCGCCGACCAGGCTATATATATTATCAAGCCTTCCCTGAGATGATCAAGGGGACGAGCTTATCTGATGCAATCGTAACGATGTCATCAATGAACGTAATTGCAGGAGAGTTAGATACTTAAGACATGAGCAACATTGTTTTCCCAGCAGAAACGCTGGACTTAGTTAAAAAAATCATTGCCCGTTATCCGGAAGGAAAACAGAAGTCGGCCTTATTGCCAATTCTTCATTTAGCGCAAGCTGAGTGGAAATGGTGTTCGCCTGAGGTTATGGATTATGTGGCTTCTTTGCTTTCAATCAGTCCAATTGAGGTATATGAAGTAGCCACTTTTTACACGATGTTCCATTTGGAGCCTGTGGGAGAGCATGTGATTGAGTATTGTCGGACAGGTCCTTGTTGTTTAATGGGTGGTGTAGAAGTTTACGATCACTTGAAGAAGCGTTTGGGGATCCAAACGGGAGAGACAACGAAGGATGGTAAATTTACGATCAAAGAAGTTGAATGTTTAGCGGCTTGCGGTTGGGGTCCTGTATTCCAAATTCGTGAGAAGTATTACATGCATTTGACGAATGAGAAAGTTGATCAAATTATTGACGAATTAAGCAAATAAGCCGAGGATGAAGATATTAACGCAACATATTGACGTACCAGGAATTGAGACCATCGACGTTTTCATGAAAAACGGAGGTTACAAGGCGGTGGAGAAAGCGATCAAAACGATGACGCCGGATGAGGTGACGGAAGAAGTGAAGAAGTCGGGTTTACGTGGTCGTGGAGGTGCAGGTTTCCCAGTGGGTATGAAGTGGTCGTTTTTGGCTAAGCCTGAGGGGGTGCCTCGTTATTTGGTTTGTAATGCGGATGAGTCGGAACCAGGAACGTTCAAGGATCACTATTTGATGTGGAAAACGCCTCATACCTTGATCGAGGGTATGATTGTTTCCAGCTTTGCTTTGGGTGCGAATACCTCTTATATCTATGTGCGTGGGGAGTTGATGTATGTGATCAATATCCTTGAAAAAGCGATTCAAGAAGCTTACGACAAAGGTTTATTAGGAAAAAATATTTTAGGGTCTGGCTATGATTTAGATCTTTTTGTACAGCCGGGTGGAGGTGCATATATCTGTGGAGAAGAAACAGCTTTGTTGGAATCCTTGGAAGGGAAACGTGGAAATCCACGTAATAAACCTCCTTTTCCAGCGGTGAAAGGTTTGTGGCAAAGTCCTACGGTGGTCAACAATGTGGAGTCGATTTCGGCGACATCTTGGATTGTCAACAATGGGGGTGATGCCTATGCGGCCATTGGTGTTGGAAGAAGTACAGGGACGAAACTGATTTCGGCATCTGGACATATTAAGAAGCCGGGTGTATATGAGATTCCTTTGGGAATTACGGTAGAAGAGTTTATTTACTCGGATGAATATTGTGGAGGCATTCGTGATGGACATAAATTAAAAGCTGTGGTGGCAGGAGGTTCTTCTGTGCCGATTTTATCAGCGGAAAATATATTGACAACGGAAGCGGGAGAAAAACGTTTAATGACGTATGAGTCACTTTCGGAAGGAGGATTTGCGACGGGAACGATGTTAGGTTCAGGTGGTTTTATCGTGATGGATGAGACAACTTGTATCGTCCACAATACTTTGACATTTGCGCGTTTTTATCACCATGAATCTTGTGGACAATGTTCGCCATGTAGAGAAGGTACGGGATGGATGGATAAGGTCATTAAACGTATTGAGACAGGAAAAGGTCGGATGGAGGACATCGATTTATTAGTTGATGTGGCGAAGAAGATTGAAGGAAATACGATTTGTCCATTGGGTGATGCGGCTTCTTGGCCAGTTGCTGCGGCGATTCGTCATTTCCGTGATGAGTTTGAATGGCATGTAACACATCCCGAAGAGGCAACAAAACCAGGCGCTGTTTACATGCGTCCGGGGGCTAGTTGGACATTATAAATGGTAGAAAGCAAGAAGCTATTTGTTGGACATGACGCAAATCGTGCAGGCGCTCAGCTGGTTCTTTTACATTGGTTAAAGGAACGAAAGGCGCAGGGCTTGACGAATTATTTGTTGCTCGTGGACGGCGGAAGTTTATTGGAGGAATATAAAAAAGTGGCCAAAGTGTGGGTTTGGCGTACCGAGAGACCTCTTTGGTTTAAAGTGAAGCAACGGATACCCGTTATTCGCCAAGCTGAGGAATGGGATCGTACACCTAGCAAACGTAAAGTCGCTGGCATTGTAAATGCTTTGCGTGCGGAGGCTTTTGATTGCATCATTGGAAATACGGTTTCGTCTGTTTCCTTGTTGCGTGAGTTGGTTTCTTTACATGTACCTTTCGAGGTGTATGTGCATGAATTGAGTTATTCGATTTCGAATTTTACTTCTGAAGAAGATCGGAAGTTTATGGCTACGAAGGCAAGACGTGTTTACGCGGTTTCGGGCTTGGTTAAAACGGTATTGGAGAAAGAGGTTGGGGTAGATGCAACGAAAATTGATTTATTGCCACCTATCATTGCATTGCCTGAGGCCACTCAAAATACGCATGACCCGGTTCGCGCAGCTTTAGGTATTCCGGCTGATTCGCCTATTGTGTTTAGTTGCGGATTAGCGGAATGGCGAAAAGCGCCTGACGTGTTTTTGGAAGTAGCGAAGAAATTGATTGGTAAGATGCCAAAGGTGCATTTTATTTGGTTAGGGATGTTGGATAATGAATATTCCGACAACTTAATAGCCAGCACGGCGATTTGGGATACGAAGAAACAAGTGCATTTATTGCCTGTTTGTTCGGATAGTCGGCCGTATTTTGAGGCGATGGACGTGTTTTTTCTTTCGTCACGAGAGGATCCATTTCCTTTGGTGATGTTGGAAGCGGCACATGTAGGAAAGCCGATTGTAGGAGTACGGGCGAGTGGAGGAGTGAATGATTTTCTCCATGGATTGGATGAACTATTGGTAGAAACTTGGGATGTAGCTGTTTTGGTGGATAAAATTAGTTCACTATTGCAATTAAGTCCTGAACGATTGGCTGATTATCAGCAAAACTTACAAGCGCGTGCTGTGCAATATTCGGCAGCGTTATTTATGGACCGATGGTCTCAATTACATAGCAAATAACCGGGATTAACCCGCTAGATGATAGATTATGAAAGTAACGATTGACAACATCACCCTGGAAGTAGAACCGGGAACCACCATTATGCAGGCCGCACGTATGATCGGTCCTGAGGTGGCGCCTCCTGCGATGTGTTATTATGAGCCTTTGAAGGGTTCTGGTGGTAAATGCCGGGCTTGTTTGGTTAAAGTGACTGCGGGTTCTGAAAAAGATCCACGTCCCATGCCCAAATTAGTTCCTGCCTGTATCACCGCCGTTCAAGATGGGATGATTGTAGAGAATACGGTGAACGAGCAAGTATTAGAAACGCGCAAGGGCATAGTCGAATTTTTGTTGTTGAATCATCCGTTGGATTGCCCAGTTTGTGATCAAGCTGGCGAATGTCATTTGCAAGATTTTTCATTCGAGCATGGTGTTTCATCTACCCGCACGGTGGAAGATCGGAATACATTTGAGCCGGTTGATTTAGGCGATAACATCAAGTTGAACATGAACCGTTGCATCTTGTGCTACCGTTGTGTTTACACGGCGGATCAAATCACAGATGGTCGGGTGCATGGTGTCATGCATCGTGGAGATCATGCGGAAATTAGTACATATATCGAGAAAGCGATTGATAATGATTTTTCTGGAAACGTGATTGATGTATGTCCAGTAGGAGCATTGACAGATAAGACGTATCGATTCAAGAGCCGTGTTTGGTTCTCGAAGCCAATGGATGCACATTGCTCATGCGACAAATGTTCGGGTAATGTGACGTTATGGTACCGTGGCGACGAGGTGATTCGTGTAACAGGTCGTAAGAATGAGTGGGGTGAATTGAAAGAGTTTATCTGCAATACATGCCGTTTTGATCGTAAGAAAACGAGTGATTGGACGATTGAAGGGCCAACGAATGTTTCGCGTCATTCTGTGATTTCAGCGAATAAATATGGAGCGGGTTTAATTCGTCCTGCCTTCCCAATTGCACAAGCGGCAAGGGATTTCAAACAAATTGATGACGATCGTGATCGTAGTTTTTTAACGAATCAAGCTAGTTTACCTGCAAAGAAATAGGATATGGAATTAATGAATGATGTATTTACGGCCAAAGCTATTTTCATCGGAATCGTATTTGCGATTACCTTGGGTGTAGCGGCATATTCAACGTATTTTGAGCGGAAGATTGCCGCTTTCATGCAAGACCGTATTGGTCCAGATCGTGCAGGTCCTTTCGGTATTTTGCAACCTTTAGCGGATGCGGTTAAGATGTTCATGAAGGAAGATTTTATCCCCGCAAATTCAAATAAATGGTTGTTTATCGCAGGTCCATGTTTATCGATGCTAACTGCCTTAATGACTTCGGCAGTAGTTCCTTTTGGAGATACGGTGACGATTGGTGGTGTGACTTTTGACCTTCAAGGTATCGATGTGAACATCGGTATTCTTTGGGTTTTTGGAATTGTATCTTTAGGGGTTTATGGAATTTTAGTGGGTGGATGGGCATCGAATAATAAGTATTCTTTGTTAGGAGCCATTCGTGCGGCATCACAAAACATCTCGTATGAGTTAGCGATGGGTATGTCGATTATCGCGATTTTGATGCTTTCAGGCTCTTTGTCGACAAAGGCGATTGTTGAAACCCAACAAGCCGGTCACTGGAATATCTTACAACAACCGATTGGCTTTGTGATCTTCTTGATTTGTGCGTTTGCGGAATGTAATCGTACGCCTTTCGACTTGCCTGAGTGTGAGACGGAATTGATTGGAGGATACCACACGGAATATTCTTCGATGAAGTTGGGCTTTTATCTGTTCGCGGAATATATCAACATGTTTATTTCAGGAGCGGTGATGGCAACCTTGTTTTTCGGTGGTTATGATTACCCAGGATATTCATTTGTAGCGGCTCAGTTGGGTGCTAATGCAGCTGCCTTTATTGGAATGGGTGCATTGATCGGGAAGGCCTTATTATTTGTCTTTGTGTTCATGTGGGTACGTTGGACTTTGCCTCGTTTCCGTTATGACCAATTGATGGGATTGGGTTGGACAGGGTTGATTCCATTGTCGATGTTCAATGTAGTAGTAACGGGATTTGGTATATTAATTGACCAACCGATTCTTGCGGGATTAGGTGGTATTGTTATTTTGTTTGTGGGTTTAATCGTGAATGATGCCCTATCAAGAAAGAAAAAAATAGCTTAGGCATATGAAGTTAAGTAATAAAACAAAGGTGTTAGAGCAAGGTGAAATGACCTTGGCTGAGCGCATGTATCTTCCTGCAATTGTGGGAGGCATGGCAACGACTTTAAAGCACTTTTTCTCCAAACCTGTGACGATTCGTTACCCGGAGCAACAGCGTTACTTAGGTCCGATTTACCGCGGTCACCACATTTTGAAAAAGGATGAGCAAGGCGCTGAGCGTTGTACAGCATGTGGTTTATGTGCGGTGGCTTGTCCAGCGGAGGCGATTTCGATGGTAGCTGATGAGCGTAAGAAAGGGGAGGAGCATTTGTACCGTGAAGAGAAATATGCGAAAGTGTATGAAATCAATATGTTGCGTTGCATCTTCTGTGGCTTATGTGAAGAAGCTTGTCCGAAAGAAGCTATCTTCTTGCGTCATGACAAAATGGTACCTGTATTCAACACACGCGATGAAGTGATTTACGGGAAAGATAAATTAGTAGAAAACATGGACCAACGCTATTTGCGTGACGGTTGGAAATAATCATATTATGGAGATTACAAATATTTGGTATTTTCTGTCAGCCTTGACACTATTGAGTGCACTGATGGTCGTTTTTGCGAAGAATCCCATTCACAGCGTCTTGTATTTGGTGTTTACATTCTTCTGTATTTCAGGGCATTATGTGTTATTGAATGCACAGTTTTTGATGGCCGTGAATATCATCGTTTACGCGGGGGCAATCATGGTATTATTCCTTTTCGTAATCATGATGTTGGATTTGCGTAAGAATATGCCGGAATCGAAAAGCTCATTGGTGAAATTGGCGGGTTCTGTTGTTGCTGGGACATTATTAGTGATTTTAGTGGCTGCGTTCCACAAGAATTCTTTGCCAGCGCCTACGGCTGAAAATACAGCGAATTTTACTTCTCAAACGGGTATGGTGGAAAACCTAGGCAAGGTGCTTTATTCGGAGTACCTATTACCTTTTGAGTTAGTTTCCATTTTGTTCTTTGTAGCCATGGTGGGTGCCGTTTTATTAGGTAAACGCGAAGCAGGCGAACGAAATTTTTAATCAGACTAGACATCAAAATAAAAGGCTGCTCCTACTGGGGCAGCCTTTTTTATGTAGATCAATTTATATTACTTTTTCTTTGTGCGAAGGCTTCGGTCGAACAAGCCTACTTTAAGTCCTACTGTACCTACAAATCCGCGCATGGCATCGGTGCTATTTTCACCTACCGCGAAGCGGTAATTGGCTCCAGTAAAGACGCGTAAGTGCTTCAATACATTTAGCTCGACTTGTACACCGGGTTGGATTCCCAATGATTTAGGGCCATCCCAAAACATGCCGCCATCACGAATTCCGCCATGTCCACCAATAATCGGATTTGGTTGCGTATTAGGATTCATGATTCCGATTGGCTGGATGTCGCGCTCAGAAGTAATGGCGCCAATTAACAAAGGAAAACTTAAGTGAATCAACTTGTTTGCCTTCGCCGTATATGCGATCGAAAGCGCATGAAACTGTTGGCCTAATTGTGGGGCTGTCGCAAAATCATCGCGATTACCTCGCAGGCTACGGGTAAATGATCCCCCGATTTCCCATTTGTTATTCAGGTGTAAAGCCAAAGCCATCCCCGCTTGTGGGCCCATGGGGCCAAACTGAAAGGTGGGTGAAACGGACAGTCCGAATGAATTGATTTTACCTTGGAAAAGGGTTTGGATTTTTTTTGTACTGTCTTGTTTAATCAGAACAGTTTGTTGGGCGTTTAGTTGTGTTGATGCGAACAAGGCTAAACTGCATGCGATTAGGCGGATTGAATAGTTCATGTATTTGGGTTTATTTAATTGCTCTGCAAGCTATATTATTTTTTTTAGCCTTAAGAAGAGATTCGATATGTTAACTGATTTTGTTGACGAATGCCTGCACATAATTAAATCTGCAAGATCCGTTCGCTAGTCGACAAGATTGTTGGGCTGGTCATTTGTATTTTCTATTTCGGCTTGAATGCCTAGCTTTGTAGGGCAAAATGAAAGCTTATGTGGCGCGCTTGGAATCTTCCCAAAACGAAATTAACCTTCAAGGTCTTATTTAACCTGATTCTTTGGGGATTGTGGATAGGATTGCCTTTGTTGAGTCCAGTTCACCAAACGCATGAAAATGAACATCCGCATGAACATGTTAATCCGGAGTTTTCAGAGCATATTTGGCTTGAGCTTTTAACGGTAGTTCCCCTATTCTATATTATTACTCTGGTACTAGTTCCCCATGTTTTCAAACGTTTGGGTGTACTGACTTTTTTAGCGAGTTTACTGGGAATTATCACGTTGTTTTTTGGGATTCAAACCTTATACCATTTGTATTTTCTGCCTTTTGATCGGCATAAAGGTTTTTTTGATCCTCAGGGTATTTTTCCACTTGTCATGATTACAGGTATTGCTTCAACTTATGGCTTGTTACTTGAATTTATCAATTTCGAAGCCGAAAAAGAGGAGCGTAGCAATGAACAATTGAAGTCGGAGCTTTCTTTTTTGCGTTCGCAAATCAGCCCACATTTTATCTTCAATATTCTAAATAGCATTGTGTATTTGATTCGAACAAAGGCCGATAAACAAGCGGAAGATGTGACGATTCGCTTGTCTTCTTTGATGCGCTATATGTTGTATGATTCGGACCAAAGTATGGTTTCCTTGGATCGGGAATTGGAGTATTTACGTAATTATGTGGACCTCCAGCGCATGCGTTTTGAAGGGGATGTTACGATCGATTTCGAAGTTAACGGCACTGTGAGGGGCTGTCGGATAGAACCGATGCTGCTCATTCCTTTTGTGGAAAATGCCGTGAAACATGGTGTCTCCTTTGTTCAGGATCCTTATATACAAGTAGTATTCTCGATTGATCATGGAAAACTAATTTTTCAGGTCAAGAACAAAAAAGGGAAAATGAAAGATGATGTCAAAGATGAGAGTTCGGGCATTGGCTTGAAAAATGTCTTGCGCCGATTGGATTTATTATACCCCAACGAACATCGTTTGACGATTCGTGATACAGAGGAAGTTTTTGAAGTGGATTTACAAATGACTTTACAACAACATTAATCAGATGGAAAAGATGAATTGCATCGTCGTGGACGACGAAAATATGGGTCGTAAATTACTCGAAGAAAATGTTCGCCAAATTCCATTTTTGAATTTGGTCGCCTCTTGCAAAAATGCCTTTGAGGCCATGGAACAATTGCAATCGAATTCGATCGATTTGATTTTTCTGGATATTCAAATGCCCGGCATGTTGGGTACGCAATTCATTCAAACCTTAGCTAAAAAACCGTTGGTCATCTTCGTGACGGCTTATGATAATTATGCGGTGGAGAGTTACCAATTGGACGCCGTGGATTATCTGATGAAGCCTGTGAGTTTGGAACGTTTTTCGTTGGCGGCTAATAAGGCATATCAACTATTCAAATTACAGAAACCGGCTGTAGCTACGGCCGCTGCGCCACAAGAAGCTTTGGAAGATTTCTTTTTCGTCAATGTTGAATATTCTTTGGTTCGCATTTCCATCCCACAAATCTCGCACATCGAAGGCTTGAAGGATTATGTGAAGATCTATTTGGATGGCGAGCGCCGACCTGTATTAACGAAGACGACGATGAAATCGTTGGAGGCCAAAGTCATGCCGCATGGCTTTATGCGCGTGCATAAATCGTTTATAGTCAATCTGCGAAAGATTGAATCGATCAAACAACAACGGATCAAAATTGGGACTTTTGATATCCCGGTGAGTGATTCGCATGCTGCGGAATTAATGGAAAAATTGAATTTTACCCGACCTAATTAAGCGTGATTTTTAGGCCTGCTTGAAAATAGCGACCGGGTGATGCATTGTAAAAGCGGTTTCCCGTGGCATTCAAATCAGGTCCCGAAACATATAGTTCATCAAAGATATTTTCCGCTGTCAACCAAATTCCCCAGTGTTTTTGTTGGTAGGTAATTTTACTGTTCCAAACCCGCGAGGCCGGTAGCATTTCCGTATTCGCATCGTTCAGGTACATGAAGTCCGTAAATAAAAACTGGGCATTCCATGTCAAACGGGGATGCATTTCCCATTGCACAAGACTCGCATGTTGGAAAGGACTTGTGCCTGTCAAGCGATTTCCAGAATAGTTTTTCGTGCCTGATACATAATCCGAAAAGCGGAAATTTTGTATGGATTCAGAATTTCGAATATTGACGCTTTTACCTAAGCGCAAAGCATAATTGATTTCAATTCCTTGTTGGGTCGTTTTCCCCGCATTCACAAAGTAATCGGAGCCATCAGCTGCCCGACGGATCACAATCGTTTCATCTAAATCGAATTGGTAAGCACTGATATCCCAGTCGAAAACTGTATATTTTCCGCGCCACGTGATCTCTTTATTCCATCCTTTCTCCGACTTTAGATTCGTATTGATGATGCCTGTCGACGGGCGCATTTCTGCTATACTAGGCGGAGAATAGCCTGATGCGAGTTTAGCGATGATTCGTTGGTGAGTTCCTAATTTTCGAACGATGGCGAAACGTGGTGTAAGGTTTTGCTCATTCCCGATGTATTGCGTCCAATAGCCATTGGCGCTCAACGAAACGGTCGAATTCCAGTTTGAGTTGATTTGATAATCCCACTGGGCAAAGATGTTGCCACTTTGAATGTTGGTGTTTTGTGTGACTTGCAAAGTGTCTTTGATCCCTTTTCGGTTACCAAAGGTTTGGCTATCGAATTGACCGATTTGGAATTCATAACCGAAATCCACGGCATTTTTGTTCTGCTTATAATGGATTACTCCCCGACTGCTGACATTCGGTTCATGGCGAATTTCATAATTTCGGATGGTAGGATTTTCCACTTTATTGACTTGAACGGAATTGGCTAGGTTGTATCCCCAGTTCCCATTCCAGGAGTTGGCAATATAGATGCCCGTACCAAATGATTTCAATCGGAAGGTTGCTTGCTGATCAGCAGCACTAAAAAATGCCCCTGCTGCCGGTCTAGCTTGAAATGGATTTGCCTTGAATTGCGCCATTGTGAGGCCACCTGGCGTTTGGTAGGCAACATCAGCATAATATGAGGTTAATTGGAGGGTACCATTAATGCCAAAATTCTGGTGGTATTCGTGGCTTAGCATTTGTTTTTTCATCGCCGACCAATCGCGCGCGCCAGGCTGTTGCCAGAAAGATGCGTAGACCCGGTGGCCGGAATGTTGGATATCCCATATTTGCTTGTAACCACCTAATGAGTTTCCAATTTCCTGGTGCTCGATTTTATTGGGTCCTAGCGGCCCGTTGAATAAAATGCTTCCGCCCGTTCCTGCTCCGTACAATCCTCCGCTGGGTCCTTTGGTTAGGATGATTTGGTCCATCATGTCGGGTTCCAATACCGCCAAATAGGTATTATTCCCAGCATCTGTGAAGGGGATTTGATTCCAATACACTTTAACATTACGGACACCAAATGGAGCGCGTAACGAACTCCCTCGGATGGCAATGCGGTAGCTTCCTGGGCTTCGCTCTTCTAGTCTAACACCACTTTGTGCGTTAAGGGAGCTGCTAAAGCTGTTGCTTTGGATGGCGTGAATATCTTTTGCTTGAAGTAAACCGAAAGCATCCGGACTTGAAAGTCGGGTTCTGTTTTGTTCAAGCACGCGTACTTCTACCTCCGCGAGGGTTTTTGAACTATCTGGAACACAAAAAAGCCAAGCTGAAACAAGTAAGCTGAGGAGCATGGCTTAGAAATAGTAGGTGAAGAATGTGGAGATTAATTGGGCTTGCGAAGATTCGATTGATTTTGAATTCGGGTTTTTGGCAGATCCAAAATTCAAAATTTCATAATTGAGCGCTATGCCATATTTTTTGTAATGAAAGTCGAGTCTACTTTTATAATTGATGGAATTGTCGGTCGTCAAAGACGAATAGGGTACTCCGATATATTTTCCATACAATGTGACATCGCGATATATGGGTTCAAAGACTTGACCTTGAAGATTAATGGATGATTCCTTAAACTTCCATTCATAGTTGAGGCCTACACTTATTCCATGTAATGCATATTTTTCTTCCTCAATGTATTGTGTTTGATTTGAAGTGATTTTGCGTGCTAGCGATTTACTGTAAATCGCGAGAATAGGTGAAAATCCTGATTTCATTGGCCACTGAAAGCCTACTTCTGCCTGACCGCCCCGATAGTGGGAAGTTAGTGGTTCTGTAGCTGATAAGGGCATGTTATTAGGCATGAGAGGCGTTTCAACAAAGGTATAAGTTTGTCGATCTACGGGAGATGCGTCCACGTTTCCTAATGTTTTTAGTTTAACATAAAAAAGGTGTTTTTTGCCTGGTTTATGAAATATAATTTGTGCCCCAAAATCAATGGTAGCTTGTTTTTCATGCCAATTGATAAAGCTCGTTCCTATGCTGGACGCAAAGCGGATTTTTTGTCCGAAACTCGTGAGACTAAACAATAAAAGTGTAATAAGGCTAAGCGTAATTCTCATAAGGGTTAAATATACAGCATATTACCAATATTTCCCTCCTTTTTGGAGTGCGAAAAATAAACCTCTAGTCACTATTTTTAGATGTGCGATGACTGTATGCCAAAAGCCAAAGTGTCTTTCCATGACTTGGAATCGCTCTTGCCAGGAACGTTTGAGGTTTTGAACGGAGGCTCCGCCGGTTAAGTACCGACAAATCGGGATAGCGAGCTGTATGGTTTTTTTGCTGCGTTTTAAACAGTGAATCTCCCAATCAATATCCGAACTAAGTCGGAAAGTCAAATCATACAAAGGAGCAATCGAACGCTTGACAATAAAGGATTGATGGCAAATGACCATGCCGTATTGAAACGATTTCCAAGACAAATTTGCCGGGATTTTATGCGGTGTCACTTCACTGCGAAGTCCCAGTTCTTTACCTGCTAGGTCCACGAATAATGCATCGCCCACGATGACGTCCGGTTGATTTTTTATCGCTTCTAAAAGGGAGTCTAGTGTATTGTTTGAAGCAAAGCAATCGCCTGCATTCATGAAAATCAGATAATCGCCCGTTGCCTGTTGAATCCCTTTATTCATCGCATCGTATATACCGCGGTCGGGTTCTGAAACGATGATATCAATGTTTGCACGGTATTTTTCTACGATCGCTAGCGTGCCGTCTTTGGAAGCTCCATCGATGATGATGTACTCGATTTCTGTGCGATTTCCTTGGGAAATGACACTTTGAATCGTGCGCTCCACGAATTTTTCCGCTTGGTAGGTAATCGTGATGATGCTTAATTTAGCCGACATGCGTGTAGAATTTTACATGTTTTGCTGCAATAATTGCTTCTGCGTAGGATGATTCCGCTTTTTGGCGGGCAGCTTGTTCGGGTGCGTTTGCCAAGGTCCAATTGAGTCCCGCTGTTAAATCTTCCGTCGATTGATAGTCAGCCACATAGCCGTTTACCTGGTGGTCAATCATTTCGGGGATTCCACCAATGCTAAAGCCAACGCAAGGCGTTCCGCAAGCCATTGCTTCCATGATCGTATTGGGTAGGTTTTCTTCCAAAGAGGGGGTGACAAACACATCTGCCGCTTGGTAGATTTGGATCATTTTTTCCGGGGAACTGATGTGGCCCAGCTTATGTGTTTTCAATGGCAGTTCCGGCAATTCCTGCGCATTTCCCACTATGATCAATTCCGTTGTTGATTTATCTAAACCTGCTAAGGCATTTTCCAAATAGTGAAATCCTTTTTTGGGAGCATTCACGCGCATGGCAACGAATAGGATATGTTTTTTGCTGGGGTCTAGGTCTAATGTTTTTTTTGCTTCAGCTTTATTTCCGGGTTTGAAAAGTTCCGTATCGATGGCATTTGGGATGCTTTCGATGGGCTGGTTTTTTAAAATGCTACTTTTCTTGGCGCGTTCCTTTAACCAGTCACTGCAGGTGATGATATGCAGATTGCGTTCTTGGAATGCTTGCATTTTTTCTTCCCAAATTTGATGACTCAAGTCGTTTGCTTGGGGATTCTTGATGAATGTCTCGCAGTTCCCACAGGCCTGTTGGAAATTCATACATGCGCCACTGTGGTGACAACCGCCTGTGAATGCCCACATGTCGTGCAAGGTCCAATACACCGGTTTCCCTGCGTTCAATAATTGCTTGATATTCTGAATGGATAACATACCAAAATTCACCCAATGCAGATGAATGATATCTGCTTGTTGGATTAAGGGATGTTGGCTTAAATCCTGCCCAAATCTCCCTGGATTAAAAAGAAAGCGGTCGGATTTGTTTTTTTCAAAGGGTAGGTATACGAGACGTTCGAGGATGAATCGAAGCCAGCTCATCGTTTTATTCCACGGACTATTATTCAATGCGATTGAATTGTCGTCACCCGTTTTTTCTTGTACCAAGATGCTAACTTGATGTCCCGCTTTTTTTAGCGCTTCTGCCAATCGACCACAAGCAATCCCGGCACCACCATTTTGGTTGTGATAGGAGAGGAGGACGATGTTGAGCGGCT
Source organism: Aquirufa sp. TARAVU-A1A (assembly GCF_054558675.1). Classification (NCBI taxonomy): domain Bacteria; kingdom Pseudomonadati; phylum Bacteroidota; class Cytophagia; order Cytophagales; family Flectobacillaceae; genus Aquirufa; species Aquirufa sp. TARAVU-A1A. The sequence continues at coordinate 192,380 of NZ_JBPXKP010000006.1, forward strand.
TTGGCATGTTTATGCGAAGAGTTCTTGAATTTTAGCAGCGATGCGTTCGGCAGCTTTCCCGTCCCAAAGCGGTGGAATTTCGCCTTTTTTTACTTCGCCTTTTAAAATGTGCGTTAATGCTTCGTAGGTTTTATCGGGGTCTAAGTCGGCCAACAGCTGATTCGTTCCCATCGTCACCGTGATCGGTCTTTCGGTGGAATCTCTAAATGTCAAACAAGGCACGCCTAGGTAGGTTGTTTCCTCTTGGATTCCGCCGGAATCTGTCAAGATTGCTTGGGCATGGCTCATCAATTGGATGAATTCTAAATAGCCCAAAGGCTCCGTTAAGATTAAATTTGGGTTGCTTTCAATGGCATCCAGTAAACCAAATTTCTCCATGTGCGCACGAGTGCGAGGGTGGATAGGGAAAACGACTTTGGTCTGCGTAGTGCTTAATTCGATTAATCGTAAGATGGAGGTTAGGCCCTTTTCCGTGTCGACGTTTGCAGGGCGATGCATAGTCATGACGATATAGTCTGAAGTCCGAAGTCCGGAGTCCGGAGTCGCTAATCCTAAGTCGGCAAGTATCGTGCTGCTTTTTGCTTTTTCTTGGTAGCGAACCAACGAGTCGATCATCACATTGCCTGTGAAGAAAACTTTCTCGTCGGAAACACCTTCGCGTTTCAAGTGATCGATGCCGCTTTGCTCCGTCACGAATAGGTAATTCGCCACAGAATCCGTTAAGATTCGGTTGATTTCCTCGGGCATGTTGCGATCGCCGGAGCGTAAACCCGCTTCCACGTGCGCTAATGGGATGCCTAATTTAATGGCAACCAAGGTGCAAGCGAGGGTCGAGGTAACATCGCCTACGACGATGACTAGATCCGGTTTTTCTTCAAGTAGAATGGGTTCGAAGGCCAACATGATTTTGGCGGTTACTTCGGATTGCGTTCCTCCGCCGATGCCTAAAAAGAAATCGGGTTTCGGTAATTCCAGTTGGGTAAAGAACACGTCGCTCATTTTGGCATCAAAATGCTGTCCGGTATGAACAATTTTAGAAGTCCAATTCGGAAGATTTTGAATGGCACGATGTAGCGGTGCTACTTTCATGAAATTGGGGCGTGCGCCTACGACTTGAATTACTTTCATTCGGGAATCTTTGTAAGGATAATAAGGGACAAAGATAGGGAAAAAGCGGGATTGTAGAGACGCGATACCTCGCGTCTATTTACTCCAGGTTATGAATATCTGATACTCTGCATGTATTTGCCTCATAATTGTAGAGACGCGATACTTCGCGTCTATTTTATCAGGTTCTAGATAATCTAAATCTACTCCTAGGAATTCGATGTTTCATTTTGAATATTTCATCATGAAAAAGACTTTAAGTGTCAAAGATCAAAACAAATTTCAAATTAAATCAACACGTGCCGAATGGTGGGATTATTCTAATAATGGACTTTATTTTGTGACAATTTGCACAAAATTCATGCGGCCTAGTTTTGGAACACTTGGGAACGAAAAGGTAATTCTCAATCAATTAGGACAGGTCGCTCGTATTAATTGGTTACAAATACCTACATTTTTCCCTTTTACGTACCTTGGGCCTTTTATCATCATGCCGAATCATTTGCATGGAATCATTGGCATTGAAAAAGCTTCAGATTTTTTAGAAATAAATCAGGCAAGATTTGGCCCACAATCTAATAATTTAGCTTCCATAATTCGAGGGTTTAAATCTTCTGTGAAGGTTGAAGCTAGAAAATTTGATGCTGATTTTGCTTGGCAAGCACGATTTCATGATCGAATAATTCGAGATGAAACTGAGCTTGAAAATATCATTCAATACATATATGATAATCCGATCAAAGGTTAATTTATTATGTAGAGACGCGATACCTCGCGTCTATTTCAATTTAGACGCGAGGTATCGCGTCTCTACAGGTTCAAAAAATAAACGCGTGGTATGCGTATCCATATGTTTTTAGAAATAGACGCGAGGTATCGCGTCTCTACAAACGCGCAGCAATCGCATACTTAAACGCCTCCATGTAATTCCCTAAGACCGTATGGATATTGATTTCGTTTTGAATAATTTCTTGAGAACGCTTGCCCATGATCGAAATTTGATCCGGATTTGCGAAGAGTTTTTCGATGACTGAAACGAGGCTTTCTACGGAACCGGATTCGAAAAAGTGGCCATTGTAGCCCTCGCGGACCAAACGTTTTTCCGTGCCATCAGCCACCGAACAGATTACAGGTTTGGCAAAACACATCGCCTCATTAATGGATAATCCGCCCATGCCGGCCAGGACATAAATGCCCGACTCACATGTTATTTGGCCTAATTCACGCATGTCATAAATACCTCCGTGAAATTTAATAAAATCGTAGTCTGCCGCTTGCGCTTTTAAGGCTTCCAATTCGGGTCCGTCACCTACGATGCTGAGTTCTGTCTGGGGGTACTTCTTTTGCAAAGCAATTGCTGCTTCGATTAACACGTCCACCTGCTTCCATTTGACCAGCCGACCGATATGCAACAGGCGAAAGGGATTCGATTTGACATCTTTCAACGCTTCGACGTGTTCAAAAATCACATCCGTATCCGGCGAATTTGCCGTCACAAATACCTTCTCCGCAGGTACGCCATACGATGCATGCATCGCCACCGCCTCATCCAAATAGTTGATATGCGCATCCACCAAATTACTAAACAGCCGACGGGTCTCCCGAACAATCATGAATTTGAATCGAGCCAGAATCGATTTATTTTGTTGGTGTGCCTGATTGTTTTCCGTCACGCCCCCACCATTTAAATAATAGGAAATTGCCTGATCGTAATGCGGAACTTGGAAAGGAATCTCTTTGGAAACCAAAGCGACATTGTTTCGGCGCAAGAAATTATACCATCCCGGATAAAAAACAAAAGCGGCTTGATAAGGCCAGTTGACCATCAATACATCCGGTTTTTCCTGCAGGATTAATTCCTTCAAACCTTTGAAAAATTTCTTCCCATAATAGGTCGTATATTCTTCTTGGTAAAAAACCTTGAACTCGATGCCATCTTTGCTCTCGAATACGCCCGCCCCTAAGGTTGCTCCTTTGGCCGATGGAACGACCACACAAACCTCAACGCCCATTTCCTTTTGGAGCTTATTCAATACCAAATTGTAATAATGCGGCAAACCTCCCGCCAATGACATCAACTTCATTTCTTTAATTTATTTTCGATCAATTGGCGGATATCGGGGGATAAATTAAATGCCCAACAAGCCAAAAAGAACAATACCGTAACTGCCGAGGAACGTATCCCCACATTCAAAAACCAATGATCACTAAACACCGGAATAGCTAAAACGACATAAGCGATGATCAAACTGCACAGAATAATTCCGAGCGTTTTCATGTCAAAAGGCTGCATGCCCATCTTATTCCAAAGGAAAAAATACTTGATGGCATTGTAGCCGCCCAGTGCGATGAGCGAGGCTAAAGCCGCTCCGTTATAGGAATACAGCGGAATGAAAATCAAATTTCCAACCACAATTCCGATGGCCAAAATCAGGTAAAAAATCAGATCGTAGCGGTAGTATTTGGAATTAATTAAAATCTCAGAGTTCAAGCCTGTGCCCATGTCGATGACCTTAGAAATACCCACCAGTAAAACCACCCATTTGCCAGCCTCATAAGCCTCGTGGTTGGGGATAATTTGGTAGATAAAATCCAGATTACACCAGATACCTAAGAATAGAAAACATCCCACTAATAACAGGTTAGCCGATGATTTTTTATAGATATCTGCGATTTGGGCATGATCATTTCGTTTCCAAGCTTGCGCCAAAATAGGCGTACTAATCGCCGCAATCACATTCCGTGGAATGGCGATCATCAAAGCCATGCGGGAATTGATATCAAAAACCGCCGTCGTTCCTAATCCACCCGCATAGGCTGGTAGCATGATTTTCTCGACGTGTTGGATCAATGTGAAACTTGCCCCCGCCAATATCACCCAACCTCCGTATTGCAACATTTCGTTAAATACCGGTTTGCGAAGAAATGAAAAATCAAGGCGCGTGTAAAAACGCTTTAATTGCTTGATGTAAATCAACAAACCAATGACCGCAAAAACATAGGAAAGTGTAATGCCTAAAACCAATTGGTCTAAATTCAAATAGCCTAAACCAAAGCCCAAAATCAAGGCTGAATTTGACAATCTCAACAATATTTCACGAATAATGGCAGGGACAACAATCCGCAAATGTACCCGGGCATAAGCTTCCAAAATCGCCATGTAAAGAAAACTGCCTGTCAGCGGAATGATGTAATAAAAATAGCGCGGCAATAAAGGCGAAGTATCCGCATAGATGCTGTGGAAAGTTTCACGTAATCCGATATAGCCTAAGGTAAATAGGCTTAAGCCAAACAGAGGAGCAATCAATAAAAAGCTAAAAAATCCATTATGACCATTTTCCGGATCATCGAAATGTGGAAAGAATCGAACGGCTAATTGGGGAATTCCGAGTTGGGTAAAGGACGCAAAAATCAACGGAATACTGACTAAAGCTCCTGCGATTAGCCCTACCTCATCTTGATTTAAAAATTGATTGTAAAGGAAAATGACATTGAACGTCCCGATCGCCGTCCCCAAGTAGGTGACGATGGAGGCTTTAAGACTTTGCCGTATGACGATTCCCATGCATTATTCGAATAAGGGACAAAAATACACTTATTTTAAAATACTTTTGATTTTTTGGCTGAGCTTGACCACATCGTATTTTTCAGAAACGTGGTGGCTTGCAGCAATCCCCATTTTTTCTGCCTCCAAAGGGTTTTGAGCCAAGAAAATACAGGCTTCCGCCATGGCATCAATGTCATGCTCATCGGTTAAAATACCGGTTTCTCCCTCGATCACCGCATCCGGAATTCCCGCGTGTCGGGTGGAAACTGTTGGTAAGCCACAGGCTGCCGCTTCTAAAATCGCGACGGGCGTACCTTCGGAATCTCCCGCTTTCGTGATGATGGAATGTTGGATGAATACATGCGCCGACTGCAATAATGGCAAGTATTCGTCTTGCGATTTAGCACCTAAAAAGAAAACGTGATTTTCTAATTGGTTTTCCGACACATACGCTTTCGCTTCCTCCCACATGGGTCCGTCGCCTACCATCAACAAACGTGCGTTGGGAATTTGTTGGAACACCTTTGTGAAAGCTTTAAGGCTATGAATCGGGCCCTTTTTCTCCGCAAAACGTGCCACGGAAATGAAGGTGAATGCATTCGATTTCGAACCTGTGGGTTTGAATTTTGCTGTATCTACTCCACAGGGAATGAAGTGTAAATTATTTAAAGGACCCGCAATGGCTTCTAGATTTTCCCGCATGGATTGGGCCACCACAATTACCGCTTGTGCACGCGGCAACATGGCCTTGTATGCGTCATGATATTGCGTCAGTGTCTTTTTCTCATTCGCATCAAATCCCAAAAACACTATCGAATAAGGGATATTCGCAGCGATACAGGCCTCGTAGATATTCGCGCCCAATGGGCCGTAATTCGCTAAAAATGCATCGATTTGATTCGTGCGCAGGAACTTGATTAAAAAATGCTGATAGATTTTTTTGAAAAAAACCGGAAATAGATTCCGTAAGGTTCCACGAACAATTAAAAGCGATAAAGGGAATGGGTATATGGACTTTCCGCTGTAGGTTCTACTCGGTAACCAACCCTCATAAAGCACCTCGCTAGGGGCTAATTGCTTAATTTGCTCGTCGATAAAGGTCTCGGAATAAGAATGGAAATTCGATCGGGCAATCAGCAAATTCATAATAGGGCTATATTTTATACGAATTTACCCTATTTTTGCTTCACATTAAAAACGCATGGATAAAATTCTCGTTGTTGGCGGTGCCGGTTTCTTAGGCTTTAATCTCTTGGATTATGTGCAGCAACATGTCCAGGATGGCGCACCTGAAATGGTTGTTTTATCCCAGATGATTCCAGAATCTTCGATCCAGTTTCCTGATGTCTTGTTCGTGGAGGGTGATTATTCGGATGTGAATACCCTGACGCATTTGTTCGAAACGCATCGTTTTACGCATGTTTTTCATTTCGCAAGTTCCATTATTCCAGCGCTTTCTACCCAAAACATCCAAAGGGATGTGGAGACCAATTTATTACCTACCATTGGATTGATGGAGGTGATGAAAAAGTTTGCTTGTACGAATTTATTGTATTTGTCTTCGGGTGGGGCTGTGTATGGGAACGAATTACCTACGCACAAAAAGGAGTCGCAGGCATGCCAACCGATTAGCTCCTATGGTATTATTAAGTTGGCTGTTGAGCATTACATACGCTTGTATGCGAATCTATATCAAATCGATTACTTGATTTTGCGCTTATCGAATCCTTTTGGTTTACATCATCGGTCTACTACACAAGGGGTAATTAATATCGCGATTCGCAAGGCATTGCGTGGAGAAAGTTTAGTCGTGTGGGGCGATGGTTCGCAGGCCAAAGATTACCTGTTCGCGGAGGACATCTCGCGGGCCATCATGGATTTGTTTAAGGCTCGGGTTAGTAATCAAACCTTGAACATTGGCTCGGGCAAGACGATGTCATTGCTAGAAATTATTGCCTTGGTTAAATCCAAAGTTCCGCATTTTCAGGTGGAGTTTATGGAGGCAATGCCGACGGACGTCCAACAAGTTTCCTTGGACATTACGCAATTGCGCAAACATATTCCGTTTGAATTGACTCCCATCACGGAGGCCTTTGAAAAAACCTTTGCTTATGAGCAAGCGGTTTTGGCTAATGAAGATTAAGCAGTCTCTTTTGTTCTTCGATCGAGTTTTTGTACTCGACAAAATCCCCCGCTTTTTTTGCGAAATGCATCGCTCTGGATTTATTCCCTTTCTTGATTTCAAGTCGGGCAATGCCCAACAAGGCTAGGCCATGGATGTCTTTGGTAAATCGTTCTTCCCAGGGATGCGTCAGCCCTTTGGCATAATAGGATTCCGCTGCCGCATAACGCTTGTTCCCGAATTCCTCCCGCATGCCCCTAAACACATGTGCCGCACCTTTGAAATAGGGGGAATTGATTTTTTCCAATTGGTCAATGTACGGATCTGCCGCCTCGTATTGTCCCGAAAGCGTCAACAATTCAGCCCGTTGGAGAATGTACCAATGGTTATTAGGAAATTGTTGAATCAATTGCGTGTTGTAAGGCAATCCCTTGTGCGGTGTTCCTTCATACTTATTGAACACATAGCTGTAATAAAACAAGGACTCATTGCGTACAAAAATCGTTTTTCGCGTTCCCGCTTCCAGCATGGATAATCCGGTTCGTTTATTTCCCTCTTCGAAAAAGAACATTAAGGGTTTGATGATGGGATGGAGTTCCGGGTATGCCACGCGGTAATAATTGTAAATGCCTGAGGAATACAAAAATTCGGGTTGGCGCTCCGTATTCTTAATCCCGATTTTCATGAAACTATAGGCCTTTCTTGCATAGGAAACGGCCTTCATAAAGTTTTGATTATCAGCCTCATAGGCCGCCAAAAATCCCAAGGACGCCGTACAAAAAAAGGAGGCTTCCAAATCATTATTATTTCGGTCAAAAGCTTCCTGGGCTAGCTTGTAGGCTAATTCCAAAAATGCCAAATAGGCCCTGCTCTGTGCTGGATGATCTTTTAATGGGAAAAATTGCTGCTCATATTGCATGGCCGACAGTAAATAACCCGATGGATGTTTGGGGTGGGCGGCTTTGATGGCGTTAAAGTCCTCTGTGGATTCTTTGAAATCGTATTGATACATGTGATTTAATCCTTGCGCGATGAGATTGCGTGCTTGCGGGTCCTGCAGGAGTTGAGCTTGACTGACAAAGCTAATGCACGAGAAAAGGCAAAGAATAAAAAAACGCATGCGTAAAAATAAGGAAGCTCTGTGGTTTTTAGGCCTAATTTTTTACTTTTGTTTCTATTTTAATTTCGCCCACGCCTCATGATTTCATACCAACAATTCACCTTATCCAATGGTCTTCAAGTAATTGTGCATGAGGATGCCAGCACGACGCTTGCCGTGATGGATGTTATTTATGATGTGGGCTCACGGGATGAGGATCCCGAACGTACGGGTTTTGCGCATTTATTTGAGCATTTGATGTTTGGTGGTTCGGTGAATATCCCCAATTACGACTCGCCTTTGCAGTCGGTGGGTGGCGAAAACAACGCCTTTACAACTCCCGACTTAACGAATTATTACATCTCCTTGCCTTACCAAAATCTGGAGACGGCGTTTTGGTTGGAGTCCGACCGCATGTTATCACTCGCATTTAATCCACAATCGTTGGAAGTGCAACGCAAAGTGGTGATTGAGGAATTTAAGCAGCGATATTTGAATCAGCCCTATGGCGATGTTTGGTTGAAATTTCGTCCCTTGATTTACCAACAACATCCTTATCGCTGGGCGACGATTGGTAAAGAGATTAAGCATATCGAGGAGGCGACTTTGGAAGATGTGAAGGCCTTTTTCCAAAAGCATTATGTGCCTAGCAATGCTATATTGGTGGTTGCGGGAAAGGTTGATTTTGAAGAGGTGAAAATAATGGCTGAAAAGTGGTTTGGGCCGATTCCGGCAGGCGTGAAGCCAGTGCGGAATTTGCCGGTGGAGCCAGTTCAGGATGAAGACCGACGAATGGAAATCAAGGCCGATGTGCCATCTAATCGGATATATATTGCCTATCCCATTGTGGGACGTTACGCGCCAGGATACCATGCGATTGATTTGCTCTCCGATTTATTAGGTCGGAATGAGTCCTCGTATTTGTATAATGCTTTAGTGCAAGACCAACGAATTTTTGACTCTTTGCATGCCTCATTGACGGGTTCGATGGATCCGGGTTTATTGGTCGTTTCGGGTCAAGTTTGTGAAGGAGTGGATGTGGCTGATGCCGAAAAATTGTTGCTTGATGCTATTCAAGATTTTGTGAAAACGGGCATTGATGCGGAAGGTTTGCAACGCGTGAAGAATCAAGCGGAGGCATCTTTGGTATTCGGAGAGGTGGAAGTGTTGAATCGTGCGATGAATTTAGCGATGGCGGCGAATGCGGGGAATGTTGATTTTGTGAATACGGAGGCGGCACACATTGCGGCAGTTGAGTTGAAAGAAATACAAGATTGGGCAAACAAGCTGTTTGTCCAAGGGAAAAAGAATACATTGCTTTATCTTAAACAAGGATAATCATGAAAATACGCGTAGGACAAGGGTATGATGTACATCGTTGGGTGGAAGGCCGACCATTTATTTTGGGTGGCGTAGAAATTCCAAGCGATTTTGGGCCTTTGGGCCATTCAGATGCTGATTTAGTTTGTCATGCTTTGTGTGATGCGCTTTTAGGAGCGGCAAACATGCGGAACATCGGTTATCATTTTTCGGATAAAGATCCAATGTGGAAAGGCGTTGCTTCCACCTTGTTGCTGAAAAAGGTCATGGAAATGATTCGTGAAAAGGGCTGGGAAGTGGGCAATGTGGATGTGACGGTGGTGTTAGACCAACCGAAATTAAATCCACATATACCGTCCATCAAGGAAAATTTGGCTTTGGTGATGGCACTCGATGTAGACCAAATTTCGGTCAAAGCAACGACCTCGGAAGGCTTAGGTTTTGTGGGAAGACAAGAAGGAATTTCGGCGATGGCCGTCGCGTTAATTCAAGCTCAATAGCGTCATGAAGATCGATTTAGAAGCAGAAAGACTAGAAATATTGAAGCGTTATCGCAAGCTTTTGCGTACGGCAAAGCCGTATTTAAAAGACGATGACGCCAAGGAAATCAAGAAGGCATTTTTATTGTCGGCGGAAGCCCACAAAGAAATGCGCCGTAAATCCGGGGAGCCGTATATCTACCATCCTTTGGCAGTCGCTCAAATTTGTGTGGAGGAAATAGGCCTTGGACCTACATCGATCATCGCGGCATTGTTGCACGATGTGGTGGAGGATACGGATACGACTTTGCAGGAAATTGAAAAGATGTTCAATCCTAAGATTGCGCAAATTATTGATGGCTTGACAAAAATTGCGGGGACTTTTGAATATGGAACGTCCCAACAAGCCGAAAATTTCCGGAAGATGTTGTTGACGCTTTCGGATGATATTCGAGTGATTTTGATCAAGCTAGCTGATCGTTTGCACAACATGCGGACTTTGGAAAGCATGGCCAAAGAAAAGCAATTGAAGATCGCATCTGAGACGATTTACTTGTATGCGCCTTTGGCTCACCGTTTGGGATTGAATGCGATTAAAACGGAGCTAGAGGATTTGGGCTTGAAGTTTACGGAAACGGAAGCTTACAAAGACATTGCGCATAAATTGATGGAGAATAAGCAAAATCGTGAGAATTTTGTGGATCAATTTATTCGTCCGATTAAGAAATCTTTGGATGAGCGGGGGATGAAATATACCATCAAAGGCCGACCGAAATCCATCTATTCCATTTACAATAAGATTAAAAAGTCGAATACGCCGTTTGAGAAAATCTATGATTTGTTCGCGATTCGGGTGGTATTAGATGTGCCTTTGGAGCGAGAAAAAGGGGAATGTTGGGAAGTGTATAGTATCGTGACAGATCATTATCGACCTAATCCAAGCCGATTGAAGGACTGGGTTTCTACGCCCAAATCGAATGGTTACGAGTCGCTACATACGACGGTGATGAGTATGCCTTTTGGCAATGACAAAGAAGGTCGCTGGGTTGAGGTACAAATTCGTACGAAGCGTATGGATGAGATTGCAGAGAAGGGGGTTGCGGCGCACTTTAAATACAAGGGGACAGATACGCGAACTTCGCAGGCGTTTGAGTCGTGGTTGAGCCAAGTGCGCGAAGCCTTGGAAATGAACGACAAGAGCCAGTCGGCGGTGGAATTAGTGGATGACATCAAAAATTCCCTCTACCACGAGGAGGTTTTTGTTTTTACGCCCAAAGGAAAACTCGTGGTATTGCAAGCCGGTGCGACGGCCTTGGATTTTGCGTTTGAGATACATTCGGAGGTGGGTTCACACTGCATCGGAGCGAAAGTGGGTGGCAAATTAGTGCCCTTGTCGCATAAACTGAGCAATGGAGACCAGTTGGAGATTTTAACATCCTCTAAGCAAAAGCCATCGGAAGATTGGTTGCGTATCGTAACCACCACAAAGGCCAAAGCGCGGATCAAAGACTGCATCAAAGAGGACAATAAAGGCTATTTGATTCAGGGAAGAGATGTTGTGGAGGCGCGATTGAAGCATTTGGGCTATCCCAATTTGACGTTGGAAATAACGAATCAATTGCGGGCCTATTTCAATGCGAAGGATGCGAATGATTTGTTTTATCGTTTTGGGAAAGCCTATATTTCGGTCGATCAGTTGAAGCACTGGAAGTCCGACAAAGAAATGCATGAACGGAAGCAGGCGGAGAAGGCCATTAAGGCGCCAATTGTGGATAGTAAATCCTTTAAGAAGGGCATGCAACAGGTCGAGGAGGGGCGTAAGGAGTCCGATATTTTGTTGATTGGTGAAGACATGGACAAGGTGGATTATACCTTGGCGAAGTGTTGCAATCCGATTTCCGGCGATGAGGTGTTTGGCTTTGTGACGATTAATGAGGGAATTAAGATTCACCGTACGACCTGTCCTAATTCGCCTGAACTATTGTCTCGACATGGTGATCGCGTGATTAAAGCGCAGTGGACGAGTCAGATTCAGATGTCCTTTGTGGTCGATTTGATTATACGAGGCATTGACCGCGTTGGGTTGGTGAATGATGTGACACGTGTGATATCGGATGAGTTGAAGGTGAACATTACTGCCCTGTCGATTGGGGTGAAAGATGGTTTATTTGAGGGTAAGATTTCTTTGATGATTCAGGATACGTCGCACTTGGAAAATTTGGTTTCTGAGTTGGAAATGGTCGCCGGAGTTATTGAGGTTGCGCGGGAAGATTAAGTAGCATTTTTCCGTTTTTTTTGCTTATTTTACGTTGTTTTTTTTCAATAATGTCTGCAGCAATAGAGAAGTTCGATTCGGTTAAAAAGATTTTCACAGCTTATTTAGAAAATAAGGGTCTGCGGAAGACGCCGGAGCGTTTTGCTATTCTGGAAGAGATTTATTTGCGCGATGATCATTTTGATGTAGAGGAGTTGTATATCTCCATGAAAAACAAGAAATATCAGGTTTCGCGCGCGACGGTTTACAATACCTTGGATGTGTTGGTTGAGTGCGATTTGGTGGTTAAACATCAGTTTGGGCGAAATCAAGCACAGTTTGAGAAATCCTATGGCCGTCGGCAGCATGATCATTTAATCTGTACGGATTGTCACAAGGTGACAGAGTTTTGTGATCCGCGTGTTCAGACGATTCAGAGTTTGGTGGGGGAGATGCTTGAGTTTAATGTGATGCATCATTCCTTGATTTTTTATGGATCGTGTACGAAGAAAAATTGTGAGTTTCGGGATCAATACCAGGCTCAATCACCCGAGTAATTATTTATCATTTATATTCATATTATGGCAGTTGATGTATTATTAGGCTTACAGTGGGGCGATGAGGGAAAAGGAAAGATTGTGGATGTTTTGGCACCTCGTTACCAGGTAGTTGCGCGTTTTCAAGGTGGACCGAATGCGGGTCATACGCTTGAATTTGATGGTTTTAAGCACGTTTTGCATCAAATCCCATCGGGAATTTTCCGTCAAGAAGTTCAGAATATTATTGGAAATGGGGTGGTATTAGATCCGATTATCTTCAAAAAGGAGATTGATGGGTTGGCACATTTCAACTTGGATTTACGTAAGAATTTAGAGATTTCGAAGAAGGCTTCCATCATTTTGCCTACACACCGTTTATTGGATGCTGCGTATGAGAAAGCGAAAGGCGATGCGAAGATTGGTTCAACATTGAAAGGAATTGGACCTACATACACAGATAAAATTTCACGTCAAGGATTGCGTGTGGGGGATATGATCTCACCGGATTTTACGGCGAAATACAATGCATTGGTGGATCGTCACAAGGCGATTTTGGATGTCTATAAATTTGAATATGATTTAGTTGCGGCAGAGAAGGAGTTCTTTGAGGCGGTTGCGTTTATGAAGGAGTTTCATTTGGTCGATTCGGAATATTCGGTGAATCATGCGATTCAGGCGGGTAGAACGATTTTGGCAGAAGGAGCGCAAGGTTCTTTATTGGACGTTGATTTTGGTTCTTATCCATTCGTTACGTCATCGAACACCATTACTGCGGGAGCATGTACAGGTTTAGGTGTGGCGCCAAAGAACATTGGTGAGGTATTTGGTATTTTTAAGGCCTATGCAACACGTGTGGGTTCGGGTCCTTTCCCAACGGAATTAGAAGATGAAGTAGGTGAGCGTATGCGCCAAGAGGGTCGTGAGTTTGGTTCAACAACCGGTCGTCCACGTCGTTGTGGTTGGATCGATTTACCAGCGTTGAAATATGCGATGATGATCAATGGGGTGACTCAATTGATTATGATGAAGGCGGATGTCTTGAATATTTTTGAAGAGATTCAGGTATGTACAGGATATGAAATGCCGGATGGTACGATTACAGACCAAATTCCATTTGAAATTACAGACATCAAAGTGAAGCCGGTATACGAAACTTTGAAAGGGTGGAATTGCTCATTAGAAGGCATGCGTCGTTTTGAGGAATTGCCTGCTGAGCTTTCGGCTTACATTAAATTTTTAGAGAAGCATTTAGATTTACCGATCAACTTTATTTCAACAGGCCCGGATCGTGAGGCTTGTGTGTTGCGCGGTTCTTTAGCATAAGATGACAGAGGGAATTGATTTAGCTGCTTTGTATGAGAACGAGGTGATCTATTGGGTCACGTCGGAACGTCCATTGGAGCAGCTAGATCAAGCGCCTGTTTTACCTGCTGAGGAAGTAGTTGAGGTGGGTGTTCCTTCCATCGCTAGTCCTTGGTTGGTGATCGGTGCCATCACTGAAGCGGAAAAATCCCGATTGCAATTGATCTTTTCGGCTCCGCCTTTGGCATTGCCGCATGGAGATTGGTCCATTATTGATGGGGATCAAATTCAGGTTTCTTTGGAGGAATTTGTGTCAAAAACGGCTCCTACTCGTTATATTTTCTTAGGGGAACATAGTCTTGCGGGTCTGCAAGCTAATCAGATTCAGCAGCTAGGTGCGAGTAAGGTCTATTATTTCCCTCGTTTGATTTCGACGTTGACCGATGAGGAAAAAGCCTTGAAGATGGCGTTTTGGAATGCGCTGAAGTCTTTGTTGTAGCGATGCTTTGCATCGGTCCCCAGGTTAAAGCCTGGAGTTAATATCCTATTTTTTAGCCCTAGGCTTCAGCCTAGGGAATCGGCGCAAAAGCGCCTCAAACTTTGGCAATCCTGTAAGGTTTGCCAAAGAAATTACAACGAGTACCTCGCCAGAGGCGCCACATCCTGATTCGTAAATTCTCCCGCTTCGTATTTGAAATGACCTGCCATGGCGATCATACCAGCATTGTCTGTGCAGTATTGAAAGGCGGGGATAAACACATCCCATTTTTCCTTTTCGCCCATTTCTTGCAGTCGGCTGCGGAGGCCTGAGTTTGCAGATACGCCGCCTGCAATCGCGATTTGTTGGCAGTTTTTCTCTTTCATCGCCTTCTTCACTTTACGCAAAAGCATATCGATTAGGCTTTTTTGGACGGAGGCACAGATGTCGGTCTTATTTTCTTCTACAAAATCCGGATTCTTTTGGGTTTCCTTTTGAAGGAAATAAAGAATTTGCGTCTTGATTCCCGAGAAAGAGAAGTTTAAACCAGGCATTTCGCCTAATGAAAATGGAAAGCGATCCGGATTTCCTACTTGCGCTAATTTGTCGATTAAGGGTCCACCTGGATAAGGCAGGCCGATGAGCTTAGCGGTTTTATCAAAGGCTTCTCCCACGGCATCGTCTTGTGTTTCGCCGATGACCTCCATGTGAAGGGCATCTTTGACCCAGACTAATTGCGTATGTCCGCCACTCACTGTAAGGCAGAGAAAGGGAAATTGCGGTTTGGGTTCCTCAATAAAATGGGCCAAAACGTGCGCTTGCATGTGATTAACCTCGATTAATGGAATGTCCAAGGATAAGGCTAAAGACTTTGCAAAAGATGTTCCCACGAGCAGTGCACCCAATAATCCTGGGCCGCGCGTAAACGCAATGGCATTCAGGTCATTTTTGTTTATATTTGCTTTTTGCAGCGCCTCTTGAACGACAGGAATGATCGCTTTTTGATGTTCTCTGCTAGCTAACTCGGGTACAACACCACCCCATTCCGTATGGATGAGTTGGGTTGATATAATATTTGACTTTAATTCTCCGTTAACCATCACGGCTGCGGAGGTTTCGTCACATGAAGATTCGATTGCTAGTAGGACCATTTGTCTGCAAAAATAGGGCAAAAAAAGTAAACATGGTAAAATACTTAAAGATCCTCGCTAAAGCGATCCTGTACGGGTTGGTAGGAATCTTTTTGCTCATTTTTACCTGTATTTTGCTGCTTCGTGCACCCGCCAATCAGATGCTTTTAGCCAATTATTTTACGCCCACCATTGAGCGTGAATTAGGCTATCCCGTTGAAATCAAGGGGATTCAAGTTAAGTTTTTCGATGAGTTAAGTCTTTCAGGCTTACGCATTCAGGATCCCTGGGGCAAGGAAATGATTTACATTGAGCACCTCGATGTGAATTTTAGTATCAGCGATTTGTTTCTTGGAGGGAATCGACCGACGCTCGATTACGCACGCTTATTGCGTCCGAGGGTGCATCTTGTTCTTGAAAAAAAGCATGGACAGGTGAATTTGAATCACTTTACGGATCAAATTATCGCCTGGGTCAATCGGATTTCGCCTGGGCCATCCAAGGGTTCATCTACGTTTATCATCCGCGAAGCGGAGGTTGTGGATGGGCAGTTTTTATTGGATGATGAGCAAGAACCTAATCAAGCAACATCAACACATTTTGATTTATCACACTTTGCTATTTCCCATATTAATTCCCGGGTGAAGCAGTTCTATGCCAAAGGAGATACCATCGGCCTGGAAACGCTTGGGTTCAAGGCGCAACATGAGGCTACGCGTTTGCAAGTCAAGCGCATGAATACGCATTTCATGATTTGTGACAAGCAAATGCGGTTTGACCAATTGGATTTAGCGGTGAATGAGTCCTATGTGGCGAATCAATTTTTGGTTAATTACAAGCACATTGAGGATTTGACGCAATGGTTTGATAAGGCCAACATGCAAGCAAATTTGGTCAAAACACGTTTGAATTCGGATGATGTGGGGCGATTCATTGCCGCCATGTATCCTTACAAAGGAGTATATACGGCACAAGGTAAATTAGCTGGAACAGTAAGGCAATTGGCCTTAAAGAATTTCCAATTTGGGTTTGGTTCAAAAAGCGTGTTGCGCGGGGATTTTTCATTCAAAGGGTTGCCGGAAATTCCGAAGACGCAGATGGATTTCAACATGCGCAATTCGTTGTTTATCCCGCAGGATTTAGCGGTTTTTATCTCGAAGCCGGCGGCCGACAAGATGCGCATATTGGGGCCTGTTTCCTTTGCTGGGAAGTTTAATGGAACGCACATGAATTTTCGGACTTCGGGTCAAGCGAATACCGGATTAGGCTATATGGAAGGCGATGTTTCGATGCGTTTAAAGGACTCGATGGCATTTTCGGGCTATGAAGGTCGGGTGGCATTGCGGAAGTTTAAGTTGGGCAAACTCCTCGCGCTAGAATCTTATTTAGGTACGATCGATTTAGCAGCTAAAATCAAAGGAACGGGATTCTCGAATCAATCGGCGAATGTCGATTTCGATGGCATGATTTCCGAGATAAATTTCAATCGCTACGCGTACAAACGCGTGAGTTTAACAGGGAATTTGCAGAAGCAATTGTTCAAGGGAACGGTTGCTGTCAAGGATTCACATTTGGTGGCTAATTTGGCAGGAGAAATCAATTTGCGACAATTGAAGCCAACCTATCAATTGGAAGGGAAAGTGGAACGCGCGGATTTGGCAGTGTTGCATTTTACCAAAGAACCTATTCGAATTAAATCAGCTATTGATATTGATTTGGCATTAAATAATGTGGATGATTTAACGGGGCGCGGATTTTTCCAAGACGTATTTATTCAAAAGCCCAATATGGAAGATTTGGCAATGGATATGGTGACGTTTAATGCGGAGAATCGCCCTGGTTCCAAACGCCATTATGTGTTGAATTCGCCTTTTGTTTCCGTGGAGGTGAATGGGGATTTTGTTCCAAGTCAGATGCAAACGGAATTGCTGCAATTGTGGGATGAGTATCAATTGTATTTTCAAAAAAATGAAATGGAACGTAAAGCCTATTATGCGGGAAAGCTTCATGATACGGATAATAAATATGGGGCTGATTTTACAATTGTTTGCCATGATGCAGCACCTTTATTGAAGCGTTTTTATCCTTCATTAGGTGTTGCTCATAATACGGTTTTTTCTGGTAATGTGACTAAGGGGAGGAGTTTTCAAGTAAGTCTAGAAGCCTATCCTGACACACTCATTATGGGTGGTTACAAGTTTTATCAGTCTGTTTTCTCTTTCCAAAGCTCAAAATATTTAGGCGGCCCAGAGGTTTCGTCTAGTTTGATTTTTCAATCTCGGAAGCAACAATTGAACTTTTTAACGCCTACGGAAAATTTCAAATTGGATGCCCTTTGGGATCAGGATCGCATCAATTTTGGCTTAGATTTTAAGCAACAAGGCGAAGAAAACATGGCCCATTTAGGGGGGCTATGGAAATTTGAAAAGGATGGTCTGTCCTTGAAATTTAAGGATTCTTATGTGCGTATTTTAGGGCAGGATTGGTCGATTGATCCGGAGAATCGTGTGCGTATTCAAGGGCAAGATTTGCGTGCGGAACATGTGTTGATATCGAATAAAAAACAGTCGATTTCCCTGCAAGGAAATATCTCCATGGACTCGACGGAAACCTTGAAATTGAAGGTCAATAAGTTCCAATTAGGCACACTCGCGCCGCTCTTTGCGACCAAGGTTCAAGGTGAAATGAATGCCGAATTTAGTTTGCAAAATTGGTATCAAAATACGCATTTAGACTCTTGGTTGTTATTGGATTCGTTGCGGTTGGATAAGTTTTACATCGGTGATTTTCAAGGCGTAGGGACCTATGAGGCAGCATCGCAATTGATGGATTTGAATTATCATTTGAATCGTTTGGGTGAATCAGTGTTGTCGGTCAGTGGAACCTATCGCCCTTTTGAGGAGTCGGAGAAATTAAATGTCCGTGCCGAATTGAATAAGACGAATTTGCAGATTTTGGAACCCTTTGCGAAAGGGATCTTTTCGGATTTAGGTGGGGATGCCTCGGGGGAATTGCATATTGGTGGCCGTTTTCAGGAACCCATTTTGGATGGGAAAATCATTGTGCGGAATGGAAAAACGACCTTTGATTATTTGAATACGCGTATCCTTTTTGCTGATACGGTACTGTTTAAGTCACGACAGATTGTAGGCCAAAACTGGTTGTTGAAAGATCCCGAGGGTAATATGGCGCGGATGAATGCCCGTTTGGCATTCCCGAAAAACAGTCCATTTGAATTAGATCTAAAAGCCGATCTGAATCATTATAAATTGTTGAACACGGCACGAACAGCTAAGTCGATTTATTATGGAACGGGATTTGCGACGGGCCCTTTTGCGATACGAGGGACTGTGGATCAACTGGTTATTTCTGCAGATTTGAAGAGTGATCGTGGGACCCGATTATTCATTCCATTGGATCGTGAATATGAGCAAACGGATCAAGGGGATTATGCATTTTATAGCCATACCTTAGCAACTGCCGCGGAGCTGAATGAAAAGCCTTTGGTGAATCAATTGAAGCAAGATGGTATTACGATGGACCTCAATTTGGCTTTGACGCCGGAGGCTTATGGGGAGGTTCAATTTGATGCGAAGAAAGGGGATATCATGCGGGTGTATGGCATGGGGAATATTAAGATGACCTTGGATAAGCAGGGTGATTTTAAGATGAATGGGGATTATGCGATTGACCAAGGGGATTATACATTTACGCTACAGAACTTGATTAATAAGAAGTTTGCTATTCAACGTGGGTCGAAGATTTCCTGGAAAGGGGATCCCTTAGAGGCCAATGTGGATATCAAGGCTGTCTATACCCAATATGCGTCCTTGTTTCCAATTCTATTGGATACGACAAACAAGAGTAATATGCCGGAGTTTAAACGTCGGTACCCGGTCGATGTGACGATTAATTTGCAGAATCGTTTGTTGTCGCCCAACATCACCTTTGATATTGGCATTCGGGATTATCCCAAAGACGTACATTTAAATGGTGCTGTGACGGCCTTTGCGAACCGGATTAAAACGGATGAGCAGGAGTTGACGCGGCAAGTAAGTAATGTCTTGTTATTTGGCCAATTGGTTTCTCCATTTGGAGGATCAGGTATTGCCATCAGTAATTTGATGGGGAATTTCACGGAAATGTTGTCGAATCAACTGAGTAATTTAGCCTCAAAAATAGACAAGGATTTGAATGTGGATGTGTATTTGGGTGGCGGAATTTTGAATCAGGATATCTTATCGAATTTACAATTGCGGGCATCGTATAATGTGAATGACCGACTGCGGATTACGCGGAGTGGTGGATTTACAGATGCACGAAATCAGACGAGTCCACAATTATTGCTGGGGGATTGGGCATTGGAATGGTTCATGAATCGGGATGGTTCCTTGCGTTTAAAGACTTATAATCGCAACGTGCAAACCTCCCTTGCGGGTTCTTTGAACTCCTATCAAATCAATCAGACGATTGGGTCGAGTATTTTGTTTACGAAGAGTTTCTCGAAGTGGTGGTGGGAGAAATAGACCGTTGGACTTTAGACGTTGGACGTTGGACTGTAGAGACGCGATACTTCGCGTCTAATCCCCAGGATATAACCCTAGACTTCAGTCTGGGGAATTGGCGCCAAGCGCCTCAACAGCAACTAACGAACGTCCAACGTCCAACGTCTAATGTCCAACGTCTAACGTCCAAAAAAAAGACCCCGAGATTGCTCGCGAGGTCCTAAATTCTTTGCTGACGTCTAATGTCTAACGTCTAATGTCTAACGTCTAATTTACTTCACTTCAAACGTCCCAGCACCTACTGTAAATCCTTCAGCGATTAATTCAACTGTGTATTTACCTGGTTTGTAAGCAACGCCACCACGTGGGTAAACAACGCTTACTTCTTGGTTGTCGTTTGTATACGTAATAACTTGTTTTGTTGTATAAGTTACTTCTTTGCCATTTACGTTCACTTTTCCTGAACCGATAGCCTCGTCGGAAAGTGTAGCGCCTTCTCCATCGATCACACGCACGTAAATCGTTTTGTTCTCTAATTTCGTGATTGGGTTGTTCGCTAATGTGAAAACAACTTTTAATTTTTCAATTTTCTTTCCGTTCAATCGAGCACGTTCTGTTTCTTTTCCTTTGGCATTGATTGCTAGAACACGAAGATTTTGTGCTTTTAAAGCAGCTGCAATACTTACTTTACGTGCCAATTCTTTGTTCTTTGCAGCTGTTTCCGTTAAGGTATCTGTCAAAGATTTGTTTTGCGTTTTTAAGCCTGTGTTTTCATTGTTCAAGTTGGTATTTTGCGTCGTCAACACTTGGTTGCTTTCTGTCAAAATTCCATTTTGCTTCTTCAATTCAACGATTTCGCCATCTTTTTGCGTTAATACCAAATTGTATTCTTTGATTTTTGCTTCGTAAGATGCGATGGTAGCATGATTAGCTTGCTTCAATGAAGATTTATCTTGCTCCAATTGTACTTTCAATGCTTCTAAATCAGCTACTTGTCCACCAAGAGACTTGATTTCAGCGATTTTGGCATCTAATTGAGTAGAGATCGAGTCCAAAGAAGTGCGCGTATTCGCTAATTCAGTTGCTTTTTCTTCGATGGTTGTTGCTTGTTCGTTGTTTAATTGATTCGAACGGAAGTAGAGTACTCCTAGCACTGCGGTCAAGACTGCTAATGCAATCAGCGCAATTTTAGAGGTATTGTTGGAAGATTCCATGTAGATTAGATTGATTTTTAAGGGTTTAAATTTTTTCAAGCGCAAAACTACAATAAATTATCTACATTTCATTTCCAAAGCGCTTTTTGGTTAATTTGCAGGAAAATCGAAGACAGGATGCCTACGTATGATTTTATAGTGATTGGTTCGGGGATAGCAGGTTTATCCTACACAGTGAAAGTTGCTCAGTACTTCGAGGATCGAAATATTCCGATTAAGATTGCGCTGATTACCAAAACGGTCGCAGAAGAAACGAATACCAAATATGCCCAAGGTGGTATCGCTGCCGTTTGGGATACGGATGATTCTTTCGAAAAGCACATCGAGGATACGATGGTTGCAGGTGATTTTATCAGTGATAAAGCGGTTGTGGAAATGGTTGTGCGGGAAGCTCCGGAAAGACTTCGGGAACTGATTGCCTATGGAACGGATTTTGACCGTAAATCTGATGGGTCGTTTGATTTGGTTAAAGAGGGCGGGCATTCCGACAAACGTATTTTGCATTACAAGGATTCGACAGGAAATGAGATTGAACGCGCCTTATTAGCCAAAGTGAAATCATTTGAATCCGTTGATTTTTTTACCCATTATTTTGCGGTTGATCTGATTACCCAACATCATTTGGGGGAGAAAGTAACGAAAGATACGCCGGGCAAGCAATGTTACGGTGTCTATGTATTGAATAAAAAGACCCAAAAAGTGGAAACCTTTTTGGGTAAAACAACTCTCTTAGCGACAGGGGGTATTGGTCAAGTTTATCAGTCGACGACTAATCCGACCATTGCTACTGGGGATGGTATTGCGATGGCTTATCGGGCCAAAGGCTTTGTTCATGGCATGGAATTCATTCAGTTTCATCCCACGGCTTTATATAATCCTGGCAAGAAACCTTCCTTTTTGATATCTGAGGCAGTTCGTGGCCATGGAGGTATTTTGAAAAATCAGGATGGTTCTACTTTCATGGAAAAATACGATGCCCGTTTGTCTTTGGCACCTCGCGATATCGTGGCGCGCGCCATTGATTCCGAGATGAAAATTCATGGGGTGGATCACGTTTATTTAGATACTCGACATATTCCTAAGGAGGAAATTCTGCAGCATTTCCCAATGATTTATGCGCATTGTTTGAAGGAGTTGGGATTGGATATGTCGGTCGACATGATTCCGGTTGTGCCGGCCCAACATTATTTATGTGGTGGAATTATCGTGGATCATTTTGGCCAAACCAATATTGAAAACCTATATGCAGCGGGTGAATGTTCGCATACGGGATTGCATGGAGCGAATCGTTTGGCATCGAACTCGTTGTTAGAAGCGATCGTTTATGCACACAATGCCTTTGAAAAATCGGTGAGCCAATATGGTACGCAAGTCTTGCCGGCGGGCATTCCCGACTGGGATGATTCAGGCACGCGAAACCCGGAGGAATTGGTATTGGTGACAGAGATGACGAGAGAATTGGAATCGATTATGTCGAACTATGTGGGGATTGTTCGCACGGATCGCCGCTTGAAACGGGCCTATGATCGTTTGGAGTTGATTTATTTAGAACATGAGGAATTGTATAAGCAATCCCGAATCACGGTTCCCTTGTGTGAATTGCGGAATATGATTAATGTCGCGTATTTAATTATCAAACATGCTCGGGCGCAACGCCAAAATAAAGGCTTGCATTATAACATCGATTTGCGGTAAATCTAGCCGAAGACGCTGACAGGGTTGTGCCCTTGTGGCAAACGATTTTTTACTCGTTTTCGTATGTTTATTTTATCAATTACCTGATAAACTTTTTTAAAACTCTTTGATTATCTCTATCTTAGCTTCAAATGCGTTAAAGTCATATTGATTTTAATTCAATCCTAGTTCTGATAGATGAAATATTATACAGTTTCGACGAAGCACCGTTTTGGTGTTTGGTTGATAATTCTTTACGCGAGTATTGCGCCATTTGCTGTGCGGGCTCAATCTTGGAAATGGTCCATCGGATCCGCCATTACGCAGTATCAATTCGAAAATTCTAAGGGAAAGCAGATCGATTGGATGAAACCATCCGCGGGATTGCATGTGGAATTAGCGCAAGAACATGTGCTTTTGGATACAGTTCGACTCATTTCGAAGTTTTCTAAATCGGCAATTTATTTCAGTAATCGCCCTAAACTCGCCAAATCGCTGAGTTATTTTCAATATTCGCTTGGTATGAATTATCACCAGCTGAATGCCATCGGGGATGTGCAGCAAATCGCTTTTTCCTATCAAACGGATTTTGTCGGGTTCTCTTTGGCCTTAGGTCCTAAATATACCTTTTATAAAGGATGGAATTTGGGGTTAGCGGGGGTGGTGATGGGCCAACAGCTTATAGCCGGGAATCAATTATTGTCTAATCGATATTATCCTTTGACGGAAGATTCTCAATTTAATTCATTCAAGGTTTTTGCTGGATATCAGATTGAATTGTCGAAGGCCATTAATGCCAATATACGTGCATTTGCGCAAGTTAGGCGCACCTCAAGTTTGTTTGCTCAGCAAAGTCCTACGGGGAAATTGGATATGTCACCCATGACGATTTCGATGGGAATTAGCTTAAATCGTTAACCACGGATCGCATGAAACATTTATACTTCCTATTTCTATTGATTTCGGTGAGTGTTTGGGGCCAACAAAAAGGTTTGAATTATCAAGCTGTCATTTTGGATCCCAATACCATTGAAATTCCGGGTCAAGTGATTGCGGGACAGCCTTTGGCCAAGGGCAAGGTTTGGGTTCGCTTTACCTTGATCTCTCAGGCAGGGATTGATTATGAAGAAATTCAGCAAACAGCAACGGATGAATTTGGTCTGATAAATTTAACCATAGGGGCGGGTAATTCGACTGCATCTTTGGGTACCAATGCTTCTTCAGGAATTGCTCGATATTCGCAATTTGATTCCATTGTTTGGGATGAAAAATTGAAACGTCTGAAGGTTTCAGTCAATTTTACGGGCATTGGAAATTATACAGAGGTGAGTAATCAGCAATTGACATTTACCCCTTATGCGCTCTATGCGGAGTCTGTGGACTATAAAAATGTGCGTGATGCCCCTAAGAATTTAAGTCAATTCAATAATGATGTGGGTTATTTGGTGCCAAAAGATATTGAGCCACTCAAGAAGGAAATTGGCTTAGCGGTCGTTGGCGGGCAAGAAAATGCTGCCAAAATTGAGGCCAATCAAGTCGCGAATAATTTGCGATTTATCGTCATCGATCAATCGATTTCAAAGTTGTCGGATCAAGTGGATCAAAACAGTTCAACGATATTGTCGATGAGCAACACCTTGAATGATCATGAAGCTCGTTTACAACAGAATGTCAGTCAAATTCAGAATACTTCCACGAGTATTATGGGTCAAATTGGCTATTTGCAAAATCAAATTTCGTCGACCCAAAATGCGTTATCTAGCATTACGAGTGTTTATGAGTTGGCCGCGAATAAGTCTAGCGCTTTGGATTTAGGAAATTCCCAACCGAGCAATACGCTGTATCCGACGCAATTGGCTGTGAAGTCTTATGTCGACAATGCCATGTCCAATGTCATTACGGTGGGAACGCCGGATGCGACGACTTTGGCGACGGGTAAGGTTCAATTAGCGGGTGATTTGGCAGGAACGGCCACGGCACCTACGGTTCCGGGTTTGGCATTGAAAGAATCTTTGTCAAATAAGTCGACGGATGTGGCGGCAGATGCCGCCTCGAATACGAAATATCCTTCTGTGAAAGCGGTAAAGGATTATGTGGATGTGGCTACCACGGGGATTGCTTTTCAGGCTGCACTGAATGCCAAAGCGGATATTAATTCGCCTACGTTTACGGGAACACCCTATTTACCTTCGGGGTCAACGGGGGTCACTCAATCGCCTGGGAATAATTCGACTTCTTTGGCGACGACGTCCTTTGTTCAAACAGCCATGGCGAATGTCACAGTACCCGATGCGAATGCCACAACCAAGGGAAAGGTACAGTTGGCCGGCGACCTAGGTGGTACTGCGGCTGCACCGATTGTGGCCAAATTGCAGGGTGCAACCTTAAGTTCATCGTCACCTACGACGGGACAAGTTTTGAAATACAATGGAACGGCATGGGTTCCGGATGCGGTCGTTTTAGCTGAGGCGCAGACCTTGTCTTTGTCGGGGACCACAGTCACACTTTCGGGTACGAATAGTTCCGTGACGCTTCCGGCTGTGGGGGATGCAACATCCTCAGCCACGGGAAAGGTGCAATTGGCCGGTGATTTGGGTGGTGTGGCAACTGCTCCTAATGTGGTAAAGATTCAGGGAATTCCGGTTTCAACGGCGACTCCCTCAATAGGTCAGGTGTTAAAATATGATGGGACGTCTTATGTGCCTAATAGTTCGATCATGGCGGAAACGCAGGTATTGAGTTTATCGGGTTCTACCTTGAGTATTTCGGGAACGAGTAGTTCAGTTGTATTGCCTTCGTCGACGAGTTCATCCGTGGGATTGATGCAATTAGCGGGGGATTTAGGTGGAACGGCTACGGTACCGAAGGTAATCGGAATTCAAGGAATACCGGTTGCTACGACGGCACCTGTAACGGGTCAGGTCTTGAAATATGATGGGACGAATTATGTGCCGAGCAATTCGATTATGACGGAAACACAAACCTTAGGATTAAGTGGGTCTACGCTAACGATTTCGGGAACAAATAGTTCGGTGGTGATACCGATTGCGGCAGATGCGACGTCTTCATCGAATGGTATTTTGCGTTTAGCGGGGGATTTGGGCGGAACGGCAGCGTCTCCTTTGGTCGCTAAAATTCAAGGAAAAACGGTGAGTTCGACGGCTCCTACAACGGGTCAGGTATTAAAATATGATGGAACCCAATGGGCGCCTGGTTCTACGGTGACGACAGAAACGCAGACTTTGTCTTTGTCGGGGTCAACCATCACCATTTCAGGTACGAATAGTTCGGTGGTTTTGCCGGTAGCGGCGGATGCGACGACGACTACGAATGGGATTTTGCGATTGGCAGGTGATTTGGGAGGAACGGGAACGACGGCTGCGGCACCTGTGATTTCAGACAATGCGATTACGACGGTGAAGTTGGCCAGTGGCTCCGTAAC
Source organism: Aquirufa sp. TARAVU-A1A (assembly GCF_054558675.1). Taxonomy (NCBI): domain Bacteria; kingdom Pseudomonadati; phylum Bacteroidota; class Cytophagia; order Cytophagales; family Flectobacillaceae; genus Aquirufa; species Aquirufa sp. TARAVU-A1A. The sequence continues at coordinate 218,592 of NZ_JBPXKP010000006.1, forward strand.
CGATGCCAAATTTTCGGGTACTTTATCAATTGCCAAAGGGGGTACGGGTTCCGCGACTCAAAATTTTGTGGATTTATCAACGGCTCAAACCGTGGGTGGAGCGAAGACTTTTTCGGGTAATATGGTTGTTGGCGGCACATTAACCGCCGGTGGGATTTTGTATCCGAACACGAATGGAACCTCGGGTTATGTATTGACTTCAAATGGTGTTGGTGGGGCGACTTGGGCATCGGTTCCGGTGACATCGCTTTCGGGAACTTTGTCGGTGGCCAACGGAGGTACTGGTTCTGCGACCAAAAATTTTGTGGATTTAACGACGAATCAAATTGTTGCGGGAGATAAGTCGTTTACAGGGACGACGTCGACGGCGGATTTGAATGGTACGAATGGATTTTTCTCGAGCACTTTGGGAACGAATGGAGCGACTTCTTTGGGATCAACTTTGATTGTGGCTGGTAATGTGACTTTAAATGGAACGGCGAATGCCTTGGGGAATATTAGTTCAGGAACTTGGAATGGTTCGACGATTGCGGTGGGTCGAGGCGGAACGGGTGCGTCGAGTTTAACGGGGATGTTGAAGGGGAACGGTACGTTTGCGGTGACGCAAGCGGTGATTAATACGGATTACAGTTTGGTTAGGTTAGTTTCAGATGAATATGTGATTGCAACGCCTGGACAAACGGCATTTACGTTGACTCAAACGCCCAACGTGAATTCAACAATTCGTTTGTTTATCAATGGGGTTCGTATTTCCAAAAATGCTTTGTCGGTGAGCGGAACCACCCTCACCTACAATCCGGCCAACAATGGTGCGGCGAGTTTGATTGTCAATGACCGGGTTCAAATTGATTATTATTATTAAGTAGTATGCGTTTGCTTCAATTGCTTTTTGCTGAGTTGCGGAAGCCTGTTTACAGGCTGACGGGCTTGCTATGGCTTTGGGTTTTTGTGGCGCAGGCACAACATAGTAATGTGGTGATTTCTACGGCGGCCAATGCGAATGGATCGTGGTCATTGAGTGGAAGCACGTATACGTTTACGCCTACTGCTGATAATGCAGTAATCAATTATGTGACGCTTCAGAATTACTTAGTGAATTATTCGGTCGAGATCAAGTCTGCACGCGTGGGAGGTACACAGGTGGGAAGTGTTGTGTTTGATGCTGGGGTGAATATGGTGACTGGTCAGAACACGAATGCGTTGAAGGCTTTGACTATTACGAGTGGCGGCGAGGTTCAGTTCAATTCGGGTTTGACGATTCGTTTGGGTAGTGGCTATTATAATTATACGGGCTATGACTTAACGGTGAATGCAGGGGGTAGTGTTCGTATTGGGGGTGTTTTGGATGTGAGTGGACCGGATAATTCATCTTCGCAGAATTCGCCACGCGCGGGTAATGTGAGTATGGTAGTGGGGGGTGATTTGTTGGTGAGTGGCAGTGGTC
>NZ_JBPXKP010000007.1:0-170233 GCF_054558675.1 Aquirufa sp. TARAVU-A1A
GAGCCGATAGGACGGGTGTTCACCTCTTCCCATCTCGAACAGAGAAGTTAAGCCCCGCACCGCTGATGATACTGGGATCAAACCCGGGAAAGTAAGTAAGCTCCAAGTTATTATAGAAGACCTGCACTAAAAGTGTGGGTCTTTTTTTTTGGCCCAAAGGCATCAGTCGCTAGTCACTAGTCGTCAGTTGTCTGTGGTCAGTCCGGAGGGAATTAGTCCGGAGGGGGTTACTCACTAGTCTTCAGTCCGGAGGGATTTAGTCCGGAGTCCGAAGGAGCTGTACGTTTTTCACTCTTCACTCTTCGTTCTTCACTCTTACCTGGCGAGAAGTCCGGAGGGAATTAGTCGAGAGTCCGGAGGAGCTGTACGTTTTTCACTCATCACTCTTCGTTCTTAACTCTTACCTGGCGAGAAGTCCGGAGGGATTTAGTCCGGAGTCCGAAGGAGCTGTACGTTTTTCACTCTTCACTCTTCGTTCTTAACTCTTCCCACTTTCCTCTCCATTTCTAACTCATCGTTGTTAGTTCTACATTATTTCTTATGATAAACTCATACCCATGTGTTAAGTGCGCGCATCATCTCGTGCTATTCATAGTAATTTTTTGTAAATATTCTATTATTTTTTTATTTGCAACATTGTTGCAAAAACATATATTTGTTTATATTTGTGTATTATTTATTCAATTTATGTATAAGTATTGCTGGATTTTAGCTGCCTTTATCTTTGTTTCATGTATTCATGGAGACAACATTGAGCCAAGTGATGATAATGAATTAATCACGACGGTTAAATTAGTATTTACCCCTCAGGAAGATGAAGATAGTTCGATCCCTTTAGCTTTTTATTGGAAGGATACAGAGGGTGATGGGGTTGTTGATCGTCTAGATCCCATTGTTTTAGATGATGACACAAAATATGACTTACAGGTTCAGCTATTTGATGAAACGAAGACTCCTCGTGTTGATATAACAAAATCAATTGTAGAAGAAGCCGACGTGCATTTATTTGTATATAAAATCCTCCCTGCCTCATTGCTAAAACTAAGTATTAAAGACCGAGATTCTAAAGGTCTAGCGCTTGGTTTACGTGGGGATGTTAAAACAGGTTCCAAAGGCAATGGCAAGATGCGCGTGTTATTGAAACATCAGCCACCTGTAAATGGCCAAGTTGTTAAAAACGGACAAGAAGAACCCGGTAGTACGGATGTGGACATTGAGTTTAATATATCTATTAAATAATTAGCTTTATGTCTAAATATAAGCGTGTCAAACAAATGATTCCCATGGAAAGGTTAGGACTTTTTCTTTCTTTCCTTTGTGCTATTCATTGCCTGACAATGCCTTTTGTTGTTTTTTTTGCACCTTATATCTTAGGTAGTCTAGCATTTTCTGCTAAAATTGAATGGTTGTTAGTACTTTCAAGCTTTGGCTTAGCAGCCTACATTTTAATCCTCGATTATCAGAAACATAAACGTCTTAAGCCACTTTATTTTTTAGCCCTTGCTTTAGCTTTAAAGGTTTTAGAAGTTAGTTGGGGTAGTTCATCCTATAATTGGATTTTTGGCGTACTTTTAGGTGGATCCGTGGCCTATGCCTATTGGGTTAATTACAAACATAAAACTGCCTGTACGTGTAAAATGAAAGCATCTTAAGGGTATTTTTCGCCTAGGTTTTTTTATCTTTACTGAGTTTTACCTAGTATTAGCCTATAAATTCGTGAGTACTTTTCATTCTTCGACCTTTGAACCGGTAATTGGCCTTGAAATACATGCCCAATTACAAACGGATTCTAAAATTTTTGCTAGTGATCCGGTTCGTTTTGGTCAGGATGCGAATACACTTATTTCGCCCATTACCCTCGGTCATCCCGGAACTCTGCCGCATTTGAATAAAAAAGCAGTTGAGTTTGCTATAAAAATGGGCTTTGCCTTAGGTTCCGAAATCGCCCGTTGGCAAAATTTTGATCGAAAAAATTATTTCTATCCTGATCTTCCAAAGGGCTATCAAATTACACAAGATAAAACACCTATCTGTATTGGTGGTTCTATTCAAGTTCATTTAGCCGAAGGACTAAAAGTATTGCCTTTTCATCATATTCACCTGGAGGAAGATGCGGGAAAGTCTTTACACGAAGGCGATAATCCCTTTAGCTTTATTGACTACAACCGCGCCGGTACACCCTTAATTGAAATGGTGACTGAACCTGCCATTCACTCTGCGGAAGAAGCTTTCGCCATGGTGTCTGAAGTGCGTAAATTAGTTCGCTATTTAGGTATTTGCGACGGAAATATGGAAGAAGGCTCACTTCGCGCCGATGTGAACATTTCTTTGCGGCCCAAAGGTACTTTTACCTTAGGAACGAAAGTGGAGATTAAAAACATGAACTCTTTACGGAATATTCAACGAGCAATCGAATATGAATGCCGCCGACAAGAAGAGGCTTTGTTGAAGGGTGAACAACTCATGCAAGAAACGCGGACTTTTGATGCACATACAGGAAAAACGCATAGCATGCGGGTGAAAGAAACCATGAATGACTATCGCTATTTCCCTGAGCCTGATTTGGCACCTCTTGAAATTTCAGAGAAATGGTTAGCTGAGATCCGTGAATTGATGCCAACTTTACCTTGGGAACAAGAAAATAAATTTATTGAGCAATATCAATTACCTGCTTATGACGCTCATTTCTTAGCTGAAACGCGTGAAATGGCTTTGTATTTCGAAGCTGTAACTTCACATACTCAGGCATATAAAGCTGTCGCAAATTGGCTAATGGGCCCAGTGAAATCCCATCTAAATGATAAGGGATTATCAATTGCTGATTTTGAAATGGATGCCAAACATTTGGCTGAAATAGTGGATTTGGTCGAAAAAGGAATCATCACACACAATTTGGCAGTACACCAGTTATTCGAGCTTTGTTTAGCTTCTCCAGCCAAGGAACCTAACCAAATCATCGAAGAACAAGGTTGGTTGAATCAAGATACCAAAGACGAATTGCCCGCCTTTGTTGAAGCCGCACTTGCCGCATATCCAGATAAAATCAAGGAATATCATCAAGGGAAAAAAGGACTCATCGCACTATTCATTGGAGAAGTGATGAAGCGTTCGAAAGGAACTGCTGATCCCAAACGAGTGAATCAATTAGTCAGCGAAGCACTCCAACAACTTAAGTAATGAAGAAGATCCTGCTGTGCTGGTTGTTAGCTAGTTCATTTCTTGGCAAAGCGCAAGATTTTGTACTGACTGTCCGTGCTAATCAAGTAGCGGCGCAGCGGAAAATTTATTTGGAATGGATCAATGGCCGCGGTCAAGCGGTAAAGATCGATTCTTTGCTTCCTGATGCGAATCATCAAGTGATTTTTAAAGGAAAGGTGCTCGATCAAGGGGGCTTTTATCTGATTAATTTTTTCGATGTTCCTAATCCTCAAAAGGTATTGGTCATTCTTGAGGGCGGCGAAAAAGTATTTGTCCAAGCCGACGGTAGAAACACACCTGAAAAGGCTGGTACTTCTCAAGTCAAAAGCGATGCCGCCAACATCGTATTTATGAATCAAATAATTGCTCTGACGGATGTTCTAAAAGGGAAGGTTGAGGCCTGGACGAAGGAATTACAAGATAAACCGGGAGAGCAAGATCGTATTCAGAAGGCATTTGATGCGGCCCAACAAGAACAATTTGCTAAAATTAAGGCATTAATTCCCTCAATGGGTACGCATTTAGTGGCCTTGTGGGCGACTAATTTTTTACCAGCGGATAAAGAGCTAGCCTTATTAGAGGAAATCGGTGAGCGCTTTCGCAAAGCAAGACCCAATCATCCCCAAGTGAAACCTTTTCTGGAAAATTTAAAGCGACTGAAAGGTGTTTCCGTCGGTTCTGAAGCCCCAGAAATTGCTTTGCCTACTCCTGCGGGACCAATCATGCGCTTATCTGATTTAAGAGGAAAATATGTACTGATTGACTTTTGGGCAAGCTGGTGCGGCCCTTGTCGGCGCGAAAACCCCAATGTCATTAAAACCTATGCCGCTTATAAAGACAAAGGATTCGAAATTTTTGGGGTAAGTCTTGATCAAGATAAAGCTGCATGGACTAATGCCATTGCCAAAGATCAATTAACCTGGCCTCACGTGTCCGATTTACAATATTGGAATTCTGTAGCGGCTCAGGCCTATCAAGTTTCTTCGATTCCGATGACTTTTTTATTGGATCCGCAAGGCAAGATTATCGCCAAAGGGCTTCGAGGAGATTCATTGAATCAATATTTAGCAAACCTTTTTACCAAATAGCGTTATGAAAATCGCAATCATTGGATGTGGAAATATGGGTATGGCTTTTGCCAATTCATTTATTCAGTACAATTTAGTTCAAAAGGAAGATTTATTGTTGATTGAAAAGAATCAAGAACGTGGTGCTGTGTTACAAGAACAGAAAGCGGGGCTTGTCGTAGATACAATATCAGATAAAATTTCGGGAGTAGATTTGGTTATTTTATCCGTAAAACCGCAAGATTATCCCAGTGTGGCAAGTGAATTGGCTAGCTTATTATTACCTCATCAAATGGTGTTATCGATCATGGCCGGTATTCCGATTGCTAAGTTGCAGACTTCCCTGCAACATGATTTGATTGTACGTGCGATGCCCAATACGCCTGCGTTGTTAGGCATGGGAATGACTGCTTTTGCCGCTGCCGCTGCGGTAGGTTTAGCGGATATCCGGAAAGTGGAAAACTTGATTAATTCCACAGGCCGAGCCGTATTTTTAGAAGATGAGGCGCTTATTGATGCCGTGACTGGATTGAGTGGAAGTGGGCCTGCGTATTTCTTCTATTTAATTAAATCGATGATAGATGCAGGGATTGCCATGGGCTTTGATCCAGCGATGTCTGCTTTATTAGTTAAGCAAACGATGCTAGGATCTTATCACTTAATGCAAACCAGTGATAAGTCGTTGGATGAATTGATTCAAGCTGTTGCTTCTAAAGGTGGAACGACAGAGGCTGCATTGAAGACTTTTGCTGAAAAGCAAGTGGGAGAAGGCTTACAACAAGGTATTTTCGCAGCACGTGATCGTGCGGTTGAACTAGCGAAGTAATTGAATTAAAGACTCTTCGTTTAATACTTGGCTAATGGCTTCGCCATTAGGAGAAGAGTTTGGATTTGTACTCGCAAATAGTTGTTCAATTAGCGCATTAATCTCCAACTCATTTAATCTTTTTTGATGAAAACGGGCCGCTGACCGGTTGGCCATCGTTTGTGCAATCTTTTCAGCCCGATGCGCACTTAGGTCACTTGAGGCATGTTTTAACTGCTCCAATATACCTTCTAATAGCGCTTGGCCATCCTCATCCCCAATTTCCGATGGAACACCTAGGATTTCAATTTGACCAGTTGAATTTTTCTGTAATCTAAATCCTAGGTCATTGATTTCATGACTGATTTCGCTTAATAGAAGCTGATCCGCTGGATTAATATCTAGGAACTTAGGGAAAAGTAACTGCTGGGATGCCCCATTTTTGCGCTGCAAATTATCCATGAATTGATCGTAAAGAACGCGCTGATAAGCACGTTTTTGGTCGATTAACAATAATCCACTGGAGATACTGAGCACGATAAATTTATTCAGGATCTGAATCGACTGAAAATTGGATTGCGAACTACTTAATTCAGGGCGATCATTTGCTTTGCTCTGAACGGTTTTAAATTCGTTCATGGCAGAAGGAAAAAGGGCAGATTGCGTTTGAGGGGCTTGTTGTTCAAACGCGTCAATGTTATTCTGCAATCCTTCGTATAATTTCTTCCATGCGTCTTGAACGGGTTTCGGTTTGTAGCTTGAATCGCTGTAAGCCGAGTGTGGTTCTTGGCGTGGGCTGCTTGGTTGAGGCGAATGAAAATTAACATTGCTATCAAAGTCCAAGGAAGGAATTAAGTTATGAATACTTAAAGTCTTCCGAACGGCGGATTGAATAATGGCGTAAATGGACCTTTCGTCTTCGAATTTGATCTCTGTTTTCGTTGGGTGAACATTGATGTCAATGTGCGCCGGATCGATGCTTAGAAACAAAACATAGAAGGGGAAGGCCCCATCGGGCAATAGGCGCTCGTAAGCGCTCATGACTGCGTGGTTGAGGTAGGCGTTTTTAATGAAGCGATCATTCACAAAGAAGAACTGTTCGCCTCGTGTTTTTTTAGCATGTTCGGGTTTTCCCACATAGCCTTTAATGGATACGTAACTCGTATTTTCTTCACAAGCCGCTAATTGCTCCCGGTAGGTTTTGCCAAAAAGATCGACAATCCGCTTGCCTAATTTTTCAGGCGGCAGGGAATAGGTTTCTTGCTCGTTTTGAATGAAGGAAAATTTAATCTCGGGATGTGCCAAAGCGATGCGTTGGAATTCATCGAGTATGTGGCGAATTTCAACGGGATTGGACTTAAGAAAATTCCTTCTTGCGGGGATATTATAAAATAGGTTTTTGACAGCAATGGAAGTTCCTTGAGGAGCTTGAATACTTTCTTGGCTCTTTAAAACGGAGCCATCAATTTTGATGCAAGTGCCTAATTCATCATCGGCACGCCGAGTTTTTAATTCAACTTGTGCAACGGAGGCGATGGAAGCCATGGCTTCACCACGAAAGCCCATGGTTTTAATGCTGAATAAATCTTCTGCTCGGCGAATTTTAGAGGTAGCATGGCGTTCAAAGCACATGCGTGCATCGGTTTCCGACATGCCACAGCCGTCATCGATGACTTGAACGATGCCTTTACCGGCATCTTTGATAATCAGCTGAATAGAAGTAGCACCGGCGTCAATCGCATTCTCCATGAGTTCTTTGACGACAGAGGCAGGTCTTTGCACGACTTCTCCTGCCGCAATTTGATTGGCTATGGCATCGGGGAGGAGTTGGATAATATCGCGCATGTTTGTTTGTATTCAGCTTTCAAATAAACCAAAAAAAAGGGAATGTTGCCATCCCCTTTTTTGAATAATCAGGTAATTGAATTATTTCAATTCAACTTCAGCACCAGCTTCTTCTAAAGATTTTTTCAAACCTTCAGCTTCGTCTTTAGATACACCTTCTTTAACTGCTTTTGGAGCAGCATCTACTACGTCTTTAGCTTCTTTCAAACCTAAACCAGTTAAGTCTTTCACTAATTTAACGATCGCTAATTTGTTAGGACCAGCTGATTTCAAGATTACATCGAAAGATGATTTCTCAGCAGCAGCCTCACCACCGTCAGCGCCACCAGCTGCAGGACCTGCAACCATAACAGCACCAGCAGCAGCTGGTTCGATACCGTACTCATCCTTAAGGATAGTAGCTAATTCATTTACTTCTTTTACAGTTAAGTTCACTAATTGCTCAGCGAACGCTTTTAAATCTGCCATTGTTTGAAAATTTAATTGTTAAGAATTAATTATTTGTTGGAGCTAAGCTCCGATTAAACGTGTTAAAATTATTCAGGACGCTCAGACAAAGTCTTAACGAGACCAGCCAATTTCTTCTCACCGCTAAGTAATGCTGAAACAACATTTTTAGCAGGCGATTGCAATAAGCCAATAACTTCTCCAATCATCTCGTTTTTCGACTTGATGTTCTCTAGGGCTGTTAATTGACCTTCGCCAATGTACAAGCCACCTTCGATGGAAGCACCTTTGAATGTGATTTTATCTTTTCCAGCTGCTTTTTTGAATTCTTTGATCAACTTAGCCGGTACTTTAGCATCTTCTGGAGAGAAGATAACACCTGACATGCCAGTCAAAACTTCAGCATCAAATGGAGTATAATCGTTACCTGTTTTAGCTAAGGCTTTCGCGATTAATGTGTTTTTGAAGATTTTATACTCTAAACCTTTCGCAAAACACATACGACGGAATTCCGTTGCTTCGGCTACTGTTAAACCGGCTGTACTTGCAATGTAGAAGTACGGAGTTGCCGCGAACTTTTCGCTCAACTCATCAATAATCTGATTTTTTTCTTCTCTTGTCATGATTACAATCCAGCTATAGATCCTTTATCAATGATGATGCCCGGAGACATTGTCGAAGATATGTTGATCGATTTAACATATGTACCCTTTGCAGAAGATGGCTTCAATTTCAACAAAGTGTTGATAACTTCTTGCGCATTTTCAGCAATTTTATTTGCATCAAAAGAAACCTTACCGATAGAGGTATGGATGATACCAGTTTTGTCAACTTTAAAGTCGATTTTACCTGCTTTTACTTCTTTTACTGCATTTCCTACTTCCAAAGTTACTGTACCAGACTTTGGATTAGGCATCAGACCGCGAGGTCCTAACACACGTCCCAAACGGCCTAATTTTGCCATCACTGTTGGCATTGTAATGATTACGTCGATATCGGTCCAACCGCTCTCGATTTTTGCAATGTAATCATCCAATCCTACGTGATCAGCACCGGCTGCTTTTGCTTCCTCTACTTTATCTGGAGAACACAATACGAGTACACGTACGTCTTTACCAGTTCCATGAGGTAGGGCAACCACACCACGAACCATTTGGTCCGCTTTGCGGGGGTCTACGCCTAAGCGAACATCAATGTCCACAGAGGCATCGAATTTTGTATAGGAAATTTCCTTCAATAATGCGGCTGCTTGATCAAGCGTATACGCTTGCGTCGCATCGTATTTTGATAGGGCTTCCTTTTTTTTCTTCGTAAGTTTTGCCATTACCTTTTAATTAAAATGTTTATTTCTGATGGTTAAATCAGAACGGTTTATCACCAGAAACAGTAATACCCATTGATCTTGCCGTTCCAGCAATCATACTCATTGCCGCTTCAATTGTAAAACAGTTCAAATCTGGCATCTTCGTTTCCGCGATAACGCGAACTTGATCCCAAGTTACTGAACCTACTTTTTTCAAGTTAGGTTGAGCCGAACCGGATTTAACTTTCGCAGCGTCCAATAACAAAATTGGTGCTGGAGGAGTTTTTACAACGAAATCAAACGATTTGTCTGCGTAATAAGTAATTAGGACCGGCAATACTACGCCGTTTTTATCTTGAGTACGCGCATTAAACTGCTTGCAGAACTCCATGATATTTAATCCTTTCGAACCTAATGCAGGACCGATGGGTGGTGAAGGATTGGCTTGGCCACCTTTGCATTGAAGCTTAACGTAACCAGCTATTTCTTTTGCCATGTTAAAACATCGTTTATTTAGTGAAATTAGAGGTTTTTCTGCCAATAAGGGTGGAAGCTTCCTTATCTGAATCCCCTCCGGGTGACCTTCCTGTGTAACAATACATTCCGGCCCATTCTGCCTTTGAAATTTTCAAATGACATAATGCCGCTTTTTAAACGGACTGCAAAATTAAGGGAAAATAATTAGAATGCAAGTGTCTGCGAGAAGAATTTTAATTGATCTTAGGCTTTTTTGAAAATCATCTCATAGAAATTCCCAAATCCATGCTTGATCGTTCTTTCAACCTCATAGCCATTTGCTTGCAATAAGGCTTGAATGGTTTCAAAAGAGTCTAAATTTTGATACATGTCATCTTGATGATTTTCAAGTTGAATCCGGTCAATATGGCAACCCTCAATTGGGAATAGCCCTTTAAGGCATTTTAATTCATGCCCCTCCGTGTCAATCTTGAGGACATCGATATGTGTGATCTTCTGTTCCTGAATGTAATCACGCAGGCAAATTGTTTCGATTTGCAGCGTGTCGCTAATGATTTCCGTAGGCTTAACACCTAGTACCTGTGCCTTCTTGGCCAAATATTTGCTATCCGGATTTAAAGCTTCAAAAGATGAGGTTAAGTCTAATTTATTGATGTAAAAAGTAAGGACCTGTTTCGCATGCGATACGCCTTTATTAACCAAGCGGATGTTTGCCTGGCCTGCGTATTTATGTGTCAATAATTGAAATAGACTCGGATTGGGTTCGAAAGAGGTAATTTGGGCATTGGGACGAATGGAAAGAAAGAAATCTGCCGATTGCCCTTTGTTTGCTCCCACGTCAAAAATACGCGGGGTTTCGGGTAAAGCCTGTTTGTAAAATCGCTTTAATTTAGGGTAGAATTGAATAGCTTCATTCAGCCCAATAAGGTATGAAATAAGTCTAATTCGGTTGTTCATGCACCAAGTTTATTCTGTCAAAAAAAAAGCCTTGGGTTCCCAAGGCTTTTACTAGTAACTAGCGATATTATTTCTCTACTTGTGAGTAGTTTAATTCCAATGGTGTGTTACGGCCAAAAATCTTAACCATAACAGATAATTTTTTACTATTCTCGTGAATCTCTTCAACAGTACCTTCAAAGGAAGCAAATGGTCCATCGATTACGCGAACTGTTTCTCCTTTAATGAAGCTGATTGATGCATATTCTTCAACCGCCGCAGCTTCATCTACCTTACCTAAAATACGATTTACTTCGCTTTGGCTCATCGGCACAGGTTTTTTAACGATTACTTTCGTCTTTTTTACTTTTCCGCCTTCGACCTTTGTGACTTCAACCTCCTCATTGTTTGCCTGTAAAAAGCCGATTACACCTGGAGTAGAAGTTAAAATGTGACTTACCTCTCCAGCTAAGTCAGCTTCCACCATGATATACCCTGGAAACAAGTTTTTCTCACGAATAACTTTTTTGCCTTTACGGATTTCGTAAATCTTTTCAGTCGGGATTAGAATTTGTGGAACAGAATCTGACACACCTTGGCGTGCAAGCTCATTTTCCATATAGGTTTTCACCTTTTTTTCCTGCCCTGAGATTGCTCTCAATACGTACCATTTAGTCTCTGCCATGGAAATTGCTTTTTTAGGATTGGGTTAGCCTTATTAAAATGAACTATAGAATAAATCCAATCCAGATTTAAACGCCAAATCTACGACTCCTACCAATAAGGCAAAAATCAATGAGGCAACTAAAACTAAAACAGAACTTGATTGCAAGTCTGTGAATTTAGGCCATGTAACGTTCTCCGTTACTTCTACCCAAGATTCTTTAATCAATGATGTAAAACTGCTCATAATTTACCGATTATCGGTTTTTGTTAATTTCATTGCACGGGCACAAGGATTCGAACCCTGACCAAAGGTTTTGGAGACCTGCATACTACCATTATACTATGCCCGTAGAAAGGATTGCAAATTTAGATAAAAAAACCTAATTAACAAACCTCTCATCGTTTTATTGATTTTTTACCATTGCGAATAGCTTGTAGGTTCTAGAAACCGACGGACCGTTCTCGAATGGCTATTGACATATCGGGGATCATTAACAATGCGTTTCCAATCTGCATCAGCACTAAATTTGGCCCAATTCGCATCACGCTCCGCCATGCTTTCAAAAGCAACCATGTATGTGAGGCATGGCGTATTTTCGCCGGCTAATGCCTCGCCAAAGAATACATTATGTAAACCTACTTTGTCGAAGATTTTCAATTCATCATCGTTAAACATGGCCACTTTTCTGCGCAGCGCGTCTTCATTATAGGCCTCATAGGTACGCCATTCGTATATTCTGCCTGGATTTGTTACGGGTAATTTCATGGTCGGATGACCCGAAAAGCCTTTCGCCAAATACGTGCTAATTTTCTCAAACATGGGCTTTTCTAATCCGACATATTCAAAATAAGGCTTCGCCGTTTCTTGGTAATTGGCATCTTTGAGTAAGGCATCCTTGTATCCGGCATAGGCTTCGAGGGATGCAAATGGGATCGCAACAACGATAATGGCCGGTTCGGGCTTGCCTAAATCTTTGAAGACGCCAATTTTATTGACTCCGTATTTGTTTAACGCTGGTATTAATGCCTTGGATAAATAGTTTTCCAAAATCCCCGTATTCCCTCGGAACTTCATTTGATAGGTTCTGATTTCATAATATTCCTGGCTAAATGCCGAAATGGAATATAAGAGAACTGATAATAATAGAAATAACTTTTTCATGTGATAATATGTTCGAGGTTAAAATCGTTCAAGCCTCAGGCGTTAGCTTTGGCAAACCTGAAAGGATTGCCAAAGCTGAAGGACACGCCCAGGCTTCTCACAAGTATACAAAAAAAAAGAGCGGTCATTGACCGCTCTTTCCCGTATAGGCTAATTAAAATTAGTCTAAGATTTCAGTTACCTGACCAGCACCTACTGTACGGCCACCTTCACGAATCGCGAAACGTAACCCTTTGTCCATAGCTACTGCGTTCAATAACGTAACATCAATTGTTAAGTTATCACCAGGCATACACATTTCAACTCCTGCAGGTAAAGTAATTTCACCTGTTACGTCTGTCGTACGGAAGTAGAATTGTGGACGGTATTTGTTAAAGAATGGAGTGTGACGTCCACCTTCTTCTTTTGACAAGATATAAACCTCAGCTTTGAATTTAGTGTGAGGCTTCACTGAACCTGGCTTACAGATTACCATACCACGACGGATATCAGTTTTCTCAATACCACGTAACAATAAACCTACGTTATCACCAGCTTCACCACGATCTAAGATCTTACGGAACATCTCAACACCAGTTACTACTGATTTCAAGTTTTCAGCTCCCATACCTAAGATATCAACTGCCTCACCTGAGTTAATAACACCAGTCTCGATTTTACCTGTTGCTACTGTACCACGACCTGTGATCGAGAATACGTCTTCAACTGGCATCAAGAATGCCTTATCAACATCACGCTTTGGAAGTGGAATCCAAGAATCTACTGCATCCATTAATGCTTCGATTGTAGCTACCCATTTAGCATCTCCGTTCAATCCACCTAAAGCAGATCCTTGGATTACTGGAATGTTATCGCCATCGAATTCGTAGAATGAAAGAAGCTCACGGATCTCCATTTCAACTAATTCTAATAATTCTGGATCATCAACCATATCCACTTTGTTCATGAATACAACCAATTGAGGTACACCTACTTGGCGAGCCAAAAGGATGTGCTCACGTGTTTGTGGCATTGGTCCGTCAGTTGCAGCAACTACCAAGATAGCACCGTCCATCTGAGCAGCACCAGTAACCATGTTCTTCACGTAATCCGCGTGACCTGGACAGTCAACGTGTGCATAGTGACGGTTAGCTGTAGCGTACTCTACGTGAGCCGTGTTAATCGTGATACCACGCTCTTTTTCTTCTGGAGCAGAGTCAATGGAAGAGAAATCTTTCTTCTCAGCAAGACCTTTTTCAGAAAGAACTTTAGTGATAGCAGCTGTTAAAGTTGTTTTACCGTGGTCAACGTGGCCAATTGTACCAATGTTAACGTGGGGTTTACTTCGGTCAAAATTCTCTTTTGCCATGATTATTTAGTTCTTAATTAAGTTATAAAAAATTTCAAATTGTACTTATTCAAATTCGGCCTTGCTTCATGCCTAGAGCCTTTGAGCAGGATTGAACTGCCGACCTCTTCCTTACCAAGGAAGTGCTCTACCACTGAGCTACAAAGGCAAAACCTTGCGGCCATCTCGGTTCGTCTCGTTAGACTCACCACAAATAAAAATATTACTCAGGCGGTTTTCACCTAAGTAACATTTTATTCTGAGCGGGAGACGGGGCTCGAACCCGCCACCTATAGCTTGGAAGGCTATCGCTCTACCAAATGAGCTACTCCCGCTGGCTAGATTCTCCTGTAAAAAGAATCTAAATTCAATAAATAAATGTGGGGACAGATGGATTCGAACCACCGTAGGCATTCACCAGCAGATTTACAGTCTGCCCCATTTGGCCGCTCTGGTATATCCCCTTCATTTTGTTTCAGCGAAACGTTTTGCTGAAATAGTTCGCAAAAGTAGCTCCTTTTTTGATTTCCACAAAGCTCTCGCCAAAAAAAATGTGATAATTTTTTATTAAAGTTTAATTCCGAAGCTAAATGCCGTTAATTGTGGGCCTAAATTCTTTTGAAACAGAGGAGATAAATCATAATTAAAGAACAATTCTCCCACATGACGTAATGCAATTTCGGCCTTTACTCCATAGCGTACTTGATTCAGATTGAAATTCGAACCAATTCGGGCTAGGTTTTCGTTCTTTTCCTCTATGGTTTTTGTCCAGCTATCCAAGCGATAACTCACATAGCCTCCTAATCCGATCATACGAACTGCCGACTGCTTGCTAAATGCGAAATGCGGCATAATGGGTAATGTAATATAAGATACCGTGAGTTTATTTTTGCTAAATTGAATTTCATTGCCTTGTGCGTCTAGTAAAGGTTGAAAGATAGTCGATCCACCCGTTTTCGTAACCACACGATTGTGATCAAACATGAAATTATACCAATCAAATGAAAATCCATATCCCACACGAAATGCACTTTTCTTGCCTCGTGAAATCGTTGCGGAATGGGTAAAATCGAGACTAACAAATCTTGACCCTAAAGGCTTAAGTTCTGAATCCGATGATAGGTATGGGCTAGGATATATAGCAATTACATTTTCAGGCATTTTCCCAGAAAGCCCATTGAGTCCAATGTAAACGTTGAAGCCTTTTCGTTGGTATAGGTTTAATTGCTTCTCTTTAGAATTTACTTTAGTAGAGTCTCTGCCCCAAATTACTTTGGTCTCTTCGCCATTCGCCTCTTTGACCTGTACCCCATTCCAATCCACGTGCACCTCTTCCTTCCCATCTTTCACGTGAATGCCATTCCAGCCTACGCGCACTTCTTCTTTCCCATCACTGTGAATAACAAGCGCTTTGCCCAAGCTATCATTTTTAATGTTGATCCGCTTTTCTCCATCATTCGGATAGGTCATTTTGAACGTTTTTTCTGGCCCCGTATAGGTAGCGCCCGATTTGATAACGCCTATTTTGACTTTGCTATTCCCAATTTGAACGGACAAACTGCTATCTCCTTCCGTATTCGTTCGAATCACACCGCGTACAACTTGCCATAAACTATCCGAAAGTACTAAGCCCTTGCTTTGAAAGACCTTCTCCAATTCCTCCCGAAGACTTTTGTTTTTGTCTTGATTCCCGCCAATAATAGTTTGGTTTCGCTTGTCAATTTTTAATAATAAGCTGTCTGGATTATTATTTGCCCAAAGCTGTTGTGTCAATCCGAATAGGATGATGATTAATAATGCTCTCATTGTATTTGAAATGTTTGTTTAACGGTTTGTTCTGCACGATAATAGGTATTCGCTACCTGGTGAATGCCATCTTCCAATGGCCGATTTCCTTCTTTCAATTGCTGCCAGTCTAATTCCTCGCCAGCTACAACTTGCTTCACTTGTTTAATCAAACGACCCAGTAGGCCTTTTCTCTTTTTTATAGGCGTTGCATCAAGCTGAGCTACCGATAAAGGTTTTGGACTTTCGATCGGATCAATGTCTACCCGAACCCAAATTTCCTCTTCAGCTTCTGGTTTGGGATCTACCTTCGCTATCACGGGTTGTTGGTCATTGAGTATAATTCCAGGTTCAACGGATGGCGTATAAACTTGTTCGGGCTCCCTATGCTTTTGTTCTTTGATTATTACTTCAGGGGCAGCCTTTTGGGTAGCTAAAACCGGCATCTCATCGGGGGTAGCTTGATTGGGTTGCTTATTTTCAACTTGCGTTACGCTTGGCCCAGTTTTAGCAGAATCAACGCTGCTTTCCCAGTTCAAGCCAATCAAAATGGCGATAACTGCCGCTGCCGACCACACCCACGTATTCATGCGCAACCATATTGGCCGTACACGTTTTTCGTCTAACTGTTTTTCCATTCGCTCCCACATATTCGCGGGAACCTCTGATTCATGTGCTTGAATTTGCTTTTGCCAAGCTTTTTCAAGCGCTTCCCAAGAAGTATTATTTGGCTTTTTCATGATTCAATTAATTTTATTTTTTGCTGGATCATTGTCCGAGCTCTTGATAACTGTGATTTTGATGTTCCCGAAGAGATAGCTAATAACGTGGCGATCTCATCGTGGCTGTATCCCTCTATCGCGTACAAATTAAATATGGTTCTGTAGCCCGGGGGTAATTCAGCAATGATGGCTTCGATTTCCGCTGTTCTCAAGTGCATCAACGCATCTGCTGGTTCTCCCACATCCCAAGCTTCTTCAATGTTCTTGGTGAATACATCCCCTTGTTTTCGAATTTTCATCAAACACTCATTCACCACAATCCGACGAATCCACCCTTCAAAACTGCCAGATTCATTAAAGGTTTCCACTTTTGAAAACACTTTCATGAAACTTTCCATCAATGTATCTTCTGCATCTGGCCCGTTGCCTAAATACCTTCGACATACGGCCATCATTTTCCCCGAGTAGCGATTAAATGTCGCATGTTGCCCCTTGCGGTCCTGTTTTTTGCAGGCCTGCACCAATGATAGCTCAAGGTTTTCGGAGGGTAAATGTTTATGCAAAGTTGACAAAATGTTAATTGTACGTAAAGATGGTTAAAAAGTCAAAATGGTTGCGTGGGTTTGAAAAGAATCCCAAAATTCCGTTCTTTACATCCAATTAGAATCATATGCCAAACGCAGCACCCATTGGGATTTTTGATAGTGGAATCGGCGGATTAACGCTCGCGCATGCCATCACCGAAGTGATGCCCCATGAGAATATCGTCTATTTTGGCGATACCGCGCATTTACCTTACGGGGATAAATCTTCCACTGCCATACAAGCATATTCCTTAAAGATCTGTAATTTCTTGATGGAAAAGAATTGCAAATTAATTCTCATAGCCTGTAATTCTGCTTCCGCTGCTGCTTATGATTTGGTAAAAACCTATGTAGGAACCAAGGCCATCGTTGTCAATGTCATCGATCCAGTCATTGATTATTTAGACCAAAACTGGGAAGGGAAAACAATTGGTCTCATCGGGACAAAACAAACGGTCAACTCAGGTATCTACGCGACCAAAGCCGAAGCGCTTGGAAAAAATATCCATATCAAATCGCTCGCAACTCCTTTGTTGGCCCCCATGATTGAAGAAGGGTTTTTCAATAATAACATCTCGGAACAAATCATTAAGGAGTATTTGGCGCATGAGAATTTAGCCAATATCGAAGGCCTGATTCTGGGATGTACCCATTACCCCTTGATTAAGAAACAGATAGATGCGTATTTCCAAGGGAAAATTCCTGTGATAGATACTTCTTTGATCGTTGCGGCAGCCATTAAACAGCTTTTAGCGAAGCAAGATTTATTGGTTGATTCGCAATCGAAAGCTTCCCGACAATTCTTTGTGTCGGATTACACGGACTCTTTTGAAAAATCGACGCAGATTTTCTTCGGAGAAACAATCAAGCTGACGCAGTATCCGATTTGGGATTAATTAGCCTTTCCCATCAATTGAGAAACGCGTTGACGTAATTGCCATTTGGCAATGCGCTCCTTTTGCTCCTGTTTGCTTTGTTTGAACCAAAGCCAAGCAATGCCACCCACTAACAAATAAGGTGCTGTCAATAAGTACAAGATACCCGTGTTCAAGCCTGTTGCGATATTCGAGCGACCATTGGAAACGGTACTTTCTACTGTCGTCCGACACATCGCACATTGTGCATCGACATCCAGTTGGATGAACAATAATAAGCAAACGATGAAAAATATACGCTTATACATAGTAAGGGGAAATCATGAGGTAAACAATTACACCCGAAATTGAAACATATAACCAAATCGGATAAGCCCATTTAACCGTTTTCTTATGGGCAGCTATATCACCTGTCAAGGCATGGTATAAAGCCATCAACACGAGACGAACAACTCCGATGGACAAGATAATGTGCGAAGCAAGTAAGAAAAAATAAATGCTTTTGATTATTCCTTCGCCTCCAAATTTGGTGGATTCGTTGGCTACGTGGTACAAAATATATAAGATAAGGAATATAGCACCTTGTAATACCGCAGCACCCATGGCTTTGCGATGTCCCTCAATGTTCTTTTTCTTCACAGCGATTAATCCAATAATTAAACTCAACGCGGTCGTACTGTTGATAATTCCGATTAAATGGGGAAGAACCTTTGTCCAATCGCCCAAGGGTAATTTACTTGGCAAGGATAACAAGCCCGCAACGGCTAAAGGTATCGCAATGGAGATCACATTGATGATCAAATTATTTTTCGGGGACTTGGTTAATGTTAACATCTGCTATTCTGTCGTATAAATGCTTTTTAAAACTTTGATTTCCATAATCAAACGGTCCACTTCTTTCTTATCCGTACCATCGTAGAATCCACGAATGACGCCTGATTTATCTACCAATACTAAACGCTCAGAGTGAATAAATGTTTCGTCGGGATTCTTAATCGCCGCATCATATTCCGAAGCATCTGCCAGTGGTACATGGAAGCCTTTTAAAATTAATGGATAGATTTCTTTTTTCGCTCCGGTTAAAAATGTCCAACGTGTCGAATCGGCCTCGAAGCGTTTCGCGTATGCCGAAAGCTTTGCAGGCTCATCGTAGTTCGGATCGACCGAAATGGAAATAAAATGAACGTCTTTATCTTGGTTGAAGGTATCTGTAGCCCGACTAACCTGCGAAGTGATTTTAGGGCAAATGGTTCCGCAACGGGTAAAGAAGAAATTGGCAACATAAATTTTGCCTTGTAATGCTTTGGAAGAAAATACCTTGCCGTTTTCGTCGGTCAGTTGGAAAGCTGGAATCGTTTGAAATACCGTATCGAGTTCGGATTCGTTCCAGCGGGGATTTAATCGTTTGGCCATTTTGATTTCCCCGGTCGTAGAATCGATCGCTGGAATAAAACGGGGTAGGGTATAATGATTGGTACCGAATGTCTTTAGCCCTAAAAAGATAAAGACAGGCACTATTAATGTTATTAACAAGATGCCTGTCTTCTTATTCATAATTCCTGTAAGGAAAATGGTCTACTAATACATGTGACCGCCTTCGTAAATCAAGGCTACTAAAAGCCAAACTACAAAGATTGTCGGAACTAAAATCATCCAAATTAGTGACTTCACTTCATGCTTTAAGTGCATGAATTCACCTACGATGTAAAATGCTTTAACGATTGTCATGCCGCAGAAAATAGCAACACGCAAGGTATTAGCTGGCATGGTGAATGCGATAACGAATTCAATAGCCGTTAAGATCAATAAGATCCAAAATGTTTTCCAAATCGCTCCTGTGTTTGGAGCGGCGATTTCTTTTTCAGAAGTTTCGTGTGCTACGTGAGCCATAATATCGATGAATAAAGATTATACTAAATAGAAGAAGGTAAATACGAATACCCAAACCAAGTCAACAAAGTGCCAATAAAGACCTACTTTCTCAACCATTTCATAATGCCCTCTGCGCTCGTAAACGCCAGTCGCTGCATTAAAGAAAATTAAGATATTCAAGATAACTCCTGAGAATACGTGTGTTCCGTGGAATCCTGTAATGAAGAAGAATAAATCCGCAAATGCAGGAGGACCATATGGATTACGAACCAAATTAGCTCCTTCGATGGGTGTTACTACGCCATCAATCAATTGCTTCGCTGCGATTGACAAATCTTCTGGACCGTGGATAAAGTGTGTCCATTCCCAAGCTTGTGAACCCAAGAAGGTAAATCCACCTACGATAGTCCACAACATCCATTTCTCAACATCTTTACGGTCTCCACGGTGACCAGCTTCTACAGCTAATACCATGGTTACAGAAGAGGCAATCAAAATGAAAGTCATGATACCTACGAATACCAATGGCAATGACATTCCATGTAAAAATGGAACGGCTTCAAATACCTTTTCAGGGATAGGCCAGTGTGTTGTAGCAAAATAGAACGTATCAGGAGTTCCTTCCCAAGCGGGTTGGCTGAAACGGATCATTCCGTAAGTGATCAATAAGGCTGAGAACGTAAAGGTATCTGATAGGAGGAAAAACCACATCATTAATTTTCCGTAACTCGCTTTTAAAGGTTCTGATCCACCCGACCATGTTAGGTTTTCGGGTACAGCAGGGGCAGTGTGTGCAACTGACATGCGGTAATTGCTTAATTGTTAAAAACTAAAAATAAAAATAAATATACCCATAAAGCATCTAAAAAATGCCAATAGGTGGTACAAATCTTAATTTGGGTCAATGCTTTTGCATTAATCTTCAGTCGGAAAGCTGCCACTAATGCAACCAATAACACAATCAATCCGGAGATTAAGTGTAGCCCATGTAGGCCTGAAAGTACATAAACAAAAGAACCTGACGGATTTCCTACAAAGAATACGTTCTTTTCCACTAATTGGATCCAACCGTAAAATTGCATGATTAAGAATATTAATCCGAGCACAAAAGTAATAGAAATACTTATTCGAAGCGCATTAAATTGGTCTTTTTTTGCTGCTAGGTATGCAAAATGCATGGATACGCTACTGGCTAGTAAAACGATTGTACTGTAAGTAAACAAATTTGGTAATTCGAATTCAACCCAGTTACCTTCTGCTTTTCTTACGAGATATGCACTCGTAAACGCAGCAAACAACATGATAATGGATACAATGAATAACCACATAGTAAATACTTTCGGATTCACCGAACGTGTTTCATTGGCTGCAAGGAGTTCTTCTTGATTTTTCATGACTTAAGCTTTATCAAATAAAAAGGCGATTTGAACAATTAATAAATAAATGAAGGAACCAAACATCATCCAGCGGGCTGCCTTGTCTGTGGGTTTCATCATTAAGTAAAAGGTCTGTCCTAAGAACAAGCTACCGGCCACAATTGTTATGATGGCCGACGTAATTCCTGTCATATGCATCATATACGGTAGGAATCCCAAAGGAATCAAAAATACCGTGTAAATCATGATCGTAAATGCCGTTTTCAAATCCTTTTTCCCATCATTCGGCAACATGCGGAATCCCGCTTTTTTATAATCTGCGTCTGCCACCCATGCAATCGCCCAAAAGTGAGGGAATTGCCAGAAAAATTGAATAGCAAATAATATTCCTGGTTCCCAACCGAAACGCTGTGTGGCTGCGACCCAACCGATCATCGGAGGGAATGCGCCTGGGAATGCACCTACAAATACAGAAATGGGCCCCACTCGTTTTAGCGGTGTGTACACATAGCCGTAAAGGATGTACGAAAGTAAGCCAATCGCTGCCGCTTTCCAGGTGAAATAGCCTAATAAGCCTATTGCGAAAGCCGCAATAATCAGCCCGTAAATCTGCGCATTCTTTGGTGTAAGCGTTTGGGTGGGTAGTGGACGTTTGGCCGTACGCTTCATCAATTTATCGTACTCAATTTCTTTCAATTGGTTTACGATATTAGCGGCGCCCGTTAGGAAAAATCCTCCCAAAGAAATCAGAATAATATCAAGTGCCTTATGTTCTACCGGGGCCAATAAAAAACCAAAAGTTCCCGAAAACGCTACAGTCATCGAGAGTCTTGATTTTAATAAAGCGATGTAGGGTTTTATATTGTTCATATACTACGTGTTTTTAACCACGCATGCACGTGAAGACCCAATAAAACTAATGAACTCGTTAAGTGTATCGGTTGGGAGCCCAATGGTAACGCGAAATAGGCCATAAGTACACCTGAAAACAAGGATATTCCGATGCAAATGACAAATGCCTTTACGTAGAGTGTATTATTTAATTTAGTCGTTTGAACATTTTTCCAAAGGAAATAATGGCTAATCAGAATCGCCCAAGAAAATGTACGGTGTACGATGTAACCTAAGTCTAAGTTTTCAATCCATTGAGCTTTGGCATTTTCGCCTAATGCACGAATCACCTCATCCATGTTTTCACGCACTTGTGTTCCCAGTAAAATTTGAATACAGATAATGATTGCATTGATTGCAATCCATTTTCGTTGTGACTGCGCTAAATCAATTTTGGGCTTGTCGGTCTGTAATGCTTTTAATAGGAAAAATAATACGCCGGTGGTCAACAGCATGTGCATGGTCACCACACCGGGTAAAAGGAAGGAATCAACGACATATTTTCCTAATACAGCATTAGCCAATACAAGTAGAAATGCAGCCAAAGTTGGTAGAAATACGCTACGACCTTTTTTAATGGATAATACAAGGCTTGTAGCCATAAAAAGACCTGTAAGGGCACCCATTAATCGGTTAAGGTATTCAATCCATGTTTTGGTTGGATTAAATAACACCTCTCCATGTAGCTTTTCCTTGTAGATTTCTTGGTAGTTGAAGGGCAATTCCGAAATATGGGTAGGAGGGATGAATTGTCCAAAGCATTTAGGCCAATCAGGGCATCCCATACCGGATCCTGTGCTTCGTACGATTCCACCTGCTAATATGAGCACATATAAGCTGATTAAGGTGATTGTACCGAAACGTTGGAAGGTCATGTAGGTAGCTAAAAAAAGGATGCATCCAAATGAAACCATTTCGATGCATCCTTTAGGTTGTTTCTAATTAACGGTTATATGACTCGTTTTGCGCAGCCAATAAACTTTCAATTGCTTTTTCGTTCGCAATTTCTTCGTTTTCCTCTGGTAAGTTAGATTCTGGTGTTGCAGAATATGGAACATTTTGAGGAATGAAATCTGACTCAGCACCTGGTTTTGAGTAGTCATATGGCCAACGGTATACTGCTGGAATTTCTCCTGGCCAGTTTCCGTGTCCTACTTCTACTGGAGTTGTCCACTCCAAAGTAGTTGAGTTCCATGGATTCTGTGTTGCCTTTTTCCCTTTGAAAATTGAGTAGAAGAAGTTCCAGAAGAAAATGGCTTGTGCAGAGAACGTTAAGATCGCAGCGATTGAAATGAACATATTCAAATCAGTAAATGCTTCTTCGCGACCGTTTCCTAATGCCGTAAATGAGTAATAACGACGTGGGAAACCTGCGATACCTGTGTAGTGCATTGGGAAGAATACGCAGTAAACGCCTACGAATGTTGCCCAGAAGTGAATGTAACCTAAGGTCTTATTCATCATGCGACCAAACATTTTTGGATACCAGTGGTAAACACCAGCCATCAAACCAAAGAATGATGCAGATCCCATTACTAAGTGGAAGTGCGCTACGACGAAATACGTATCGTGTAAGTTGATATCCAATGCCGAGTTACCCAAAATGATACCTGTAACACCACCTGAAATAAATAGGGATACAAGACCGATTGAGAATAACATGGCCGGAGTAAAGATCAAGTTACCTTTCCACAAAGTTGTGATGTAGTTAAATGCTTTTACCGCTGATGGTACCGCAATGATCAATGTCAAGAACATAAATACAGATCCCAAGAAAGGATTCATACCCGTTACGAACATGTGGTGAGCCCATACGATAAACGCAAGGACTGTAATACCCATCATCGAACCAATCATCGCACGGTATCCGAAGATAGGCTTACGTGAGTTCGTTGCAATAATTTCAGAGGTCATCCCTAATGCTGGTAACAATACGATGTATACCTCAGGGTGACCTAGGAACCAGAATAAGTGTTGGTATAAAATCGGTGAACCTCCCATGTTTGGAAGCGCTTGTCCTTGAATATAGATTTCCGACAAATAGAATGATGTTCCAAATGAACGGTCAAAGATCAATAATAAGGCAGCTGATAACAATACTGGGAATGATAACAAACCTAAGATTGCTGTAAAAAAGAATGACCAGATTGTTAAAGGCATCTTCGTGAAAGTCATACCACGAGTACGCAAGTTGATGATTGTACAGATGTAGTTAATACCACCCATCAACGATGAAACGATAAACAATGCCATGGAAGTCAACCACAATGTCATACCTAAACCTGAACCTGGCATAGCTTGTGGCAATGCACTTAATGGAGGATAAATTACCCAACCACCTGAAGCAGGTCCTGTTTCAAGGAATAGTGATGAGAACATAACTGCTGATGACAAGAAGAAGAACCAAAAGGATAACATGTTAATGAATCCTGAGGCCATATCACGTGCACCAATTTGTAATGGAATCAAAAAGTTTGAGAATGTTCCAGATAAACCTGCTGTTAATACAAAGAATACCATGATGGTACCGTGCATTGTTACTAGCGCTAAATAAAACTCTTTATCTAATTTTCCTGACTCATCAATCCATTCGCCTAATAAAGGGCGTAACCATTCCAATTGCATTTCTGGGAAACCCAATTGTAAACGGAAAAGAATGGATAAAGATCCTCCTACAAATGCCCACAAGATACCCATGATAAGGTATTGCTTAGCAATTGTTTTGTGATCTTCAGAGAAGATATACTTCTGAATAAAATTTGGCTCATGATGCTCGTGTTCGTGATCATGTGCGTGAGCGTGAACTTCTTCAGCGTGTGTTGTAGCAGTTGACATAGGAATATATTTTTCTTTCTACTGTTCTATTAAAAATTATAAAGCTGCAGCTGTTGCAGTGCTATCTGTTGCAATAGGCTCAGCAGGGATATACTTGCTCGCTTTTGCTTTCAAATTTGCAGGTACTTTCTCCAAATAGCTTGGATTCGTAGCCAAGAATGGTTTTTGCTCTGCACACCATTTTTTGTAATCTGCAGGCTCATCTACGAATACCGTAATAGCCATACCAAAGTGACCACGGCCACAGATTTCTGTACAGTTTAATTTAAAGTTGAAATCCTTGTTGTTCAACTTCGCACGCATTTCATCTGTAGAAATTGTTGGCGTAAACCAGAATTTCGTTGGCATACCTGGTACCGCATCCATTTTAACACGTTGGTATGGTAAATAAACCGAGTGCAAAACGTCTTGCGCTTTGATCTTCAAAAGTACAGGCTTACCTTTTGGAATGTGTAATTCAGTTGCTGTAAAGTCGTCAAATGAATTTTTGTCTGTGAAGTCGATACCGATGCTATTTGTCTCATCGATCAACTTGTAATTTTGATTGCCTAATTGGTTATCATCATTACCAGCGTAACGTACATACCAACCGAATTGGTGTCCTGTGATTTCAATCACAACAGCATCGCTAGGAGCCTGTGAAGTAATATCTCTCCAAGTTCTCCATCCTGTGAAAACTAAGATTGCCATAACAACCGCTGGGATTACCGTCCAGATTAACTCTAATTTGTGGTTAACTGGGTAGAATGTAGCTTTTCTGTTTTTGTTGTAACGGTATTTGAATGCAAAGAATAACAACAAGGTATTTGTTGCAAAAAATGCGAATGTTACAACGGCCATAGAAACCCAAAACATTTTATCAGTATCGATACCGTGTTTTGAAGCTGCTTCTGGAAGAAAATCAGGTAAGCTATGTAAGAATGACCAAACTCCTGCAATAGTTCCTAGTAACCAGAATATCAACATGCCATAAGCATTTGTATTGTTACTTGAATCTAGCGGAGTAGACTCATCTTCTCCTTGTGCTAGGTTTTTATTTAACTTCATACTCTTTGCAATCACAGAGATTGCCAAGATGAAGAATACTACGGATAAAAGACCAATTAGGTAATTCATATATGTATTTGTTAAAATCGTAATCGCTTAATACTAAATATCGTGATGTAATGCTTCTGGTAAGAACGGGTGATTCTTTGCTACCAAGGAAGCTTTCGTTAATTCACCTGAAATCACATAAATGAATGCAGATGCAAATACGGTTACCATCCCGAATTCAACTAATCCGTAACCCCCGTGTTTTCCTAATACACCTGGCATAATCATTTGATAGAAGTCGATGTAGTGACCAGCAATGATTAAAAATGCAGCGATTTTTAAGAAAATACGCGTTCTTTTTGCATCACGTGTCATTAGAACTAAGAAGGGTAGCAAGAAGTTTAAGATTACCATCAAAATTTCTGATGTTTTGTAAATTTTGTTATGACCTTCCCAACGCTCCAAGAAATAAATCGTTTCTTCAGGTAGGTTAGCATAGTAAATCAACAAGAATTGTTCAAACCAAACATATGACCAGAAGATAGAGAACGCAAACATAAACTTACCTAAATCATGTAAATGGTTTTCATTTACATAGCCCATCAAGCCTTTGTCTTTCAAGTAAAGAACTGCTAATACGATAACTGCATATGTCGTTACGTGCCATGAAGCGAACATGTACCATCCGAACATCGTTGAGAACCAGTGTGTGTCGATTGACATCACCCAATCCCAAGCAAAAATTGAACTAGAAGCACCGAAAACCACGATGAATGCTGTACCGATTTTTACCATTTGTGTGAATAAGTCACTTCCACCTACTAAATCTTCTTCTAAAGACTTTTTACGCAACATGTTCCATAAAATGATCCACAATGCTCCAAAGCCTACTAAACGGATTAGGAAAAAGTTCTTGTTTAAATAACCAGATTTCCCTGCAATGATTTTGTCATAGTTTTCACTTCCTACTTCTGTTACACCATGGTGCATCCAGTGGAAGATCACATCTCCTTTGAAGAAGAATACCAAGATCAAAATAGGTAATGAGATGTATAAGAACTTAGGGAAAGCCTCAGGAACACGTTTCATAACTGCAGACCAACCTGATTTAGTTAAGTATTGCAAAGAAACAAAGAACATACCCACAACAGCGATACCTGTGAAGAATACAGCGTTCAACCATACGTTTGCCCAGATACGATTTGTCCAATCGTAATGTTCTTCGGCACCTGCTTGGTGTGAAACGGCTCCACCGGAAAGGTGCTCGCCAGCTGCTTCATGTCCTGCTTTAACTGCATCGTGTCCCGCATTCGCTACTTCGTGTCCGCCAGCTTCGCCTTTTGATAAAAGGTAAATACCGAGCGCTAAAGCAGCTAAACCAGCGATGAAAGCATAAATAATACGTTTTTTGCCTTCAGCACTAAATTCAAAATGCTCTTCTACGTTTGCTGGGGAAAAATGTGAATGTCCCGCCATCTTGATCTCTATTTAATTTAAATTGATTGAATTATTGTTTTTGTAGTTCGTGTACATACAACACGATTTTCCAACGGTTTTCCGAAGAGATTTGTGATCCATGTGGCCACATTCTTCCTTTTCCGTGTGTAATGACGTGGTAAATATGTCCGTCATTCATCGTCTTTAATGCATCACTTGAGTAAACAGGAACCCCTTTGTAAGCTTTTGCTACCAAGCCATCTCCTTTACCAGCTTCACCATGGCAATGTTGGCAAAAACGCTCATATTGAGCCTTTCCTGCTTCGATGTTCTCTGGAGTTGCAGCGATTGGGTTGTACAAAGATTTTTCTGAGTAAGAAATGCTATCATTTGGAATCGTCTTAGCAATCATTTCTTGCGCTAAGAAAGCTTGCTTTAAACTATCTGAACCTGTGTAACGCTTACGTGAAACGGTACCTTTTACAGGTAAACGCATATTCATTCCTAATGGATTGATGGTGTTCGTGTCACCTTGTGTTTGAGTCATTGGCTCATACGCTACAGAATGATACATGTTTGGAGCAAATTCTGTTCCTGTATCGTTCGGGTCTGAACCGCATGACATTAAGCCTGCAACTACACCAGCTAATAAAACGAATTTAATTCTTGGATTAAACATCTTGTTATGCTTCTTCGTGAACAATTGTTCTTGTTAATTATTTAGTATTTACTTCTATTGCGCCAGAATCTTTCAAGGCTTTCTTGATGTCAGCTGCACTAACTTTGTTTTTGTCAACATTAATTGCCATCACAAATTTGTCGTCTGTGATACGCAAGTCCAATGGCTCAACCTTGTTGCCAGGGTATAAGTTATTGGAAGCACAAAATGTTGTTACTAAACCAAAGGCTGTAAATAATACAGTTCCTTCAAAAGTTACTGGAATCCAGTTAGGCAACGCAAAGAAATCTTTACCACCGATGATCATTGGCCAATCGAATACCATCGTATAGCTGATTAGTGATAATGCACAAATCATACCTAATGTACCAAACATAAATGCTGCGATTGGTAATCGTGTACGTGCATGTCCTACTGCTACGTCTAATCCGTGAATTGGGAATGGCGTAAATACGTCCTCGATTTTGATTCCTTGTGCTTTCACCGCTGTTACTGCGTGTAAAACCTCGTCCTCATCGTCATAAACACCCAAAATGTAGTTAGTTGTCGAACTCATATTGTTTTAATTTCGAATTGCTTAATAATTATTCTTCCGTTTTTTTAGCTGCTTTCGCCTTCTTCGCTGGGAAGTTGGACGATACACCTTTCATTACCGATTTCACCTCTGCCATATTTACCACGGGTAAGAATTTAGCGAATAAGAAGAATAAGGTAAAGAATAAACCAAATGAGAAAATGTAATCTCCGATATCATACATCGTTGGTGAGAACATCGCCCATGAAGATGGAATGTAATCACGGTGTAATGATGTTACGATAATTACAAAACGCTCAAACCACATACCTACGTTAACAACGATTGATAAGAAGAATGAAACCATCAAGTTTGTACGGATCGCTTTTGACCAGAATAATTGTGGAGAGATAACGTTACATGTCATCATCATCCAATATGCCCACCAGTATGGACCCGTTGCACGGTTGATAAATGCATAACTTTCATATTCTACCCCTGAATACCATGCGATGAAGAATTCAGTTAAGTAAGCAATACCTACTACTGAACCTGTCACTGTTACGACAATGTTCATCATTTCGATGTGCTCAATCGTGATGTAATCTTCTAATTTGAAAACTACACGTGTGATTAACAACAACGTTTGTACCATCGCGAAACCAGAGAAAATTGCACCCGCAACGAAATATGGAGGGAAGATTGTCGTGTGCCATCCTGGGATAACAGACGTTGCAAAGTCCATGGATACAATTGTGTGTACAGAAAGTACTAGGGGAGTAGAGATACCTGCCAAAATCAATGACATGTATTCATAACGTGCCCAAGTCTTTGAAGAACCTGTCCAGCCTAAGCTGAATAAACCGTACCAGAATTTACGTCCTGCTGTAGTCGCGCGGTCACGAATTGTTGCCAAATCGGGAACAAGGCCCATGTACCAGAACAATAAAGAAACTGATAGGTAAGTTGAAATCGCAAATACGTCCCAAACCAATGGCGAGTTAAAGTTAACCCATAATGAACCGAAGGCATTTGGTAATGGTAATGCCCAGTGTGCCAACCAAGGACGTCCCATGTGCGCTAAGATAAACGATGCAGCACATAATACGGCAAAGATTGTCATCGCTTCCGCAGAACGGTTAATAGAAGTTCTCCATTTTTGACGGAACAATAATAATACGGCAGAGATCAAAGTACCCGCGTGACCGATACCAACCCACCAAACGAAGTTAGTGATATCCCAAGCCCAACCTACGGTTTTATTTAATCCCCAAACGCCAATACCTTGCCACCAAGTGTAGAATAGGCAATAAGCACCATAAATGAATACAAGACATGAGATCCCGAATGCAATTTTCCATTCTTTGGTAGGCTCTCCCTCTACTTGTTTGCAGATATCGTGGGTAACATCGGAATAAGATTTTCCACCAGTAACTAGTTTCTCTCTTATGGGTGATACAACGTGCGACATATTTTTATTTACTGTTTTACGATTAAAAAATTATGCTTTTTTAGCATCCTTGTTACGAACTTTCTTCAAGTAAGAAATATTAGGCTTCACGTTAATTTCTTCAATTACGTGGTAAGCACGTCCTTCTTGTTCAACCAATAACAATTGTGAGATTGCTGATTTTGGATCATTCATATCACCAAATGTAATTGCATTCGTAGGGCAAGATTGTGCACAAGCTACTTGAATTTCACCATCCACTGGACGACGTTTTTCTTTCTTAGCTGTCAATTTACCTTCTTGGATACGTTGAACGCACATAGAACATTTTTCCATCACCCCACGTGAACGAACTGTTACGTCTGGGTTAATCACCATACGACCTAAATCGTTGTTGAAGTGGAAATCAAAATCATCTGTTTGGAAATAACGGAACCAGTTGAAACGACGTACTTTGTATGGACAGTTATTTGCGCAATAACGAGTACCGATACAACGGTTATATGTCATTTGGTTCAATCCTTCAGTTGAGTGAGTCGTCGCTAATACTGGACAAACTGTCTCACAAGGAGCATTATTACAGTGTTGGCATAACATCGGTTGGAAAACGACCTCTGGATTATCAGAAGCAATTTCTAAGCCTTTTAAATCTTCTACCTCAGCGTCTGATGAATAATAACGGTCGATACGCATCCAGTGCATTTCACGACGGTTAATTACTTCTTGGCGACCTACTACCGGTACGTTGTTTTCAGCATTACATGAAATCACACAAGCTGAACATCCTGTACATGTATTTAAGTCGATCACCATTCCCCACGCGTGGTTGTTGTATTCGTGACCATTCCAAAGTGTTAAATCTGTTGCGTCTTTTTCGCCTTCAGATGTCTTAACTCTTGGTTTGTAGCTTCCTGCTAATGGGTTTTTCGCAAATTCAGCTAAAACAGTTTCTTGAACAACCGCTTGACGCGCCATCACCGTTTGGTGAGTTTGTGTTTGAGCGATGTCTTTTGTTTCACCTGTTGCAGTTACTGAAACACCTTGTGTACATGTTCCTACACAAGCGCCATTAATTTCTGAGATGAATGGATAAGCGTTAACACCTACGCCGTCCGCTGATTTACCAGCTTTCGTACGTCCGTAACCAATCGCAATAGCAATGGTTCCTTGTGCTTGACCTGGTTGAACCAAGATAGGCAATGTAACTTCGTATCCTTTGGCACTTACTTTAACTAAGTCGCCTTGCTTTAATTTTAATTCGGTTGCAGTGGGTTGTGAAATGGCTGCATAATTGTCCCAACAAGCTTTTGAAACTGGCTCAGGGAATTCCTGTAACCATGGGTTGTTCGCTTGAGAACCTGTACCTAAACCAACTTTCTCGTAAACGGAAATTTCTAATCCTGTAGATGAAGCTGAATATGCTTTTGCAATCGCAGCAGCTGCAGCATTCACGTCAACCGATGGGCTAGAAGCAGAAACGCTACCTGCATTCGGTTCGAAAACACCATTGTGCAATGCGTTATTCCAAGCTACTTTACCTCCTTTTAAGATGTTGTTCTCCCAATTGCTTTCTAAGTAAGCTGCAAAATCACCTGACAACCCTGCCCAAGTTAAGAAACTTGCTTGTGCTTGACGAGTTTTGAAGATTGTAGAAATGGTTGGTTGTGTTAATGAGTAGAAACCAGCTTTTGGTTCTGCATCATTCCATGACTCTAAGAAGTGTGAATCTGGTGCGATGAATTGACATAAAGATGCTGTTTCATCTGCCCGCTCGTTTGTAGCTAAGCTAAGTTCTACTTTCGGTAAAGCTGTTGCTAAAGCTGCTCCCATTGGGTGATTATAAACTGGGTTGGCGTTATAGAAAATAACGGCACCAATTTTACCTGCACCTGCTTCTTTAATGAAGTTGGCCATCGCCATGTCATTACCTTGACGGTAGTTCAATGGAATAGCGGTATTTAATGTTGAGCCATAAGCGCCTACTAATGCGTTTGTCGCTGCAACAATTTTTTGTACTTCTGGATCATTTGAACCTGCAACGATGATTGAAGCACCTTTAGATGCTACTAAATCTTTGGCTGCTTTATCTAAGTGGTCAACTTTAACGGCTGCTCCAGCAATACCAGCTGCACCCGTTAATTTAGCTACCGCATTGTATAAAGCTACAGCTACTAATCCTTCTTGTGATGGCTTATAAGTTGCACGGTAATCAGCGTTCGCACCTGTCGTTGACATGATTGTCTCAAACTGGTAGTGACGTGACATATCTTTTTTACCTCCTTTTTCTGAGCTTACACGACGTGTAACAGCCCATTGAGAAGAGAATTCACTAGGTGCAATCCATGTACCTAAGAAATCAGCTCCTACAGAAACGATTGTTTTTGCTTTGCTGAAATCGATGCTTGGGATAATTCCGCCATGTGCCGCAGATAATCCGTAAGCTGGATTCGCATCGTATGAGATATGTTGAGTTGTTGGGTATTTCGCTGCGAAATCAGCAATCACCTTTTTCGTTGTTGGCGAAAGAATGGTATTAGATACAATTCTGATTTGACCACCTTTCGCAGCTACTGCCGCTAATTTTGCTGTGAATTCAGCATCTAATTGTTTCCAATCGCTAGCTTTTCCACCAATTTGGGGTCCTTTTAATTTTTCATTGTCATATAGACTCAAAACAGATGCGTGTGCACGGCCTGAAAGAGCTCCTTTTGAAACAGACGATAAGGTGTTTCCTTCGATCTTGATCGGACGACCTTCGCGCGTCTTAACTAGGATTGAAGCGTAATCGCCACCATCCGTATAAGTCGATGCATACCAGTTGGCAATCGTAGGCTCAACATCCTCCGGTTTGTTCAAGTATGGAATGGTGTTTTTAACCGGCGCTTCACATGCTGCTAATGAAACAGCTGCAACTCCGAAACCCAACATCTTTAAAAAATCACGACGATGAGTTCCAGAACCGTCTACTAAGGCTTCGCCTTTCGCATCGTTTTCTGATGGCATGTTGCCAAACTCATTGTGGATATTTTTTACAAACGATGGTTCATTGGTTAACTCCTCAATTCCTTTCCAATACCTCTTGTTCGAATTTTCCATATAATCTTTCTTATTCAGACTAATTTTGAATCTATTGTAATATGATTAATAGTGACACTTAGAACACTCTAAGCCACCAATGTTTTGCACTTTAAGTGGTGTTTTGCTGTCTTTGTTATGCACCTCAACTAATTTGTCGTAGTATGCATTTCCTTTCGCGTTCACATCTGTTTCGCGGTGACAATCGATACACCATCCCATTGTTAATGAAGAACGTTGCTCAACAACTTCCATTTTTTCGATTTCGCCGTGGCAGTTTTTACACTCTAATCCACCTACGTTTGTATGTTGTGAGTGATTGAAATATGCCAAATCTGGCAAGTTGTGAACACGTACCCATTGAATAGGCTCGTTGTTTTCAATCGCGCTATAGATTTTTTGAATTTCTGGAGACTCACGCTTGATTGCGTTGTGGCAGTTCATACAGATGTTCGCTGAAGGAACGTTAGCTCCTTTTCCTGCATATACACCTGTGTGGCAATAGTTACAGTTGATTTGATATTGACCCGCGTGTAATTTGTGCGAGAATTTGATCGGTTGTTCTGGGGCATATCCTTGGTGAATACCTACGCCGTACGCTGCATCGATTGTTGCTTTTCCACCTAATAATAAAGCTAGAACTAAAATACCTGTTTTAACAGCTGAATTAGCTGCCAAAGCTTTTGCGTTTGCTGCCAAACGTTGCATCAAAGGAGCTTCTGTCGAAGCTTCACCTGAAGTAATTTTGCTTAATGTACTAACGATAGACAATAAAGCGATTAAAACGATCACCATGATGATCAATAAACCAACTAAAAGAACTTCTAACATGCCGCCTGAGCTTTGAGCTGCTGGAGCTGCTGCGCCTGCTGCTGGAGCTGCACCCGCTGCCGGAGCCGCTGGAGCTGCATTAGCTGCATCAATATAGGCAACAATGCTTTTGATTTGAGGTTCTGTAAAGTTCGGGTAAGGAGTCATTGCCGCCTTATTGAACTTGTTGTAAAGGTCGTTTGCGTATTTGTCACCTGAAGCGATAACTGCTTGTGGATTATGAACCCATTTAACGATCCATTCGATTGGGCGTCTTTCGCTAATTCCCTTTAAACCAGGCCCTACAAGCACTTCGTCCGATGTGTTGTGGCATGCCGCACAGTTGTTTTTGAATAGGGTTTCGCCTTCTGCTGCATCCTGCGCAAATGTTGCGCTCACGCTAGCTAATAGTATCGCAAAGGATAATAAGGTTTTAACGAGTGTTAATTTTTTGCAAAACATCATGTTGGTTTTCACATTTTAATTCAGTTCGCAAAACTACATTCCGATTTTTTAGGAAACAATTTATAGGAGAAACAATTTCAGGTTTTTTTAAGGTTTAATCAATTATTTAGAATCTTTCAAAATAAACCTAAAGTGAAAGTGTAATTTTTTGAGAGGGATTTGTACAAAATGGAGTTAAACAAAAAAACCTTCCAAACGGAAGGTTTTTTGAGGTTTCGAGCGGATTCGAACCGCTGTAGAAGGTTTTGCAGACCTCTGCCTAGCCACTCGGCCACGAAACCAAATTAATTGGGATGCAAAAATAGCTTTTTTTTAGAAAGGAGCAAAAGGAAAGCGAAAAAAAGTAGGCAGTGGTCAGTCACTAGTCATTAGTCCAGAGTCCGAAGTCCGGAGGTCCTAATTTCAACTTTTACCTCTTCATTCTTCACTCTTCGCTCTTAACTCTTAACTCAATGTAAATACCGTGATCTCTGGCGGCATCCCCACTCGCCCTGGATATCCTAAATATCCAAATCCTCGATTCACATATAATTGCTGCCCGTTTTCTTCATACAAGCCCGCCCATTGTTTATAAATGTATTTAGCCGGTGACCAAGTTTCAAAGCCTGGAATCTTTACCCCAAACTGCGCACCATGTGTATGGCCCGCAAAAGCAACATCTATGTCATGGAATTTGCTGTTCTTCGTCACTTCCGCATTCCAATGCGTTGGATCGTGCGATAAAAGTAATTTGGTCGATGCATCTTCTGTGCCCGCATAGGCTTTGGAAAGATTACCATACCATGGGAAACGACCGATGCCTATGTTTTGAACACCGATGATGGCCAATTTCTCTCCGGATTCTGTGATGATATGATTCTCATCCATCATCAGATTCCAGCCCATCAATTCATGCGCCTTCATCAAATCCTGTAAGTTTTGCTTTTTAGCCGCGGCACTTTTCCACTTCACATAATCGCCGTAGTCATGATTTCCCAACGTACTGAAAACACCATAAGGGGCTTTTATTTTAGAAAACATGTTGAAGTAATCCTCCACCTCTTTGGACTCATTATTGACCAAATCTCCCGTGAAAAACACCATGTCGGCCTTTTCTCGCATCAACATATCCACGCCACCTTGAACAGCCGTTTTGTTGAAAAAACTTCCTGAATGGATATCCGAAACTTGCGCGATGCGCATGCCGCGGAACTCTTTGGGAAGTTTAGGAATCTTTAAACTCACCTTTTCAATGCGGTAATCATGTGCTCCCGAGAGAATCCCAAAAGCAAATGTTGCGGCAGGAACTGCGCCAACAGCGAGGGCGGCTTGGGATAAGAACTCATGCCGACTAATTGCACTCGGATCTTTTTTGCGGATTTTATTGCTTCCCCAGCGGAAAAAGCGGGTGATGTCTTCTAATAGTAAGAAAATGATGATGAACAATTTGCTGATGACCGAAATCATTACAAGTGCCATGAAGGTAATTCGGAATTCGTTTTTCCACGCATGCAATGGCAATGCATTATACGAAATGGTTCCTATTAGTACGAAAGCGGTAAATCCCCAGTAAATGATGGCTGCTGTTTGGCGAACACTATTACGCGATTTACGAAGAGCCGTTTTAACCGCCATCCAAACATAATAGTCTAATGCGACTAAGACGATGGTGATTAAGGGCACAAAAAACATTTTATTCATGGCTTATAAACTATCTTTGTTTTGCATTTGTTCCAAAGGTGCATAAAATTATGAAAAAGAACCTAAGTATTTACGGAGGCGGTTGGGTAGGCGCACCATTGGCATTTAAACTGGCTTTAGCGGATTTTGAGGTTAAAGTTTCGGCATCGCAAGTGCACCAACAAGCAAAGCATCCCAAAGTTCAAGTTGTGGATTTTCGCGCGACGGACGAAACCACCGAAGGGGAATGGGCGCTGTTAAATCAATCGGCCATTCAAGTATGGGCTATTCCGCCCCGTAGAAAGAAAAACTCAGAGGAACAATATTTGCGCATCGTGCAAGCTTGGGTCGATGGCTTAGATCCTAAAAAAGTTGACAAAATTATCTTCCTTTCTTCTACCTCCGTTTATGCCAATGTTTCAGCGATTGTTGATGAAACGGCTGAAATAAACGAAAATTCCTTAATGGCACAGGCAGAAGCTATTGTTAAAGCATCACCTGTTTCTTCCGTGATTTTGCGTCTTGCCGGCCTAATGGGTGGCGATCGTTTTGTTGCTAAATACTTCGCAAACAAACGTAATGACGGGGCGAATTGCCCAGTGAATTATGTGCACAAAGATGATGTGGTGAATTTGATTGCCTTGACTTGCGAGAAAATTTCTTCGGGTGTTTATAACATTGTTGCTCCCGAGCATCCAACCAAACAAGATGTGGGAATGAATGACTGTGAAAAACGCGGGATGAATCCAGGGTATTGGGACTCAAGCCAACCGTGTTTAGGGGGTAAAATTGTTTCCGGTGATAAAATCGTGGAGGAACTAAGCTATGATTTCAAATGGCCTGATCCGATGGAGTTTTAATCCTTAATATGTAGAGACGCGATACTTCGCGTCTCTTTTTGATTTGTAGAGACGCAATACTTTGCGTCTTTTTTGTATTAGACGCGAGGTATCGCGTCTCTACATAATTCATATGCGAGGTGTCACGTCTCTACAAGGATAATTCATTCACCGCCAACCAAGCCATCAATCCCGGTCCTATCGCCAACGCATCCTCATCGATATCAAAAGTAGGTGTGTGAACGCCACTCGTGATGCCTTTAGCTTCATTGCGAATTCCTAAACGGTAGAAACATGCATCCACATGGTGTGTGTAAAAAGCGAAATCTTCCCCGGCCATCCAGAGATCTAAATCGACCACATTTTCTTCGCCCATGTAGGCAATTGCAGCAGCTTTGGCCTTACGCGTTAATTCAGGATTGTTTTGTAAGAATGGATAGCCTTTTAAAACCTCGAAAATAGCTTGGCCTCCCATGGCATCGGCAATGCCTTCCGCCAATTTCTTCATCTTCTCCAATCCTTCAGCACGCCATGTTTCATCCATCGCCCGGAAAGTTCCCGCAATATTAACTTCGTCAGGTATCACGTTCGTCGCCCCCAATCCTTCAATCTTACCAAAGGTCAACACCGATGGAAACTTAGGGTTCTTATTGCGAGAAATGATTTGCTGCATCGCCACAATGATGTGCGAAGCTATGACAATCGGGTCAATGCAGGCATCTGGCATGGCACCATGTCCTCCTTTGCCAATGACTTTAATATATAATTCATCCGTACTGGCCATATACATGCCCTCACGGAAACCTATTTTCCCCACAGGAACGTTTGTGGCTACATGTTGGCCAAATATACTCACCGGTTTCGGGTTTTCTAAAACGCCCTCTTTGATCATGATGCTAGCTCCACCCGGCGCTTTTTCTTCTGCCGGTTGGAAAATCAACTTCACTGTTCCTTCAAAATCCTCCTTAATAGATTGCAAAATATGTGCCGTTCCTAATAAGGACGATGTGTGCACATCATGTCCACAAGCATGCATCACACCGGAGTTTTGTGATTTATAGGGGACATCGTTCGTTTCGATAATTGGTAAGGCATCCATATCAGCCCGCAAGGCCACTACTTTTTTCGCTGGATTTTTTCCTTCAATGATGGCCACAACGCCCGTATTGGCTAAACGGCTGTTTGGGATTCCCCAAGTATTCAATTGGCTTTCTACAAAAGCTTGCGTCGCTGTTTCCTGAAAAGATAATTCGGGATGCATGTGCAAATGATGGCGGTTGCCAACCGTTTCTTGTGCGAGCGAAGTAGATAATGCTTTAATTTTTTCAACCAGGGTTGTCATGTGCCTTTGCTTAATTTTCACAAATCTACTAAAAAGGGCTCAAAATGCCGTTTTTATCTCAACAATCGAGGTTAAATTTTTGTGGCAAGTCCTTGTTTATCAGTTGATTATTTTCTGTAACTTTAAAGCATGTGATGGATTTGCGCAGGGATTACCTTATAAAATTGGATGTCTATGAGTCAGAAAGTTTTAGTCCTTAATCAAGATTACAGTGCATTGACAATTTGTTCTATGCCCAAAGCTTTTTTGCTGGTTTACCTCAATAAAGCCGAGCTTATTGCTGAGTCAAGCACAGAAAGACTCCATTCCATCTCGCAATCATTTCCTTTTCCTTCCGTCATTCGTTTAAATCGCTATGTGTATTTTCCCTACAAAGGGGTTGTTTTAACCCGTCAAAATATTTTTAAGCGCGACGGAAATCGTTGTCAATATTGTGGCTCCCCCGACCACCTCACCTTAGATCATGTGATTCCCAAATCACGCCAAGGAAGAACGTCTTGGGACAATTTGACGACTGCATGTAAATATTGTAATTCAAAAAAAGGGCATAAAACACCAGAAGAAGCAGGGATGCATTTGGCACGCCAACCGTTCAAACCTTCCTTCGTTATGTTTTTGCGAAATTTTTCCGGAATTTTGGATAATCAATGGATGCCCTTCGTCGGGGCGAAACACGAAAAAATTCAGTAATGATTAAAATTTCATTTATCGGTGCGGGGCACGTGGCATGGCATTTATCGCAAGCGTTGGAAAATGCTGGAAATAGTGTTCAAGAAGTTTTCAGTCGGGACCCGGAGAAAGCACGCGATTTAGTTAGCTATTTGTATAATGCCCGCGTTCAAGAGCATTTGGATTTTTCGGAATCAAGCTCCACTGTGTTTTTCCTTTGTGTGCCAGAGTCGGCCTATCCGCAGGTGTTACCTGAATTATTATTGCCCAAATATGCGACTTTAGTGTTGGTCGCAGGAACCGTTTCCTTGACGGAATCTATGATGCAATACGACCCCTTGCGCGAAAGCACAAATCAAGTTGGCGTGTTGTTCCCCGTTCAGCATTTACAGGCCGAACGGAAAATTAGTTTATCGAATGTGCCGATTTGTATTGAAGTATTGGTCGAAGAAACGGAGGCAACCTTGGTCCATTTGGCCAAAGATATTTCGAAATCCATCTATTTAGTGAGCGGAGATGAGCGCAAGAAAATCCATTTGGCGATGCTGATGGCTGGATTGTTTACGCAACAACTTTGGCAACAAGCTCAAGAGTTATTAGAATCGATTGAATTAGACAAAAGCTTGATTCAAGGCGTTGTTCAAAATTATGTGCAAGCCTTTTTTGCAAACCAGACCTTACACGCTGATCAAGATATTGCGAAATTGAGTGATTCACGGGTGGTGTTTGACCAACAAGCCTTTATGACGCGACCGGAAATGCAGGAAATCTATAAGAATATGTTGGCGCTCGTAAAATCCAATTCTATTTAATCAGCGGCTTATCCATTTGAATAATCACTTGTTTTTTGCTGAAGCCAATCAGCGTAACGTTTCCATCTTTTGTGGGGTAGATATAGTATAGGCTGTCGCCTGAGCTGTTTTTCTGAATACTTGCAGGAATATCTTGTTTTTGACTTAAGCCAAAGGCTATAGCATCAAGCATTTCATTGATTTTGGAATCTTTCACAGATTTTTTGAGTGTTTCGATGCTCCCGGATTGAATGCTTACCTTATTTTTTGAACTCAATGTGTCCGCAACCTGGCCTTTTGCCAAATTTGCTTGAAGTTCCTGCCCCCAAACATCCACCTGATTCACGATATCTTGTGGCAATACACGCTTGACTTGACGTTCGCGCATTTCTTTTACAGCTGCTGTGGTGTCAATTCGTTTGGAAAAGTCACAGGCATAAACAGTGAAAGCAAGAAAGATTATCAGGTATTTTTTCATGGGTTCTGGGCGAAAGAACAAAGGTATTCATCTTGAGCAGAAAGGCCAATGAATTTAATTGTTATCTTTGCGGAGATTTTTTAACCCCGATTAGACATGCTGGAGCAGCTAGAAGCCATCCGAGAACGATTCATCGAAGTAGAACAACAAATTGCGATGCCGGAAATTGTTTCCGACTTAAAGAAATTCAAGACGTTAAGTAAGGAATACAAGGACTTGCAAAAAATCGTCGAGCAATACATGACATACCAAAATTTGTTGAAATCCATCGAAGAAGCTAAGTCGGTGATTGCCACTGAAAAGGATGAAGATTTCCGTGATATGGCGAAAGCGGAGTTAGAAGAATTGGTTCCGGCAGAAAAGGAAATGCAGGAGGTTTTGAAGGAGATGTTGATTCCAAAAGATCCCAATGATTCCAAAGACTGTATCTTGGAGATTCGTGGGGGTACCGGAGGAGATGAGGCGTCCATTTTTGCAGGAGACTTATTCCGGATGTATCAGCGTTTTGCGGAAAAGCAGGGCTGGACATTCCAGATTATGGATTACACAGAAGGAACTGCTGGCGGTTATAAAGAGATGATTGTTTCCGTTCAAGGAGAAGATGTATATGCCAAATTGAAATTTGAATCAGGTGTTCACCGCGTTCAGCGTGTTCCTGCTACGGAATCTGCTGGTCGTATACACACCTCTGCAGCGACTGTCGCTGTTATGCCAGAAGCTGACGAGGTGGATGTGCAGATCAATATGAATGACATCCGGAAAGATACGTTCTGTTCGTCTGGTGCGGGTGGGCAGTCGGTTAATACTACCTATTCAGCTGTTCGTGTGACTCACATTCCATCCGGATTAGTTGTTCAATGCCAGGATGAGCGTTCGCAAATCAAGAACTTTGATAAAGCGATGACAGTATTACGTTCTCGACTATACGAAATTGAGTTAGCTAAACGTAATGCGGAAATTGCAGGTAGTCGGAAATCCATGGTTGGGTCTGGCGACCGTTCCGATAAAATTCGTACCTACAATTATCCACAGGGCCGTGTGACGGATCACCGTATCGGTTTAACGGTTTACAATTTGCCTACCGTAATGGATGGGGAGATTGGTGAGTTTATCGAGCAATTGCGGATTGCGGAAAACGCAGAGCGTTTGACTGAAGGGGCGGTTTAGTCCAATTCCCTAGGCTGAAGCCTAGGGTTATAAATTAGGCTTTCTCCAACTTAAACTCGAACCGAGTACCCTTATTTTCTTCGGATTGTACGGAGATCTTGCTGTTGTGTGCCTGAACGATGTGTTTGACAATGGAAAGTCCTAAGCCTGTTCCGCCGGAGTTTTTGGCCCGACTTTTATCTACCCGATAAAAGCGTTCAAAAATTCGGTGTAAATGTTCGTCTGGAATACCAGGGCCATTGTCCACCACCGATATTGTGTAAGCCTTTTTCTTCTCCGTGATGATAATCTGAACAAGGCCTTTTTCATTCCCGTATTTAATGGCATTCACGACCAAGTTCATGATGACTTGAGAAATTCGTTGGGTATCTGCTTTTACCTGAATTTCGCCTTTGGGGGCTATGAGTTTAAGTTTGACATCCCGTTTTTTTGCTTTCGCTTCTACCTGTTCAAATATCTCCTCAATTAATGGGCGTAGATTAATTTTCTTTTTCTCAATCTTGATCGCACCGGTTTCGATTTGGGAAACGGTTAATAAATCTTGCACCAAATTATCTAAGCCGTCCAAACTTTTCGCCGCCTTTTCTAGAAATTTCATCCGGATTTCCAGGTCCTCATCCGGATTGTCCAAGAGCGTATGAACAAAACCTTGAGCTGCAAAAATGGGTGTTTTTAATTCATGCGAAACATCCGCCAAAAACTCTTGTCGGTATTTAGCCGCCTTTTTCAAATCTTGTACTTCACCCTCTTTCGTCGCGACATATACGTTCAACTCCTTCTTTAATAATTCGATTGGGTTTTCTTTTTCAACAAGTTGTTTGCGCGGTGTTACGCTGAAATCCTTCTTTTTAATCTGTTTAATACGATCATATAGGGAGTTTACTTCTTGGAATACCAAGTAGTCCAAGGCAAAATAAATGAGCACTCCTCCGAAAATAAAACAGGTTAAAAACCCGATTGTCATCGTGACTAAATCCGAGCTCGGAATAAATGACAAAAAAGCCGTCGTTACGATGGCGATGACCAATGCTAATATGACCGAAAGATATCTAGGCTGTAACATGCTTGAAATTACAGATAAATTTTTAAAATGTTGTACCTTTGCGCTTTGAATAGAACTTATGGAATTAAATCTGCTTTCGGCGATCTCGCCCGTTGACGGTCGTTACCGTCGCCAAACCCAATCACTCGCTCCGTATTTTTCTGAGTTTGGCCTAATCCAATACCGTGTTCGTGTAGAAATTGAGTATTTCATCGCT
Organism: Aquirufa sp. TARAVU-A1A; assembly: GCF_054558675.1. Taxonomy (NCBI): domain Bacteria; kingdom Pseudomonadati; phylum Bacteroidota; class Cytophagia; order Cytophagales; family Flectobacillaceae; genus Aquirufa; species Aquirufa sp. TARAVU-A1A. Next base: position 41,843 of record NZ_JBPXKP010000007.1, read on the forward strand.
TTGTGTGAAATTCCTTTAGCTCCTTTAGCAAGTTTCCCCAAAGAACATTATGGAGCCTTGCGTGCGATGTACACCAACTTCTCCGAAGCAGACGCGCAATGGATTAAGGAAACCGAAAAGGTAACCAATCACGATGTGAAAGCAGTTGAATATTTCATCAAAGATCGGATGTTGGCCTTGCCAGGCGATTTAACTCCTTATGTTGAATTTATCCACTTTGGCCTAACTTCTCAAGATATAAATAATACCGCGATTCCGCTTTCCATCGCGGAGGCGCATCGCGATGTGATTTTGCCTGCTTATCAGGCAGTTGTTGCGACGTTGGATGCTTATGCGACCGAATGGAAAGAGATTCCTTTGTTGGCCCATACCCATGGCCAACCCGCTTCTCCGACGCGTTTAGGCAAAGAAATTAAGGTTTTTGTTGAGCGTTTAAATCGCCAATTAGACTTATTATCTCAAGTGCCGTTTACGGGTAAATTCGGCGGGGCGACAGGTAATTTCAATGCGCATCAAGTTTCTTTTCCGGAGATTAACTGGCCGGAATTTGCTGCCAACTTGCATGCAAATCTAGGTATTACGCGCTCGAAATACACGACTCAAATCGAGCATTACGATAATTTGGCAGCCTATTTTGACGGCTTAAAGCGTTTGGATACGATTTTGATTGATTTGTCTCGCGATATTTGGCAGTACATTTCGATGGGCTATTTCAAGCAAAAAATCAAAGCTGGCGAAATCGGATCTTCAGCGATGCCGCATAAAGTCAATCCAATCGATTTCGAAAACGCGGAAGGGAACTTCGCGATGGCAAATGCTTTCTTTGAATTCTTGTCGGCGAAATTACCTATCTCCCGTTTACAGCGTGATTTAACGGATTCGACGGTTCTTCGTAATGTAGGAACGCCATTGGCTCATGTCGTGATTTCGTTGAATTCCTTGCAACGTGGTTTAGGGAAATTGGAATTGAATAACAGCAAAATCCAACAAGACTTAGAAGATAACTGGGTGGTAATTGCGGAAGCGATTCAAACGGTTTTACGTCGTGAAGCATTCCCGAAACCGTATGAGGCGCTGAAGGATTTGACACGTCACCACGGAAAAATTGACCAAACGGTCTTCCATAATTTCATCGACGGCCTAGCCGTTTCAGATGCCATTAAAGCCGAATTGAAATTAATCAGCCCATTCAACTTCGTGGGTCGCGACGAAAACTAAAACTAAACCCCTCCGGACTCTTTCCCTCCGGACTTTGGACTTTTTACTATGAACCATCGCCTCATGCACATCGCCCTTGTGGTGGCCGACTACGACGAAGCAATTGCTTGGTATACCGAAAAACTCGGTTTTACTTTGGTGGAAGACACGCGGCTAAGTGATGTGAAACGCTGGGTGCTGGTCCAACCTTCGGGTGAAGGCTCTTGTCAATTGCTATTGGCCAAAGCCGCAACGGACGAACAGCGTTCTCGTGTGGGCAATCAAACAGGTGGCCGAGTTTTCTTGTTTCTACATACGGATGACTTTGAAAAAGACCATCAAAATTTGCTCAAACACAACATCAAAATTGTCCGTGGTCCGGTGCTTGAAGAATATGGTAAAGTGCTCGTATTCGAGGATTTATATGGAAATTTGTGGGATTTAATCGGCTAAAATTTTGAATTAAGAGATTTCAGTTTACATTTGCATCAAATTAATACCAAGATGACAAAAGCAGCATACAACAAAAACTGGTGGCAAGGCTAATATTTCCTTGAACAGTTTTGCTGTGTGTACATGATATGTTTACGAAAGGCTTGCTGTTCTCAGTAAGCCTTTTTTTAATTTTGTCCCTAGAAAACATGTCTACAATACAAATTCGAACTGCGAGAAAAACCCAATTGGCGGATACCCTTACGCCTATCGGTATTTTCATGAAGATTCGTAAAAACTTCAAGAATTCCGTCATCCTGGAATCGGCGGATTACCACGGCCGGGAACATGGATTTTCACATATCGCTTTTGATCCGGTTGCTTCATTCGAATTAACCGATTCGAAGGTTACCCAAAAATTCCCTGACGGCTCGCTGGAAAATTTCACCTTAACGAATCGTCGGGATGCTGTTCAAGCTCTCAAAGCTTTCGCGGATCGTTTTGATTTCCAAAAAGAAAAAGGGGATTCGCCGATGGCGAATGGCTTGTTTGGCCATATTTCTTATGATGCAGTAACCTATTTTGAGGATATCGAGATTCAAGCAAAAAATCCAGAAACAGAAATTCCATCGATTCGCTATTATGTGTATCGATATGTGGTTGCGGTGAACCATTTCAACAACCAAATGTCGCTTTATGCGCATAGTTACGACGGGTCTGAACCTTCTTTTGATACGATTACGTATTTGTTGAACATGCCGCATTACGATTCGGAAAGATTCGAACGTGTAGGTGAGGAAGTAAGTAATTTGAACGATGAGCAAGTGAAGGAGATTGTGGAAACGTGTATCAAGCATTGTTTACGCGGTGATGTATTTCAAATTGTTCCTTCTCGTCGTTTCTCACAAGGTTTCAAAGGGGATGATTTTCAAGTGTATCGCGCTTTGCGTTCCGTGAATCCGTCGCCTTATTTGTTTTACTTTGATTACGAACAATACCGTATTTTCGGTGCATCGCCCGAAAAGCAAATTAAAATTGATGGAGATGTCGCTGAAATTCATCCGATCGCTGGAACGTTTAGACGCTCGGGAGATGATGCACGGGATGCGGAATTAGCGCAAGAACTTTTGGCAGATCCGAAAGAAACGGCTGAGCATGTGATGTTAGTTGATTTAGCCCGCAACGATTTGAGTCGGAGTGCGGATCATGTCAAAGTGGAGACCTTTAAAGAAGTTCAATTTTTCTCGCATGTCATTCACTTGGTATCCAAAGTGACAGGTCGCTTGCAAAAGGGCGTGAATCCTTTGCAATTAGTGGCAGATACCTTTCCTGCGGGGACATTGAGTGGTGCGCCTAAGCACAATGCAATGACGATTATTAATCGGCTGGAGCCAACAAACCGAGCGATCTATGGCGGAGCGATTGGTTTCATGGATTTTCAAGGAAATTTCAATCATGCCATTGCGATTCGGACCTTTTTGAGCAAGGGAAATACCTTATTTTTCCAAGCAGGAATGGGCGTTGTAGCGAAGTCGGTTGTTGCCAGCGAAATGCAAGAAATACATAATAAATTAGCAGCTTTGCGTCGGGCATTGGAAGTTGCGGAGAACTTAGCATAAGAAGACATGAAGAACGTTTTGGTTTTAGATAATTATGATTCCTTCGTGTACAATTTAGTATACCTCTTAAAGGAATTAGGTGCGAATGTGGATGTATTTCGCAATGATAAAATTAGCTTAGAAGAAGTGGGCAAATATGACCAAATCCTTCTTTCTCCGGGTCCTGGGATTCCTTCCGAGGCGGGAATTATGATGGATTTATTGAAAGAATATAAGTCAACTAAAAAGATTTTAGGTGTTTGTCTAGGTCATCAGGCGATCGCGGAGGCCTTTGGGTCTCAATTACAGAATATGGGAGAGGTTTTGCATGGCGTGACGACGGAATGTCAAGTGATTGACCCGACCGAGCGTTTGTTCTTGGATATTCCATCGCGTTTTGAGGTTTGTCGTTACCATTCGTGGACGGTAATCCCTGACTCGATGCCAAAGGATTTGAAGATTACAGCCCAAGATGACAAGGGCTATGTGTTGGCGGAAGCGCATCAGCAATACGATGTACGTGGGGTGCAATTTCACCCGGAGGCCTATTTGACCCAACACGGATTACAAATGATTAAAAATTGGTTAAAATAAAATGAAAAAGGTTCTAGAAAGAAGAGTGAGTGGTGAGGCGTTGTCAGAACAAGAGGCGCACGAGGTTTTATTGCAAATTGGGAATGGCGGGGTGAATCCTAGTCAAATTGCCGCATTTTTATCATCTTATTGGTATCACCCGATTCAAGTTCAAGAGTTAAAGGGATTTGTTTCGGCGATGTTGGATTTAGCTGTCACAGTTGATTTGTCGGAGTTCGATGCCATGGATGTTTGTGGAACAGGAGGGGATGGAAAGGATACATTTAATATAAGTACGACTTCCTCGTTTGTAATCGTAGGTGCTGGCCAAAAGATTGCTAAGCATGGCAATCATGGGGTTTCTTCATCGGTAGGTTCTTCCACGGTTTTGGAGTTTTTGGGTTTGAAATTCAATAATGATCCCAAAATCTTGAAGCGCAAAATGGAAACTGCGGGCATGTGTTTTTTACATGCGCCTTTGTTCCATCCAGCCATGCGGTTTGTAGGTCCGATTCGCAAAGAATTAGGAATGAAAACCTTTTTTAATTTATTGGGGCCTTTATTGAACCCCGCAAATGTGAGTAAGCAATTAACAGGTGTTTATTCCCCTGAGGTTTTTGAATTATATTCTGGTTTTTTCAAAGATTCTAGCAAGAAATTTGGGATTGTTTATGCGGAGGATGGCTATGATGAAATTTCGTTGACATCTAATTTTCGTTTAGAGACGCGCGCCGGCCGACAAGTTCATGAACCTTCAGAATTAGGATGTGAATATGTGCAGCAATCGGAATTGTTCGGAGGAGCGAATGTGGAAGAATCGGCCAATATGCTTTATAAAATTTTACAGCGCGAAGGGACAGCTGCTCAAACTAATGCGGTATTGGCGAATGCTGGGGCGGCACTTTGGGTTGCAGAGAAAGCTCCATCGTTAGCGGATGGATTTTTAATGGCCAAAGAGTCATTAGAAAGTGGAAAAGCATTCCAGGTGTTTAAGAAGTTTATCATGGATTAATCGCATCGCGCTATGACTATTTTAGATCAAATCATTGCCACCAAACGTACGGAAGTTGCCGCTGCCAAAGCGCGCGTTTCCATCTCCGCACTGGAAAAGCAAGGTTATTTTGCCCGGGCTTGTCATTCCTTGGCCATGTCTTTGGTTCAGCCAGCTTCTACAGGCATCATTGCGGAATTTAAACGCAAGTCTCCTTCCAAAGGCATCATTAATGATACGATGGGCGTTGATGAAGTTACGCGTGGTTATGTGACAGCAGGAGCGGCTTGCTTGTCGGTGTTGACGGATACGGATTATTTTGGTGGGACCTATGCCGACTTTGATTTAGCGCGTCGGACGAATCCGAATACGCCTATTTTGCGTAAAGACTTTATGGTCGATGAATATCAAATCGTAGAGGCGAAATCGATGGGAGCGGACGTGGTATTATTGATTGCGGCAGCATTAAGTCCTGCAGAAATCAAAACCTTAGGGACCTTAGCTCGTTCATTAGGTATGGAAACCTTGTTGGAGGTTCATGACCAGGAAGAATTAGATCGTTCGTTGGGCGATTATATTTCCGTTGTAGGTGTGAATAACCGCAACTTGAAAAATTTTGCCGAGCAAAATGTGGAAGCATCCAAAGTCCTTGCGGATAAGATTCCTGCCCAATTTGTGAAGGTTTCTGAGAGTTGTATCTCAGGTCCTGAAATTATCAAGGAGTTGAAGGCTTATGGATACCGTGGCTTTTTGATCGGTGAGAGTTTTATGAAGACGAGCAATCCCGGTCAGGCATTATCAGATTTCTTAAAGCAATAGGATATGAAGTGGAAGGTTTGTGGCATGCGGGATTTGAATAATATCGAAGCAGTTGCGGCTTACGAACCGGATTATATGGGCTTTATATGGGCTTCCAAATCGCCTCGCTATGTAGGGCAAGATTTTGTTATCCCGGCCTTGCCGACTAAGACAAAGGCGGTGGGTGTGTTTGTGAATGAGCCCACCGAAAATATCATTGAATTGTCTACAAAGGCCGGATTTCAGGTTGTGCAATTGCACGGCGATGAGGGGCAAGGTGAGATTGATGCCTTGCGTGCTGAGGGTTTGACGGTGATCAAGGCTGTCAGTGTGGCGACGGAGGAGGATGTTAAAGTGTTGAATTTGGAGCCCGATTATTATTTATTTGATACGAAAAAGGGATCTCAAGTAGGCGGAACAGGGGAGCGATTTGATTGGTCTATTTTAAAGGCTTATGAATTGGATATTCCTTATTTTCTAGCGGGAGGTTTGGATGAGGCGAGTATCGAAGAAGCGAAAAAATTGCCAGGGCTGTATGCCTTGGATTTCAATAGTAAATTAGAGTCAAGTCCAGCATTGAAGGATTTGACAAAGGTGAAGTTAATAACTCAAAATATATGAACCATTCATTTCAAGTTGACGAGCGTGGATACTACGGGGATTTTGGCGGTGCCTTTATCCCGGAAATGTTGTATCCCAATGTAGAAGAATTGCGCAGTCGCTATTTGGATATTATCGCGGATCCGTCTTTTCAAGAGGAGTTTCATGCTTTGTTAAAAGATTACGTGGGCCGACCGACCCCCTTGTTCAAGGCTGAGCGTTTATCGGCGAAGTACAATACGAACATTTATTTGAAGCGGGAGGATCTTTGTCACACGGGTGCACATAAGGTGAACAACACGATTGGTCAGATTTTGGTTGCGAAGCGTTTGGGGAAAAATAAGATCGTAGCGGAGACGGGTGCGGGCCAACACGGCGTAGCTACTGCAACGGTTTGTGCCTTGATGGGGATGGAATGTATTGTTTACATGGGGGCGATTGATATCGAACGTCAAGCACCTAATGTGGCGCGTATGCGTATGTTGGGAGCGACTGTTGTTGCGGCGCAGTCGGGCTCGAAGACCTTAAAAGATGCGACGAATGAGGCGATGCGTCACTGGATCAATAACCCGGTGGATACGCATTACATCATCGGTTCGGTGGTAGGGCCACATCCTTACCCGGATATGGTTGCTCGATTCCAGTCGGTGATTTCCGAAGAAATGCGTAGTCAATTGCAGGAAAAAGAAGGCCGGGATTATCCGGATTATGTGATTGCTTGTGTGGGTGGTGGTTCGAATGCGGCGGGAGCTTTTTATCATTTCTTGGATGAGCCTCGGACGCAATTGATTGCAGCGGAGGCGGCGGGTCAGGGAGTTAGTACAGGTCATTCAGCAGCGACGACTTTCCTAGGAAAGCCAGGTGTTTTGCATGGCAGCAAGAGTTTGTTGATGCAAACGGAAGATGGACAGGTGATTGAGCCTTACTCGATTTCGGCAGGTTTGGATTATCCGGGCATTGGGCCGATGCATGCGCATTTGTTTAAGTCGGGCCGCGCAAAATTCTATGATATAACGGATGAGGAGGCTTTGGAGGCTGCTTTGGAATGCTCGATGTTGGAAGGAATTATTCCGGCTTTGGAATCAGCCCATGCGCTCGCGGTCTTTGGCAAATTAAACGCCAAGCCGAATGAAGTTGTCGTGGTGAATTTGTCGGGAAGAGGGGATAAGGACTTATCCACGTATCAGCAACGTTTAAAATTGAATGATTAGGATGAATCGGATTACGAAATTATTTGCGGAGGCGACGGAGCCTATTTTGAATGTATATGCGACGGCAGGTTACCCGAATTTCGGGGATACGATGACCGTGTTGAATGCCTTGCAAGCGGGTGGCGTGGATATTATTGAGATTGGGATGCCTTATTCGGATCCTGTGGCGGATGGGGAAACGATTCAGCAATCCAATCAGGTTTCTTTGGATCAAGGCATGACGGTTGCGCATTTATTTGAGCAATTAAAAGATATGCGCCAAACGGTTTCTGTACCTGTTTTGTTGATGGGTTATATCAATCCCGTGTTACAATATGGGGTGGAGGCGTTTTGTAAGAAATGTGCGGAAGTGGGTGTAGACGGCTTGATTTTGCCGGATTTGCCTATGGCCGAATATGAGTCGGAATACCAAGCGATTTTCGAACAATACGGTTTGTATAACATCTTTTTGATCACGCCACAAACTACGGATGCGCGCATTGCTCAAATAGATGCGATTAGTAAAGGCTTTATTTACATGGTTTCGTCCGCAAGTACGACCGGGGCGAAAACGGGAATTTCGAGTGACCAGGAAACTTATTTCAAGCGGATTGAGGGAATGAATTTAAAAAATCCTCGCTTGATTGGTTTTGGAATTTCGGATCGAGCAAGTTTCTTGAAAGCTTCGGAATCAGCTGCTGGAGCGATTATTGGTAGCGCTTTTGTGAAGTTATTGGGGCAAGCACAAGATCTTCATAGTGAGATTGTTGGCTTTGTTCAATCCATTAAAGGTAAAAAGTAAGCAATTGTTTTTGGAAAGAAATATTTTTCCTATCTTTGCAACCCAATCAGCAATTTTATGTACGAAGTGACCGCTGAGTGCTGATATTACACAAAATAAAAAGTCAGATGAGTGATTTAATTAAATTTGTAGAAGCAGAAAACGCAACGCGTAGAGCTGAGCATCCAGAATTTGCAGCTGGAGACACAATCAATGTACACGTGAAAATCCGTGAGGGTAACAAGGAGCGTATCCAGGTTTTCCAAGGATTGGTTATCCAACGTAAGAATTCAGGTGCTGGTGAGTCTTTCACTGTACGTAAAGTATCTAACGGAATTGGTGTTGAGCGTATCTTCCCAATCTTGTCACCAAACATCGATAAAATCGAAGTATTGCGTCGTGGTAAAGTGCGTCGTGCACGTTTATTCTACATGCGTGGTAAGCAAGGAAAAGCTGCTCGTGTTAAAGAGAAGAAAAAATAGGTTTGAGATTTTTTTATATAAGAGAAAGCTGTTCAGAAATGGACAGCTTTTTTTGTGTTTAATATTCAGTATGTTTGAGCTAAGTCTGACTTTTAAACATAGTTTAAAAAAAACTATTCAATCATGAAATCGAGTTCCTCTAATCGTCGGAAGTTTCTTCAAGACGCAAGTTTATTAAGTGGTTTGGCATTTATGCCTACGATTAAAGACGCTACGGCCTCTTTTGTCAAACCTTCAGCCGAAAAAATCTTGGCGCCACGTTTGCGTTTTGGCGTTGTGGGGATTAATCATGGGCATATTTATACCATGGCGAATTCCATCATACGAGGTGGAGGAGAATTTGTTTCTTATTATGCTAAAGAGCCGGATTTAATCAAAGATTTTGCCAAGCGTTACCCGCAAGCCAAATTGGTGAAGAGTGAGGCGGAGGTTTTGGAGGACCCAACAATCAAGCTGGTATTGAGTTCGATTACACCGCATGAGCGTGCGCCTTTGGGAATTCGTGTCATGCAGCACGGAAAGGATTACATGGTGGATAAGCCAGGGATTATTAGTTTGGAGCAATTGGCGGAGGTGCGTAAGGTCCAACAAGAAACCAAGCGTATTTATTCGATTTCGTTCAGCGAGCGTTTTGAAAATAAAGCGACGGAATTGGCAAGCCAATTGGTTGCGCAGGGAAAAATAGGCAAGGTGATGCAGACCTTGGGAACTGGGCCACATCGGATGAGTGTAAATTCCAGACCCGATTGGTTTTTTGATACTAAATATTACGGTGGAATCATCACGGATATTGCATCCCATCAGGTGGATCAATTTTTGCATTTTACGGGATCAACACAAGGTGAGGTTGTTGCTTCGCAAATCGCGAATCATTACCATCCGCAGTATCCGAAATTCCAAGATTTTGGTGATTTGATGTTGCGTAGCAATAAAGGTTCTGGATATATCCGCGTGGATTGGTTTACGCCCGATGGTTTGAATACTTGGGGAGATGGTCGCTTGACTATTTTGGGAACGGATGGCTACATCGAGGTGCGTAAGAATACAGATATTGCATCGCCACATGGGACGGGAAGCCACTTGTACATCGTGAATAATAAGGAGACTTTATACATCGATTGCAAGGATGTGAATTTACCGCACGGCGAGTTATTGGTCGACGATGTATTGAATCGTACCGAAACGGCAATGACACAGGCTCATTGTTTCTTGTCGACGGAATTAGCCTTAATTGCGCAGAAAAATGCCACCAACATATCCATCAAAGCATGAAAAGGAGAAATTTTATTAACAACCTAGCGATAGGTGCCGTGGGAACATTCGGTTTTCCTACGATTGTTCCTGCGCATGTGTTGGGTGGCAAAGATGCTCCCAGCAATAAGATTAATATTGGTCAAATCGGTTGTGGGCGAATTGCTCGTGGACATGATTTGCCAGGAACTTGGAAGTTCGACAAGGCTCGGATAATGGCAGTCTGCGATTTAGATCGTCATCGGACGGAGGAGACGAAACAATTGGTCGAAGAGTATTACATGAAGAAGACAGGTCAGTCGAATTACATCGATGTGAAGATGTATGACGATTACCGGGAAATGTTGTTGAACAAGGACATTGATGCGGTGATGATTAGTACGCCCGACTTTTGGCATGCACAGCCAGCGATGGAAGCGGCATTGGCAGGGAAGGATATTTATTTGCAGAAGCCTACTTCGTTGACGATTCATGAAGGGCGTCAACTGGCTGAGGTAATTAAAAAGACAGGACGAATCCTGCAGGTGGGTACGCAGCAGCGGTCCACATCGCAATTTCGAATCGCAGCGGAATTGGTTCGTAACGGACGGATAGGGAAATTGCATACGGTCAAGGTGGGTTTACCTGGAGATCCTTCAGGACCAGCTGCTCCTGCGATGCCTATCCCGAAAGGATTTAATTATGATATGTGGTTGGGTTCTACACCCAATATGCCTTACACGGAAATCGCGGTGCATCCGCAAAAAGGCTATGATCGACCGGGTTGGTTGCGCATGGAGCAATTCGGTGCGGGTATGATCACCGGTTGGGGACAGCACCATTACGATTCTGCGGCATGGGGAATGGATACAGAATACACGGGACCTATTTCGGTGGAGGCTGTGGCAGAGTTTCCTAAATCAGGTTTGTGGAATGTGCATGGGGATTTCATGGCCAAAGCAGAATATGCGAATGGTATTACCATGTATACTTCAGGGGGCTACCAAAATGGAATTCGATATGAAGGATCCGAGGGCTGGATTTTTGTTTCGCGGGGTGATTATTCGGCTACGGCAAGTGATCCTACGGCTAAAGTGAAGGCCAAAGCATTAGATGCGTCGGATCCGAAGATATTGGAATCGGTGATAGGGCCAAACGAATTGCATTTATATCATTCAGATGACCAACATGGCAACTGGTTGGATTGTATTGAATCTCGCATGGAGCCTATTTCGCCAATCGAGATGGGACATCGGGCGTGTACGGTTTGCTTAATTACACATATTGCGATGAAGGTACCCGGTAAATTACAATGGGATCCTTCGAAAGAGCATTTCGTGAATAATACGGAAGCCAATAGTTTGTTGCGTCGTACGCAGCGCGCACCTTATGGAACAGACCGGGTAAAGGTTTAGATTTTTTCGACCTTCCGTACGTTCTGATTGATGGTGTCAGATTCCACGACACCATCGCGTAAACGTATGATGCGGTGGGCATATTGGGCAATATCGTCTTCGTGGGTAACCATGACGATGGTATTGCCTTTTTTGTGTAGTTGATCAAAAAGGTCCATGATCTCGTAGGACGTTTTGGTATCCAAGTTACCCGTTGGCTCATCGGCCAATAAAATCGATGGATCGTTCACCAAAGCGCGCGCGACAGCGACACGCTGTCTTTGGCCTCCTGAGAGCTCGTTGGGTTTGTGAAGGGCCCGATTGTCCAAGCCAACACCTTTAAGCGCTTCCATGGCGATTCTCGTGCGTTCTGATTTGGAATATCCCGCATAGATTAAGGGAAGTGCAACGTTTTCTAAGGCAGATTGTCTCGGAAGGAGGTTGAACGTTTGGAAAACGAAACCAATTTCTTTGTTTCTCACGGAGGCTAACTCATTTTCCGACATGGTCGAAACGTCTTGGCCGTTTAAGATATAGGTACCTGTACTGGGCGTATCCAAGCAGCCGACGATGTTCATGAGGGTTGATTTTCCTGATCCGGAGGGACCCATGAAAGCAACATATTCCCCTTTATTTACAGAGATTGTGACGTCTTTGAGTGCATCAATAATCTCTTCTCCCATCACGTAGCGTTTGGAAATATGTTTGGTCTCGATAATTTTTGTCATGGTATCAGAAAAATTCGAATCAAAAATACATGCTTCCGTTGATAATCTGGGAACTTTTCGACGAAAGATATTTTGCGGGGATGAAGCGGTTATAGGAAGGATAAGAGGTTTTACTTAGTTTTGTTGCTATGAAGTACATCCCTGCACTGGACGGAGTTCGTGCCTTAGCGATTTTATTGGTTTTGGTTTATCATTGGTTTCCTGAAGGTCAGGGGATTAATGTGATGCCGAATGGTCCGATCGGGGTGACGCTGTTTTTTGTATTGAGCGGCTATTTGATTTCCAATATCTTGATGGAGCAGCAGACCTTAGGGACGTTTGCTCGATCGTTCAAGAATTTTGTGGTTCGCCGGGCACTCCGGATTTTCCCCATTTATTTTCTGCTTTTAGGATTGTTATTCGTTTTGAAGCGTTTTTCGATTGTGTTGCATACGGATTTTTATGAGCACCCTGGGTATTATTGGACCTATTTGGTGAATTATTGGATTGAATTGCATGGCAATTGGTCGGATGCCTTGTCGCCTTATTGGTCCTTAGCGGTGGAGGAGCAATTTTATTTGCTTTGGCCGTTTTGCGTGTTGCTGTTGGCGACGCGTTTTCGCGCCTATTTCTTGTGGTTTACGGTTTGTTTTGGGATCGTATTTCGCTATTTCTCTGTGCATGTGGATGGAGGACAGGGGGTGAGTATGTTTTCCTGTGTAGATACCTTTGCCTGGGGAGCTTTGTTAGCCCATTACCTGCGGGCAGGTCATGAGGTAGTTATAGGGGTATGGATTAAGCGGTTGATAATCCCGGTGGGATTTTGTTTTTTGATGTTGAGTTTAAAACATACGGATGCGGATTTAATTCGCCAATTGTTGTTTAGGACATTTACGTCGATGGTTTCGGTGGCAGTAATATTTTACGCGATGAAACCCGGATTGTGGGCGCGCGTTTTATCAGTTCAACCTTTGGGTATGATAGGCCAAATGTCTTATGGGCTATATTTGTACCACATGGTGGTGCCTGATTTGTTTTTTCAGTTGGCTGGTCGATTAGGGATTTCTATTCCTGAATTGCCATATCACATCGTACCCTTGGGGGTACTCAGTTTATCCGCTTATTTATCATATCGTTTGATCGAATTGCCAATTCAAGCCTTTAAGCGTTATTTTGTAGCTTAAAATAATCAGTTTTCTGGGACGAATTGCAACTGGCTTTATGTAGCTTTGAGCGGTAACGCTGCCGGGGTCGCAGACCCCGGCAGCGTTTACCCCCACCATCCACAAAAAAAGCCCGGACTGTGAAGTCCGGGCTTTTGCTATTTTAAAAGAATTTCTTACAATCCTTTTGCTTTCTTAACTACTTCGTCAGCAATGTTTTGCGGAACGAATTCGTAATGAGAGAACGTTAACGAAGCTGTTGCACGTCCTGAAGACATCGTACGTAAATCTGTTACGTAACCGAACAATTCAGAAAGCGGCACATCAGCCTTCAAGATAACAGCTCCTTGACGAGAATCCATACCCTTCATGATACCACGACGACGGTTTAAGTCACCTGTGATAGGTCCAGTGTATTCGTCTGGAGTAACTACGTCAACTGCCATGATAGGCTCCATTAACTTAGCACCTGCTTGTTTTGCTGATTCTTTGTAACCCATACGAGCTGCTAATTCAAATGATAATGAATCTGAATCGACATCATGGTATGAACCGTGGAATAAACGAACTTTCATTGAATCCATTGGGTATCCAGCCAAAGCACCTGTTTTCATTGCTTCTTCGAATCCTTTTTGAACCGCTGGGATGAATTCACGTGGAATAACACCACCTACGATGTTGTTAACGAATTCTAAACCTGGTTTGTCATCTTCTCTTGGTCCGATTTCAAATACGATATCAGCAAACTTACCACGACCACCTGATTGTTTCTTGTAAACCTCACGGTGTTCTGTCGTCTTAGTCAATGACTCTTTGTAAGCTACTTGTGGAGCACCTTGGTTAACTTCTACTTTGAACTCACGACGCATACGGTCGATGATGATCTCTAAGTGAAGCTCACCCATACCTTTGATGATCGTTTGACCAGTCTCTTCGTTTGACTCAACTTGTAAAGTTGGATCTTCTTCGATCAATTTCGTGATCGCTTTTGAGAAGTTATCTGCATCAGCCGTTTTCTTAGGCTCGATTGCATAACCGATAACTGGCTCTGGGAAGTCCATTGCTTCTAAGATGATTGGGTGTTTCTCATCAGAAAGGGTATCACCCGTTTTGATGTCTTTGAAACCTACTACCGCTCCAATATCACCTGCACCTAAACGCTCAATCGCATTTTGCTTGTTCGCGTGCATTTGGAAGATACGAGAGATACGCTCCTTATTGCCTGAACGGTTGTTCAATACATAAGAACCTGAATCCAATCCACCTGAATAAGCACGGATGAAACATAAACGACCAACGTAAGGATCCGTTGCAATTTTAAATGCCAAAGCCGCGAATGGCTCAGACTCACTTGGCTTACGCAAGATCTCAGCACCTGTATCTGGGTGAGTTCCTTTTACGCCTTCTTTGTCTAATGGAGATGGTAAGATCGCCATTACATAATCCAACATTGTTTGAACACCTTTGTTTTTGAAAGATGAACCACAAAGCATTGGAACGATTTTCATTGAAATTGTAGCAGCACGTAATGCAGCTAAGATTTCATCTTCTGAGATAGATGCTGGATCTTCGAAATATTTCTCCATCAACGTCTCATCAAACTCAGCTACCGCTTCTAATAATTTCTCACGGTATTCTGTTGCTTCTTCCAACATATCATCTGGGATAGGTACCTCAGTGAATGTCATTCCCTTATCTGCCTCGTTCCATTTGATACCACGGAAGTTAACCAAGTCAACTACCCCTTCAAATCCTTCTTCAGCTCCGATAGGCAATTGCAATGGCACAGCGTAGCTACCTAACATTTCTTTCACCTGCTTACACACGTTTAAGAAATCAGCACCAGAACGGTCCATTTTGTTAACGAAACCAATACGTGCTACGTTATAGTTGTTCGCCAAACGCCAGTTAGTTTCTGATTGTGGCTCTACACCGTCTACGGCAGAGAATAAAAATACTAGACCATCTAATACACGTAATGAACGGTTTACCTCTACTGTAAAGTCAACGTGACCTGGAGTATCAATAATGTTAATGTGGTAATCTTGATCGCGGTATTTCCAACCTACTGTTGTCGCCGCAGATGTAATCGTGATACCACGTTCCTGCTCTTGCTCCATCCAGTCCATTGTTGCCGCACCATCGTGTACCTCACCAATTTTGTGGGAAACCCCTGCATAATACAGGATACGTTCCGTGGTTGTGGTTTTACCCGCATCAATGTGCGCAGCAATACCGATGTTTCTAGTGAATTTTAAATCGCGTGCCATTTTAAAAGGTTAATTATGAAATGATTTTTTAATCCGTTTGTTAATAATCAAATACTTGGACAATGATTTGTCTAGGTACTCGTTTAGGGGTGCAAAATTACTGAAACTTAATTAAATACAAAAATATTTTGCAGATGTTTAATGCCTTTTTACAATTGCTTTACCCAAAGCTCTGTTTCGCTTGCGAAGACCCCCTTTTTGAGTCGGAAGATTTTATATGCACCTATTGCCGAATCTCCTTAGCGCGAGTCGATTATGCGGATAATTCACCCTGGTGGCTACGCGCGAAGTTTGATGGTTTATTTACTTATTCAGAGGTTCAAACCTTTTTTATCTTTGCCGCTGGCGGACGCGTACAGCACCTCATGCACGCAATCAAGTACAAAGGAGCTAAAGACTTAGGGTCGTTCTTAGGATTTTGGGCAGGTCAATCATTGAAAAAGTTCCATTTTTTCCAAGAAGTTGATTGTGTCATCCCCATTCCTTTGCATACCAAAAGGCTACGCGAAAGAACCTATAACCAAGCGGAATGTATCGGAAATGGCCTCGCCTCGGGATTGCAAATTCCCATACTCCCACTTGGACTACAGAAATCCCTGCAATCCCATTCGCTCATCGGACAAGATCGCTCTCACCGATTTGACTTACTGAAAGATTCTTTTGAGGTACTTGCAGACGTACGAGGCAAGCATATTTTGATCGTGGATGATACTTTGACCACCGGCGCAACGTTATTGGCCGCCGCAGAAAAAATAAAGGCTGCTGGTGCAAAGGAGGTTTCCTTTTTCACACTAGCAGCCTTGAAATAAGCTTCTTATTATTTGTTTGTTCCCGCAGAAATCATCGCACAACGGAATCCAATCGTTGCCGTTGCTGAATCCTCATCCAAGAAACGACGTGAGCCTGGAGCTAACCAATATGCCACATCCGCCCATGAACCGCCTTTGTAAACACGTACTTTATTTGTGATCAACGATTGATTGTTCTTGCTATCGTAACGGGACTCTTTGTCTTCTTTGTCATTCCGACGAACCGGATTCAAATCATTAAAGTCTTGGAATGATAATGGACGGTACAAATCTTGCACCCACTCATTAACGTTTCCGGCCATTTGGTATAAACCGAAATCGTTGGGCGCATATTTGTAAATCTCTGCCGTGATAATCGCTCCGTCATTCGACTTGCCTGCAATACCGGCATAATCTCCTCGTCCACGCTTGAAGTTGGCAAGCATCGTTCCACGACCTTTTCCAGATGACTCACGCAACGATGGCCCATCCCATGGATAGATACGTTGGTTTACTTGATTCTCATCCTGTTGTTGTGTACCAATCATCGCCTTCGCTGCATATTCCCACTCCGCTTCCGTAGGTAGTCGGTAAGACGGTAAAACTCGTCCTGATTCGATCGTCAAACGGGCATTGGTATTCGTACGAGGTGCCGCTGCAGTTGTAGCAGCTCCTGCTGCAGATTTCTTAGGTAATTTGATTTTGGATGCAGGCGCTGCAGCTAAATTATTATTAACAGCTGCCGTTCTCCAGATGCAATAATCTGTCGCTTGTTTCCAAGAAACACCTACAACAGGATACATACGGAAACCAGGGAAACGTAAATATTGCTCTACGTATGGGTCATTAAAGGCCAAATCATTGCGCCAAACCGTCGTATCTGGCAATGCTGATTCGTAAAAATCTTGTGTCGAATCCTTCTTGACAGCACTCAAATATTCCAAATAATGAACGTTGGCAATCTCCGTCTCATCCATGTAAAAGGACTGAACTGACACCGTACGCTCGATATTATCATGTAAGCCTAAGACATCTTCTTCCAAAGAACCCATCGTAAAACGGCCTCCTTCAATGAAAACTAAGTTAGGGCCTGTTAATTGTCCTGTGAATTTTTTGTCTACCTGAAAACCATTTTTGGTATTGTAGGCTAATCCGGTTGTTGTTGAAACATTACCGATATTGACACTATTGGGCTTTGAGCCACTTGCAAGTCCACCTTTCAAGCCACCTGGGCAAGAAGTCAACATGAATAAGCTAGCACAAAGGCCTAGTACGTTTAATAATTTAGCAATCATCTATATGCTCTTTCGTCAGAATTTGAAAAACAAAGGTATAAAAATCAACTTAATCCTGCTATGCTATCCTAAAATATCCACCAAAATTGTGTTTAATTCTGGTATAGTGCTTATTCTGTCCACTTGTAAAATCATTTTTCCTGATTTTTCTCGAAGCTGACATTGGCCTTTTCTGCCATTCACAAATTGGATTACCTTCAGCACAAGCTCCTGCGGAATCTCTTGAGAAACGAAATACAATTTCAATATATTGCTCTTCAAGGTGATTTTTTCCACCCGCAATACTTGCGCCTTCCAGCGACATCGTACCAAGTCAATCATGTCTTGTACTTCTACAGGCATTTTGCCAAAACGATCTTCCATCTCCGTGATGAATCCAGTCAAACTCGTTTCATCATCGATCTCATCCAGGCGCGTATACAAGCCTAAGCGTTCAGAAATACTTGAGACATATTCCTCTGGAATTAAAACACGCAAATCGGTTTCAATTTGGCAATCGACCTTCAATGCCTCCGCGATTTCACTTAAATCCGTTTCAAATAATGCCTTAAATTCATTCTCCTTCAACTCCTGTACCGCCTCATCCAAAATTTTGTGGTACATGTCATAGCCCAAATCGTTGATAAAGCCCGATTGCTCCGCACCTAATAAATTCCCCGCTCCCCGAATATCCAAATCGCGCATCGCAACTTTAATCCCATCGCCCAAATCCGAAAATTCTTCCAATGCGCTTAATCGCTTACGCGCATCGCTGGTTAATGCGGAAAGGGATGGCGTTACCAAATAACAGTAGGCTTTCTTGTTGGATCGCCCAACCCGACCGCGCATTTGGTGTAAATCTGATAAGCCAAAATGATTCGCATTGATGATGAAAATCGTATTTGCATTTGGAATATCCAAGCCGGACTCGATGATGTTGGTCGCCACAAGGACGTCGTAATTACCCTCGATGAAATCCATCATGATTTTTTCGAGTTTGTCGCCTTCCATCTGGCCATGCGCTACACCTATCTTCGCATCAGGCACTAATCGTAAAATACGATTCGCCGTGCTTTCTAATTCGTTGATGCGGTTATGTACGACAAAAACCTGTCCGCCACGGGCCAACTCATCTCGAACACCATCGCGTAATAATTCATCGGTCATAACAACCAATTTCGTTTCGACCGGTTGACGATTCGGTGGAGGTGTTGCAATAATAGATAAATCACGCGCCCCCATTAATGAGAAATGTAAAGTACGTGGAATCGGAGTGGCGGTTAGCGTCAATACATCCACATCCACGCGCATTTCTTTCAATCGATCTTTGACCTTCACCCCAAACTTCTGCTCCTCGTCGATAATCATCAAGCCTAGATTCTTGAAATGTACATCTTTGTTGACTAATCGGTGGGTGCCGATTAATATATCCGTTTGCCCATTGGCAACGCGTTCCAGGGTTTCCTTGATTTGTTTCGTAGACTTAAATCGGTTTACGTATTCAACCTTACAAGGGAATGCCGCCAATCGATCATGAAAAGTTCGGTAATGCTGCATGGCTAATACCGTTGTGGGAACGAGTACGGCAACTTGTTTCGAGTCGGCAACGGCTTTAAATGCCGCCCGAATCGCAATTTCAGTCTTACCAAAGCCCACATCACCACAGACCAATCGATCCATTGGATGCGGTTTTTCCATATCAGCCTTGACATCTGCCGTTGCTTTGGCCTGATCGGGGGTATCTTCATATAAGAAGGAAGATTCCAATTCGGCTTGTAAATAGGTATCACGCGAAAAGGCAAAACCAGGGGCGTTTTTACGTTTGGCATACAAGGAAATCAGTTCCTTGGCGATGTCTTTGACCTGTTTTTTAACGCGGGATTTTTTGTTTTCCCATTCGGGTGTCCCCAACTTCGACATGGTCGGTGGGGCACCTTCCTTGCCGGCGTATTTGGAAATTTTATGTAATGAATGAATGGAAACCGACAGTACATCGTCATCCCGGTAAATCAGTCGGATGACTTCTTGTTCGCCATTCGAGGTCTCAATCAAATTTAACCCAGCAAATCGGCCGATTCCATAATCCACGTGCGTGACGAAATCGCCAACTTGAAGACTTCGCAATTCCTTTAAGGTTAACGCCTTGCTCTTGGAGAACTTATTTTTCTCTTTGGAGCGATGAAAGCGGTCGAATAATTGATGGTCGGGATAAAAGGCGATGTTCGTTTGCTCGTCGATGAAACCTTCCCGCAAAGAAATCTGCAAGGGTTTAAACTGAATACTCGTGTTGATTTCATTGAAAATCACATCGAGTCGTTCCAGTTGACGTGGCGATTCCGAACAAATGATGTTTTGAAATCCAGCAGTTTGATTGTCTAAGAGGGTATTGGCTAAGCGTTCGAAATCTTTTTGGAAGACACCTGGGTTTTTAGACGGATAAACGATGGCCTGGCTATTTTTCAGGTGTGTGCGTTTGCCAAATTCTACGCTACTGAATTGTTGCAAGGATTTTTTAATGCTTTTATTCGTTTCCCAGCGCTCTTCGGGCTTATTCAGCACATTGATATCCGAACTGCTATTGGCCAAATAAGCGGCCTCTCCCTTTTCAAAATTGGTCTCAATGGCATCGATTAGTATGCTAAAATCCTTCAGCCAAATGCGTGTCGTTGCAGGTAAAAACGTAAAAAAGGATTCGCGAGTTTCCTGAACTAATTTGGTTTGAACATCCGGAATAAGGTGCATGGCCGAAACGGATTGTATCGATAATTGCGTTTCTGGATGAAAAGTTCGGATGCTATCCACTTCGTCGCCAAAGAAATCTAATCGGTAAGGGTACTCTGCCGCGTACGAAAATACATCCAAAATTCCCCCGCGAACGGAATATTGCCCCGCTTCGTAGACGAAGTCGGTGCGTTCAAAATCATATTCATTGAGCGTTTCCGCCACAAAATTGCGATCGATTTTATCTCCAACCCGAATGGAAAGCGTGTTTTTAACCAATGATTTCCGGTTGATCACTTTTTCCGTCATGGCCTCGGGGTAGCTGACGATGATTAAGGCTTGACCACTGTAATTGCTCAGTACATTGAGGACTTCCGCCCGCATGAGTACATTGGCATTGTCAACCTCTTCCCATTCATAAGGTCTTTTATGCGACATGGGAAAGAGGATCACAGCCGCTTCGCCCAATAAGGATTGTAGGTCGTTTAGGACATATTGCGCCTCTTCTTTGGCTTCACAAATGACTAGAAAGGGATTGTTTTCTTTCAGTAGGGCTGCGATGAGTACGGTATCCAATGCGCCACAAAGTCCTTTGATGTAGGTGTTTTGTGGTTCGGGACGATGAATTTGTTCGGAAATGTGTTGAACAATTCCATCTGATTTGTACAGGGAAAGAAACTCTTTGACAATCATAAAATTATGAACAGGCGAATGGCTTGCAAAGGTAGAAAAATTTGTAACTTTGTGCATCCACAAAAAGGGGTGCCTCTAAAAAAGGCTGAGATTATACCCATTGAACCTGATACGGGTAATGCCGTCGAAGGGATTTTGTCGAGTTTTTAGCGCTGAAAACTCGGAAAAAATCAAAGTAATAAGGGTTATTGTTAAATCATACAGGATTTGACTCCTTTACCTGTTGTTAAACTTTTCAAAAATGAAAAAGCTAACGACGCTGTTTTTTTTATTCATTACGCATGTGTTATTCGGCCAAAGAGTCGAAGGGATCGTTATCGATCAAGAGACGAATGCACCTTTATGGGGGGCTTCGGTACGTGTTCAAGGTAGCCAACGAGGTGTATTAACGGATGCCAATGGGCATTTTTTACTAGCTGATTTGCCTGCTTCTGCAAAATTAAGTGTTTCATTTGTGGGCTATCAAGCGCAAGAAGTTGTCGCTTCTGCAGCTGCTCAAATCTTGTTGCACCGTTCCAGTTACTTACAAGATGAGGTAGTTGTTCAGGCGACTCGTGCCGACGAGAATTCTGCCATGGCTTATTCGAACGTTTCTGCCAAAGAGTTGGGGAAGAGTAATTTAGGCCAAGATATGCCGATGTTACTCAATTTTACCCCATCGGTCGTGACGACTTCGGACGCGGGAGCGGGTGTCGGTTATACAGGTATTCGTATTCGGGGTAGTGATGCAACGCGTGTCAATGTCACAATCAATGGAATTCCCGTGAATGATTCTGAATCGCAAGGAACTTATTGGGTCAATATGCCCGATTTTGCTTCGTCGGTTAATTCGGTGCAGATTCAGCGCGGGGTGGGTACATCCACCAATGGAGCAGGGGCTTTTGGCGGTTCGGTTAATATGCAAACGAATACCTTTGAAGAGAAGGCTTATGCCGATATAAATGCATCGGGCGGATCATTTGGAACCTTGAAAACTACCCTAAAAGTTGGGACAGGTCTGATGAACGGCAAATTCACCGTGGACGGACGTTTGTCACGAATTGTGTCAGACGGTTATATCGATCGTGCGTCTTCTAATCTCCAATCTGCTTATTTATCAGCGGCATATTTTGCCAAAAACTCCTTCATTCGTTTCAATTATTTTACCGGACGGGAGAAAACGTTTCAGTCTTGGTATGGTACGCCGGAATCTCGTGTGACGGGTTCGGTTGCTGACATGCAAGCCTATATTGATCGGAATTATTTGTCATCAGATGAAGCAAACAATTTGCTTACAAGCGGACGAACGTATAATTATTATACCTACGCGAATCAGACGGATAATTATTCCCAAGATCATTTACAGTTGTTGACAAATCATCGGTTATCGCCCAATTGGGATTTGGACTGGAATTTTCACTATACCTATGGTCGCGGGTATTATGAAGAGTTTAAACCTTCAGCAGATTTAAGTTCGTATGGAATTGCTAACAAACCTTCAGTCGATGTAGTTCGCCAAAAATGGCTCGACAATGATTTTTATGGTTCAACGTTTGCCTTAAAATATGAAGGATCGCAGCGCTTAAAATTGACGTTTGGCGGTGCTTGGAATCGCTATGTAGGTCGGCATTATGGCTTATTGATTCAGCCCGTTGCTTATGCGGGGCACGAATGGTACCGCAGTCGGTCGCAAAAAACCGATTTGAATTTATATGCCAAAGCGAATTGGGCGATTACATCTTCATGGAATGCTTATTTGGATTTGCAATACCGGACGGTAGGGCATAAGATGGCTGGGATTGCTGATAAGATGCAAGACATAAGCCAGATTTGGTCCTATCAATTCGTGAATCCTAAAATTGGTATTACGCATCAGATTTCATCGAATGCGAAGGTTTATGCTTCGTATGCACTGGGAAGTAAGGAGCCAAGCCGACAAGATTTTGTCGATAATCCTGGAATGACGCCACGTGCAGAATTTTTACGGGATTTGGAAGTAGGTTATCAAGCTGGCCGTGCGAAGGTATCTTATCAGTTGAACGCTTATTTTATGAATTACACGGATCAATTGGTGTTAACAGGCGCTGTAAATTCGGTAGGAGAGGCCATTCGTACGAATGCCCCGTCAAGTTACCGTTTAGGTTTAGAGGCATCTGTAAATGTGCAATTGGCGACTAACTTGACTTGGCAGGCTAATGCGACAATTTCTCGCAACCGCATACAAGATTTTACCGAAAAACTCGTTGAATATGCGGATTACAGCATTGTGTCTGTTAAACATGGAGAAACGGATATTGCCTATTCGCCATCGCTGATTGGCGGAAGTACGTTGACCTATACGCGAGGAAAATTGGAAGCGTCGTTATTGAGCAAGTATGTGGGCCAACAATATTTGGATAATACATCCAATGCTGCACGTGCTTTGCCGGCTTATTTCACGCAAGATGTGCGCTTGGGATATGGGCTGACGAAAAAGATTCGAGCGACGATGTTGCTGAATAATGTATTGAATGCGATGTATTCCTCGAATGGATATACGTTCAGTTATTTATATGATGGGGCATTAACGACAGAGAATTTTCATTACCCGCAGGCAGGATTTAATTTCTTGTTGGGGTTATCAATTAGGTTGTAGTGTACTAAAAAAGGCATTGCGTTTGCAATGCCTTTTTATTAATTCATTAGGTCCCATTTCAAACCCCATTTCGCGAGGCGGTATCGGATCGAATACCAAATAACGCCTAAGCCATAGATGGAGCTGCGTTTGAAATTGATGGATGAAGCTTCTTCGAAATATTTGGTTGGGCATGTCACTTCGCCTACTTCAAAACCTTTCCAAAAAATTTGTAAAATCATTTGATTGTCGAAAACGAAATCGTCATCGCATTTCGTGAACTGCACGGCTTCTAATACTTCTTTTGAAAACGCTCGGTAACCTGTGTGGTATTCCGATAACTTTTGATCGATTAAGATATTTTGGAATAAAGTCAGAATGCGATTAGCAAAGTATTTGTAGATCGGCATGCCACCTTTAAGAGCACCTTTCCCTAAAATTCGAGATGCGAATACGACTGGATACAAACCGTTGCCAATGATGGAAATCATGGCTTTTAAAAGCATCGGTGTGTATTGGTAGTCGGGGTGCAACATGATCACGATATCGCCACCTAATTCCAAGGCTTTGGTATAGCATGATTTCTGATTTCCGCCGTAACCTTTGTTTTTGTCGTGGCGGATGATGTGTTTGATGCCAATTTGCTTAGCTACTTCCACGGTATTATCCGGGCTGTAGTCATCTACGAGAATGACTTCATCAACCCAATCGTGTGGGATTTCATTGTAAGTTTTTTCAAGTGTCAATGCTGCTTTGTAAGCGGGCATTACGACGATTACCTTTTTGCCTTCGTACATATAATATTGGCCAAATTTTACGACCTTTGTGCCTTTAAAATGTAAAATTACTTATTTATGAGTGAAACGCTATTTTTTCTTGTGTTTTCAGTTGCTGTCATGGCGGTGATGTTGGTGGATTTGGGGGTGTTCAAGAAAGAAGGAGCGGCAGAGGTTACTTTCAAGGAGGCTGGTTTCTGGAGTGGCGCTTGGGTATTGTTGGCCATCATATTTTACGTGTTTTTGGGCTATAATGGCGCAATGGTCCATGGGATTCAAGATGTTGCGGGGCTTCGAGCGGTGCAGCAGGCCTACGCGCCACATATTGATTTAGGAACTGGAAGCTATTTTGATCAAGTTGCTATTTTTCAAGATAATTTATCTTTAGAATTCATCACGGGTTATTTGGTCGAGTACTCGTTGTCGGCGGATAATGTCTTCGTCTTTATATTGATTTTTAATTCCTTTGGGGTTCAGAAACGCTATTACAAGAAGATTTTGGTGTGGGGGATTTTGGGAGCGATTGTGTTGCGCTTGATTTTTATCTTCTTGGGTGCGGCCTTGTTGCAGAAATTTGATTGGATTATTTATTTATTTGGCGCGTTCTTGGTGTATACGGGCGTGAAGATTTTACTTTCCAAAGAGCATGAGGAAGAAATTAATCCAGGCGACCATCCGGTTGTTAAATTGTTGTCTAAATACTTTAATGTATACAAGCGAAATGTAATTGGCCGCTTCTTTGTTCGGATGAAGACAGGCAAATTATACATTACGCCTATTTTCGTGATTGTGGTTGTGATTGCGTTTACGGATATATTGTTCGCGGTAGATTCTATTCCGGCGATATTTTCGATTTCGAAAGATCCATACATTGTCTTCTTTAGCAATGTCTTTGCCGTGATGGGGCTTCGGTCTTTATTTTTCTTTTTATCCAGCTTGATGGGCTTGTTCCGTTTCTTGCCGATGGGCTTGGGGGTGTTGCTCAGTTTTGTCGGATTGAAGATGATCGGGCATCATTATTTGGAACAATGGGGTTTTGGAACCCTGGCTTCATTGGGTGTGATTCTGGGAATATTGTCCGTAAGCATCGGATTGAGCCTTTTATTTCCAGAGAAAAAATAATCAGTTTATTATCAGTTTTTTCTTAGGTGGTTTCCATCTTAAAACTGATTTTTGCTAACGCTGCCGGGGTCTGAAGACCCCGGCAGCGTTTACCCCACCTCCCATTCTCGAACTAATTTCCGGTACTGCAAGGGTGTTTCGTTCATGTATTGCTTAAACTGCTTGTTGAAGTGAGACAAATTGCCAAAGCCACTCTCAAAACAGATTTCTGCCATCGCTTTATTGCTCGTACGTAATAATTCACAGGCATGTTTGATTCGGAATTCCGTCACCAAGGAAACAAAGGTTTTTTTAGTGACCTTTTTGAAATACCGACAAAATGCGGTTTCAGTCATGTTAGCTAAATGCGCCACCTCATCCAAATGTACCTCTTGGGTATAGTTAGCAATCACATAGGCATAAATGCGATTAATGCGATCTAGGTCTGTACTGGATAATTGATAGGAAATTTCATTTGTATCAATCGGTTGCGAATCTGCTCCTGAATTAGCGATCAACTGCAAGATGTTCAACAGGGACATCAAGCGTGCAAATGGATTTAACTCCTTCAGTGCCAGCATTTCTCTAACCACACGATCTTGCGTAGGTCCTTGAATCGAGAAGCCACCACGCGATTTGTCTAATAATTGTTTGATCGCCTTACATTCCGGCTTATTAAAAAAATCCGCCCCTAGAAAATCCGCGGTAAAGTGAATAACCAATGCCTGTGCTTGTTGGGAATCTTCCGATTCGACAAGCCAGTCTTGGCGGTGATTTTGCCAACAATGCGGTAGGTTTGACCCTAAAAGAACTAGATCTCCTGGATGAAAGTCGGCAATGTGATTCCCCACAAAACGTTTGCCTTCGCCTGCAATTATCAAGGTCAGTTCAAAAGCAGGATGGTAATGATATGGGGCATCAAATCGATTTTGAATGACTTCTTTGATTTGAAAAGAGGAGTTTTCTTGGGAATCTAAATGCTCTAGGCTTGCTTTCATTTTAGCTGACAGGTAAGTCGGGAAATCGTCATTAGGTAAAATTGCATTATTTTTTGCAAATATTGATGCGTTTTATGCCAAGGATTTTTGAGAATTTTGGCCCAAATCCAAATTCATGTTGAACACAGATTATCCTATTCAAGCCCAACAAGTTGCTGATTTTCAGCGCGACGGTCATATTTATTTGCCAGAACTTATTTCTCCCGAAGCTTTAAAACCCTATCGCGATTCCATCGTTCAATGGGCTGATGATTTTCGGAAAAAACAGAAACCTATGGCGGAGCGAGACACCTATGGCAAGGCATTTTTGCAAATGATGAACTTATGGGAAGAGGATGCTAACATCAAGGAATTTGTACTCGCGAAGCGTTTTGGGCAGGTTGCTGCGGATTTATTGGGGGTGGAAAAAGTCCGACTTTATCACGACCAAGCCTTATTTAAAGAGGCAGGTGGTGGGCATACGCCTTGGCATCAAGATCAATATTATTGGCCCTTAAGTAATGCGAAAACGGTCACGATGTGGATGCCTTTAGTTAATATCACAGAAGATATGGGCTTGTTAACATTTGCCTCTGGCACGCAACATGTGAAATTGCCGCCGATGCCCATTTCGGATAAATCCGAAGAAACGATTGCTTCATTTGTTCAGGATCAAGGGTTTCCCATCAAGGCGCAGAAAATCATGCGAGCGGGGGATGCGACATTTCATATGGGATGGACTTTGCATGCCGCACCTGGGAATCATTCAGAAACGATGCGCGAAGTAATGACGATTATCTTTATGGACGCAGATATCGAAGTGGCTGAGCCACAAAATGAAAACCAAGAGGCCGATCGTAAACGCTGGTTGGCTAATAAGCCAGCAGGCACCCGAGCAGACTCTTGGTTAAATCCGATTATAAATTAGGGCAATCGCACTTTTTGGGTTTCTTTTTAAATAGACCCCATAAAAAGCCTTTTTTCTTCTTGTAGACCTTTGGTTTGGCATAGCTAAACACGGTCACATGCGCGGATGCCTGATAAATAGGTCCCGCGAAAAACATTCCCAGAATCAATAAAAGGACAAATTTAAGCATGTTATTTTAAACGAGCTTTGAAGTAGTTTATTGCCATATTCCAAGCTTCTTCTGTGGCTGCTTTGTCATAAGCTGGATTCGATGGATTTGCAAACGCATGTTCCGCATCGAAAATCTTCGTTTGAATTCCTTTACCAGCTAATTTCATATTTGCTTCAAACTCAGCAACAACTTTTGGCGATATCCATTGTTCCTTGCCAGCGAATAATCCCAAAACATCCGTATTCAATGTTTTCAATTGGTCCACATCTTTCACCGGCATGCCATAATACATGACACAAGCAGCCGCTTGAGGTCCCGCTAATATCGACGCTTTCAAGGAAAGGCCACCGCCAAAACACCAACCCACGGTTGCGATCTTTGCTTGAGGTCCGGCATATGCGATGGCACCTTTGATGATGTTTTCCAAACGCAAGGGATTCGCTCCGCCCATGTATTTTCCAGCATCTTCACGGGTTGTCGCAACTTTTCCATCGTACATATCGATTGCAAGCACATTGACATTACCCAACGTTGTATAAAAATGCTCTGCCTCACGCTTGATGTGATCATTCAAGCCCCACCATTCTTGAAAAACGAACAAGGTATAATTGGTCGGCTTAGCTGCTTTGATAAAAAAGGCGTTCGCTTGTTGGCCATCCGGCGTCGCAAACGTAATCATCTCACCACCCGCTTGGCTAATGTGATGATAGGGTTTCGGTAATTTATGAGAGCGCTGAAAGGCTTTATTCGAAGCCATTAATTGCATTTCGTCTTTCGTTACGAAACAGCAGGATTGGCCAAAGGCATAAACACTTACAAAAATCAGCGCAATTGTGGTGACTAGTTTGTTCATGGTAGAAATATTTGAGGAAATTTATGAATAAAATTGGCATTTAGGCTATCTTGCAAGACCTATTGTTAAAATTATCAACTATGAAAAAGAATTTGTTCGGTTTAGGCCGAGTAATGTTTGCCGTAATCATAAGCATAACATCAATCACAATTGCCTTCGCACAAGAGGCTAACCCATTAAAAGGCCAAAAGGTTTTGGTCTTCTCACTTACCAAAGGATTTCGCCATAGTTCGATTAAACCAGGTCAAATTGCCTTGTTTAAAATGGCCAAAGAAAAAGGCTTCTCCGTGGATACCACTGAAAACCCAGCCATGTTTACGGAAAAGAACTTGAAAAATTACCGGGTTGTTGTTTTCATGAGCACAACAGGTAATGTGTTAAACGAACAACAACAAAACGCTTTCGAACGCTATATTCAAGCAGGTGGCGCCTATTTTGGGGTACATGCTGCGACGGATACGGAATATGATTGGCCTTGGTATACGAAATTAGCTGGTGGACAATTCGCTTCACATCCAGGTCGCCCGAATGTTCAAAAGGGTACTTTCACTGCGGTAGATAAGTCACATATCTCAACGGCTCACATGCCTACGACCTTTGATCGTACGGATGAATTCTACGATTTTAAAAACTTCAACAAGGATGTTAAGGTCTTAATTACCT
The DNA here is from genome assembly GCF_054558675.1 of Aquirufa sp. TARAVU-A1A. Taxonomy (NCBI): domain Bacteria; kingdom Pseudomonadati; phylum Bacteroidota; class Cytophagia; order Cytophagales; family Flectobacillaceae; genus Aquirufa; species Aquirufa sp. TARAVU-A1A. The sequence goes on from NZ_JBPXKP010000007.1 coordinate 70,767, forward strand.
TAGATGAAAAGTCTTATAAAGATGGCAAAATGGGGGATTATCACCCAATGGCCTGGTATCACGAGTTTGATGGCGGTCGGTCATTTTACACCAACTGGGGTCATACGCATGAGACATTTGATGAGCCTTTAGTATTGCAACATATTTGGGGAGGTCTTCAATGGGCAGCTTCAGGACCTGCAATTAATTACAACAAGCCATTGCGCACAGGACCACTTCCTGAAGACAACCGTTTTACCAAAACGATTTTAGACAAAAATTTAGATGAGCCTACCGAATTGGCTTTGACAGATGGAGGGAAAATTTTCTTTGCTGAGCGTAAAGGTAAATTGAAGATGTTTGACCCTAAGAAAGGGAAAACGAAAATCGTTGCGGACCTAAACGTGTTCTCGAAATTTGAATATGGTTTAATGGGGGTGAATGTGGATCCCAACTACAATAAAAACCACTGGATTTACTTATACTATTCTCCTCAAACCGGGCAAGCAGATACAGCGCAGCACCTTTCGCGTTTTGTTTACGACGACTTGAAGGATACTTTAGTAATGGACAGCGAAAAAGTGTTATTGCGTGTTCCTGTGAAGCGCGACGGATGTTGCCATACTGGAGGTTCGATCGCTTGGGATAAAACTGGTAATTTATATTTATCAACAGGTGATGATACGAATCCTTTCGATTCGAATGGATACGGTCCGATGGACAATCGTGACAAGCGTGCCGGTTGGGATGCACGCGCAACATCTTCGAACACCAATGATTACCGTGGAAAAATCTTACGTATTAAGCCTACGGATGATGGTAAATACACCATTCCTGAAGGGAATTTATTTCCAAAAGGATTATACCACACAAAACCTGAAATTTATGTCATGGGAAATCGTAACCCTTATCGGATTGCGGTAGACCAACACAATGGTTTCTTGTACTGGGGTGAAGTAGGTCCAGATGCTGGTGAAGACTCGCCTAAATACGGTTCTAAAGGTCATGATGAAGTAAATCAAGCGCGCGAAGCTGGGTATTTCGGTTGGCCTTTATTCGTGGCCGACAACCGCCCTTACAACCAACGTGATTTTGCGAAAGACAGCACTTGGGCTAAGTTCAACCCGAAGGCTCCTGTAAATGACTCGCCACACAATACAGGTTTAGCCCATTTGCCAGCAGCACAAAAGGCGTTTATTTACTATCCTTATGGGGAATCTCCTGAATTCCCAGTGATGGGTAAAGGCTCTCGTAATGCGATGGCAGGTGGCGTTTACTACAGCGCTGACTATCCAAAGGACTCAAAGGTTAAATTGCCAAACTACTACGATGGCAAGTTATTCGCCTACGATTGGGCACGTGACATGGTTTATACCGTGAGCATGAAGCCAAATGGCGATTATTTGAGTATGGAGCGTTTCTTGCCTGGAACTACCTTCTCACATCCGATGGACTTTACGTTCTCGAAAGATGGAGCTATCTATGGTTTGGAATATGGTCCAAACTGGTTCGCACAAAACGAAGAGGCTGTGTTGTTCAAATTGGAATACAATGCAGGCAATCGTACGCCTAAAGTCGTAGCTTCTGCAAGCAAAAAAGAAGGTGCAGCTCCGATGCAAGTGAAATTCTCATCGGAAGGAACGCTAGATTTTGATAAAGATCCGATCACGTATCAGTGGAATTTTGGTAATGGCCAAACAAGTTCTTCCGCGAATCCTTCATATACCTATACGAAGGCGGGTGTTTACAATGTAGTCTTGAAAGTAAAAGACAACAAAGGAAATTCAAATACAGCTTCGTTACGTATCAAAGTAGGTAATGATGTGCCGAAAGTGGATGTTCAAATCGAAGGGAATAAGAGCTTCTATTGGAACGATAAATCGGTGAAATACCAAGTATCCGTTGATGATAAAGAAGATGGTTCTTTGGCAAGCAATAAAATTGCGGAAGAAGATGTTGTGTTAAATATCAACTATTTGGAAGGTTATGACAAAACAATCATTGAACAAGGTCATAAGAGCAATACGACGTTCTCGAATGGAAAGCGTTTAATTGATTTGTCGGATTGTAAGACATGCCATGCATTGGAAAAGAAATCGATTGGACCAGCATACAATGAAATCGCGAAGAAATACCGTGCGAGTTCACAGAACATTGATGAGCTTTCGAAGAAAGTCATTAGTGGCGGAGGCGGTGTTTGGGGCGAGCAAGTAATGGCTGCCCATCCGCAAGTTTCGAAAGCTGATGCGCGTGAAATGGTTATTTATATCTTAGGTCTTTCGGATAAGAAGAAAGCTTCCCAACCAGTTAAAGGGGCCTATGTGACATCTGATAAGGGTAAGCCAGGAACGTTTATTTTCTCTGCATCTTACACGGATAAAGGAAATGGAAAAATGGCTCCTGCAACAGGACAAAAAGTAGTGACCTTGCGCGATGCCAAAGTAGCTGCGGGTTCTTGTGATGCCAATGCGAAAACAATGAAAACGAAAGTGGATGGTTTGGGCGAAATTTTGGTTGCGACGGGTGATCAAGGTTACGCATCTTTCAATCAAATCGATTTAACAGGCATCAAAAATATCAACGTAAGTGCGTTTGTTTTACCAGGTCAAACGGCTGGTGGTAAGCTTGAGTTGCACTTAGGTAGCCCAACCGGTAAACTTGCGGGTAGCATTGATATTCAAAAAGCAGGTCAAACAGCTATGCCCGTTGAGGTTACAGGCGTGAATGATTTGTACTTTGTATTTGTCAATCCTGGCGCTGGTGATAAACCATTATATGCGTTGAAAGAGTTCTTCTTTGAGAACTAATTTTAATCGCCCCCAGGTTTAAACCTGGGGTTATAAATTTAGATTCAGAAAACTATGTAACCCTAGGCCTTAGCCTAGGGGACAAGTACCAAACGAAAGAAGCCCCAAACGGGGCTTCTTTTTTTATTTCGGAGGATGCTCATCCATGCGGATGGCTTTGATGTATAAATTTTCGACCTTCTTTCTGGCCCAGTCGGTTTTGCGTAAAAAGGTTAGGCTCGAATTAACACTGGGTTCATGTGCGAAGCAATTGATTCGTATGCGACTCGCAAGGCCTTCCCAGCCATATTTGTCAACCAAATATTCGATAATAAACTTAAGCGTTTTGCCTTCTAATGGATCCATCGTTTTATGCTCTTTCAGATAGTTCTAACCAGCGTAATTCTTTTTCTTCTAAGGTATTCTTTAATATTTCAATTTCTTTCGCCCAGTTGGCCAATAACTGAAAATCCTCTGAGCCTCCATTGAGTTTTTCAATCAAAGCTTCTTTTGCAGCTTCCAATTTGGCCATTTCTTTCTCCAAATCTTCAAATTCTTTCAGTTCCTTGAAACTCAATTTAGCCCCTTTTTGTACGGATACAACAGGTGCCTCTACGGGTGCAGCTTTTACAACGGGTGCCGGTTCCTTCTCCTTGTTCTCTAAGGAAATGCGGTAATCCGTATAGTTCCCATTAAAGAAATTCACTTCGCCTTCGCCTTCCACCAAGATCAATTGGTCTACCAAATTATCCATGAAGTAACGATCGTGCGAAACAAGTAATAGGCAACCTTGGAACTCACTCAAGAAGTCTTCGAGTAACTGAAGCGTATCTAAGTCCAAATCATTTGTAGGCTCATCCAGAATCAAGAAATTCGGATTCTTTACCAAGACCTGCATCAATTGCAAACGCTTTTTCTCGCCACCGGATAGCTTCGCCACAGGGGTGTATTGCTGGGCCGTTGGGAACAAAAACTTACTCAAGAACTGACTAGGAGTAAGGGACTCATTCTTGCCATAAGGAATGACCTCCGCAATCTCCGTAATCGTATCGATGACGCGTTGTTCCGGCTTGAATTCGAAAGGTAACTGCGTATAGTAACCGATGACCAAAGTTTCACCCGGATCAATCGTTCCTGAATCAGGTTGCTCTAATCCGGTCAATAATTGCAAGAAGGTTGTTTTTCCAGCACCATTTTTACCCACAATCCCAATACGATCTTTTTTCTTAAATGTATACGTGAAATCATTGACGATTTTCTTCTCGCCCCAGGCCTTTTTCAGGTGGTTGATTTCAATGATTTTATTTCCCAAACGGGACATTTGAATATTCAATTCCAATTTGCTGTCATCCACTTTACGGTGGGCAACTTCTTCTGTTTCGGCGAATGCATCGATGCGAGATTGGGATTTGGTACCACGCGCTTTCGGTTGGCGACGCATCCATTCCAATTCCTTTCGGTAAAGGTTTTTCGCTTTCGCTACGGTACTCGCTTCGGATGCCTCACGCTCCGCTTTTTTCTCCAAGAAATAGCCGTAATTTCCTTCGTAGGTATAGATCGAACCGTTTGCAAGTTCCATCATTTTGTTACAAACCTTATCCAAGAAATAGCGGTCGTGGGATACGACTAAAACAGTCACATTAGGTCCAGATAAAATACCTTCTAACCATTCGATGGTCTCAATGTCCAAGTGGTTGGTCGGCTCATCCAGAATCATAATATCCGGACTTTCGATCAATAATTTCGCCAAAGAAAGGCGTTTCTTTTGTCCCCCTGAAAGCGTAGAGACTTGTTGGTCTCCATCCGGAATCCCCAATCGGGTAATGATTTGTTTGGCTCTTGCCTCGTAATCCCAGGCATTATTTGCCTCCATCAAGGCGAAGGAGTCTTCTAATTCTTGTGGATCGCCGGATAGCATGGCTTTTTCGTAAGCTTTAATCGCTACGGCGCTTGGTAGATCATCCGAAAACAGATAATTCAAGACACGTTCATTCTCGGCAAAAATGGGGTTTTGCGGCAGATAACCTACTCGGATTCCCTTGCGGATGGTAATCTTACCTTCGTCGGGGGATTGCATGCCCATGATGGATTCCATCAGAGTTGTTTTACCCGTTCCGTTTTTTCCGATGAGCGCTACTTTTTCGCCTTTCTGCAAGCCGAAAAACAGGTTTTTAAACACCCAGCGTTCGCCAAGATTTCGCGAAATATTCTCCGCCGATAGATAATTCATATGGTTTTAGTCGTTTGCTTCTGCAGCCTCTTCACGCATTTTTCTGCGTAATACGCGGCCCGAAACGATGATGCTGATTTCGTATAATCCGAAAAGAGGAAATGCGACCAGCAATTGGGAAATCACATCCGGTGATGGCGTAATAATCGCTGCCACTAACAAGATGACGATCAAAGCATGCTTGCGGTATTCACGCATGAATGAGGGCGTCAAAATACCCACTTGCGATAACACGAATGCAATCATGGGTAATTGGAATGTTAAGCCACAAGCGAGTGTCAACATCGACAATAACGAGATGTAATCGTTGATGTCAAATTGATTTTGGATGGACGGGTCCAATTTGAAATTAGCCAAGAAATTGATCGCCATGGGTGCCACCACGAAGTATCCGAACGATACACCGATGAAGAACAACATAGATACCCAGAAAACCGCACCCCGTGCCGCTTTTAATTCTTTGGATTTAAGACCTGGACGAATGAAGCGCCAAACCTCGTAAAATGCATACGGAAACGCGAACATCAATCCCACAATAATCGATTGCGTCAAGGCCATCATGAATTGGCCTGAAACTTCTCTAGACTGCAAGATAAAGTCAGCTTGCTGCATGCAAAGACTCGTCATCCCAGTAACATCTGCTAAGCGGCAAAGGACTTGATTCGTCCAAAAATCCACTTTGGTAGGTCCCATGATGATGATTCCGAAGATTTCGTTTCGGAATATCCAGGCAGCAATGGTAAAAATCAAGATAGAAGCGATGGACCGGATGATGTGCCAGCGCAATTCCTCCAGGTGATCGAGAAAGGACATTTCAGTCCCATCCTTCTCCTCGTCTAATTCATCGTCCCAATCTTGATCTAATGCCATTTTCGTTTATTATAGATATAATGGGAATTGTTTCACCCATTCGTTTACTTCTCCTTTGATTGTTTTTAATACAGCCTCGTTATCGTGGTTCATCAAAGCCTTGTCCACCATCTCAACGATTTGAGACATGTCCGCTTCTTTCAAGCCACGCGTCGTCATCGCTGCTGTACCCACACGCATACCCGATGTCACAAATGGAGATTTGTCATCGAAGGGTACCATGTTCTTATTAATAGTGATATCTGCTTGGATCAACGTATTTTCAGCCAATTTACCGCTTAAGCCTTTTGGACGTAAGTCGATCAACATTAAATGATTGTCTGTTCCTCCTGAAATGATATCGTATCCTTTTGCCAAAAATGCCTTCGCCATCGCTTGCGCATTCGATTGCACTTGCTTTGCATAGGTTTCGAATGTAGGCGTTAATGCTTCCCCAAAAGCGATTGCTTTGGCAGCAATTACGTGCTCTAATGGTCCACCTTGTGTTCCTGGGAATACGGCGCCGTCTAAACAAGCCGACATTAATTTCAAATCACCTTTCAATGTTTTGAAACCAAATGGGTTTTCAAAATCATTGCCCATCATGATCAAACCACCACGTGGTCCACGCAATGTTTTGTGAGTTGTAGTCGTAACGATATGGCAATGTTGCATCGGGTTGTTCAACAATCCTTTCGCGATTAATGCCGAAGGGTGTGAAATATCGGCTAATAAGATGGCACCTACTTGATCAGCAATCGCGCGTAAACGGGCATAATCCCAATCACGCGAGTAAGCAGATGCACCACAAATGATCAATCTTGGTTTTTCTTTTACAGCAGTTGCTTCTACTTTATCCCAGTCGATTAAACCAGTTTCTTTTTCTACACCGTAGAAAAATGCTTGAAAGTATTTTCCAGAGAAATTCACTGGAGAACCGTGCGATAAGTGACCGCCATGTGATAAGTCAAATCCCAAAATTTTATCGCCTGGATTTAAAAACGAAAGAAAAACAGCAGCATTCGCTTGTGCACCTGAGTGTGGTTGTACGTTTGCCCACGTAGCTCCGAACAATTTTTTCGCACGCTCAATAGCCAAGGTTTCAACCTCATCTACTACTTCGCAACCACCATAATAACGCTTCCCTGGAAGTCCTTCCGCATATTTATTTGTCAAAACACTTCCTTGCGCTTCCATCACCTGTGGGGATGTAAAGTTCTCAGAAGCAATTAACTCAATCCCGAATTCTTGTCGGTGAGCCTCTTGACTAATCAGTGAAAAAATTTCGTTGTCTCGTTGGGTAGGGAATGTGCTAGCAGCCATGAATATAAGATGTTCTTGATTACGTATTTTAAGGGTGTAAAATTACGTTTTTTTATCTGAATAGAAAAACGCTAATTGCGGGAACTCTGTCGACAAAAAGGAGGTTTGTATCCCAACAAAAAAGCGTAATTTTGAAGGCATTAATTTTTCAAGAAATGAAATTAAAATTCCTAGCCCTGTTTCTGATCTTTTCAGTTCAACTATTCGGTCAAAAAATCACACCGGCAAAATGGTCTTGGACATTATCTCCCGCACAACCTACTGTTGGCCAAGAGGCGGAGTTGATATTTAAGGTTTCGATCGACAAAGGTTGGTATTTATATTCATCGGATTTTGATAAGGAATTAGGACCTGTTGTGACAACGATTTCGTTAAAACCGGGTTTGGGTGTCGAGGCAGTTGGGCCTTTGAAAGCGATTAACCCACATAGTAAAGAGGATAAAGAAATTTGGGGAGGGACCTATACGTATTTCACGGAGCAAGGAGAATTTCGACAAAAAGTTAAAATTACCTCAGAGAATTGGGTAATTGATGGGTCTTATGATTCCCAAACCTGCTCAAATGAAAGCGGACTTTGTGTACCAATCAAAGGGAATTTCAAGATTTCAGCTACGGAGGAATCAAAAAAAAAAGCCTCTGATGTAGCCGGTGGTGGTCTTATCGAATTCTTTTTCGTGGCATTAGGCGCTGGCTTACTCGCTCTATTGACCCCTTGTGTTTATCCTTTGATTCCGATGACCGTGAGTTTCTTCACGAAGAAACAAGGTGGAAAGCGTCTTGCATTTCTATACGGGCTATTCATTGTATTGATTTATGTCTTTTTTGGAACGATACTCGCATTTTTTGCGGGGGCTAGTTTTGCGAACTTCTTGAGTACCCACTGGATTCCGAATCTCCTGTTCTTCGTTATTTTCGTGTTTTTCGGGATCTCTTTCTTGGGTGCTTTCGAAATCGTCTTGCCTTCTGGCTTGGTGAATTCGGTGGATGCCAAATCGGATAAAGGCGGATTGATGGGTGTCTTTTTTATGGCTTTTACGCTAGTTTTGGTGTCTTTTTCTTGTACGGGACCTTTGGCAGGATCCATTCTTATTGCTGCATCGCAAGGGGTTTTCTTGAAACCGATCATTGGGATGTTGGGCTTTTCCCTAGCCTTCGCGATTCCATTTACCTTGTTTGCTGTCTTCCCTGGTTTCATGAAATCTTTGCCTAAATCGGGTAATTGGATGAATGAGGTAAAGGTTGTGTTGGGCTTCTTAGAAATTGCCCTAGCCTTTAAATTTTTAAGTGTAGCGGATCAGGTTTACCACTGGCATTTATTAGATCGTGAGATTTTCTTAGCGATCTGGATTGCGGTATTTACAGCCTTGACTTTGTATTTATTCGGGAAGATTTCCTTGCCGCATGATGGGCCGGCCAAAAACTTATCCGTACCGCGCACCTTGTTCGCTACGGCTGTTTTAGCATTTGTGATTTATTTAATTCCTGGCATGTTTGGTGCTCCATTAAAAGGACTATCAGGATGGTTGCCTCCATTGAGTTCGCAAGATTTTAAGGGTTCTGAAGCAAGTATCGCAGTACCTGTGAAAACAGATCAAGGCCAAAAGAAATATGCAGATTTTCTAACATTGCCTTTGGGCTTACAAGGGTTCTTTGATTTTGAAGAAGCCAAAGCCTATGCGCTGAAAGTCAATAAACCTTTATTCATCGATTTTACCGGTCATGGCTGTGTGAACTGTCGGAAAATGGAAGAGAATGTGTGGTCGGACCCGCAGGTATTAAAACGCTTGCAGGAAAAATACGTTGTCGTTGCGCTCTACTGTGATGACAAGACTGAGTTACCTGCGGATCAATGGTTCGTTTCCAAAGTGGACGGGCAAGAAAAGAAAACCTTAGGGGATCAAAACCTCGATTTTCAAATCGCTCGTTTTAATTCGAATGCCCAGCCGCATTATGTTTTGTTGGACCCACGCAAGGATGCCGCACCGATGGTCAAGCCAGTTGCATTTGATGCGGATATTAATCATTTCGTATCCTTTTTAGATCAAGGACTAGCCATTTATCAAGCGGCCAACTAATGCAATGGGGAGCCTATTTTGCGGTTATGGCCGCATCGTCGATTAAATTTGTCGCGGGACCTTTGACTGGTTTTGGTTTAGGGCTTTCGATAATCGAAACCATCCTTTGTACCTGGGTGGGGATGATGACCACGGTGACGATCATGTTGACGATGGGGCGCTTTATCGTTCAGCAAATTGCCCGACTTCGCGTTCAAAAACCCAAATTATTTTCAGGCCGCGCACGTTATGCCGTTCGTGTTTGGCAGCGTTTTGGTATCAAAGGAATTGCTGTGATGACACCTTTGCTTTTCACGCCGATTGGTGGAAGCTTATTAGCTTTATCATTCAAGGTTCCCACCCCGCGCGTGTTGTTTTTCATGGCCATTTCCGGGATTTTTTGGGCCGTGGTATTTACAGTCATGTTTTACCAATTGACCTTCCTCCGAGATTTATTAATCAAATAGGGGCATAAAAAAAGCCATCCGTCATGACGGATGGCTCTCTCTTCAATTTATATTGGTTATTAGTTCCCTTTCGAGATTTCTTTTCCTTGGAATAATTTCTCACGAATTGCATTGGCACGAACTTCTAATTCTGGTTTCGCAGTATACGTATTTTTCGTCTGAACAGCTGCTGAATCCGGATGAACGCCATAAACGTATTCATCACCTGCATGCACATCTTTTTGTTTGATGCGGTTGTTCTTTTGGTAATCACATGCCGTAGCTACGAATGCAAGGGCAACAATTGGAAGTAGATTTTTTAATTTCATTGTTCTTGTTGGACAAAAATACGTTGCAAAAATAAGGCCAATTTTTGGTTTAAAAAAATTAGCTTTCTTCTAATTGATTAATTTTTTCGACTAGAAAATCCATGAGCTCAGCGATATAGCTTTGGCTAAAGTTGAAGGAAATGCCTGCCGTGGCGTAGATTTCTTTCATGGGTTTTGTATATCCCAAACTCAAGGCATCTAAATATTGATTCAATGCCTGGTTCGGATTTTGGCAATAATTACGCCAAACCGCTAACGCGCCTAACTGTGCAATCGCATATTCGATGTAGTAAAAGGGCACTTCAAATAAATGTAATTGCTTCTGCCAAAGCTTCGCTTTTACTTGTTCGTTCCCCGACCAATCCGTAATAGAATCCGAGAATGTCGAAAAGATGCGATCCCAGGCCTCACTACGTTCTTCATTGCTATGTGTTGGATTTTCATAGATCCAATGTTGGAAGGCATCTATCGTTGCCACCCACGGCAATGTATCGAGTATGTCTTCCAAATGCTTAATTTTTGCTCGCTTGGCATCTTTTGGATCTTGAAAATATTGATCCCACTGATCCATGGTGATTAATTCCATGCTCATGGATGCGAGTTCTGCGACTTCTGATGGGAAATTGCGGAAGGCATTCAAGGCCAAATCTTTCGTCAAAATCGAATGTACTGCGTGTCCGCCTTCGTGGAGCAAGGTCACCATGTCGCGCACCTGGCCTGCCGCATTCATGAAAATGAAAGGAAATCCGCTTTCTTCCAACGGATAATTATATCCACCTGGATTTTTACCTTTCCGCGAGTCTAAATCAAAGCGATCTAATTTTACCATTTCCTTCAAGCAATCGCTTAAAAATGGATCGATATTTTCGAAGACCTGAATTGTTTTATCTAATAGTTCCTGTCCCGTTTCAAAGGGTTTCAAGGGCTTGCGGCCGAGTACATCCACCGACTTGTCCCAAGGTTTCAAGGCCTCGAGTCCTAAGGTTTTTTTGCGTTTTTCGGCTTGTTTGTTGATGATCGGAACAACGGTATTAGCTACTGCTGCATGAAATTCAAAGCAATCCGCTGGGCTGTAATCAAAGCGTCCAAGGCTCGCAAAGGCATAATCTCGGTAATTTGCGAAGTCTGCGTTCAGCGCTACTTGATTTCGTTTTTCAACTAATTGCGTGAATAAGGCATCCAATTTTTCTTGGATGGCTAAACGCGCGTCCGATACTTTTTTGTACACATCTTGTCGTTTGGCGCGATCGGTCGATTCTAAATAAGCATTGGCTTGTTGGAGTGTTTTTTCTTCTCCATCAATTTCCACCATTAAAGAGCCTGTTGCCGCTCCATATTGTGTTTGCAGGTTTTGTAATTCCGTAAATAGGGGAATGTTTTCTTCCCGAAAAATCTCGATGGATTTCTTCATGCCGCGCAACATAACCGCATAACCTGTTTCAGGAAGTTCCGAAACGAATGGGCTCTCGGTTACTTTCTTATTCCAAGCATCATCGAAAACCGATGCATTCGGCATGATCTCATTGACAAATTGCTGATAGCTTTGTTGGTGCGCCTCATTTTGATTGTCACAGGACATTTTGATATAACGCCAGGCGAAGTTCTCCGACAAATAACTTTCCAGTTCAGACCGGTTTTCGCAAAACTGAATGAGGTCCGCTAAGGAATTAATTTTCGTTTCGCTGAGTTGTTCGAAATAAGGCAAAACGCTTTCCCATGTGCTTAATTGAAAGTCTTGTGCAAGAAATTTTCGTTGGATGTTTTGGGCGGATACTTGTCGGGTCATGTGCTTAATTTTTTGTAAAAATACATCAAATTTGGCTAGCTTTAAATCTAATTTTAGCGATATGAATCTACAAATACCATCCGTTCAATTAAATAATGGGAAATCGATGCCGACTTTGGGCTTGGGGGTTTACGCCCCAGAACAGAAGCAGGAAGTAGGACAAGCGGTGGAAGCTGCTTTATCTGTTGGCTATCGACTATTTGATGCTGCGGCAATTTATGGGAATGAAATTGAAGTAGGACAGGCTTTAAATCAAGGCGGAGTTTCTCGCAAGGAATTATTTGTGACGAGCAAAGTGTGGATGGATGACATGGGATATGATTCCACGATGCGCGCTTTTGAGAAGTCCTTGAAGGATTTGGCTTTAGATTATTTGGATTTGTATTTGATTCATTGGCCGAAAGATCAGCATCGCAAAGAAACGTGGAAGGCTCTGGAATCGCTACATGAACAAGGCGTTGTACATTCCATCGGAGTGTCGAATTATTACCAAAAGCATTTAGAGGAATTATTTGTTTATGCGCATGTTTGTCCGGCGGTGAATCAGATTGAGCTTAGTCCGTTCTGTTATTTGCCGGAGGAGCTCGCTTTTTGCAAGCAAAATAATATTCAAGTGGAGGGCTATGCGCCGGTGGTTCGTGGATTGAAAAAAGAACATCCGGTTTTGGTTGGCATTGCACGAAAATGGTCAAAATCAACCTATCAAATTTTGATTCGTTGGGTCATTGAACAAGGTGCCGTCACGATACCCAAGTCGATCAATCCGGAGCGGATGATTGAAAATGCGGAAGTCTTTGATTTTGCTTTGGATGCCGAAGATATGGCTCGGTTGGCTGTTTTGTATGATAATACGCGGGTGGCTTGGGATCCCCGGGATTTTTAATTCCACCTTACCTTTGGGTATCATCACTTACCTTTGGCAATCCTCCAAGGTTTGCCAAAGGTAGTAAGAAAAAAGGGGCTTGCGCCCCTGAAAACTGATAAATTAATCGAGGTCAATCACCACTCCATCGCTTTTTGGATGTGCGACACAAGTCAGCACATAACCTTTAGCAATTTCTCCAGCAGTCAAACCATCTTCTTCATCCATTACGACGTTACCTGATTTACATAGACCCATGCAAGCCGTGCACATCCCCGCTTGGCATGAATACGGAATGTCTAAATCTGCCTCAAGTGCTGCTTCTAAAATCGTTTCATGTGGCTGAACCGTCACCTGATGTTCTTTGCCTTCGTAGATCAACGTGATTTCACGAGCCACATCGTTGTCGGACGCCGCAGTTTCCACCGAAGGTGCGGTATTGAATAGCTCTTTATGAATTTGGCTACTTGGCACTTCGAAAATCCCCAAGGCTTTTTGTACTTCTTCCATCATATCAAGCGGTCCGCACAAATAATAATGTGCCTTGGCGATGTCAATGCCTAATTCTTGTTTCAAATAATATACCGTAGAGGCCTGATTAATTCGCCCTTTTAACCCGGGCCAATTGGCTGCTGGTTGGCTGATCACATGTAAAACCGTAAATCGGTCAGCATAATCATTCTCTAAAACATCCAATTGTTTTTTAAAGATGATTTGATCTTCATGGCGCGATCCATAAATCAAGTGAATTTTTGATTTAGGTTCTTTGTGCAAAAGCGTTTTGATCATGGACATCAGCGGCGTAACCCCTGATCCAGCCCCTACAAACACATAGTTTTTGGCGGCATCCGCATCTGGCTCAATCACAAAATTCCCCATGGGTTCGATCACTTCGAGACTATCTCCGACCTTCACATTGTCGCATAGAAAATTAGAAACCAATCCTCCTGAAATGCGTTTTACGGTAATTGCAGGTGACATATCCGTTGCTGGAGAAGAAGAAAGCGAATAACTTCTGCGCGGTTTTTCGCCAGCGATGTTGGGAATGACCGTTAAAAATTGGCCTGCCAAATAATGCAAGGTGTCGTGGATGGGATGCCAAAAATGAATGGTTTTCGTATCCGGTGTTTCCTCCGTGATGTCTTTGACAGTTAAATGTAAAAATCGTAAGCTCATATTAATTGGAATTAGGAACGATCCATTGAATTGTCCCAGCAGGTGATTCGTTGTGTAAGCGATCAAATGCCGTTACAACAAATCCGTGGCCGGATTGCATTTCAGATGGGTCAATCAAATATTCTGTTTTTTGTCCTTTGTAAATAATGTTTGCTGCGTTTTGAATGCCACGAATTCCCTCAGTCCGATGAATCCGATAAACGACATAATAGGCGGCTGGGTCTTTGTCAAGACTAGGTTCGCCTGCTTGCCAGCGCATCGTCCATTTTCCCGATTGCTTCGATAAAGAAACTTTATGCGGTGCGGTGGGAGGAATGCTATCAATCCAGGGCATCGGAGGAACTAATGCCATGTGTTTGAAATGTGAGTTCCGTAACGTGTCACGCCAACCTTTGGCATTATTCGTTAATTGACTCGAACTAAAAAAGATAGACCCTTTCACCTGATCTAAACTGCGCGCTTGTGTTAATTGTTTCGATAATTCGGCTGCATTCCACTGGTCATTGAGGTGGTATGCGGCGTGTCCAATGTACACGGGTTTCCCATAACCATGCTCACTCCACCATTTCGCTAAGGGCCCAAATGTGGCCACCCGATGCGTCGTGCCCCAATATAATTGAGGCGCTAAATAATCCAACCAACCCGATTTAGTCCATTTTTCTGTGTCGGCAAACAGGTCATCGTAGGATTGCAATCCCCGACTCGTTGGCGAACCATATTCCGGATCTGAACTTTTATGTCGCCAAATGCCAAATGGGCTAATGCCAAATTTTACCCGTGGGTTTACTGATTTTATGGTCTTGGCAATCTCTTCAATCAATAAATTAATATTCCGACGGCGCCAGTCGGCTAAACTTTCATTCGGCAATTTGTATTGTATATAAGCCTCATCATCATTGAAATGAGCTCCTTTGATTGGATAAGGGTAGAAATAGTCATCGAAATGTATGCCATCCACATCGTATTCTTGCACCATGTTTTTGACCACTTGCGTAATGTAATGGCGTACTGCGGGAATTCCGAAATTGAATAAATGCTGGTTGTTATAAATAACCATCCATTCGGGATGTTGTCTGACGATGTGATTCGCAGCCAACAAATTCTTGGTAGACATGCTTGCTCGGTTCATGTTCAACCAAGCATGAAATTCGATGCCGCGCGCATGAGATTCCTGAATCATAAATGCCAAAGGGTCGTAATTTGGCTTGGGAGCTTGTCCTTGTAGGCCGGATAAATAGCTCGACCAGGGCTCGTCACTTTTGGCATAGAGCGCATCAGCTGCGGTACGAACTTGGACAAAAAGCGCATTAATGCCAGTTTGCTGATGTGAATTCAGGATATCAAGAAATTCTTCTTGCTGTTTAATGGCATTATAATTCCGGGGACTAGGCCAATCGATGTTTTGAACGGTGGCAATCCATACGCCGCGAAGTTCGCGTTTGGGATATTGCGCGAGCAAGGTGAAACTAAACAATAAACAGAAAAGGATTCGCCAACTAGTCATGAAGGCGCAATTTACTAATAAGTGTTGGGATGCGGAAAAAATGCTTCTTACATATAAAGTATAATTTATAATATTGGATGAAACGAAAGCAGATTATCAGTTTTTCTTAATCCATTTCTATAAATATTTCTTACTATTGTTAACCACTAATAAATCTAATTATATGAAAACCAACCATCGATTATTTGTCATTAAATTAAGTTTTTTAATTCTTTTCATGTTTTTGCCCTTGTTTCTATGGGGATATGAAGAAAATATATGCACTGAACCTTCATGGCGTTTTTGGGGATCAAGTATTGCCGATTGCGCTTTAAGTGGCGGCTCACAAGAAGTTAGCCACAGTCATTTACCTGATTTATCAAATTGTGTATATTATTATAAGGTCCAAGAATATATATTTGGATTCAAAGTTGGTGATTTTGCCATAATTCAAGTAGTACGACCATGCGCAGGCTAATTTTAATTAATCGATTATTCATTTTTCTATTAACTATCACCCCTTTACTTCTTCAAGGGAAAGTTGACAGTTTGAGAAATGTCGTATTAGATGAAGTTCAGGTATTTGAAAAAACTTCGGGTAGTTATGTGACTGATAAGCCTAAAAGAAAGAATTTCAATGGATTACGACTTATTGAGCCGTCTCAATTGGCAGTTGTCTTTAATC
Source organism: Aquirufa sp. TARAVU-A1A (assembly GCF_054558675.1). Classification (NCBI taxonomy): domain Bacteria; kingdom Pseudomonadati; phylum Bacteroidota; class Cytophagia; order Cytophagales; family Flectobacillaceae; genus Aquirufa; species Aquirufa sp. TARAVU-A1A. The sequence continues at coordinate 86,755 of NZ_JBPXKP010000007.1, forward strand.
AGAAGGAATTGTTTTTCAAAAAAATAAGTCGGATATCTATTTGCTTTACCGATAATTATCCGGCAAATTATGTTTTCCGATTAGCTTTTTATACTGTTGGTAAGAATCGGCTACCTGAGCAGTTGATCAAGACTAGGGAATTGATAATGATGAGACAAAAATCAGGATGGCAAGACTATCAATTAGGTTCAGAAAATATAAATATACCTGCTGGTGGATTGACCGTGGTATTATATTTTATGCCACAAACTAAGCTATCAGGTCCGGCAGTTTCTCGCGTAGGTATGGGAGTATATAAGAATCTACCTAATTTTTATACAAGGTCTTCAGATTCTGTAAACTGGATTCCGGTTTACCAGTACTTTAAGGATCAAGGAATTGCACCTATGGTACAACTTTCCGTGGAAGATGAATGACGAAATTTAGGCCTTCTCAATCGAGAATAAATACCCGACTCCCTTCAAGGTTTTGATGTAATGTTCCGGGATTTTTTCGCGCAATTTACGGATGTGTACATCAACGGTACGTTCAACAACATATACGTCAGCACCCCAGACTTTTTCTAATAATTCATCCCGATTGAAGACTTTATTCGGGTTTTTAGCTAAATAAGAGAGTAGTTCAAATTCTTTTTTGGGAAGTATCAACGCGCGACCTTCAAATGTCGCAGCATATTGGGTGCGGTTAATTACTAAGCCGCCTATTTCAATGATATCTTGTGTTTCCTCGGTTGTTTCGCGCTTTAGTAAGGCATTGATACGACTGACTAATGCACGCGGTTTGATCGGTTTGATGATGTAATCGTGTGCTCCTGCATCGAAAGCGGCTACTTCTGTGAATTCCTCACTGCGGGCGGTTAAAAACAAAATTATTGTGTTTTTCAACTCGGGCATTAATTTCATTTTGCGAGCTGTCTCGATTCCATCCATCACGGGCATCATGACGTCCATGATGATCAGTGCGGGTTTGAAAACCTGTGCGATTTCTAGGGCTTCTTTGCCATCATAGGCCTTTGTTAATTGGTAATTTTCTTTCGCTAGATTGTATTCCAACAGCTCAAGGATATCCGGATCGTCGTCGACCAATAAAATTTTCGCTTGATTTAGCGTTTTACTCATGGTTTTAGCGCGTTGGATGTTAAATGATGTCGCAAAGATAGACAGGCCTAAGTTACTAAATTGTTAAATTTTACGTAATTTGAAATACATTTAATTGAATTATGTCGAAAGATACTGCATATCCCGTTCGTTTAGCCGCTGTGTTAATCAGCATTGCCCTCGTTGTTTTGGGCTTGTATCTATTGCAAGATCTGTTGATTCTTCTCTCATTCTCCATGATTTTAGCGATGCTAGTCTTGCCGGTTTGTAGCTGGTTAGAAACAAAAGGCATTGCGCGCTCTTTAGCTATTTCCCTGTGTATCTTAATTATGTTTGCCTTTATTGGCTTACTTCTTTTATTGCTTGTGGGTCAAATTGCCGAGTTTGCAAGTGATTGGCCTATGTTCATACGAAAGGCAGAAAAATGGGTTGCGGGGCTACAAAGTTTCTTGTCACATAACCTAAACATCTCTCGCAAAAAACAAATGGTGGAGGTGAGTAATCAGACCATTAATCTATTAAAGAACTCAGGTGATATCATCACAACGACCTTTGGGACTGTGATTCACGGCATTACAACGCTGATTATTGTTCCTATTTTTGTCTTTTTCTTTCTCTATTACCGTCAGTTTTTTGCTGATTTTTTAGCTCGCGTATTTCCCACAACGGATCGAACTGTTTTGCATGGCATCATGCAAAAAACGGGAAGTGTTGTGCAAAGTTATCTGGTGGGTTTGTTAGCCGTTATGCTGATTGTCTCTTTGCTTTGTGTGGCGGGATTTTGGTGGATAGGTGTAGATTATTTTATGTTTTTTGGCTGTTTAACAGGTATTTTGTTGTTGATTCCATACATCGGTATCTGGATAGGTGCAGCCTTGCCGATTATCCTAACTTTGGCAAGTTTGGGGCCAAATTATGCGCTGGGTGTCATTGCATGGGTGGCGGCCGTTCAATTTGTAGAAGCAAATTTCATTACACCGCTGGTGATTGGATCCAAGGTCAGCATCAATCCTATGGTAGCCATGTTAGCCTTATTAGCTGGCGAAATGATTTGGGGAATTCCAGGGTTGATTTTGGCTTTACCGTTAACTGCAATTCTCAAGGTTATATTTGACCACGTGCCCGCTTTAGCACCTTATGGATTTCTACTCGGGGAAGCGCCCAAAAGATCAAAGGGAGAGTAATTCTTTAAAACGGATCGACTGGCGTCTTGATATTTCTATTTTTTCTCCTTTCCCTGACAAGGTCACTTGTAGGCCTCCTGAAAACCACGGTTCGATTTTATCAATGTAGTTCAAATTGATGATGTGCTTGCGATTTGCTCGGAAGAATACTTTAGGGTCCAAACGCTCCTCGAGTGCATTTAAAGATTTTAGCACCAAAGGTTTTTGGTCATCAAAAAATAAACGGACGTAGTTACCCATGGATTCGCATAAACGCACACGATCTAATCGAACAAACCAGCAACGTTCACCGTCTTTTACGAATATTTGATCTTGGGCACCCAAGACATGATTGGGTGATGCAATTGTCCGAGTTTGTTGAATCTGTCGCTTATCAAGTTTCTGAATGCTTTCACTTAAGCGTGCAAGTTCAATGGGTTTTAATACATAATCGAGCGCATTCACCTCAAATGCTTTTAACGCATACTCATCAAAGGCCGTTGTGAAAATAACTTCGGGCAGGTAACCTTCCCAACTTTCCAACCATTCAAAACCTGTTTTCCCGGGCATTTGAATGTCGAGGAATAATACATCAGGCTGCATCGTTTCCAATAAAGCCGAAGCTTCGTCGGTATTTGCCGCCTCCGCGATGACTTCAATGTGTGGAAAGTTTTCCAATAAGCGTTTCAGTTCATTACGCGCTAAACGCTCGTCGTCTACGATGATTGCTTTCATATGTATTAAATTTCTTCAAGATAAGGCAATGTCACAATTGCACATACTTGATTTTTGTTTAGTGGTTGAAGTTCGATTTGAGCGGTTTTGCCGTATAATAAGTGTAGCCGATTTTGCGAATTGATCAGGCCAACTCCCTCGCTTGTTTCTTTGCTCGGTTTGAGATGTCCTGGGTTGATGACAAAAATTTGAATGAGGTCTTCTGTTCTTTGGGCTGATAATTCAATCAATCCACCTTTCATGGATCGAGAAATACCATGCTTGATTCCATTTTCCACGAGGGTCTGTAGCAGCATGGGCGGTATTTGCGCTTTCGCACATGCGGGATCGATGCTTATTTTCCACTCCAAGCGGTCTTCGTAACGGATTTTTTCCAAGGATAAATAATCCGTGATCGTTTCTAGCTCCTCCGCCAAGGATATTGTTTTTTTGCGTTCGGTCAACAAAGAACTTCGCAATAATTTTGATAATTGGTTGATGCCTTTTTTTGCCTTTTGTGGGTCTTCGGTGATCAACGCGCGAACACTATTTAAGGCATTAAAAACAAAATGGGGGTTCATCTGGGCGCGCAAAACTTTTCCCTCTGTTTCCAAAATAGCACGCTCCAGTTGGTCATTCTCCCGCTCCATTTCCAAGCGCTTATTCGAATATTGGAAGAAGAAATAGATCAGTGCCCAAATCGCAAGTGGTTTGATAAAATTGAAAAAGATTTGAATCAAAATAAATGGGCTCAAACTGACTTCGTAATTTTCTTGTAGGAAAATATAGTCTAATGGAATATTGAGCGCCATTAATAGCAGCGCCATCAAAACGAGGGCCAGAAAATTAAGTTGGAGCATCTGCCACAAATTCTTATCCTGCCAGCGGAACCGTTTGGTGATGCGTCGATATTGATGGGTAATAAAAATGGCTAAAGCGATATTGGCTAACGAGGAAAATACCCAAGCCCATTTCCACCCATACTGATTGGTATAAAGCAATGCCTCGTTCAGCGCCCAGGCAAACCAGCCGAAACATTGTAATAGCCAATACAGACGCTTTCTTTTCATGGATTACATGGAGTCTGGTAAGCCTGCTAAATGGGCTGTATGATTCGCTTTGATGACGTTGAATTTCTGAGTTTGGTAATCGTATTGCAAGTGGTATAGACACAGGTTTTGATGGCCAAAGGTGTCCATGTCATGTAGTGGTTTTTCGAATAAGTGGGTAAGCAATACGCGCATCGCCCGACCGTGCATGGCAATTAAAATATGGCGTTCTTCGGGTCTGGATAAGATTAATTCCACGACGGGTTTTTGCTTTTCAAGCACATCGATGGGACTTTCCCCTTCTTCAGAAGGAACATCCACATGACCCTCTCGCCATGTGCGAACGAGGTTGCGATAATATTGGTCATCGTCATTGTTCGGTGTGCGACCTTCGCGAATTCCCCAGGAAATTTCATTCAGACCTGCATGTTGCTCCCAAGGCAATCCTTTCGCAATAAAACCATGTACAGATTGATGAGTACGCTTTAAAGCCGAAGTGTATATTTTGTCAAGAGGTAAACTCTGATAATGTTCAAAAAATGCCTGTGCTTGTTGCTGGCCTAATGCATTCAAATCGGCATCTATTCCACTTCCTTGAACCACCCCCATGCGGTTGTAGTCGGTTTCCCCATGGCGAATCAGGTAAATGTCTTTGATGCTATGCATATTAATTGATTGAATTGAGATTGATTTCGCCAAATAATTGCGAATTTTACGCCACTAAAATACGAATTATATGTTTAATACTTCCATCAGCATCGACGAGATCAACGCATGGAGCCGCGGCAACATGATTGAGCATTTGGGAATTGAGTTTACGGAAATCACGCCGGAGTTTCTTAAGGCCAAAATGCCCGTGGATCATCGCACCAAACAGCCCTTTGGGTTGTTGCATGGTGGAGCTTCAGTTGTCCTCGCTGAGTCAATCGGAAGTATTGCTGCTTTATTAGCAGTTCCCGACATGAATCAATATAAAGGAGTTGGTGTAGAAATTAATGCCAATCATCTGAAGTCGGCACGTAGTGGCTATGTCTATGGAACTTGCACGCCCTTACGCATTGGAAAAACCTTACATGTGTATGAGATTAAAATTTACGATGAGGCTGAACAATTAATCTGTGCAAGTCGTTTAACGGTAGCTATCTTGAAAGTCGATTAATGTTAGAATCACAGGCAGATTGGAAAGAGATTTGGGCGCAGGCTCCTGCTGAAGGAATTGCGCTAGCGATGTGGCGTCTTCCAAATCAAAGCCAACAAGTTTTATTGCAAGACTATACGGGAGGTGCTCGAGTGGATGCAGCCCAATTAGAACAGTTAGGTTCGGGATTCTTGGTGGCTCCTTTTGTAGGGCAGCCTTATTTTTTGCAAGCGAGTTCATTGGCTTATAAATCAGCGTCAAATCCCGTAATTTTTCAGCCTTCGTCTGCTCAAATTGATGAAGATATTTTACTGAAGGATTCATTCAAGGCTCAGGTCGCTGATTCTGTAGAACAGATAAAAAAGGGTCAATTTCAGAAGGTTGTTTTGTCCCGTATCGATGTACAAGGATTACAAGCGGATTTTGACCTTTGCGATGCATTTGAGCGACTTTGCCAAGAATATCCAAGTGCATTTGTGTCGGCAATTTACCTACCTGAATTGAAAAATATTTGGCTCTGCGCGACGCCAGAAACCTTGGTTTCGCAAGATTCAGCAGGAATTTTTCGAACCATATCGTTGGCAGGTACGCAGTCGGGATTAGATGCAAATGGAAATAAGCTAGCACCGTCAGAAGCGCGCTGGTCTCAAAAAGAAATCGAGGAGCAGGCCTATGTGAGTCGCTATATCATCGAGTGTTTTAAGAAGATTCGTTTGCGTGAATACATCGAAAATGGTCCTAAAACAGTGTTGGCTGGCAATTTGATGCACTTAAAAACGGAATATGCTGTAAATACGCGAGAGCATGCCTATCCGGGTTTGATCACTCAAATGTTGGGTTTATTGCATCCAACCTCAGCTGTATGCGGTACGCCAAAAGAGGCCGCATTGGACTGGATTCTGCAGACCGAAAAACATGATCGTTCCTTGTATAGCGGATATTTGGGGCCGATTAATTTGGCTTCAGAAACGCATTTGTTTGTGAATTTGCGTACGGTACAAATTTCGGATAATCAGGCTTGTTACTTTGCTGGCTGTGGAATTACGGAGGACTCAGATCCTGAAAAAGAATGGCAAGAAACACAAATGAAGTGTCAAACACTTCAGCGTGTCATTAATGCTTCCCTTTAATCTCCTCCTTCTGTGTGATTTTTCCAGTAATGATTACCTTAACCGTATCGATTCGCGCATCGGTTACCGTCAAAATTTGGAATTGAAATGGACTTAAAATGATCGTTTCATTCGCTTCAGGAATGTCTTCGTAGAGGCTAATCAACATGCCTCCTAAGGTCTCGTAATCCCCCTCAGGCAGGTTCCATTCGTATTTTTCGTTCAGGTAATCGATCTCATGCCGACCGGACAAAACGTATGTGTTCTCATCCAATTGTTTTTCAATCCAATCTTCGGAATCATCATATTCGTCTTGAATTTCGCCAAAGATTTGTTCCATGACGTCCTCCATACTAACTAATCCCGACGTACTTCCAAACTCATCCACGACGATCGCCAAGGATTTACGTTCTTTGGAGAATTTAATCATCAAATCATTCGCTGGCATCGCCTCAGGAACAATCGGGATAGGGGTTAAGATAGATTGTAAATCCTTCGGTTTTTTAAAGAGGGCCAAGGAGTGGCAATAGCCAATAACCTCTTCCAAGGTTTCCTTGTAAACCAACACTTTCGAGTGCCCACTTTCAATGAATGTTTTGGTCAATCCTTCGATGCCCTCTTCTAGTTCGACCGCTGTAATTTCCGTACGAGGAATCATGCAGTCGCGTACTTTGACCTGTTTAAACTCCAGGGCATTGTGGAAGATTTTCGTGTCTACTTCATTTTCCTCTTCAGTCGAAACCTTGCGATTTAAATTTTGGAGGTAATGGTTTAAATCGGTTAATCCGAAAGCTGGCTTTTCCTCGGAATAGGTTAAACGCAGTACTTTGGTAATAAACCATTTGGATAATCCCACCGTTAACCAAACCAAGGGGAACATTAGCGTATGAATGATCCAAATCGGGATGGCTAAGAATTCCAAAATGGCATCAGGATTAATTAAGAAGATGCTTTTCGGCGTAAACTCGGAGGTTGTTAGAATTAATATGGTCGCAAGAACAGATGCCAGTAAACGGGCAAACAATTCATTTTGAATCAGGGGAATGTTCGCAAGAATCAGATGATGCAAATACTCTTCCATGAAGATACCATAAGCAACAAGCGATAATGTGTTGCCAATTAACATGGTACCAATGAACCGAGAAGGCGTTTTGTTGAAATGCGAGATGATTTTCGCACTCAAAATATCTTGTTTCGCCTTTAATTCGAAGTATAATTTGTTGGAAGAAACGAATGCCATTTCCACGCCAGAAAAGAAGGCAGAAAAAACCATGGAAGTAATGATTCCGATGATTTGGGCACTCTGTATGGTATATTCGGGGTCGGGCATATTAATTCTTTTTGTTCTTGTCTTCTTTCGATATTCGCTCGTTGCGCGCGAATTGATAGTAAAAAAGACATCCCACGGCAAACATGAGCCAGCTATAATGATAGCCGATTTCTTGCCAAAATAGTCCTTGGATTTCCTTTGGAGTAGGCGAATTTAAATCCAATATCCAAATTAATAGGAAACCAACGGCAATAAATAAACTTAGTTTTTCCTTACGGCTCATGAGGCAATCGGTTTTTCGGTTCGACGGAAGGTTGCGATGAAAAGACCAATAAAGATCATGATTGATCCAATCCAAACCAAATTTATGTAAGGTTTTTCGAGGGCCTTGATGATGATCAAATCTTGTTGGGTTGTATTCACCGCAAAACTAAATTGTTGTGTTTTCGGATTAATCGTTGTGAATTTAATCTTGATTCCCGTTTCCTCACTTTCATAAGCAGGCATCGCTACCATACCATCTTTGATGATGAACGTGGGTTTCAATTCGAATTTTTGATCATTTTTTCCAAGTACAAGGAAGTTGGCTTGCACCGCAGCATCATTAGCACCCAGTTCAAAACCTTCTAATTTTGTAATTCGACTTACTTCTTTAAGCACCGCGACGAAGTCATTCAAAAATAAGGTATCGCCAACCATAACCGTAGAGTTCACCGTTTGACTCCACTGTTTTTCTTCACCAGCTTCTGCTGCTAAGCGGGGGTCTAAGGAAACATAGGTGTAAATGTCGTGGCTAAAGGCATGCTTGATGTCGGGCGAAATAGCAGTCCCCATCTTGGGATTCACTTGCCAGCGTGGAAACAAGGATACGGCTTTTCCTTCCGCGTTTTTGAATTCCAATTCGTAATAGTTATTCTCTGGTTCTACGGTGACCGTATCGCCCTTTTTCGCAATAGATTCGCCGTTTACGGCTACGTCTCTTAAGGCAACAGCGTGAAAATCGCCTTCAATGATTTCGAAATCTTTCTTATTGTAATAGCCCGGTTTGCCACGCAAGGCAATTTTACGGCCTTTATAAGTTACCAGGTAATCTTGCATTTGGGCGCCTTGTCCGAGCCATAATGGGAGATTCTCTTTGTTTTCCTTATTATCGTCTTTGGTAAATTGTTCTACCTTATTGGAAATCGCAAAGCCTGATCGGTTCAGTGATACAACTTTGGAATAGCCGGATGAAAATAAAATACCGATCAACATGACCGCTAATCCTACGTGTGACAGTGCGCCCCCTGCGATGGAAACTTTTTGACGTGCCAAAAACCATAAAATACTCGCGTTTGCGTAAACCGAAAACAAGCTCGACCACAATAATACGATGTACGATAGGGTGTATATTTTACCCAGATTAACAAATAAGACGGTTAATAAAGTTGAAACGAGCACCGAATTCCAAAGGGCTTTCCATTGGTTTTTGTCTTTAATTTTTCCCCACCAAACGAATTGACCTATAGCACTTAGGATGGCCACTCCGATAAATATCCAAATCTGAATTTTGCTGTAATGTTCAACCTGGTCTGCTGGCAATGCAAGGTTCGAAACCAAGCCAAAGGCCTCCGCAATTTTATTGTAAACAGGTATCGAAGTCGTAAATGTCAATTGGAAAGCCGAAAGTCCCAAGACCGAAGCTCCTACGAAAATCCAAAACTCACGCGAATAGATTCCTAATTCTTTCTCATCTGTAGGTAAGTCTTTCCAGCGATACCAAGCTAATGCGATTGCGCCCACTAGGAATGTTCCCATGTAAAGCAATAGCTGGCCAGATAGACCTAAGTCGGTGAAGGAGTGTACCGACGCGTTTCCTAAGATCCCCGACCGGTTCAGGAAGGTCGAGTAAAGCACCAAAATAAAGGTGGTAATCACTAAGATAATCGACGTTTTTAACGCAGAACTTGAATTACGGTAGGCAATCATCGTGTGGATAGCACCGATCCAAACCAACCAAGGTACAAAAGATGCATTTTCCACCGGATCCCAATTCCAGTACCCGCCGAAATTCAATGTTTCATACGCCCAATATGCACCCATCATGATGCCTACGCCCAATACGCCACCCCCAAAGAGTGACCAAGGTAAGGCAGGAGTTATCCATTCCGTTAATTGTTTTTTCCACAGACCTGCAATTAAAAAGGCAAAAGGGACTAAGGTTAAGGCAAATCCTAAGAATAGGGTAGGCGGGTGAATAACCATCCAGTAATTCTGCAATAATGGATTTAATCCCCGGCCATCCGCTGGAATGAAGTTGGGCTGCATGCTCCAAACCGGCAAATCAGGTTGGGCTTCTCGCAGCAATAAGAAAGGCGAAGAGCCAATCTTTAATTCAATACCCGGAATAATGACACCTAAAATCATGGATGTCAAGAAAGTTTGTACGAGGGCAAAAACCGTCATGACTGGGCTTTCCCATTTGGGATTGCGGAACATGAGTAAAACGCCTAATAAGGCTTGCCAGAATATCCAAAGCAAAAATGAGCCCTCTTGTCCTTCCCAAAAACAGGAAACGATATAAGCGATCGGTAAGGCCTTCGACGCATGTGAAAATGCATAATGGTATTCGAAATAGTGGTTGTAAATGATAATATACAAGGTCGTCGCAACCGCGATGACAGCAGCTAAATGTACAATGAATAGCGTGCGAGCTGTTTGCCGCCAATCGTTGGCCAAAGAAGCTTCTTGGCTAGAACGGAAATAGGCATAAGTTGCCAATAAGGCGGTTACGAAGGAAACAATGATGAGCGCATGCCCGACTTGTCCAATGGTTTCGTGTATCATATTTATTTTTTGGCTTCAAAGGAAGCGCTAGAGTCGGCAGATATTTTCCCCTCTTGGTATTTAGAAGGACATTTAAGCAATATTTTATCGCAATAGAAAATCTTGTCGGGCTTCATGCTGCCAACTAAAACAATCTTTTCCGATTTTTCGAAATCTTGCGGTTTGGGTGCTGCGTAAACCACTTGGTTCTCACGACCTAGGCTATCCTCAACAATGAATTCTAGTCGGTTGGCATCCAAAGCTGGATTGAAAATCATCCCAACAATTTTTCCCGCGGCATCTTTTTTTAATTTTCCCACCACATGTACCTTTTGGCTAGGATCTTGTTGGCTGATGCGTTCTGCCTCATCAAAACCCACATAGGTACTTGCGTCGCCGGTCGTAATCAAGATGATTCCGATGGCAATGGCGATTAATATAAGTCCGACGATGTGTGTCTTTTTCATTTGATGCGTTTTTCTAAATCGGTGATTTTGCGATCTAAACGGAATAGGTAGATGAATATGCCGCTCAAAATGATTGCTACGATGGCGATTACGACATAGATTTTACCATCGGCACGAAATTGATCGGCCATTTCTACCGGTGCTTGAGCTTGTCCTGCAAAGGAAATAAGCGCCATGATGAAGCTGAAAATGTATTTTTTCATGTTAGTTATTTTCTTCGATTTGTTGGTCCAATTGTTTGATTCGAATGCGTAATCCTGCAATCCAAAAGCCTAATAATGTCCATCCGATGATAGCAGGGTAGAACACCATGCGCATGCGGTTGTCTAGGTCCATCGAGTTAAATCCTGGGTTTCCACCATTTCCGGGGTGTAAGGAGTCGGTCATGCGTGGTAGAATCCAGATTAAAACCATAAACACCACAAAGGCAAAAATGTTGTAAACGGAGGATACGCGGGCTTTTTGTTGTTCTTCGGGAAGTGAAGAGCGGACTAACAGATAGGCTAGGTATATCAATAGTCCTACTGCAACGGAATTCAATTTGGGGTCATTTGTCCACCAGTCTCCCCAAGTGAATTTGGCCCAAAAGCTGCCCGTTGCCAAGCCCATCAAGGCAAATACCAAGCCTGTTTCAACATAGGCATAGGATTTTAAATCCGCTTGCACATCTCCTGTCCGAAGGTATTTGATGGAATGATATACAGATGTTCCTAAAAGGAAAATCATGCTAAACCACATGGTTACATGGAAATACAAGTTTCGAACGGTTTCGTTCAAGATAGCTTGCCGAGGAACTTTCCCTTCAAACCCTGCATATACCGTGTAGTAAAGCAAAATCATGCAGAGGATTTTGCCATAGTGCTTTTTTAATGTTTCCATATAAACGGGAATAGAATTCCAGATAAGACAATGACGATGGTATCAAGCGAACTCAAAATGGCAATTTCATCCCAGTTTTCCTGAATGGATATGCCGTCCATGGCGCTTTTGGCCAATTTTAATATCAATAATAACAAAGGAATGATGATCGGAAAACTTAACACGGCCATGAGTGTGGCAGAGTTTTCTCCTTGCGCAGCTATGCCGGCCATTAAGGATAAAGTCGAAGCAAATCCGATGCCTCCCAGCACAATGGCCACGAGGTACAAGGGAATATTTCCCACGGGATTTCCCATCACCCAAGAGTAAAAAAAGAAGCCCACGAAGGAGATTCCAATCATGACCAACGAATTATAGATGATTTTCGAATAGATAATCGCTTCGGGACTGACGAGCGTATAGTAAAACAAGTTCCGATTCGTAGATTCCTGTGTGAAGCTTTTTCCGATCGCGTTGATGGCAATAAACAACATGATAATCCAGAACAAGGTGTTCCAAGTAATTGGATTAATTGCTTGTTGTTTGGCTTTAAATGAAAGGTAGCAAACGAAGATGGTCGAGGCTAGATACAAGAGTAATCCGTGCAGCGCATAACGCTGCCTCCACTCAAGATGTAGCTCCTTTTTAACCAACACGTGTATTTCATTCAGGATCATGCCTCGATTTCCATAAAGGACATGCAATTTACAATAGAAAATTTGCTTTAAAGTATATTCTGCTCAGTATTTTAACGATTTCAAATCATTTAAGCCAAAACTGTAACTTATCATTTTTTAGGTCGGAAATACTTAGTACATTTGTCCTAATTTTGAACAATTCTAAATAAGTAAAACTAGATGTCGGGTACTTTAGCGGATTTAAAGGTGGGCGAGCAGGCGGAGATCATTGGTTTTACAGATGAATTGCTTTCGTTGAAATTATTGGAAATGGGTTGCTTACCCGGAACCGTGATCGAGTTGACACATCAGGCGCCTTTTGGTGATCCGATTGCCATCAAAGTTTCGGGTTATACGCTGAGTATGCGAAAAGAGGAGGCAGCAACCATTCAAGTTAAAACCAAATAAATTTTGTCCAAACTACCTAAAATAGCTTTAATCGGGAATCCGAATGCGGGAAAGTCGTCGCTGTTCAATAGCCTTACGGGCTTGAATCAGAAGACGGGTAATTTTCCTGGGGTTACCATGGACAAATTGACGGGTATCTGGGAACTTGAACCCAATCGGAAGGTAGAGGTGCTCGATTTACCGGGTATTTATAGTATTTATCCCAAATCCATCGATGAGGAATTGGTGATTAATATTTTAGGAAATCCTGCTCATGCGGATTATCCCGACATGGCGATTGTGGTCGCTGACGCTTCTAATTTAAAGCGGAATTTACTATTGTTTTCTCAGGTTCGTGATTTAGGAATCCCAACCGTTTTGGCATTGAATATGGTTGATGTGGCTGAAAACCAAGGCTATGTCATCAATTCCATCAAGTTGGCGCGCGAGCTCAACATCGAAGTAGCAGAAATCAATGCTAAAAAAGGAATCGGAGTAAATGGATTGCGTTTGGCGGTCGAGAAGACCTTGAAAAATCGTTATGCATCCAATGACGCATTGCCTTTGCCTGTGGGGGATGATTTATTAGCCGACATTACAGCACAATATGGTGAGGCAGATCCCTATCGGTCCTTGTTGTGGTTGATGGAACATGATCGCATGAAGATGTTCTCGGAAGAGCAGCGGATTGGATTCGATCGTTTACAGGAGAAACATCGTTTCGATGCTAAATCATACAAAACTTCTGAGACGGTTAAGCGTTATGAGGCATTATCTGAAATCGTTGAGCGCTGTGTGATTAATTTGAACCGGCAATGGGACGCTCCTCCGGTTAAAACCATGACTGACCGACTGGACAAGTTCTTTTTGCATCCCGTGGGAGGCTATTTGATTTTCTTGGGAATTTTGTTCTTGATGTTTCAGGCCGTATTTACTTGGGCTGCTTATCCAATGGATGCGATTGATGGGGGAGTTGCCCAACTGAATGATTATTTGAAAGAAATATTGCCAGCGTCAGCGTTGACAGGTTTACTTACCGACGGCCTTATTGCCGGTATCGGTGGGGTATTAATATTTGTTCCCCAAATCGCCTTCTTGTTTTTCTTTATATCCATGTTGGAAGAGACGGGTTACATGTCTCGCGTGATGTTCATTATGGATAAATTGATGCGCCGCTTTGGTTTGAATGGAAAATCAGTCGTGCCATTGATGTCGGGGGTTGCCTGTGCTGTTCCTGCGATCATGAGTACGCGATCGATAGGTTCATGGAAAGACCGTTTGATTACGATTATGGTGACGCCTTTGATGTCCTGTTCGGCACGCTTGCCTATTTACACGGTGTTAATTGCCTTGGTTGTGCCAGAGAAAAGCACTTTGTTTGGTATGTTTAATCTGCAAGGTCTTGCCTTGTTTGGTTTGTATTTATTAGGCTTCTTCATGGCAATTTTGTCGGCATGGGTCATGAAACAGCTTTTGCAGGTTAAGGAAAAAAGCTATTTCATTATGGAATTGCCTACGTACAAGGGGCCGCGATTCAAGCATATGGCCTTGTCGATTTACAATTCGGTCAAAGCTTTTGTTTTTGAGGCTGGTAAAATCATCGTAGCGATTTCGATTGTTTTATGGGTATTAGCGAGTTATGGTCCGGGAGATAGTTTGTCGACTGTCGAGCAATCAGTACGCCAAGCGAATCCTACATTAAGTGCTGCTGAACTAGCCAATAAAGTTGCTGCAGAGAAATTAGAGCAGTCTTACGCGGGGCATTTTGGACACTTTATTGAGCCCGTGATTAAGCCGCTGGGCTACGATTGGAAGATTGGTATTGCTTTGATTACGTCCTTTGCTGCACGTGAGGTGTTTGTTGGGACGATGTCAACGATTTATAGTTTAGGCGGAGAAGTTGATGATGAAAATGCGACCATCAAAAATCGGATGCGTGCGGAGATTAATCCAGAAACGGGCAAGCCGCTTTATGATGCAGCGCTGGGATTCTCCTTGTTGATTTTTTATGCCTTTGCCATGCAGTGCATGAGTACGCTCGCGACAACCTATCGCGAGACGAAATCATGGAAATATCCGGCCATTCAATTTTTATATATGACGACTTTGGCGTATTTGTCAGCCTTTATCGTTTATCAGCTTTTGGCTTAAAATTGAACAGGGATTGAAGTTGCAGCTAAATTGCTTGTGCTCTTCGCAAGTAATTTGCCTTCAGAATTATAAAGTTTAGCTTCAACATTGGCGATCTTTTTTCCTACACGAAATACTTCGGAAACAGCTGTTACTTTTTCTCCTGCTTTTGCACCAAAAAGAAAATCAACATGCAGGTTGATGGTTACGTACAAATGCTCAATTTCTACGGTGATCAGGGTCATGCCCATGATTTCGTCCAAAATGGTGGTAATGATTCCCCCATGCATGACTTGGGCGTGATTACACTGATCTTCACGAACCGTAAATTCGGCTGTGATGGACCCAGCAGAGGCCTTAATTAGCGTCCCGTCAAGCCAGGTTGTAATTGGATTTGGATTGCCATCTGCAATTTTCTTATTGAGATTTGCATTGAGGTAGGCAATTATTTTTTCGTTAGGTTTCATGGATTTACGTAGGCGGATGGAGATTAATTTCGGGACCAGGTGGAGGTTCTACCAAACATGGCCATACCTACAAATCCTCGAATATCTAATTTTTGGTTATTGTCTTTTACCTTTAAAATGCAATCATAGGTTTTGCCTGAATGTGGGTCGTAAATGGTTCCGCTTTCCCAGCTTCCTCCCTTAAAAACAAAATCTTTGAGGATAACTGTTCCTACTAACTCGCGATTTCGTAAGCGGCTATCAGGATTATTGGCATCTTTTTTACCTGGTGTTTTCCCCCAGGTGATTTTCCCATAATAGCGGTCACCTTGTTTGAAAATGACTATTTTCCCGTCTTTGGGTTCGGAGATCCATTCTCCTAAAATGACGTCACCATTGTTGGCAGCCAAGAGAGAAATGCTTGTTAATGCGAAGTAGACTAGTAATGCAATTGTTTTTTTCATCGTGTGTGTAAATAGTGTAACAAATATAGGATGATTTTGGGATTTGTTGATTCGAAATCGCTGAACATAGTGTTTGTCTCAGTCAGATGTTATGCTTATTTTTGTAGGATAATACCCGCTGAAATTTTATTTCATAACAAGCTAGATTGAACGTATGAATTACAATTTGAATCAAATACCTGATAGAACAACCAAACCAAGACAAAAAGGTTTGACGATGGTCATGGATAAAGGATTAAGTCTACGTCAAGTAGAAGATTTTTTAGAAATGGGGGCAGGTTACACGGATATCGTGAAATTAGGTTGGGCGACTTCCTATGTGACGCCTAATTTAAAAGAAAAATTAGCCTTGTATAAATCAGCCGGTATTCCTGTTTATTTTGGGGGGACCTTGTTTGAAGCTTTTTATATTCGTGGCCAATTCGACGAATACCGTCGTGTTTTGGACCAATACGGCATGGAATATGCGGAGATTTCAGATGGCTCTGTGGAGATGGAATCAGATGTGAAATGTGAGTTTATTCGTACGCTATCGCAACAAGTAACTGTTTTATCTGAAGTGGGATCAAAAGATGAGGCCAAAATTATTCCTCCGTACAAATGGATTAAATTGATGCGCATGGAGCTTGAAGCTGGCGCTTGGAAAGTAATCGGAGAAGCACGTGAGGGAGGTAATGTGGGTTTATTCCGTTCTTCTGGAGAGGTTCGTCAGGGCTTGGTTGAAGAGATATTGACTGAAATTCCTGAGGAGAAAATTATTTGGGAAGCACCGCAAAAATCCCAACAAGTTTGGTTTGTGAAGTTGGTAGGTGCCAATGTCAATGTGGGAAATATCGCGCCAAACGAGGTGATTTCGTTAGAAACAATCCGTTTAGGTTTACGTGGGGATACTTTTGATCATTTCCTAGATAAATAAAAGATGCTCCATTTTATTCTTGATCTACTCAAAGATCCATTGACTTTTTTAAGTGATTTTATCGCGGCCAATGGCTCTTTAACTTATGCCTTATTATTCGCCATTATTTTTGTCGAAACGGGATTCGTCATCATGCCATTATTGCCTGGCGATTCTTTGTTGTTTTCTGTGGGATTATTAGCCGCAGCAAGTGGTCAGTTGAGTTTAACTACGGTTATTCCGTTGATGATTATTGCCGCTTTGCTAGGAGATCAATTGAATTATTATATCGGTCGGAACTTCAGTGAATGGGTTAAGAGCCGTGAAAAAATCTTGTTTTTAAAGCGGGAGCACATAGAAAAAACGGAATCCTTTTATGCGGAATATGGGTCTAAAATGGTTATTCTAGCTCGATTTATCCCTATCGTACGTACTGTTGCTCCATTTGTTGCGGGTGCCGGTCGGATGTCTTACCCTGTTTATTTATTCTTTGGCGTTGTAGGGGCTTGTCTTTGGGTGTTTAGTATTACATTGGCAGGTTATTTCTTAGGGGATAACGCATGGATAAAAGACAATTTCGAGAAAGTCGTTTTAGGGATCGTCGGGGTTTCGGTATTGCCCATTATTATCGGTGTTCTCAAACAACAATTTTCAAAGAAATAAGATGAATTCTCTGTTTGGATTGATCGGTTACCCCTTAGGGCATTCCTTTTCAAAACGCTATTTTACGGAAAAATTTGAGCAATTAGGATTGCAAGATTCACATGCTTACACACAATTTGAGATTCCGTCGATTGATGAATTTCCTGTGCTGTTAGCAACTCCTGCGATCAAAGGGTTTAATGTAACGATTCCTTACAAACAACAAATCATTCCGTTTTTAGATGAAATTGATCCGGCTGCTACTCGGATTGGTGCTGTCAATACGATCAAGATTTTGCCTGACGGGCGAACTCGTGGATATAATACCGACTATTTTGGTTTTCAAGGTACGTTAGAAGTATGGTCGGCTTTCGAGGATTTCAAAGCGCGTAAGGCTTTGGTTTTAGGTCAAGGTGGTGCTGCGAAAGCGGTTATTGCTGCGATTGAAGATTTGGGGATACCTGTAATCAAAGTATCGCGTCAGGCAGCTGAAGGTATCATTTCTTATAATGAATTACCTGCCTTGATGGAATCGATTGGACTGATTGTGAATACGACTCCGCTGGGGATGCATCCGAATGAAGCAGCTTGTCCGCCTATTCCTTATGAATTATTGACGAGCCAACATTACTTATATGACATAGTCTATAATCCTTTGGAAACTACTTTTTTAAAAGAGGGTTTAGCACATGGTGCTGGGGGAATCCATACAGGAATTGAGATGCTCTATGGACAAGCAGATAAGGCTTGGGAGATTTGGCAATCTTAGTTATTTCAAATACACGCCGCGTTTTACATCGTCGGTAACAATCACCTCCACATGCTCAGCGATTGTCGTTGAAAGTTCATAGCCTTTGTAATCTGCGGCAATCGGGAACTTCCGGTAATTACGGTCGATTAATACGGCAACTTGTAGTTTTTTAACGGGAATCGTTAAAAAGGGTGCAAGGCTGTAAGAAAATGTCCGTCCTGTGTTGAGAACGTCATCCACAACTATAATGACCTTGTGCTCAAATGTTTTCATGTCGGCAGAAAACTGAACCGGACTTTCGTAGGGAACCTCCTTGTTGAGTTTAATTTCGACTGGAACTGCGTGAATCGTTGAAATTTCCGCTAAATGTTTGCTAAGCATGTCGGCTAAGGCAAAACCTTGCCCATGAATACCCGCAATGATGATCTCTTGTTCTTCAAAGTTGTTTTCAAAAATTTGAAAAGCAATCCGTCTGATTTTTTGTAGGAGAGCGGGTCCGTCTAAAACTTGTTTTGCCGACATATTCTTTCGCTTATTGTCTAAATTAGCCGTTTAAAATTACCCAAAATTATCCAATTTTTGTACCTTTGGCCTTTATTTAGCGTTTAAAATAATTACCTATGGCGAAGAATTACGGAGCACAACAACGTGCCCAAATGCAAGCACCTTCCAATCCTTTAGCAATAAAAACGAAGAAATACGGCTTAGAGAAGAATAAATACATTGCGATGTGTATGCGTCAGTTATTCGCTAATCAATGGAAATGGGCTTTTTTGCCTTTGGCCTTGGTGGGGCTTAATGTATTTCTTAATATTTCAGGTACCTACAAGAATTACTGGATTTACATCTTTTTAGCGATTGGTGTGATTGGATATATCTTGTTCTGGTTAATTCAGTTTACCGGAATTACGCAATTAGCGCAATACAAGCAATTGTTCGACAAATACCGTTACGAAATTGATAGTCGGCAGATATTCATGAAAATTTCCGACAAAGAAGGCGGGATGATTAAGTGGGATATGATTTTATCGGCTTATAAGGATAAAGAAGCGTATGTGTTAGAAATGGGTAAATATCAGTTTATCTATTTGCCATTAGCTATTTTCAATAATGACAATGATCGCAAGTTGATGGATAAAATCATGCGTGACAAGGGATTGATCAACTAATATGGGAAGACTGCTAGCCATTGACTTTGGATTAAAGCGTACGGGTTTAGCGGTGACGGATTCCTTGCAGATTATCGCAACAGGACTGGAAACAGTGCCTACACACACGTTGCTGGACTATCTTCAAGCCTATTTTGCGAAAGAAGCGGTAGACAAAGTCATCATCGGTATGCCTAAGAATTTAGACAGTTCTGATACGGATTCCACACATGGGGTTCGGGTGTTGATTAAGCATTTCAAAAAGAAATTCCCTGCCATGCCCATAATTGAGCATGACGAACGATTTACTTCCCAAATGGCGATGCAAGCCATGATTTCGGGAGGTATGTCGAAAAAAGATCGAAGAGAAAAGGGAACGGTTGATCGCATATCTGCGACGATTATTCTACAATCCTATATGGAATCACAAGCATAAAAAAAGGCCATCTGTCGATTGACAAATGGCCTTTTTTTATTTCGTAACCACCTTCGCAAATCGGTGGTAGAATGGTGTTTTGCTGTTGGCTGATTTGGGTTTGTATTTACCCGTGATGATGGGCACATACATAACACGGCGTCTCGATTTTTCGCCAAAATTCGGAGATACCTCGACACGATGCCACAAGCGACCATCGTGGATGGTTAAGTCACCGCGGTCGATTTCAAATGCTGCTTCGCGCGGGTCTGGTCGGTGATCGATGAATTGTTTTTTCCCGAATAACAATTTCAAAATACTCTGATTCTGTGTGCCAGGCAATACGCGCAACCCGCCGTTTGAAGAAGGGCATTTGTCTAAGTGAATACCTACGTTTAACATAGGAAGGATTTTTTGTCCTAAAAACAAATCGCGTGGGGAGTCAGTATGCCAGCCCATTTGAGTGAATTTCGAATTCGGCTGGTTTACATAATGGTTAAATACAAGGCCGTCTTTTTCATCCGCACCGATGCGTCCGTCATAGGGGCCTAATAATTCTAAGAGCAATTCAAAGCGGGGATCTTTCAGGAATTCTGCTAGAACGTCGCTGTATTTATTGGTGAAACACATGCGTTGTATCATGTCTTTTCCTTCGGGATCTTTTCCGAATTTCAGGGGAATGCCATTGATTTTCTCGACCCCTTCAGCTAACCAATTAGCCTCAATTTTAGCTAACTCAGCGATGAAAAGCTCAGCAGTTTCGTTTGAGATGAAGTTTTTAAATTGAATAACACCATACTTCTGGAAGTATTCTTTTTGCTCCTCCGTTAAGGCTTCGCCTAAGGTGAAGGTTTTGTATTCAAATTTGGGTGTTGCTTTTCTCATGTTGATCAAGGCCTTGATGGCTTATGTTTCAATGGTATTCAATACTTAATGGCAATAATTGGACATGCAATTTACGCCAATGTTATTGAAATATTTCCAAATGCTTTTAAAATTCTGACCAAAATCAGCATTTTATCAGTTTAATCCCTAAAAATATTTGCAATTTTACTTTTTCAAAATTCTTCAACGAATGTCTAAGTTTTATATATTACTTTTTAGTTGTTTTTCATTCTTTGCGCAAGCGCAACACGAGGGTCGAAAGGGTTCATTTTACGCATTTTGGGGCTATAATCGGTCCGATTATCCCACTTCTGATATTCATTTTACGGGTCCTGGGTATGATTTCACGTTGGATAATGTCGTAGCGGCTGATGCGCCTACACCTTTCGATGGTTTTACGACCTATTTTAATCCGAACTTGTTCTCTATCCCGCAGTTTAACTTGCATGCGGGCTATTTTATTAAAGACAATTTATCGATCAGCCTAGGTTGGGATCATATGAAATACGTCATGGTTCCTGATCAAGCTTCGCACATTACCGGGATGATTTCGCCCCAAGTTTCAAATCCTTCGTTTACGATCAATCCTGCCTATGTGGGAAATTATAGCAATACCCCCTTCACGATTGCATCGAAGGATTTTTTGCAATACGAACACACGGATGGCTTTAATTATGCCTCTGTAGAATTAGAGCATTACACACCTTTATGGAATCCGGGCATAGGGAAATTGGAATTGGAGTGGATGCAAGGTGTAGGTGTAGGTTTCGTTGTTCCTCGCTCAGATGTACGATTGTTTACGCTCGGACGAAATAATTATTGGAATTTAGCTGGTGCAGGAGCATCCCTAAAAACAGGTTTGCGTTTGAATTTAACCAAGCTATTGTTTTTTGAAGCTACAGCAAAAGGCGGGTATACGAATTTGTGGGACGTGCATACGACCGGCCAAAGTGGGGACCATGCTGAACAAAGTATATGGTTTGGAGAGATCTATGGAGCGCTTGGCTTTTCTTTTGGGCGCAAAAAATAAATTTTAGATTAGCCTAAAAAGTGATAATTTCGTAACATGCGTTACGGACTTATCATTTTTTTGTTTTGGGGGTATGTGCTGCATGCCCAACAAAGCGGTCGGATTGAGACAGATCGTCCAGATCAAACGGAATGTCCATTCATCGTCAAGAAAGGTTATTTTCAGGCAGAAATTGGTTTTAATCGGGCTAATGATGCTGGATCGATTCAATACCTTTTACCCACGAGTTTATTGAAAATAGGGATTCATCCGCTCGTCGAATTACGATACACGTTATTACATGAGCCTAGTAAAGGCGTATTTACGGAATCTTTTGGGTTTAAATCTCATTTGTTCAAAGAGCGAGGTGCTCTTCCCCGGACGGCTATCATTGTACAGTACCATTTAAATCAAGATCGCCGAGATCAATCAGAACTTAATCCATTGCCGCATTCTGTTGGGGAAACCATTTTGACTTTTCAGAACTCCTTAGGAGGGCCTTGGGGTATAGGCTATAATTTTGGGGCAGAATATTATTCAGATGGAGCTGTGGAAGGAATTTATCGAATTGCACCTAATGTGAATATCGGTAAACGTGGATATGCTTATGCGGAGGTTTTTGGCCGATTTCCGGAGACTCAATTTACGGATACCTGGATTGATGGCGGTCTGGCCTATTATGTTACGGATCATGTGAAAGCTGACGTGTCAGCGGGAAAGAGTCTTCGCTCGAGTGATGCTTGGTATGTGGCCTTAGGGATTTCTTTTCGAATGCGACTTTGGTGATTGTGCTTAAAACCGATAATTGTGTAAATTGCGGGGATGCGGTATATTTTATCCTTTTTAACGATTTTGTTCGCTGGGCTTTTCTTGCCCTCGGAACAATTATTGGGTCAGACCAAGGAAAATATTGTTGTTCAAACAGGACCGAAATCCATTGCCACCATAGATCAATTCAGTCTTCAGTTTTCAATTACTGCATCCGAGCAATTACCCAATTATCGTTTTCCCGAGATTAATGGATTCCGAAAACTCGGCGTGAGTAGGAGCAAGGCATCCAATTTCGAAAATGAGCAGGTAGTGCAGACCTTGACATTTACACAATATTATCAGCCAAATGCTAGCGGGACTGTACTCGTTCCCTTGTTAGAATTGGAGGTAAATAAGCAGATTTTTAAGATCGAACCTTTTGTGATTCAAGTGGTTCCCGGCGTAGAAAAGACGGATGATTTACCTAATGAAATTCAAGTTCCAGCAACAGTCGATCTCGCAAATAACAAACCCTTTTTTCTTGTACGCTCTGATGTGGCGCATCCTTTTGTAGGACAATCGTTTACGTTGACGATGTCATTGTATGTCCCTTCAAATAATACGCTGGAATTAAGTTTTGATCGAAATGATATTCAAATTCCTGCCTTAATACAGCAAATTAGGCCGCATAATTGTTGGGAAGAGAATTTCAATTTACAAGTAGAGCGTGTCTTACAAGTAAGTTTTCGAGGGAAAAAATATACGGAATATCGCTTCTTTCAAGCATCCTATTTTCCCTTGGATGCGCATAAAATTCAAATTCCATCTATTCGTTTCCGCGTATTGCAAAAAGGAAAGTCCAAGGAGAAGACGCCATTAATTTTAAATTCCCCGTCCTTCATTATTCAACCTAAACCAATGCCTAAGCATGTGCTTTCTGGTAAAGTTCCAGTAGGTCGCTATACGTTGGTGGAGGAAATAGATAAGTCGATTGCTCAAACGGGAGAACGAGTTACCTATCGTTCTAAAGTCATTGGAGATGGGAATAGTATATTGTGGGATAATAAGGCCGTCGCGTCCGATTATTTCTTGAGTTTCAATCTTTTGTCTACCGAACGAAGCGTTTTCCCTTACCGAGATCAAATGTTTGGGAATAAATCTGACTTGGTACGTATTATTCCGGAGCAAGCAGGTAAATTTGCATTAGCCAATTATTTCAGTTGGGTTTATTT
This sequence comes from Aquirufa sp. TARAVU-A1A, assembly GCF_054558675.1. Taxonomy (NCBI): domain Bacteria; kingdom Pseudomonadati; phylum Bacteroidota; class Cytophagia; order Cytophagales; family Flectobacillaceae; genus Aquirufa; species Aquirufa sp. TARAVU-A1A. The sequence continues at coordinate 110,256 of NZ_JBPXKP010000007.1, forward strand.
TAATGTAGATAAGGCTCGTTTTGATACCTTACGCTCCAAATTAGTCTTAACTGTCAAAGGCCAGCCAAGAGATCGAAAATTGGATACATCGCTTGAAAAGGGCGGGATTTATGAGTCGATTGAAAAGCAGGATAGTTTAGATGTACGATGGGATCGCTGGGTCAACTGGCGACAATTGGTTAATTTTGTGTTGATTGTCATGTTTGGGTTCATTGTCTTCCTATATTGGAGGGCTTCAAAATAGGATTATGAGTAGTATATACGGTAAGATTTTTCAAATTAGTACATTCGGCGAATCACATGGTGCGGCGGTGGGAGTTGTTATTCAAGGTTGTCCTTCGGGCGTAAATTTTGATTTGGAATTTATTCAGTCGGAACTTGATCGCAGAAAACCGGGTCAATCACGTATCACCACGCAGCGTAAAGAGGCGGATTCCGTGGAAGTGGTTTCTGGTGTTTTTGAAGGAAAGACTACAGGTACACCTATCGCGATGTTGGTATGGAATGGCGACCAGCGTTCGAAAGATTATTCGCATATCGCGGATCAATTTCGCCCTTCACATGCTGATTATACGTATTTCGCAAAATACGGACTTCGGGATTACCGTGGTGGAGGACGCTCTTCGGCGCGCGAAACTGTTGCCCGTGTCGCGGCAGGAGCATTAGCCAAATTGGTTTTGAATCAATTGGGAGTAAAAATTACAGCTTATGTTTCACAAGTAGGTACGCTGAAATTAGAAACCCCGGTTGAGGCATTGGATTTAAGTTTGACCGAAACGAATGCGGTACGTTGTCCTGATCCTGTTCTCGCAGAAAAGATGTTTACTTACATTGATGAAATTCGGAAAGAAGGGGACTCGGTTGGTGGCGTTGTTTCAGCTTACATCACGGGTTGTCCCGTGGGTTTAGGTGAGCCGGTATTTGATAAGTTGCACGCGGAATTAGGCAAGGCGATGTTGAGTATTAATGCTGTAAAAGGCTTTGAGTATGGAAGTGGATTTGATGGCGTTGCTTTACGTGGGTCCCAGCATAATGATTTGTTTGAAAAGCGTCCGGATGGAACGTTAAAAACCTTGACGAATCATTCGGGAGGGATTCAAGGCGGTATTTCAAACGGAGAGCCCATTTACTTTCGTGTGGGATTTAAACCAGTTGCCACGATCATGCAAGATCAAACGAGTTTGAATGAGAAGGGCGAGCAGATTACGGTTTCGGGAAAAGGACGTCATGATCCATGTGTCGTGCCGCGTGCGGTTCCGATTGTTGAAGCCATGGCAGCGATCGTGCTATTGGATTTTTATTTACGTAATCGTGTCATTCAAATGCCTGCCTAATGGTCTTGAATGAGGATGCATATTACATGGGTTTAGCACTCCGACAAGCCGAGCAAGCTTTGGAGGAAGACGAAATACCTGTGGGAGCGGTGGTTGTTTGCCAGGGCAAAATCGTTGCTAAGGCGTTCAATCAAACGGAGATACTAACGGATGTGACTGCGCATGCAGAAATGCTGGCGATTACTTCAGCTGCACAGACGATTGGTGGGAAATACCTAAAAGATTGCACCTTGTATGTGACGCTTGAGCCTTGTTTGATGTGCGCGGGGGCGTTGTATTGGTCTCAGTTGGGCCGATTGGTTTTTGGAGCCTCAGAGGAAAAGCGGGGTTTTCGCGCCTTGGGTCCGAAGGTATTACATCCCAAAACCGATATTGTTGGGGGTGTTTTAGCGGAGGAATCAGAGGCGTTGTTGAAAGAGTTTTTTTCACGTAAGCGATAGTTTAACGAACAAAAAGTTTGCTTGACGTGTTTAATGGATTCGGATTATCATTCACAATTTTAATTATATAGATATGGCTTTTGAATTAGCACCCTTACCTTATGCGAATAACGCATTGGAACCACATTTTGATGCATTAACGATGGAGATCCACCATGATCGCCACCACAATGCTTATGTGACGAACTTGAATGCTGCGGTAAATGATACACCGTTGGCAGGTAAGTCTTTGGAGGAATTGTTTTCAACAATTTCTACTTTGTCTCCAGCTGTAAGAAATAATGGCGGCGGTCATTATAACCACGATTTGTTTTGGAATATTTTATCTCCAAACGGCGGCGGTTCTCCAGTAGGTACGTTGGCAAAGGCGATTGATGCAAAATTTGGATCATTTGACGCATTTAAAGAAGAATTTAAAAAGGCAGGTCTTACTCGTTTCGGATCAGGCTGGGCTTGGTTAGTTGCTCAAAAAGATGGTTCAATTGCTGTTTCTTCTACACCCAACCAAGACAATCCTTTAATGGATGTGGCTGATGTGAAAGGTTTTCCAGTAATTGGATTAGACGTTTGGGAGCATGCCTATTACTTGAAGTTCCAAAACAAGCGCCCAGATTACATCGATGCATTCTGGAGTGTGATTGACTGGAATAAGGCTGAGGCACGTTACGTAGCTGCTCAGAAATAATTTATTGTGGGGGATTTGAAAAAATCTCCCGCTTTTTTTGTGTTAAGGTTTGCAATATTGCAAGCTTTCTGTATTTTTGCAGTCCTAAATGGCGGTTGTAGCTCAGTTGGTTAGAGTAGGCGTTTGTGGTGCGCTTGGTCGTGGGTTCGAGTCCCATCATCCGCCCGTTTCATTTGAGAAGTCCTGGTATAATGCCAGGACTTTTTTTTATTTTTGGGTATGAACGAATCCAAGCAGCGTGTAATCGCCTACATTGATGGCTCTAACCTATACTTTGGTATGGTGGATGCTGGATTGAAATTTTGCAAATGGTTGGATGTCAAAAAACTCATGGAAAGTTTTTTAGATCCGAATCAGGAATTGGTTGCGGTGAAGTTTTTTACCTCACGATTAACCCATGATGAAGCGAAAGAAGCCCGCCAAGCCACTTATTTAGAAGCGCTCGCTTTATCAGGGGTAGATTTAATCTATGGCTCCTACCATAACAAAACCATTGAGTGCTACCATTGCAATCACAAATGGGTGACGCCTACCGAGAAAATGACCGATGTTAATCTAGCAACCCATTTGTTGATGGATGCGCATTTGGATGCTTATGATGTGGCTTTTGTGGTAACGGGAGATACCGACTTTACGCCATGTGTTGAGGCGGTTAATGAAAGTTTTGCAGACAAATCGGTGGTGATGTTATTCCCTCCGTTGCGAGAAAATGACACCCTGGAGGAAGAGGCACGTTCAAGTCAATTGATTACAAAAGAAAAATTAATCGAATGCCAATTGCCCATGCAACTATTGGGGAAAGATGGCATCGAATTGCATAAGCCTGTGGGCTGGTAAAAATTTAACATATGAATCCTCAATTTTTAAAACGTTTTTTAATCGTGGTGTATGCAGCTGGATTGTTTGGCATGCATATTCCAGAAACATCTGCTCTTTTTACATCCTTGGTGCCTTTGACACTTTGGTTTACAGCATTTATATGTGTGATTTATTATCCTAACCCGAATAAGAACGCCTATGTGATGCTATTTGCTTTAGCGTTCGCTGGTTGGATGCTAGAGGTTGTAGGCGTAAGAACAGGTCAAATATTTGGATCCTATGCCTATGGTAAGACCTTGGGTGTTCAGGTTATGCAAGTTCCGGTTACGATTGGATTGAATTGGGTCATTTTAGTTATCGCGACGAATGCGGTTGTAGCGGAATGGAATATTGCTGGGCGAATTGGGCAAGCGGCTTTGGGTGCAGGGCTGATGACAGCCTTGGATTTATTAATTGAGCCCGTAGCGATGCATTATGATTTCTGGCAATGGGCGGGAAATTCCGTGCCAGTTCAAAATTTTGGTGCATGGTGGTTGGCCAGTTTCTTTTTCCATTGGGTATATAATACAGCGGGTTTATCGACGAAATCAAGTCTATTTAGGTTAATCGCGGTTTTACAATTTTGCTTCTTTTTGGGTCATTGGATTTTATTACAAATCTTTTCTTAAACATTTTCTGTTAAGAATCGTTAGCCTAGTATACAGATGCGTGGAATGGCCATTTATTCAATTAAGGATTTAGAAAATTTAAGCGGAATCAAAGCGCATACACTGCGCATTTGGGAACAGCGTTATGGCATTCTGACACCAAGAAGGACGGAAACAAATATTCGGACTTATACGGACGAAGAATTAAAGCGTGTCTTAAATATCGCATTACTTCAAGATAAAGGAGGATTTAAAATTTCAGCCATCGCAAATATGTCGGAGGCTGAAATGGCCACGCATATTTTACATTTATCGGAAAGTCAATTCGATTTCCCGGATCAAATACAAGCCTTGACATTGGCGATGATGGATTTGGATGAAGCCAAATTTCAGTTGTTGACCAAAAATATGATTCAGGCCCACGGCTTTGAGAGTTACATGCTAAATGTGATTTACCCTTTTATGCGCCGACTTGGTACCTTATGGTTGTCGGGGTCTGTCGGTCCAGCGCAGGAGCATTTTATAAGTCATTTGATTCGTCAAAAACTGGTTGCTAGTATTGACGCGCAGGATTTGAGTTTGAAGCCTGATGCCAAAAAATTTCTATTGTATTTGCCGGAAGGGGAATTGCATGAAATAGGCTTGTTGTTTGCGAATTATGTCTTTCGAGCCCGCAAGCATTCTGTGGTTTATCTGGGGCAATCTTTGCCTTATGAAGAATTGCTGTTGGCTTATGAAATTCACCAGCCGGATTATATTTTCAGTGTGTTTACTTCAGAGCCCAATGTGGAGCTTATCGATGCTTATGTGGCTCAGATGGCAAAGGATCTTCCCAATGCTCAAGTATTATTGACAGGCTATCAAATTTTACAGCCTGAACGTCAGGTACCTGCAAGTATCCAGATAATACCGGATTTTCAAGCGCTGATTGATTTAGCGAATGCTTAAGAGAATTTTGGGTTCAAATACGTGGCTGCCTCAACAAATTTTTTCACCTCTTGTTCTTGATCTTGTGGGCAGATCATCAAAGCATTTTCATGCTCGGCAACAATGAAGTTCTGTAAGCCTTGAATCACTACTAATTTTTCGCTTGGCGTTTTGATGATGCAGTTTTGCGTATCGTATACCATGACGTTTCCATCAATAACGTTCCCGTTCGCATCTTTATCATGGATTTCATAAAGCGATTTCCAGGTCCCTAGGTCAGACCAACCAATATCTGCGAGGATGACTTTGACAATCTGTGCTTTTTCCATAATACCATTGTCGATGGAAATACTTTTACAAACGGCATAGACTTTTCGGATGAAATCTTGTTCATCTGGGGTATAATAGAATTCTTCTCCTTCTTCAAATTGTTCCGCTAACCGAGATAGGTGTTTTTCTAGTTCTTTTTTGAATACGGGGATTTTAAAGACAAATAAACCTGCATTCCAAACGTAATCACCACTTTCAAGAAATGCTTCGGCAAGTTCAAGGTGCGGTTTTTCAGTGAAGGTTTTAACCGTTTTTGCCATCGATTCACCTGGTTGGAATTGGATATAGCCATATCCCGTATCTGGCCGGGTAGGGAGAATGCCTAAGGTGACTAATACATCATCTTTTGCCGTTTCAATCGCTGTTCTTATGTTGTTTTGAAAGGCGATTTCTTTGATGATGACATGGTCAGCAGGTGCCACGATGAGGGTGGCATTGGGATTCTTTTTGCCAATTTTGTAAGCGGCATAAGCGATACAAGGTGCCGTATTTTTTCGTTGGGGTTCTTGTAAGATTTGTTCATCGCTTAAGAAGGGCATTTGCTCTTTCACAATACCCGCAAATTCTTCACTGGTTACCACATAAATATTCTCTTGAGGAATAATACCTTCAAATCGTTCGGCGGTTTGTTGCAACATAGTTTTACCTACCCCAAGTACGTCGTGAAATTGTTTGGGGTTTGCGCTCCGACTGATTGGCCAAAATCGTGTACCGATGCCACCAGCCATGATAATTAGGTATGTATTTTGCATATTAATGAGTTGCTTTTAGAAAAGCCGAAACGCGATTTTTAGCATTATTTCGGATGGGAGCATAAAATAAATTCATATCGGCTTGATGCCAATTTTTGATTCGAACAAAAGACCTTCCAAAAACATATGGGGTATGGATCCAAAGGATCCCCTGATGATTTTGAGCATCAGCAAAGTGTTTAACCCATTTAAAACCGTATGAGACCCCGCCTTCATTAAGCTCTTTCGGCGCGAAGTTTTCGTCAAGTGTCCATGTCAAAGGATTTGTAGAAACCAATTCAGTGGGTTTTCCTGGGTGCCAAGGAGGTAAATATCCTTGTTGGAAAGTCGTCCATGCGACAAAACATCCTGTTTGGTCTGCGTTTTTGCATGGTTCGATTTGTTGGAATGTATTTTTAGGCGTGGCAATTCCGATTAAATACGCGGCTACAAATTGTTTTTTCAGGGGTTTCCCATCGATATATTCCTTGATGAGTTGAGTTGCATGAATTGTACCTTGACTGTGGGAAGCAATGATAAATGGCCGATCATGGTTGTAGTGGGCTAGGTAATATTCGAAGGCTTTTTTGACGTCTGAATAGGCCAATTGTAATGCGGCATCTTTGTCGGCCTTATTCGGAGTGACAAATGCATAATAATGTGCTTGCCGGTAGCGGGGGGCAAATACGCGTCCTGCTGCGTTAAAAATAGAAGCCTGATTTAATATGGTAGAGGAATCTACTTTATGGTTGAGGTATTGATCTTGAATGTTTGCATTCCACTGATAGGGGGTGTTGGGAACGTAGGTGTAAATTGTTGGGTGTACAAAAAATACGTCGGCTGTTGCCTGCGCTTGCTCATCCATTAAATCCGATTTTGGAGGGATGGCATCTGCTGCGTCTTTTCGGTCGGGTAAAGCAGCCCAAGTTGAAGGAGAGCTGTAGTCAATGTCCGCAGGAACTGGGCTTTCTTTCCAGGCAATCGATAATCGTGCCGGCTCTTGAGTCTTGCAAGCTACTGTGATACAGAGCATTAGAAGGCTGAATAAGAATATGCGTGTTTGCTGCATGGTTAAAATAATTGGTCAAAGCTACTAAGAATTATGTCGTTAAGGAAGTATTTTGCTTTGTTTGGAGCTTAAGATTTGTGGATAATTAAAATATTTTCGGAAAAATTGGTATATTTTTAATATCAAACATTGGGCTATTTCTTAATTCTTGTTTAGCTTTGTTCTAGAAGTGTATAAAACGTTAACAGAAACTTCAAACAATCACATTTATGAAAAAACTTTTTACTCAAATCTTGCCGGTTTTTACGGTTGTCTTTTTACTTGCGTTTGCTGCGGTTGCACAAACTAAAGTTGGGGGAACGATTAAGGATGCGGCTTCAAAAGAACCATTAATCGGGGTAAGTGTATCGGTTAAGGGCAAGGTAATTGGTACAATTACCGATGCAAATGGACATTTTGCATTCACTACATCAACTCCAGTTCCATTCACAATTTCGGTTTCGATGGTAGGCTATGAGCGTCAAGAAATCGCGGTTAAGTCTGCAAAATCGGATATTTCTATCGATTTGAAAGAGCAATCTACCTTAGGTCAAGACGTTGTTGTTTCGGCTTCACGTATTGAAGAATCCGTTATGCAATCCCCCGTTTCTGTAGAGAAAATGGATTTGCGTTCGATTCGTGAAACACCATCAATCAACTTTTATGATGCATTGCGTAACATGAAAGGCATTGAGGTGAGTACACAGTCGGTGAATTTCTCTTCCATCAGTATGCGCGGTTTTAATAGCAATGGAAACGTTCGTGTTGTTCAGTTGATTGACGGCATGGATAACCAAGCGCCAGGTTTGAACTTCTCGGTAGGTAATATCGTAGGTATTTCAGAACTAGACTTAGAAGGCGTTGAGGTATTGCCAGGAGCAGCGTCAGCTTTATATGGTCCAAATGCGATGAACGGTATCATTTTGATGAATTCAAAATCACCCTTCTTATACCAAGGTTTAAGTGCACAAGTGAAAGCTGGAGCGATGTACGCGGGAAATCGTACAGAGGCTTTGACTCCATACAGCGATATTTCATTTCGTTATGCAAAAGCAATCAATAATAAGTGGGCTTACAAGATCAACTTCAATACATCAAGTGCAGAAGATTGGCAAGCAACGGATTCACGTGATCAGAGTTTATTGAATGGAACAAGTTTAGGAGCGGGTGACCGTACTACTAATTTAGCTTACAATGGTGTTAGTACGTATGGTGACGAGACGAACGTGAATATGTTGTCTTCTCTGAAACCTTTATTATCCGTGCCATCTAACCCGTTGACAGCTGGTATTAACCAGATTTCAGCAGCTACAGGTGGTTTATTAACGCCTTCGACGATTTTGGGATACATTGTTCCGAACGTTGCAATTTCTCGTCAAGGTTATGCGGAGCGTGATATTGCTTCTTATGCAAACCGTAACATGAAGTTTAATGCAGCATTGCATTATCGTTTTAATGATAAAGTTGAGATGATTTTACAAGCTTCATATGGACAAGGTACTGCGATGTACACAGGAGCGGATCGTTATTCAATCAAAAACTTCTCGATGGGTCAATACAAAGCGGAGTTAAAAGGTTCTAACTTTTTTGTTCGTGCCTATACAACACAAGAAAATTCGGGTGACGCGTACGCTACGGGTACTTTAGGACAGTTAATTAATGAAGCTGCAAAACCTAGTACAGCTTGGTATCCAGAATACTTCAGTACGTTCGCAGGTTTGGCTTTGACGAACTTTGGGAAGGTGTTGCAAACAACCTTAGCACAAACAGGAAACCCAACAACTGCGGTTGGAACGGCTATCGCAAGTACGCAAGCTAGTTTTCCTTACTTCCATGGAACAGCGCGTTCTGTTGCTGATGCGACACGTTTAGTTCCAGGAACTGCGGGATTCAATGCGGCTGTAGAAGCGATTAAAGGGAAAGCATTACCTCAAGGTGCTAAGTTTACTGATAAGTCAGCTTTGTACCACCTAGAAGGAATGTACAATTTGACAGAGAAATTGAATAATAAAGTGGAAATGATTGTGGGAGCTAATTACCGTCAATATGCGTTGAATTCTGAGGGTACATTATTTGCATTGAAGGATGATGGAAGCGAATTTACAATTTCTGAGTACGGCGCTTATCTTCAAATGGCGAAAAAAATGTTCGCAGATAAATTTAAGTTGACAGGTTCGATTCGTTACGATAAGAACGAAAACTTTGAGGGTCAATTTAGCCCACGTTTGTCTGGGGTCTACACAGAAGGTCGTTCGAACTTCCGTGCTTCTTATCAGACAGGTTTCCGTATTCCAACAACGCAAGATCAATACATCAACTTGTTGACTCCTTCAGCACGTTTATTAGGAGGTTTGGCAGTCGTTCAAGATCGTTACAAGTTATCGGGTAATTCTTACACGATACAATCAATCTTGGCTAGCCCTACGAATCCAGCTAACTGGAAAGTATATCAATCGAAGGAATGGAAGCCAGAGCAAGTACATACTTTTGAATTTGGTTACAAAGGCTTCTTAGGAGATCGTTTGTTAGCTGATTTTTACGTATATCAATCGAACTTCACAAACTTCTCTGCGGGCCAAGTTGTTGCACAACCCTCAACGACTATCGTAGGATCTTTGAACTACTTCTCTTTCCCATCTAATGTGGATAATGAAGTGGTAACCAATGGTTGGGGCTTAGGCTTGGATTACCAATTGGGTTCAAACTGGACATTAGGAACAAATGTTTCTTATAATGCCGTGAAAGATAATGGTGGATTATCAGATTATCAATTAGCATTTAATACACCAAACTACCGGACAAACGTTTCTTTAGGAAATCGTAACATTGGAGGTTCAGGCTGGGGAGTTAATGCAGTTTGGAGATACCAAGATCAATTTGTTTGGCAATCATCGATTGTTAACCAAGTGGTTAATCAATCCCAACAAAGTTTAATCCCTGCATTTAATACATTGGATGCGCAGGTTAGCAAGAAATTATCTGGCTTGAAGTCGATCTTAAAAGTAGGTGCTACGAACTTATTTGGTACACCATATACAACAGGTTGGGCTAACCCAACGGTTGGAAGTATGTACTATGTGAGCATTACATTTGATGAGTTATTGAACAAATAAGATAATCTCATTTTTCTTGAGGCTGCCCCGAAAAGGGCAGCCTCTTTTTTTGTACCTTTATGGATTGAATTTTAAGGAAAAGGCATGGACTTAACGGGTTTTTCACATATTGAGGTATTGGGTGCTCGGGAGCACAATTTGAAAAATATTGATGTTTCCATTCCTCGGAATCAATTGGTTGTCGTGACGGGTATTTCGGGTTCCGGGAAGTCTTCTTTGGCATTTGATACGATTTATGCCGAAGGGCAGCGTCGCTACATGGAAAGTTTTTCTGCGTATGCCCGTTCGTTTTTGGGTAATATGGAGCGTCCGGATGTGGATAAGATTGAAGGCTTATCTCCGGTGATTTCTATTGAGCAAAAAACGACTTCCAAAAATCCACGATCCACGCTGGGTACTGTGACTGAAATTTATGATTTCTTACGCTTGCTCTATGCGCGTGCCTCGGAGGCTTACTCGTATTTGAGTGGCGAAAAAATGGTTAAGCAGTCGGTCGACCAAATCATCGGAACTTTATTGTCTCAATTTGCCAACGGGAAAGTTGTTTTGCTAGCTCCTGTCGTAAAAGGTCGCAAAGGTCATTACCGCGAATTGTTTGTTCAAATTGCCAAATGGGGATATACCAAAGTGCGTGTGGATGGTGAAGTGTTGGATATCGAGCCCAAAATGCAGTTAGACCGATTTAAGGTGCATGATATCGAGGTGGTTGTCGATCGCTTAGTGATTACGGAAGATGAGCGGGTACGTTTGTCACAGAGCTTACAAACAGCCATGAATGTGGGGAAAGGGCAAGTTTTTGTTTTGGATGCTGCGGATAAGCTGCATTACTTTTCGCAAACTTTAATGGATCCTAAGACGGGTTTGTCTTACGATGAACCTGCGCCAAATACCTTTTCTTTTAACAGTCCTTATGGTGCTTGTCCTTGCTGTTCTGGACTAGGTGTTGTCGAAGAGATTACGGAGGAGTCTGTTATACCAGATACATCCTTAAGTATTTTACGCGGGGCCATTGCCCCGATCGGTGAATACCGAGAATTGTGGATTTTTAAGCAGTTGGAGGTGTTGCTTAAGCCTTATCAGGTGAGTTTGTCTACGCCGATTGCCAAGTTCCCAAGAGAGGCGGTTGAGGTGATGCTGTATGGTACGGATGAACCAGTTCCGGTGCCTTCGAAGAAATATGTGGGTTCCGACTGGAATTCAAAATACGATGGAATTATTAATTTCTTAAAGCGTCAGCAGGAGAGTGGGTCTGAGAAAACGCAAGATTGGTTAAGGGATTTTTTAGTCATAAAAACATGTCCGGAGTGCAAGGGCTATCGTTTGAAAAAAGAGGCATTGCATTTTAAGATCGACGGGAAGCATATTGGGGAATTAGCCCAAATGGATATCGCCGAGCTTTCGCTTTGGCTAGAAGATGTGGATTCGCGCATCTCGGAACGTCAATTACAAATTGGGGCTGAGGTGTTGAAAGAGATTCGGAAACGTGTTTCTTTTTTGACCCAAATCGGTTTGACTTATTTGACGTTGGACCGACCGATGAAGACATTGTCAGGTGGGGAATCCCAACGAATTCGGTTAGCGACTCAAATCGGAACGCAATTGGTTGGCGTACTTTACATCATGGATGAGCCTTCGATTGGATTGCATCAGCGGGATAATGAGAAGTTGATTCAGGCCTTAAAGGATTTGCGCGATTTAGGCAATTCGGTATTGGTCGTCGAGCATGATAAGGATATGATGCTGGAGTCGGATTATATTTTAGATATTGGACCGGGTGCTGGCCGACATGGCGGGCAGGTGATTGGGTCTGGGATGCCAGCGGAGTTTGTGAAATTAGGTACGCCTACTGCACAGTTTTTGAATGGCACTTTGGCGATTAAAGCGCCGGCAGTTCGTCGTTCTGGCAATGGCCACACGATCGAATTAAAAGGAGCATCTGGGAATAATTTAAAGGGTGTTTCTGTCTCGTTTCCGCTAGGTAAATTCATTACGGTGACTGGGGTTTCGGGATCTGGTAAATCGACTTTGATACATGATACCTTGGTGTTGAAATTGAAGCAACACTTTGATCGCTCGAAAAGAGATCCGTTGCCGTTCAAATCGATTACGGGTTTAGAACATATCGATAAGATTATTGAGGTAGATCAGTCGCCGATTGGCCGCACGCCACGTTCGAATCCAGCTACCTACACAAATATGTACACGGATATTCGTGCCTTGTATTGCGAGTTGCCGGAATCGAAGATTCGGGGTTATAAAGCTGGCCGATTTAGTTTTAATGTGAAAGGTGGTCGTTGTGAGGATTGTGAAGGTGCGGGTCGGAAGAAGATTGAGATGGAGTTTTTGCCAGATGTTTTGGTCGAGTGTGAAACGTGTAAGGGCAAACGATTTAATCGGGAGACCTTGGAAGTTCGTTTTAAAGGGAAGTCAATTTCAGATGTCTTGGATATGACGGTGGAGCTGGCATTGGAGTTTTTTGAACACCAACCTCGCATTCATCGCCGAGTTCAAACTTTAGCGGAAGTTGGATTGGGTTATATTACCTTAGGCCAGCATGCCACGACTTTGTCTGGTGGAGAGGCTCAACGGGTGAAGTTGGCCGAGGAACTGTCCAAAAAAGATACAGGTAAGACCTTATATGTATTGGATGAGCCGACGACCGGTTTACATTTTCAGGATGTCAAGTTGTTATTGGATGTTTTGCAGAAGTTGGTGGATAAGGGAAATACGGTCTTGATTATCGAGCATAATTTGGATGTGGTTAAAGTATCCGATTATGTGATTGATATGGGGCCTGAAGGAGGTAATGCCGGGGGTAAATTAGTGGCATCGGGAACACCTGAGGAGATTTGTAAGGTGAGGGGGAGTGAGACAGGAAGATTTTTAAAGAAGGAGATGTAGGGTAAACGCTGCCGGGGTCGCAGACCCCGGCAGCGTTACCGCTCAAACGACTTATATTCAAAATTATTCTATCAATAACTTGGATATCTTTTCTTCAGTGGAAGTATCCGTTTCGTGAAATTTTTCAAATATTGCCTGGTTGCCAAAAAAGTTTAGTCCTTCTTTTTTGTTGATAATTCTAGGTTTAAATTTCAAATACTCCTGATATGACGAGTATGGATAGAATTCATAGTTTCCATAAATTTCATGCTTTACAGGGTTTAAATGGATGTATTTGATTAAATGTGTCAGGTAGATTAAGGATTCTACAGGCTTCCTTCTGAAAGGTGATTCAAATAATCCGCCAGTTCGATCTGTTGCCCGATTGAACATTTGTGCATGTGAGTTCATGATATTTCCTAATGTTCGACTAATGAAAAGCCCAACGCGACCCTTGGGTTTAGGCAAAAGTTTTAGGTCAGTCAGTTTATCAATTTCTTCATAGGTTTTAATGCGGACAAGCAAATGAAAATGGTTTCCTAATAAACAGAATGCATAGGTGTCTACATAGGGACTAACCTTCTTCTGGTACTTCCAGAGAAAAGATCTGTAATGTTTGTCTGAAAGAAATATGGGTTTTTTATCAATACCGCGGGTATAGATATGGAATACTTTGTTTTCGATTAGTGGTTCTGTGAAATTTTTCATCTTTTTTTCTTTGAAATTGTGAATAAGGTTTTTCAAATGATTGAAATAAATAGATAAAAATTATCATGATTTTGATTTTTTTGTCTCATGTTTTTGAGGTAGTTTGGTGATGGATTTTGGTAACGCTGCCGGGGTCGCAGACCCCGGCAGCGTTTACCCCCGAACACGATCAACATGACTCAAATAAGCTTCATCACCATCCTGCTAGCCATGGGCTATCTGATCGCCCGGCGTTTTGGACAAATTGCAAAAACCATACACCTGGCGAAACCCATATCTATTACTAATTCAAAGGAGCGATGGAAACGTGTTCTATTGCTCGCATTGGGGCAAAAGAAGATGTTTGAGAAGCCTTTTGTGGGGGTAATGCACCTATTAATTTACCTCGGATTCATCCTAATCAACGTCGAAATTTTAGAAATAATCCTTGATGGAATCCTCGGAACACACCGAATTTTCGCTCCTTTTTTAGGAAATCTTTACCCTGTAATTATTGATTTTTTTGAAATACTCGCTGGCGGGGTGGTCGTGGCTTGTGTCGTATTTATCGCCCGTCGATTAAGCAAAAGCATCAAACGACTGGACGCCACAAGGCACCGCGAATTACAAGGCTTTCCCGTAAAGGACGCCCTACAAATTCTAATCATCGAATTGGTCCTCATGTCTGCGCTTTATATCATGAATGCTGCTGACCCCGAGCAATCCTTCATCATTTCAAAACACCTTAAATCTTGGTTGCCTAACGAAAACTTGCATAGCATAGAACAAGCAGCTTGGTGGATTCATATTATTGGAATCTTGTCTTTCGCGCTATATGTGACCTATTCGAAACATTTACACATCTTTTTCGCTTTTCCAGCGGTGTATTATTCAAACATCGATTCTAGTGCTCACATGGCCGACATGCCCCATGTAACGAATGAGGTCAACATCATGCTCGGGAACCCTGGCGAGCCAAGCAATCCAGATTTGAAATTTGGGGCACAAGACATCAAAGATTTAACGATCAAAAATGCCTTAGATGCCTATAGCTGCACGGAATGCGGGCGCTGTACGGAACAATGCCCAGCGAATCAAACCGGCAAAGCCTTGTCTCCTCGTAAAATCATGATGGACACGCGCGATCGTTTGGAGGAGTTACAAAAGGATCCTAATTCCACGAATGTTTTGTTGGGTAATTACATTTCAGCGGAAGAATTACGTGCTTGCACCACTTGTCAAGCCTGTGTTGAAGCCTGTCCGATTCAGCTATCCCCACTCGAAATAATTTTGGCATTACGCCGCTACCAAATCATGGAACAATCCGACGCCCCTGGTGCGTGGAATGCCATGTTTGCCAACATAGAAACCAATCAAGCACCTTGGAAATTCAATCCAAGTGACCGTTTAAACTGGGCCAAATCATGAAAAAAATACTAATCATTATTGTTGTTTTAGTAGCCTTGTACGCCGTAGGGCCTCATCCGGATGCGCCCACCTTACCTGGACCATCATGGACTAATATCCCGAACGAGCCTGCAGCCATAACCTCATTCTTACAAGCAAAAGAAGCTCAAAATGGCAATTTGAAGCCAGATAATGAAGGTCAAATCATTTACACGGATTCAGCAAATCCCCAAAAGACAAAAACCGTTGTACTTTATATTCACGGCTTCTCCGCTTCGCCCATGGAAGGAAATCCCCTTCATAAAGCTATCGCAAAATCGCTTCATGCAAATTTAGTTTTGGCACGAATCGAGGATCACGGTGAATTCCCCACGGACTCCACCATGGCGAAAGCAAGCGCTGATAAATTCTATCAAAGCGTTGAAAACTATTATGCCCTCGCGAAAAAATTAGGAGATGAGGTGATCGTTTTAGGGACTTCTTTTGGGGGCGCAATGTCCTTGGTTCTTGCGACTAAACACCCAGAAATAAAGGCTTTGATGTTGTATGGCCCATGTATTGCGATCAAAGATCCCACTGCACCACTTGTCGATAATCCCTGGGGTTTGCAATTAGCACGCGCCGTGATGCGTTCTGATTTCAGAGATATTCCTTCGGTAAGTTCTGGACATAAGAATTATTGGAGTTTGCATTATCGCCTCGAAGGTATCGTCGCAATTCAAAATTTCTTAACACACGAAATGACAGATGAAACCTTTGAAAAGGTGAAGGTTCCTGTATTTTTGGGCTATTATTATCAAGATGAAACGCATCAAGATAATGTCGTTTCCGTGCAAGCCATGCGTGATATGTTCCCTAAACTGGGGAGTAAAATTAAAAAAGAAGAGGCATTTCCTTTGTCGGGTTACCATGTCATAACCTCTGATATCTTAGGAAAACGTGTCGATTTGCCCATTCAAGCTTCCCTTGATTTTATACACAAGCTATGACCCCACAATTGATACTATACGCGGTCCCTTTTTTCCTTCTAACGGTTCTTTTCGAATCGTGGCTGGCCTATAAAGAACACCGTGATTTTATTGAGGCCAAAGATTCCCTAACATCTATAGGGCTCGGACTAGGAAATTTAGCTGTCGGTACGATTACCAAAAGCCTTGCATACGTTACCTATTTCTATGTCTATGACCATTGGCGTTTGGCCGATTTTCAATTCAATTGGTGGCCGGTTTGGGTGTTTGCTTTTTTGGCGGAAGACATGACTTATTATTGGGTACACCGTATTTCGCATGAAGTTCGCTTCTACTGGGCCTCCCACATGGTGCACCATTCTTCCCCGAAATACAATTTGGCAGCTGCTTTACGCCAAACCTGGACGGGTAATTTAACAGGTGGATTTCTGTTTTGGGCCTGGTTGCCTTTGTTGGGCGTGCACCCGTTTATCGTGTTCTTTTTCCAACAAACTAGCCTGCTCTACCAATACTGGATTCATACCGAATTCATTCAAAAAATGCCCAATTGGTTCGAACAATTTTTCAATACGCCGTCGCATCACCGCGTGCATCACGGAACAGATTTAGATTATTTAGATACGAATTATGCCGGTGTTTTGATTATTTGGGATCGGATTTTTGGTTCTTTCCAGTCGGAACATGATCGCCCACATTATGGCTTAACAAAACAAATTGAAAGTTATAATCCCGCCAAAATTGCCTTTTACGAATGGGTGCAAATCGGGAAGGATTTAGTACATGCCAAAAGTATCAAACAAGTGGCAGGGTACCTGTTTGGCCCTCCGGGTTGGAGCGATGATGGAAGCCGATTAACCGTTGAACAAATGCGTGCGCAAGCCAAAAAGAAATAAACATGGATTTACAAGTTACAACCATGGCCGAATGGGCCGCGAAAGGGGAAAGTCCCGACTTATTATTTTGGGTAGGTTGTGCGGGATCGTTTGATGACCGACACAAAAAAGTGACTCGTGCATTGGCTGAAATTCTAAACCATGTAGGGATAAAATTTGCTGTTCTTGGAACAGAAGAGGCCTGTACGGGTGATCCCGCAAGACGCGCGGGCAATGAGTTTTTGTTTCAAATGCAGGCGATGCAAAACATCGAAGTATTGAATATGTACGGTGTTCAAAAAATTGTAACTGCTTGCCCGCATTGCTTTAATACCTTGAAAAACGAATACCCATCCCTAGGTGGCACCTATGAAGTTATCCATCATAGTCAGTTGTTGGCTGATTTATTGGCCTCGGGAAAAATTCAGTTCAACGAGCAAAAAGAAACCATCGCATTTCATGATTCATGCTATTTAGGGCGTGGAAATGGGATTTTTGAGGCACCACGTGAAATCATTACTGGGCTGAAAAAAGAATTAAAAGAATTAAAAAGTTGTCGGGCCAAAGGCCTTTGTTGCGGTGCTGGTGGCGCACAAGTATTTAAAGAACCTGAGGCGGGAACGGAAGATGTTCAAGTAAAACGTACGGGAGAAATACTAGAATCTGGTGTAAATAAAGTAGCTTTGGCATGTCCTTTCTGCATGGTCATGTTACAAGATGGCTTGAACAAATCCGGCAAGGAACACGAAATCCAAGTAGTCGATCTAGCTGAATTAGTTCAGCAAAGTTTAAAATAAGATGTATATACCTTTTCAGGAAATGCCAGCTCAGGCACGTATTTGGGTTTATCAAGCCTCTCGTAGCCTACAAGCACAGGAACTTGATCAAATCAAGCAAACATTAACACAATCTTGTCAAGTTTGGGAAGCACATGGTGCGCCTCTACAAGCCTCTTTTGAAATCAAGTACAATCAAGTCATCATCGTTGCTGTCAACGAATCTATGAATGCGGCGTCGGGTTGTTCCATCGATGCATCGACGCGTTGGTTTAAGGCTTTAGGCGAAGCTTTGCAAGTTGATTTTTTTAGTAGAGATGTGGCCGTAGTGCGCAATGAGCAAGTGAGATTGTTGCCTTTAGGCCAATTGAAAGCTGCAGTTGAGGCAGGGAATTTGGCGCATAATGATCAAATTATCACACCCTTATTGCAAACCGTTCAGCAATACCGCGAATCGTGGTTGAGTACGGCAGCGGATTCTTATTTAAAACGTTATTTCTAAGATGGCTGAAGATTTAATCATCCCCAAAGGCTCCCGTGCGGAACAATATGAAGCCCTTTTTCCACAGATTCAAGGACTTATTACGGGTGAAAATGACCTCACCGCAAACCTCGCAAATATTACTGCGGCGATTAAAGAAGTTTTCGGATTTTTCTGGGTAGGTTTTTACCTGGTCAAAGACAATCAATTGGTTTTAGGGCCCTTTCAAGGTCCCGTTGCCTGCACGCGCATTCCTTTTCACAAGGGCGTATGTGGACATGCGTATACGATTGCTGAGACGGTGATTGTGCCTGATGTAGAAGAATTCCCAGGACACATCGCTTGTGCCTCTGCATCCAAATCAGAGATAGTCTTGCCCGTAAAAAATCAGGCTGGTGAAGTAACAATGGTGCTGGACGTCGACTCAGATTTGCTCAACGACTTTTCAGAAGTAGACCAAAAAGGTCTCGAGAAAATTCTTGGATTGATTAGCGAAGCTTGGCAATAACCGTTTCGCTTCCTACCGGTTTATCCCCGATATTCACACAGATTTCGGCATCTAAGGGCAGATAAATGTCTATACGACTACCAAACTTAATGAAGCCAAATTCTTGACCTTGTGTTACCTGGTCACCTTCTTTGACATACCAACAAATACGTTTCGCAAGCGCGCCGGCAATTTGGCGGAATAGCACTTCTGTGCCATTTTCGTGCTTCACTACACATGTTGTGCGCTCATTTTCTGTGCTTGATTTTGGATGCCAAGCTACCAAGTATTTGCCTGGGTGGTATTTGAAATAGGTAACAATCCCTGAAATAGGATTGAAATTCACGTGCACGTTGATTGGTGACATGAAAATAGAAACTTGTTTTCTTTTGCCTTTGAAATATTCGGGTTCTTCTACTTCTTCAATCACAACAACTTTGCCATCTGCCGGAGCGATGATATGCTTGGGATTGATTTCTGTGTGACGCTTCGGTACACGGAAGAATTGTAGGATAATTAAAAAGAAAAGCGAAGTAACAATGACCACAGCTTCGCGCAAATAAACTTGCTCTGGGAAAAAATAAGCGATTAGCCCATTAATCACTAAAACGATAAGTAAAGAACTGATTAATAATGATTTTCCTTCGCGGTGTAATGTCATAAATCGAATAGTTTTACGCTATTTTAGTAGCTTAAAGACAAAATTACTACATTTTTTGCGCCCTTACCTAAACAATATTCAATTTTTGTATAAAAAAAATGCATTTTTGGGATGTTGATAATTCATTGCATGCGATTTAATCCTAAACTTTTTCTTTTATTTTTTCTGTTAAGTAGTGTCTTCTCACTTCACGCGCAGTTTTTTTCATGGCGCGAACCCGGTGTGTCTACATGCTACAAAATTGATTTTGATGTTAATCATCTTTTTGAATCTAACATAAAAGGGGAGTGGCAGGATTTGGGAGAAGTCAAATTAGTCGATATAAAGTCGGTGGATTTGTATACGAATTCGGATGCGATTAACCCGTTAAAGATTAAAGGTAAATCGGGCACATTTTTGGTTTTAGAATGTAGTGGGCAGGTATATAACTTTAATTTTGCAACGAAAACACTTGCACGGGTTGATTTGACTTATTACCGCGGGGCGAATTGTCAGGCTGCGCAGTTTGCAAGGAAAGATACCTTGTATAGTTTTGGTGGCTATGGCTTTTGGCAGTCTACGAATATTATGACTCAATTTAATTGGGTTTCAAAAGACTGGACGCATATTTTAGCCAAAGGGGAAATACCGCATTCCATCCATAAAAAATCATCCATTTACATGCCCGCCATCGATCGTTTTATTGCGATTGGAGCGCGTAGAATTAATCAAACAGAATCAGCTGATGTTATCGATTTAGATTATTCGATCTATGATTTTCATTTTGAAGATAAACGTTTCAAGCGATTAGGTGAGGTGCATGAACCTCTTTTGAAAGAGCTAATGACTGGGGAAACAAGTAACTTCATACTTGCTCTTGATCATTATATTATCATTTCTCCTAAGCATAATATCCCCGGGTATAATCATGATTTACTTTATATTATCGATGTGAACGATGATTTTAAAGCCTATTTATGGACAAATCCTGCGCGTTTTCAAATCCGAAAATTTGTGGAAGAACGTGGAATTACCTACAGCGTTTTTGTGCAAGGGAATTCTATCTTTTTACCGCAGGCACTGGAGACTTTTCCGTATGGATCTTATCAAGTCGTGGAGATACCCATAAAAACCTTACTCGCAGAGAGTACTCCTTTAGGCCCGATCATGGATAAACCATTGCTAGATACCGCGCGCGATTTTGTTATCATCGTAGTCTTTTCTCTGGTCTTATTTTTTATACTTCGGTTTTTAATCTCAATCAAAAGACGAAATAAAAGAAAGCAATTGCATTTGTTGTTGGGCCCCAGCGAAAAACAATTCTTGGATTTTTTACGACTAAATTATCGGCAGGGTTATGTTTCAGGGCATCAGATTGTCGCCTTCTTTGGGAAGCATAAAAGTAGCCCCGAATCGCAAAGGTAATTCAGGGCTAAATTAATTGAAGGCTTAAATAAATCGCTGGGATTAATTTTTCCAGGCGAACAAGTACTCGATATTCAGGCGGATGATAAAGACCAACGGATGCTGACTTACCGATTAACCGATTCGATGTACCAAGCGCTTAAAAATCTATAAGTTCTTCTCTAAGAAATTTGTCAACATATTATACAAGTGTAAACGGGTATTACCGCCAGAAATGCCATGGTTACGGTTCGGATAATAGAATGTTTGAAATTGCTTATTCGCTTTAATTAGGGCATCTTCTAATGCCACAGCATTTTGAAAATGCACGTTGTCGTCGCCCGTTCCATGAACTAATAGTAAGTTGCCTTTCAATTTGTTCACATGGTATACAGGTGAGTTTTCATCATATCCCGTTGGGTTTTCCTGTGGTGTACGTTGGTATCTCTCTGTATAAATCGAATCGTAAAAACGCCAGTTGGTCACCGGGGCAACCGAAATCGCAGCTTTAAATACATCAGCTCCTTGCATCAAGCAATTGGACGACATAAATCCTCCGTAGCTCCAGCCCCAAATACCGATCCGACTAGCATCCACATACGGTAAATTTCCAATGAATTTGGCCGCGAAAATTTGATCTTGAACTTCAATGCGACCTAGGTTTTGATAAGTAATTTTCTTGAAGGCCACTCCTCGGCCACCTGTTCCACGGTTATCCACACAATAAATCAAATAGCCTTTTTTCAACAACATTTGATACCAGTAAAAATCAGCTCCCGGATAAGAATCCAATACTTGTTGGCTTCCAGGGCCACCATATACATGCATCAAAACAGGGTATTTCTTGTTCGGATCAAAGTTGGCCGGCTTAATCCAGTATGCATTCAAATGATCACCATTCGCTAAAGGAATTTCGAAGAATTCACGAGGTGAAATTTGATATTCTGTGATTTGCGCTTGTAATTTTTGATTGTCTTCTAACACACGAACTAAACCTTTGGTCGCATGATATAAAGCGATACTTAATGGTTTTTTCGCCGAACTGTGGTTAAGAATGTAATAAGAAAAGTCAGGGCTAAAGCTCGCTGAATTCGTTCCTGCTAAGGTTGAAATCACTTTCTTACCCGTGCCATCTAATTTGATTGAATAGACTTGTCGGCCGATAGGGCTAACCTCGGTGGAATTAAAATACAAGGTTTTTGTTTTTTCATTGTATCCGTAAAGGTCATCTACCTCCCAGTTTCCTGATGTAATCGGGCTGAATTTTCCCGTTGCGATTTCCCCTTGGTACAGGTGTTTAAATCCGCTGCGCTCTGAACTGAAAATAAATGTTTTTCCATCATTTAAATAAGTGAAATCATTTCCTACGGCCTCTATTTCAATGGATGTTTCTGCATGTTCTTCATAGATTAAGCTGTTGCTTGCTTTGCTGATGCTATAATGCAATAATTCCATGTGGTTTTGGAGGCGATTCAAACGAATGAAGCCTACCACATCTGGATTTTTTGTCCATTTCAAACGTGGAATGTATTGGTTTTTTTCAGGTCCTACTGGAATTGCTTGTGTTTTGTTTTCATCCAATAAAGCCACAGAAAGGCTTACGATGGAATTGGCTTCGCCTGCTTTGGGATATTTATAGCGGTAATCTTTGGGATATAAATCTCCCCACATCTGCATATTGTACTCAGGTACCTGACTTTCATCAAAGGTGTAGAAGGCGATTTTTTTGCTGTCGGGCGACCAAGCAAACGCCTTCGCGAACGAAAATTCTTCTTCATACACCCAGTCACATGATCCATGGATGATGTAATTAAATTTGCCGTTCGTCGTAATCGCGGTTTCTTTACCGCTGGCAATGTCTGTCCAGAACAAGTTGTTATCCCGCACAAATGCTACGCGTTTTCCATCTGGCGATAAAGTTGCATGCATTTGTTTTCCCCCTTGTGATAACAAACGAAGGGAGTTGTTTGCCCGAGAAAAGATGTAATTCGTTTCCTTTGAACTTCTGCGGTAAATGGCCTCTGAAGCTGTTCCGATTAGAATGGTTTGTTCGTCGGCGGATAAAGAAAACTGTTGCACATGAATCGTTCCACCCGTACCTGTTTTGTGAATCGCTTCGTCGAAAAGCGTTTCTGATTTGCTTGGGTCTAAAATATTGTATTTAAGAATTTTCCCTTCTTTTAATTCCAAGTACGATTGCCCATCCTGTGACCAATTGAGGTTTTGAATACTTTTTTGTCGGAAAGTGGGCTTTGCCCAAATATCCTCAAGCGAGATGTCTTTTTGTGCAAATGCTGCGGTTGAACCCAATAATAGGAATCCTACAAGTAGTTGTTTGATCTTCATTGTTTGTTGGAAGTAGGTTAATCTTGAAAAATGACAATGGGGTCGGTTTCTACCACATTGCTTGTTTGTAATGCGTTATCGCGAATGTAAATCTGAAATTTCAGTGTGTCGTTTTTGGGGGTAAATAAAGGAGAATAGCCTTTATAAAATGCATAAACGAATTGGGTAGAATAGTCAACGGTTCCTTCGATGGGGCCCGGTTTTTGATCTGCTTTGAATTTGAAATTCATGAGTCCGCCTAAACTAGGGCTGAAAGTAACAGGGACAAATTTGCCGTTTTTTTGAAGCAAAACATTGACTTCAAAATTGCGAAAATCCTTGTATTTCGTGGGATTAGCTTTTAGGTCCGCTTGTGTGATGCCCAAATCGCCATCTCCGTCTTGAAAGTGAATGGACATAACAACGGAATCAATTTTGGCTTTTCCCCCAAATCCATCATTACTCGTTTTGGTGATTTTTTGGATTTGACTAAAGCTGATGGAAGGGGTGAAGCTCCACTGGGGCTCTTTCAGGCAAGAAAGAAGTCCAATGGTGAAAACAAAAAATCCCAAAAAGCGAATGCCCCATTTCATAATTCGTAAAGTTAATGATTTGGTTTAATTTTGTATGAATATTCAAAAAAAGCCATGGGGTCTGAATTGAACATGTGGGAGTCTTGGCGATTAGAACTCAGAAAAAAGGTTCTAGCGTTGTGTGATGCGGATTTTGAGTCCATTGCGCTCGAGATGTTCCGTTTTACTTGGACCTATAATCCCTTGTATAAACAGTATCTTGATTTACTTCAAATCGATGCCCAGGCCGTGAAGTCATTACAAGATATTCCTTTTTTGCCTATTGAGCTTTTTAAAAGCCACCGTGTTCAAACGGGTTTTGGCTCGGTATTATTTGATTTTGAGAGTTCGGGAACAACAGGTCAAATCCCATCTAAACATCCCGTTTGCGATCCTGAATTTTACCAACAACAATCTAAGCGCATTTTTGAATCGCAATACGGACCGCTATCGGATTACCATATTTTCGCGCTATTACCCTCTTATTTAGAACGAAGTACCTCGTCTTTGGTCTTCATGATGGATTATTTTATCAAGGAATCGGGTTCGCCCATTTCTGGTTTTTTCCTAAATCAATACGAGGAGCTCGTAGCTCAAATCAAAAAAGCCTTGCTCTCCGACCGTAAAATTTGGGTCATGGGAGTGACATTTGGTTTATTGGACTGGGTTGATTCGGGTCAGGATTTTTCCTTTTGGAAAGAGGCGGTTGATGCGGGTAGATTGATTGTCATGGAGACAGGGGGGATGAAAGGCCGACGAGAGGAATGGATTCGGGAACAGGTACATGAATTCCTGAAATCTTCCATGGGTGTTGAACAGATTGCTTCTGAATATGGAATGACTGAACTATTTTCGCAAGCCTATGCGTCCACAGATGGAATTTTTTCACCAGGGGTTTCCATGCGTGTGCAATTGCGTGAGGTGACTGATCCTTTTGCCAAAGTAACAAAGCCGGGTCGTGTGGGGGGAATTCAAATCATCGATTTGGCGAATATTGATTCATGCCCTTTTATCGAGACACGCGATTTGGGATCTTTAGAAGCAGATGGTATCCGATTTAAGGTATTAGGCCGATTTGATAATTCAGAAATTCGCGGCTGTAATTTAATGGTTGATCAAGGATGGGGAACGAGCCAGGCAGAGCCGTCCGCATAAAATTCATTTTTCCAGATCGGAACTTCTTGTTTCAAGGTATCGATAAGCCACTCACAGGCTTTAAATGCCTCCGCTCGGTGTACTGAACAAACGCCTATGATTACAGCAATATCCCCGATTTCTAATTTTCCGGTCCTATGCGCCACACTGATTTTACGAATAGGCCATTTTTCAGCGGCTTCATTAGCGATACGTTCCATTTGTTTTTTAGCCATGGCTGAATAAGCTTCCATGGTCAAATGTTCGACATCTTTATTTTGATTCTTATTTCGTATCGTTCCCACAAATAGACAAATTCCACCAGCCTCTGGGTCTTGAAGATAGCTATATGTTTCATCGATAGATAATGCCGATTCGCTCAGGAGAATTTGATGGGTCATTTGCGCGTATAGGTAATGTAGCTGTATTGGTAGGCGTTTTTTTCGTCGGTGATACCCCGTTCTTTTTCTGTGACCTCAAATGTTTCCGTGGGAATTTCGGGGAAATATGCATCGCCTTCAAAAATATCATGCAATTGGGTAACCAATATCTGATCTGCCAAAGCTAAACTCAGTGCATAAATTTCTGCGCCACCCACGATGAAAATGTCATTACGCGTAATGGATTTCGCTTTTAAAATGGCCTCTTCGACGGAATGGGCAATGATTGCACCCTCGATTTGTAAGTCGGCCTGCCGACTAATCACAATCGTTGTGCGATTAGGCAGTGGTTTCCCAATGGACTCAAACGTTTTGCGACCCATGATGATGACATGGCCGGTGGTCAAGGCTTTGAAACGCTTCAAGTCGGCAGGTAAATGCCAAATCAATGTATTATTTTTTCCAATTACCCGATTTTCATCGAAGGCTACCAAGATTTTTAGCACGATTTTAGGTTTTAATTGTCAAAAATAAGGGATTTTTTGGCTGGATTGTCTTTGAGAATTTTATTTTAAAAAATGCTTCACTTTTCGGGTGTAAAGCCCTAATTTTGTACAATTTTTGAGCCTAGTGTTAAGGGCTTATAAATTGCTAATCATTACTCTTAAAATTATACCATCTCGTGCCTAAAGATTCGTCGATTAAATCTGTCCTAATTATTGGTTCTGGTCCCATTGTCATTGGTCAAGCCTGTGAATTTGATTATTCTGGTTCTCAAGCCGCTCGTTCTTTACGGGAAGAGGGCATTGAAGTAATCTTGATCAACTCAAATCCGGCAACCATCATGACGGATCCGATGAATGCGGATCATGTGTACTTGAAACCTTTAGAGAAGGCTTCGATTATTCACATTTTGGAAAATCACAAGATTGATGCGGTTTTGCCTACCATGGGTGGTCAAACGGCCTTGAACTTGGCGATCGACTGTGATGCGGCGGGGATTTGGGAGAAATATGGGGTGAAGATTATCGGGGTGGATATTGCGGCGATTGAGACGACGGAAGATCGCGAGAAGTTTCGTTTGAAGATGTTGGAAATTGGGGTTGGTGTTTGTAAAGGTCGTACAGCACGTTCATTCCTGGAGGGAAAAGAGATTGCGCAAGAGACAGGTTTCCCATTGGTTATTCGCCCTTCGTTTACCTTAGGGGGTACGGGTGGAGGATTTGTTCATGATCCCAAAGATTTTGATGCGGCTTTGAATAAAGGTTTGCATGCTTCGCCTACGCATGAGGTATTGGTTGAGCAATCCATCATGGGTTGGAAAGAATATGAATTAGAATTATTGCGTGATAATTTAGGGAACGTCATTATCATTTGTTCGATTGAGAACTTCGATCCGATGGGGATTCACACGGGAGATTCCATTACGGTGGCTCCTGCAATGACGTTGCCGGATACAATTTACCAACGCATGCGTGACATGGCCATCAACATGATGAATGCCATTGGTCAATTTGCCGGAGGTTGTAATGTGCAGTTCTCATTGAATCCTGAAACGGATGAGATTATTGCCATTGAAATTAACCCACGTGTTTCACGTTCTTCTGCGCTTGCATCGAAAGCTACAGGTTATCCGATTGCGAAGATTGCCGCGAAAATGGCCATTGGTTACAATTTAGATGAATTAACGAATGCGATTACGGGTACAACATCGGCGTATTTTGAGCCGGCTTTGGATTACGTGATTGTGAAGGTTCCACGCTGGAACTTCGATAAATTTAAAGGTTCTGACCGTACCTTAGGACTTCAAATGAAGTCGGTGGGTGAGACGATGGGTATCGGCCGTAACTTCCAAGAAGCCCTACAAAAAGCGTGTCAATCACTAGAGATTAAGCGGAATGGTATGGGAGCGGATGGCAAGGAATTGCGCGATCAAGATGCGATTATGCACTCGTTGGCAAATCCATCATGGAACCGTTTGTTCCATATCTACGATGCCTTTAAAATGGGTATTTCGTTCAAAACGATTCAGCAAGCGACGAAAATCGACAAATGGTTCTTGAATCAAATTGAGGATTTAGTGCGTGTGGAGCGTGAAGTTGAAAAGTATACGATCTCAAATATCCCGAAAGAATTATTGGAAGAAGCGAAGCATAAAGGTTTTGCGGATCGCCAAATTGCACATACGTTACGTTGCCTTGAATCTGAAGTTTACGACAAGCGTAATGCGATGGGCATCAAACGTATTTACAAATGTGTAGATACTTGTGCGGCGGAATTTGAAGCGAAGACACCGTATTACTACTCGACTTTCGGGCAAGTGGGAACGGATGTATTGGATAATGAATCGCAGGTAACGACAAAGAAAAAAGTCGTTGTTTTGGGTTCAGGACCCAACCGGATCGGTCAAGGAATTGAATTTGATTACTCATGTGTGCATGGAGTATTAGCCGCGAAAGAGGCAGGTTATGAGACGATCATGATCAACTCGAATCCAGAGACGGTGTCTACCGACTTTGATATTGCGGATAAATTATACTTTGAGCCTGTGTTCTGGGAGCATGTATATGACATCATTCAGCATGAGAAACCGGAAGGGGTTATCGTTCAATTAGGTGGCCAAACGGCTTTGAAATTAGCTGAAAAGTTATCGAAATACGGAATTAAAATCATAGGTACATCTTATGAGGCTTTGGATTTGGCGGAGGATCGTGGAGCATTCTCGAGCTTATTGAAAGACTTGGAGATTCCTTATCCGAAGTTTGGCGTTTGTGAAGATGCTGATAATGCGGTGGCTTTAGGTCGCGAATTAGGGTATCCATTATTGGTTCGTCCATCCTATGTTTTGGGTGGTCAGTCGATGAAAATCGTAATCAACGAGCAAGAATTGGAGCAACATGTAGTTGATATTTTACGCGATATTCCAGGAAATAAGATCTTATTGGATCATTTCTTGGAGAACGCGATTGAAGCGGAGGCGGATGCGATTTGTGATGGAGAAGATGTGTATATCATCGGTATGATGGAGCACATTGAGCCAGCGGGAATTCACTCAGGGGATTCGCACTCTGTATTGCCTCCATTTGATTTGTCGGACAATGTCATCAAGCAAATCGAGGATCATACGCGCAAAATCGCGGTGGCTTTGAAAACCAAAGGTTTGTTAAATATTCAGTTTGCGGTGAAAGATGAGGTTGTGTACATCATTGAAGCGAATCCACGTGCTTCACGTACGGTACCATTTATTTGCAAGGCATATCAGGAGCCATATGTGAATTATGCGACCAAGGTGATGTTAGGAGATAAGAAGGTGAAAGACTTTAATTTCCAGCCCGTGAAGAAAGGTTATGCAATAAAGATTCCTGTATTCTCGTTCTCTAAATTCCCAAATGTGAATATGGAATTAGGACCTGAGATGAAGTCGACGGGTGAAGCGATTTACTTCATTGATGATTTGAAAGATGATTTCTTCCGCAAGGTTTATGGGGAACGTAATTTATATTTAAGTCGTTAATAGACTATGTTAAAAGTACTAGGCTTAATTTTTCTGTTTTATTACATTATTTGGCCCTTGATCAAGTTTTTGATGAAGGGCTATGTCATCACGCAGGTGCATAGAAAGATGTCGGAACAGGATATTCGTAATCAACAAAAATCGAATACTCGTAAAGAGGGAACGATTGATGTGGATTATGTTCCGCCAAAACAAAAAGCAAAGTCAGATAGTTTAGAGGGTGATTATGTCCCTTACGAAGAGGTTAAAGATTAAGCATGCTTAAAGGAATTATTATTTATTTCTTGTTGGTAATTTGTTTGCTTTCAAAAGATGGAATCAATTTTTGTATTGATTCTTATCGGGATGCAAAAGCCTTCGCATGTCAAGTAGATATAAGTCTAGAAGATAACTTAGAGGAAGAGGATGTCACAGAAGATTTGTGGCATTTTGCTTCTTCTGGTTTAGAAAATTTACCAGAATTTTCAGTTGTAGCTGGTAATAAAACAATCGTTATTTCGTCTGAAGCGACGTTGTTAAATGTGCTCTTGGAGCAAGTGAGTCCCCCTCCCCGCATGGCGTAATACGCGTGCATTATTGAAACAAAATCATAAAATTTTCTTGTAACCATGCCATTTAAGGCATAAAAATGTGAACCATGCAAACATTCGCCTATGCGTCTGTGTTTGTCTGCTTGACTTTTGTAGCAATTGCTCAGGGGAAACATTATAAAACTCAGATAAACAGAACATTGACAGAAAAGGTGTTCCTAACGAAGCCTGTTGAAGAAAAAGTGCAACAGCTCTCGAATCAAACACCGAAGTACCAACAAAATAAGCCTAATGTAGATTGGGTCGATACATTAAAATCAAAAAACAAATGGCCTTCTTATAAGCAACATGAAGGAAAACCTAACTAGTATAATATGAAAAGATACCTAATCGGATTGTTATTGCTGAGTGCATGTACCTCTAAAACGCAGGACGTTGTGGAAATTCAGACACTTGAAGTTTCGTCTCCTATTTCGTTGGACACAACGATACGGCAAGAATACGTGGCCGACATTCACGCTATTCAAAATGTTGAAATTCGCGCGCGTGTCAAAGGATATTTGGATCGCATATTAGTGGATGAAGGAAAGCAGGTTAAACGTGGGCAAATCATGTTTACCATTAATAGCCAAGAATACGTAGCTGATCTTGCTAGAGCTAAAGCTGTTTTAAGTCAGGCCTCTGCCGAGTTAAAAGCGGAGGAATTGACTTTAGTCAATACACGCTTGCTAGTTGACAAAAATGTTATTTCAAAAAATCAATTAGCTATTTCATTGGCGAAAGTGGATGGATTAAAGGCTAAACGAGAAGAGGCTCAAGCACATGTCCGAGCGGCAGAACTCAAAGTTGAACATTCAAATATTCGTGCACCTTTTGATGGCGTAGTAGATCGCTTACCCTTCAAACGTGGTAGCCTTGTCGATGAAGGAACGTTGTTGACCACTCTGTCCGACAACCAAAGTGTATTTGCCTATTTCAATGTGTCAGAACAGGAGTATTTGGCATTTAGTCTGAAAGGTGGGGTCAACAAAGCCTCAGCGGTTGAATTGCTTTTGGCGAATGGGGAGACCTATTCCGAGAAGGGAATTGTCGAAACGATCGAGGGAGAATTTGATAAAAATACGGGCAATATTGCCTTTCGCGCCCGCTTCGCCAATCCCAATAAATTATTGCGACATGGTGCATCAGGGAAAGTTCAGCTCCCTAAAAATGTATCAGGATATTGGTTAATTCCTCAGAAATCCGTGTTTGAAATTCAAGAAAAGAGTTACGTGTTTGTTAAAGATGCTGCTGGTGTTGTCAAAATGAAAGGGATTTCCCCAGATATTCGAATCCCTCATTTTTACTTAGTGAAAAGCGGATTTAGCGCGCAAGATACCGTGCTGATTGAAGGGATTCAATTGGTCAAACAAGGCCAAAAAATCAAGTCGACATTCAAACCGATGCGTCAATTGTTGAACGATTATAAAGCACATTAAGATGGTACAAAAATTTATTACTCGACCGGTATTATCGATTGTATTATCAATCTTTATTGTGATTATAGGGGTCTTTTCGATGCAGCAATTGCCCATTACGCAATATCCTGACATTGTTCCACCGGCAGTCACGGTCACCACCAAATATACAGGAGCGAATGCTGAAGTTTGTGCCAAGGCGGTTGTTACACCGCTGGAACGAGCGATCAATGGGGTGGCCGGAATGACTTACATGACTTCCGTTTCAGGAAACGATGGAACGAGTATTATACAAGTTTATTTTGAAGTTGGTACGGACCCTGATGTGGCGGCGGTCAACGTCCAAACCCGTGTTCAAACGGTACTGGATGAATTACCCGAGGAGGTGATTAAAGCTGGGGTAATTACCGAGAAAGAGGTAAACAGTATGTTGTTGTACGTGAACCTATTGAGTGAAGATCCAGACATGGACGAGAAGTTTATCTACAATTTTGCGGATATAAATGTATTGCCTGAGTTAAAGCGGATTAACGGAGTAGGTTTTGCGGACATTATGGGTCAGCGTGAATATGCGATGCGTATCTGGTTACACCCAGATCGCTTATTTGCTTATAAACTTTCGGCTGAGGACGTTATTCAAGCTTTGCGAAATCAAAACGTGGAGGCCGCACCGGGTAAAATTGGGGAGAGTTCAGGTAAGCATCCACAGGCCTTGCAATACGTCATGCGCTATACTGGTAAATTTACCAAGGTTACGGAATATGAAAATTTAGTCATCAAAGCTTCAGGAACCGGACAAATTCTTCGCCTCAAAGACTTAGCTGATGTTGAATTTGGATCCTTAGATTATGATGTGCTTTCGAAAGAAAATGGCCGACCGTCTGCTGCCATTTTATTAAAGCAACGTCCGGGTTCTAACGCTGCAGAGGTGATTGACAATGTGAAAAAGCGTTTGGCAGAATTGAAAACGACTACCTTCCCTCCAGGCATGAGTTTTACCATCTCCTATGATGTTTCACGTTTCTTAGACGCCTCAATTCATGAAGTAATTAAGACTTTGTTGGAAGCCTTTTTACTGGTGGCCTTAGTGGTATTTATCTTCTTGCAAGATTGGCGCGCAACGCTAGTTCCAATTATCGCGGTTCCCGTTTCACTCGTAGGGACATTTAGCTTCATGTTGGCTTTTGGGTTTTCCATCAACTTGTTGACCCTATTTTCTTTGGTACTAGCCATTGGAATTGTGGTTGATGATGCGATCGTTGTTGTGGAAGCCGTGCATGCGAAAATGGAAGAAAAAAATATGTCTGTATTAGCGGCAACAAAGGAAGCGATGCAGGAAATTTCGGGAGCGATTTTAGCGATTACTTTGGTTATGGGTGCGGTATTTGTTCCCGTTGCTTTTCTTTCGGGACCAATTGGGGTGTTCTTCCGACAGTTTTCAGTTACAATGGCAATCTCGATTGCCTTGTCGGGATTGACAGCTTTGACATTGACTCCGGCGCTGTGTGTTTTACTTCTAAAAATGCCTGATCACCAGCAGAAAAATTGGCTAGGTAAATTCTTTCATGCCTTTAATCACCGCTTTGATCTTATTTCTCAAAAATATTTGGTCTTGGTGGGTGGGATTATCAGTCGCCGATTTTTGATGTGGATGATTTTGTTCGGGTCTTTGTTGGGGACTATTTTAATGTCCAAAATAGTTCCTACGGGATTCATTCCTTCGGAGGATCAGGGAACACTTTATGTCAATGCAACAACACCGGCAGGCTCAACATTAGAGCGCACGGAAGCGGTCATGGACGAGGTATATACGTCTTTAAAAGGGGTGGATGCTGTGGAATCTTTTTCAACTTTGGCAGGGTTTAGTTTGTTAACTGATGGTTCTGGGGCGTCCTATGGAACGGGTATTATTACGTTAAAACCCTGGAAAGAACGAAATGCAACCGTTGATGAATTAACCGAAATTATACGTTCAAAAACGAACGGAATCAAGGATGCGAGCATTCAGTTTTTCCCGCCTCCGGCTGTTCCTGGCTTTGGAAATGCCTCCGGTTTCGAATTTAGAATTCAAGACCGAAGCGGTTCGGGTGATTTACAAAAGTTGGCGGCAGTCTCTACTAATTTTGCTCAAAAACTCAATGAGGCTCCTGAAATCCAAAATACCTTTTCCAGTTTTGATCCAAGTTTTCCACAGTATATGTTGGAGATCGATCAAGAGGCTGCGGCGCAAAAAGGGGTGAATATTTTACCTGCAATGGACAACTTACAAACCTTATTGGGTAGTTTTTATGCGACTAATTTCATTCGTTTTGGTCAGATGTATAAAGTGATGGTGCAGGTTGATCCTAGGTATCGTGCGCATCCTGATGATGTGTTAAAGTTTTATGCGAAGAACAAAGACGGCGAAATGGTTCCTTATTCTTCATTTGTGAGGATGAAACGGGTTTATGGGCCTGAGCAATTCACGCGCTACAATATGTTCACATCCGCGATGGTCAACGGTGAGCCTGCACCTGGATATAGTTCTGGAGCGGTCTTGGAAATTATTCGTGCTGAGGCCTTAAAAAGTTTACCCCGTGGATATACCTTGGAATGGTCAGGAATGACACGCGAGGAGGATCTAGCTGGAAATCAAGCGATTTACATTTTCGTCATTTGTCTATTATTTGTGTATTTGTTGCTTTCGGCTCAATATGAGTCCTTTTTGTTGCCCTTCCCCGTATTACTTTTCTTGCCTATGGGCGCGATGGGGACCTATGCATTTTTGTATATGTTCGGTTTACAAAACAATATTTATGCTCAGGTTGCACTGGTGATGTTGATTGGTTTACTAGGTAAAAACGCGATTTTGATCGTAGAGTTTGCGATTGCGAAACAGAAAGAAGGAGCCTCTATTATCGAAGCTGCCAAAGAAGGAGCAATTTCTCGTTTGCGTCCCATTCTTATGACTTCCATTGCCTTTGTTGCGGGATTAATCCCGTTGATAATTGCTTCGGGTGCAGGTGCGATTGGAAATCGGACGATAGGTACGGCTTCTGCAGGGGGGATGATTTTGGGTACAGTAGGTGGTTTATTAGTGATTCCGGGCTTGTATGTGGTATTCGCAACACTTTCGGCTAAATGGTCAAACAATGAAAAATAAATTTTGGATTATACTTTTGGTATTAGCTGTTAGCTCATGCCAATCAAATTTGCGTCTCCAAAATCGTGTGGATGCGGATTTAGCAAATTATCGCCAAAACGATGAACAAGCTTCTGTTTCTGATGTTCAAGCTTGTTGGAAGCGCGATAGTTTATTGGTCCAACTCATTGATTCTGTTTTGGTCCGAAGCAATGATATTAAAATTGGGTTTTTAGACATGGCGATTTCGCGCGCGGATTTTGCGAATCAACGGGGATTACGGAAGCCCATGGCAGCTGGTGTCATTCAACCCAGTTTGAAACGTTTTGGTAAATACACAATGGATGGGGTAGGAAATTATGATACGCAGTTTTCGCCCAACATCAGTAAAGATCAAATAATCCCCGAAAATCTACCCGATTTACTTTTTGGCATGCAAGCTAGTTGGGAATGGGATATCTGGGGAAAATTAGCCAAACGAAAAAAGGCCAGTGCCCTAAGGTATTTGGCGACTGAGTCAGGCCAACAATGGTTGATTACCTCCCTGGTTTCGGAAGTTGCCAGTGCATATGGCCAATTGGTTTCGCTGGATCAGGAATTGGAGATTTTGAAAACGAATATTTCCATTCAGCGGAAGGCGTTTGAGTTGGTCCAAGTTCAAAAAGAAGCTGGTACGGTGAATGAATCGGCAGTCCAACAATTAGAGGCGCAGCTATTGAATTCCCGTGCGCAAGAAGGGGATGTCTTACAACAAATTACGGTGCTCGAAAATCAGATACGCTATTATTTGAATAAGCCAAGTGCCAAAATTAAGCGCTCTTCTTACCCTTTTCAATGTGCCTTGGATAGCACGATGTTTGCCCATGTGAAAATTGATCAATTAGAGAATCGTCCAGATATCCGACAAGCAAAATTGAGTTTATCCGCAGCTTTCGAGTCTAAAGAAAGTGCCAAGTTGGCGCTTAAACCGTCGGTGGTTTTATCCGGAGTCTTAGGTGTGCAAGGTTTTCAGCCTGCGTATTTATTTCAATTGCCGGCATCCATGGCCTATCAGTTATTGGGCGGAATTACGACACCTTGGTTGAACCGTTCAGCGATAACAGCAGACATACTTCGCGCTGATGCACAATGGAAGTCACAAGATTTGGCCTATCAAAATGCATTGATTAAAGGTTACTTGGAATGGGATACACAGGTAAAATCCTTGGGGTATTTGCAAAGACAAAATCAGTTGAAAGAACGAGAGGTATTACTGACAAAAGGAGCCATTAATACGGTAGGGACTTTGTTTTTGACTGCTAATGCTAGTTATCTAGAAGTGTTAACTGCCCAACAAAATGCCTTGCGTTCAGAATTGGAATTATTGGAAATCTCTAGAAAGCGTTGGATGCACGCGATTCAATTGTACCGGGTGTTAGGCGGTGGTTGGTAAAACAAGTGATTCGATGACCTTCGGAAAATCCCGATGTTCTAGAACCTGCCCTTTTTTTGCGACATCTTCCGGAGTATCACTTGGCAACACCGGGAAAGAACTCTGGAAGATGATTGCACCTTCGTCATAATGTTCATTTACATAATGGATGGTGATGCCGGATTCTTTTTCACCCGCTGCAACGACAGCTTCGTGCACGAAATGTCCATACATGCCTTTTCCTCCAAATTTAGGAAGTAAGGCTGGGTGTAAATTGATGATGCGTTGAGGAAATGCTTGTACATATTCCGAAGGAACGAGCCATAAGAAACCGGCTAAGACAATCCAGTCGGTATGTAATGACTGAATTTTACGTAATAGGGTACCGTTTTTATATTCTTCCCGAGAAAAAATGCTGCAGGGAATTTGTAATCTTCCCGCTCGAGCGATGACGCCTGCTTCTGGATTATTGCAAAAAATATGGGTGATTTTAACCTGATCGGAATGTTTGAAATGTTCGACGATTTTCTCGGCGTTTGAGCCAGAACCAGAGGCAAAAATGACAATATTCTTCACAGGAGCTAATTTTATTTTTTGCAAATTTAAGGCTAATTCAGGAACCTTTCGGGATTTGTCGTAGTTTTGTTTGCGTTTGAATCTCCAAATATGAAAATAGGAATCATTTGTTATCCCACCTACGGCGGTAGTGGTGTCGTAGCGACCGAGTTAGGCAAGGCGCTAGCTTCGGTAGGGCATGAGGTGCATTTTATTACCTATACACAACCCCCTCGTCTCGATTTTTTCAGTGAAAATATCTTTTACCACGAGGTTTCCGTTGCTTCTTATCCTTTGTTTGAGTACTTGCCTTATGAGTCGGCATTAGCTAGTAAAATGGTGGATGTAACGGTGAATGAGCAATTGGATTTGATTCATGTGCATTACGCGATTCCGCATGCTTCAGCAGCTTATTTAGCCAAGCAAATTTTGAAATACAAAGGTATCCATGTGCCAGTGATTACGACCTTGCATGGTACGGATATTACGTTAGTGGGACGCGATCCATCTTTTGAACCGGTAGTTACTTTTTCGATTAATGAATCGGATGGCGTAACCGCTGTGTCTGAAAGCTTGCGGGATGATACCTATTCATCTTTTGAGATTTTGAGTAATATCGAGGTTATTCCCAATTTCATTGATTTGGAACGCTTTCAAAAGCAACCGAAAGAACATTTTAAGTTGGCAATTTGCCCCAATGGCGAGAAGCTTTTGATGCATACCTCCAACTTCCGGAAAGTGAAACGCATCGAGGATATCATTCATGTTTTTGCCAAAGTGCAAAAACAAGTTCCTTCCAAATTATTACTGGTGGGCGATGGCCCTGAGCGGTCCGGCATCGAAGCGCTTTGTCGCGATTTAGGTGTTGCATCCGACGTTCGTTTCTTAGGCAAATTAGATACAATTGAGGAGGCGCTATCCCTAGCGGATTTATTCTTTTTGACATCCGAAAAGGAGAGTTTTGGATTAGCCGCTCTAGAGGCAATGGCTTGCGAAGTACCCGTGATTTCTTCCGATGCTGGCGGTATTCCTGAAGTGAATATTCATGGCGTTACAGGATTTGTGAGTAAAATCGGGGACATCGACGACATGGTGACGAATACGGTAAAAATCTTGAAAGATGAGACCTTGCATACGCAAATGAAGGCGAATGCTTTAGCGCGTGCAAAGGATTTCTCTTTGGAAAAAATCTTGCCGATGTACGAGCGTTATTACGAGAAAATCGTAGGCCAAAGTTGGCGTTTCCCTACTCAAAAATTTACGGATGCTGAATAAGCGTAACCGCGCTGGAATCTTTTGTTTCAAGCAATAATTTAGCAATCGATTTATTCAGCACTGGATGTTCGTAATCTGCTGCAATCTCTTGCATGGGAATCAAAATGAATTTTCGATCCTGAATATGTGGATGGGGTACTTGTAAATTTGCGGTTTGGATAATTTGTTGGTCTACAAACAAGATATCCAAATCCAGCGTTCGTGGTCCCCAAGTGACCTTACGCTCCCTTCCAAAATCTTTTTCAATGGCTTGAATGGCTTCTAAAATGGCCTCAGGAAGGAGTTCTGTTTTGACTAATAAAACTTGATTGACGAAATCCGCTTGATCTTGCTGTCCCCACGCAGCCGTACGGTATAGGCTGGATTGTTGGAGGATGGACCCAACTTTATTTTCAATCAACGGATAACAAGCTTCAAATATTTCCTGAGTATTTCCTAGATTGCCTCCTAAAGAGAGGAAGACCTGCATAATGCGTGTGTTTATATTCTCGACAAACTTACAAATTTCTTTGTTATGCCGAGCCCATCTGACTTGAAACCAGGTGTATTATTGGTCTCCGAGCCTTTTTTAGAGGATCCCTCTTTTAAACGTGCGGTGATTTTGTTGTGTGAACATACGAGTTCGCATTCTTTTGGCTTGGTGCTAACGCAGCCACAGGAGGTGATTTTGGATTCTATTATGGATGCCAAAGTCATGGGTGAAATTCCGCTATTTGCAGGAGGTCCCGTGGATCCAACGATTTTACAGTTCATTCACCGCCGGCCTGATTTAATTCAAGGTGGACAAGAAATTAGTCCGGGATTATTTTGGGCGGGAGATTTTGAGCAAGCGATTGAAGCCGTCGTGGATGGCACAATATCTTTTCAAGAGATTAAATTTTTTATTGGCTATTCTGGCTGGTCGGCGGGCCAATTAGACCGCGAATTGAAAACGAATGCATGGATTGTATCGGATGCGCGGATTAGTGATGTTTTTGAGGAGGATCCCGCTAAATTATGGAGGAGGGTACTTTATCAGAAAGGTGGTAATTTTCGCGTTTTATCAACTTATCCAGATGATCCGAACCTAAATTAAATTATTCCCACGTACCTTTGGCAAACCTTGGAGGATTGCCAAAGGTAAGAGAGGGACGCTAACTAATTCGCGCCCAGTTTGTCGTCTCTTTTCGTTGATGCATTACCTGTTCGCGAATCATCAGATGTCGGTCCAATGCCAAATTTGGATCTTCCTCCAAAATCTTGATTGCCGTTTCCCGCGCAACTTTTAGTATCTCACCATCCTTCGCTAAATCGGCAATCATCAAATCAATCGCCCCACTTTGGCGCGTACCTGTAATATCCCCGGGTCCACGTAATTGTAAATCCACTTCCGCGATTTCAAAGCCATTATTGGTTCGAACCATCGTTTCAATTCGTTTCTTCGTGTCAGCACTCAACTTATAATCCGTCATGAGAATGCAATAACTCTGTTCCGCTCCCCGGCCTACCCGGCCGCGCAACTGATGCAATTGCGATAAACCAAAACGTTCTGCACTTTCGATGATCATGATGGAGGCATTGGGTACATTTACCCCAACTTCTATCACTGTCGTGGCCACCATGATTTTCGTTTCATTCTTGACAAAACGTGCCATTTCAATATCCTTGTCGGCCGGTTTCATCTTTCCATGCAATATCCCCAAAGGCACCTCTGGGAATGCGCGCGAAATACTTTCGTAGCCATCCATCAAATCTTTGAAATCCATTTTTTCAGATTCTTCAATTAAGGGATAGACGATGTAGACTTGTCGGCCTTTGGCCAATTCATGTTCAATAAAAGCAAAGACCTGCAAACGATGGCTATCATAACGATGTGTTGTTTGAATCGGTTTTCTGCCTACGGGTAATTCGTCAATCACCGACACATCAAGATCACCATAAAGCGTCATCGCTAGCGTTCGGGGAATTGGGGTGGCGGTCATGACAAGTACATGGGGATGAATCGCCTTGTTTTTATCCCAAAGTTTAGCTCTTTGGGCTACACCAAATCGATGTTGCTCATCGATGATGCAAAGTCCTAAATTCTTAAATTGAACCACATCTTCAAAAATGGCATGGGTCCCAACCAGTATTTTGAGATCACCAGATGCCAAGTCTTCGAGTAAACCCACACGATCCTTTTTCTTGACTGAGCCTGTTAGTTTCGCAATGGTGATACCAAGGGCATCCGCAAATTTCTTTAAACCCTGGTAATGCTGATCCGCTAATATTTCCGTAGGCGCCATAATACATGCCTGCGTACCATTATCAATGGCAAGTAACATGGAAATAAAGGCAACTATGGTTTTCCCTGAGCCCACATCCCCTTGAAGGAGTCGGTTCATTTGTTTGCCCGACTTCATGTCTTGAAAGATTTCTCGAATAACCTTTTTCTGCGCGCCCGTTAAATCAAAAGGCATATGGTCTTGGTAAAAGGTCGTTAGCAAAGCTGCTGATGCAAATACCTGACCCGGGAATTGTTCTTTACGGACCAAATTTTGTTTGATCAGGCGTAATTGATTATAAAATAATTCCTCAAATTTCAGTCGGCGCCTCGCCTGATGCAACCAATTTTCACTCTGTGGGTGATGGATGTGGTACAGCGCCTCTTGTTTGGAAACCAAGCGAAATTGCTGAATGATTTCCATGGGCAAAGTTTCTCGAATATGTGAGAAAGCCGCCCCTAGCAAGGTGCGCTGTAAGCCTGCAATCACCTTGCTATCGATATATTTTTTGCGCAGTTTTTCTGTGAGCGAATACACGGGTTGGTAAAACTTGTCGCTGTGATTGACACCTTTGTACACTTCCATTTCAGGGTGCGTCATTTGCATCTGACCATTGAAGGAAGTTGGCTTGCCGTAAAATAAATAATCAACCCCTGTGACGAGCGACTTTTCTAGCCATTTGACCCCTTGAAACCAAACGAGTTCAATGCAACCGCTTTCGTCACAACATTCCGCGACGATCCGTTGTTTAGCTCCATTTCCTAGTTTTTCCTTGTAGCGAATGCGGCCAATAAACTGCGCATGCTCCATTTGTTCGCTGATATCTGCAATCCGATGGATTTGAGTTCGATCCTCATATCGAAACGGATAATACTGAATCAGGTCGCCGTAGGTAAATAAACCCAGCTCCGTTTGGAGTAAACTGAGACGGGTGGGAGTCATGCCGCGTAATTGCGAAAGATCCGTATCGAAAAAATGGCCTACCGACATTGAACAAATTTTTTGTGAATTTAGGTATATTTACAAAACCGTTAAAGCGTATCTTGAATTCCTTTATGTCAATCTCTACTTTTTATCAGAAACTAGTTTGTATCATGCTGCTCGTAAGCATGAGCGATTTGGCATTTGGACAAGCGGTTTCAAAAGATCCATGTAAAGATGTTTGGGTTGCTACGGATACCAAAATATTGATGTTTTCGCCTGAACCAGGAGAAGTAATCAAACCGATTCTCGTCCCCGTTAATGGATCATTAAGTCCGCTCATCGAATGGACTTGGACACCCGCATTAGGCATGGTTGACCAAGCTGGGCACGATGGTTCACATTTATTGCAACCCTATTTTGATGTTCAAAAATTAGGCGACTTAGGTGGGAATGCCTTCAAGACAACATTTTTTATAACCGGGAAAGCTCCAAGCATTGGATGTAATACCTTTGCCTCGATCGACGTAATCATCCTGGCAAGAGTTAAGCCTTACGATGCCATTACTCCCAATGGGGATGATTTAAATGACTATTGGTCAATCGATAATATTTCCTCTTATCCAGAAGCTACCATCACGGTCATTGACCGTTGGGGTGTGCCCGTATTCGAAGGAACCGGAGAAACATACGAAGAAAGACCCTTCCGAGGAAAATTAGATGGTAAATTATTGCCCACAGGTGTTTATATGTACCGTATCAAACCTAACGCCGACTATCCCGATGTGGTAGGTTCATTAACCATTATACGCTAGATGAAGAGTTTGTTGGACCAACATTTTCAGGAAGAAGGGTTTGTAATCACCAAAGTGGAGGATTTACTCAACTGGGCACGTGCAAGCTCTTTATGGCCGATGAGTTTCGGCTTAGCTTGTTGCGCGATTGAAATGATGCAAACATTTGCTTCAGGGTATGATTTAGACCGATTTGGTGTATTTCCTCGGCCTTCCCCTCGTCAATCTGATGTGATGATTGTTGCGGGCACAGTAACTTTTAAGATGGCGGATCGTATTCGTCGGCTTTACGAACAAATGCCTGAACCTCGCTATGTGATTTCGATGGGATCCTGTGCGAATTGCGGTGGACCCTATTGGGAGCATGGCTATCATGTGGTGAAAGGCGTAGATCGAATTATCCCCGTGGATGTATATGTGCCAGGTTGTCCTCCGCGTCCAGAAGCGCTCATCGGTGGAATTTTGAAATTACAAGAGAAAATCAATCGGGAAACCTTGGTGGTTCCTCAGCGCATTTTAGACGCCATATCGTAACATCATGGATTTGCAAGAACTCGTAGCATTAATTGAACAAACAGGAGTAAAGGTTGAGCTGAATGAAAAATCAGGCCAATTAACCCTTGCGAGCCAGGACCTTGTGGCCGTCTGTGATTTCCTTTGGCGCAATCCGAATACCTATTTTGATTCCTTGTCTTGTGTGACAGCGATTGATTTGGGAGTTGATTCAGGCCAAATGGAAGTAATCTATACACTCTACTCGATTCCTTTTCATGTGACTTTACACGTACGGGTTATCATTGATCGTGAAAAACCAGAGGTCCCTAGTTTATCGGGTATTTGGAAAACGGCCGACTGGCATGAACGGGAGGCCTTTGATTTCTTTGGTATTCAATTTACAGGTCATCCGAATTTAACGCGCATTTTGTTGCCTGCCGACTGGGAGGGACATCCTTTGCGGAAAGATTATGTAGAGCAAGAGCGTTATCATGGCATTAAAGTCAAGTACGAGGAATGAAAATAGCCGGATTTACTTTTATTCGAAATGCGGTTCAAAATGACTACCCCATCGTGGAGGCAATCAACTCCATTTTGCCTATTTGTGATGAATTTGTTGTGGCTGTGGGAAATTCAACGGATGGGACCCTCGAACTAATTCAAGCCATTCCTTCTGATAAAATTCGAATTATTGAAACTGTATGGGATGAATCAGCCCGTGAAGGCGGTCGTGTTTTTGCATTGGAAACAGATAAAGCCTATCAAGCCATTTCGCCGGATACAGATTGGGCATTTTACATTCAAGGCGACGAATGTGTGCATGAGGATGATTTGCCTAACATTGTGGCTGCGATGCAAACGCATTCGGACAATCCTGCTGTAGAAGGTTTACTATTTCATTACAAACATTTTTATGGGTCTTACGATTATGTCGCCGTTTCCCGTCGGTGGTATCGCAGAGAAATTCGGGTAGTGAAATTTGATCCTGCCGTCCATTCCTACAAGGATGCGCAGGGATTCCGCAAAGCTGGGAAGAAGATTCATGCCAAATTAATTGACGCATCCATCTACCATTATGGCTGGGTTAAACCGCCCCAAGGTTTGAATAATAAAGTTCGAAATTTTACGCAATTCTATCATGATGATGCGTGGTTGGCAGAAAATGTCCCTGCCGATTATCAGTTTGATTATGAAAATGCGGAACGTTTAACCCGTTTTGAAGGGACACATCCACTTGCGGCGCAAGCTCGCATTACGCGGATGCAATGGCCTTTTCAATTTGATCCCAAGGTTTTAAGAGATAAGATGAGTTTGCGACGCAAAGTCCTGCAACAAATCGAAGATTGGACCGGTTGGCGGATCGGTGAATATCGAAATTATAAGCAAATATAAGTGGAGCCCATTCAATATTTCCCGGCTGCCAAGGCACCTTCAAATCCTTATTTTTCCATCCTCATCCCGAGTTGGAATAATTTGGCGTTTTTG
Source organism: Aquirufa sp. TARAVU-A1A (assembly GCF_054558675.1). Lineage (NCBI taxonomy): Bacteria > Pseudomonadati > Bacteroidota > Cytophagia > Cytophagales > Flectobacillaceae > Aquirufa > Aquirufa sp. TARAVU-A1A. The sequence goes on from NZ_JBPXKP010000007.1 coordinate 153,144, forward strand.
CAATTATGCATTCGCAGTATTCGTGAACATAGCGTTGTTCCTTTTGAGCTAATTGTCCATTTGAATGAGGGGAAAGATGGTTCTTTGGAATGGGTTCGCGAACAGCAAGATATTGCCTATACGCATTCCATTTCGAATGTGGGCGTTTGTCATGCGATGAATGCCATGCGTGAATTGGCGCAGGCGGATTATTTGTTATATATAAACGACGACATGTACACGTTACCAGGCTGGGACCTTTTATTGCAAAAGGAAATTCAAGCCTGTCCAAATGAATATTTTTTCATCTCTTCTACGATGATTGAGCCGCGCGCGCAGAGTAATTGCTCGATTGAAGCGAATTTTGGTACGAACATGGATACTTTTGAGGAGGCGCGCTTGCTGGCTGAATTCGATACGTTTGAGAAAGCCGATTGGCAAGGAGCGACCTGGCCGCCGAATGTGGTGCACAAGAAAATGTGGGATGCTGTAGGTGGTTATAGTGTCGAATTTACACCTGGAATGTATTCTGACCCGGATTTTTCGATGAAATTGTGGCAAGCTGGGGTCCGACTTTTTAAAGGTTTAGGCCAAAGCCGCGTTTACCATTTTGGTTCCATTTCCGTCAAACGCGTCAAACAAAACCGGGGTTATTATCAGTTTATTCGCAAATGGGGAATGACCTCAAGTACCCTTTCGAAATACTACCTTCGGAGGGGAGAGCGATTTGATGGGCCATTGGTTCCTCAAAAAATCCCTTTATTCGTTCAGTTGAAGAATTGGTATTACCGCATTAGTACAGCGCGAAAAACAATTTAAAGCAATAGGCGAATTTCCCGAAGGCCGACTTGCCTTTGTAAGCCAGCATGCTATCCCGATGCGCTAAAACAATCCGAACTCTTTTGATTCGATCGATTAGATTTGAGCCCTTACATGCCAAATAAAAATCGTGCAAAACCTGTTGCTCCCTGCCTGCTGGACATCTACTTTGCAATAAATTCAAGCGAGCAATAATACGCGCATTACGCTCTTGGCGTGTCAGCTTTGTCTTTTTGGCTTTTTTTAAATCTGCTCCAATCGTATTGCTTTCATGTTGGCGATAATGAACCAATGACTCCGGCAAATAGGCGATTCCATTTGCACAAGTTGCCGCAAAACCAATCAAATAATCGTGTGTGACAAATTCAACAGTTGGAAGCGCAAATTCGAGCAAGTCGCGTTTGAACAACATGCTATGCCCGGGTGCCCAAGCCCCAAAGGTGTACATGAGCGGGCTATCATAAGCGATTTGGCTCTTGATATCAGACATTTTTTGTCCCGTCGGTTTTCCTGCCGCATCCACTAAATCTGAATCAGCATATATCAACGACGCATCCCCAATCGCTGCTTCAAGTTTCGATATTTTATTGGGTAACCAATAATCATCCTGGTCGGAAAGGGCAATATGTTCTCCTGTGGCCAAGTGTATTCCTTTTTCAAACGTTTTCCGATAACCCATGTTCGCGGCGTTTTGCGTGATTTTTATCCGGGAATCTTGTTGAGCAAAGCCTTGTAAAATAGCCCAAGTGCCGTCTTGTGAGGCATCGTCTACAAAAATAAATTCCAAATTCGGGTAGTCTTGCGCGAGGAGACTTTCGACTTGAATGGCCAAGTATTTTTCACCTTGGTAGCAAGCCATCACAATGGAAACGAGGGGATAATCGGATCTTGTAAGCAAATTGTTTCTGAAAATTGTCGTAATTTAAGCCAAATTTTGAAATAGATTCCTTGAAAACATATTTACGTTTATTGTCTTACGCCGTTTCGATTCGAAAATATGTATTCCCATATTTTAGTTTTTCGTTGCTGGCCAGTCTTTTTGGAATCCTAAATTTTACCTTGTTGATTCCTTTGTTGAATGTCTTGTTCAACCAGGCATCTACGAATCAAGCCGTTTTATATCGCGTATTGCCTGCATTTTCGCTGAGTCCAAGTTATTTTTCCTTTTTGTTCAATCATTTTTTTTACGGGGCGCTTGAGGCTTATGGGCGTTTAGGAGCCTTGCAATATGCTTGTGCGGCGATTATGATATCGGTAGTTTTGGCGAATATCTTTCGTTATTTATCTCAGCGCGTTTTAAAAACGGTAGAGGCGGATATGATTGCTTCTTTGCGTCAAGCGGTATTTGCTCGGGCAATCCGATTGGATTTGAGTTATTTTTCAGAGCAACGTAAAGGTAATTTGATGTCACGTTTAACCACGGATGTACAAGAAGTGGAAAACAGTATTGGTCGGGCATTCACAGCAACCTTCAAAGAAATCTTTACACTGATCATGTTTTTCGTTTTCCTTGCGAGCATGTCGGGGAAATTAACCTTGTTCTCGCTTATCATTTTGCCTTTATCAGGCGGGGTGATTGCGACCATCACGCGCCGTTTACGTCGTGCGGCGGGTGAAGTGCAACAGCATTTAAGTGGATTAATTAGTTTGTTGGATGAGACCTTTGGTGCCATGCGCGTCGTAAAGGCTTTTCGTGCGGAGAAGGTCATGGATGCGCGTTTTCAGGAAGGAAATGATCGCTACCGGAATTCATTGTTGAGGATGGTTTTTCGTCAAGAATTGACATCGCCTGTTTCGGAGAGTTTGGGGGTATTGGTCGTCACAGGTATTTTATTGTATGGGGGTAGTTTGGTGATTGCGGGCGATGGAGAATTAAGTGCGTCCACATTTATTGCTTTCATTGCGACTTTTTCACAGGTTATGCGTCCTGCCAAAGCGATTGCAGATGCCTTTTCGGGTATACAGCGCGGAGTTGCATCCGCTGATCGAATTATTGAAATTTTGGATACGGACTCTGAGATTCAAGTGGAAGAACCTGTTCATCCCGTGAAAGAATTTAAGGATAAAATTTCGTTTGAGGAGGTGGGTTTTGCTTATGTCAAAGGGCGTTCCGTGTTAAAGTCGGTAAGTTTTGATATTCCCAAAGGCAAAACCATCGCCTTGGTAGGTGCTTCTGGTGGTGGAAAATCTACTTTGGCAGATTTATTGCCACGTTTTTACGATCCGAGTGCAGGCAAGATAACGGTTGATGGTATCCCTTTGAAACAGATTCCGTTGGAAGATTTACGCGCTTTGATGGGCATAGTGACGCAGGAGTCAGTCTTGTTTAATGATACAATTTATAACAACATTGCCTTTGGTACGGAGGCTCCTATGGAGGCGGTTATCGAGGCTGCCAAAATTGCCAATGCGCACGAATTCATTGAATCAAGTGCGGAGGGCTATCAAACGGTCATCGGAGATCGAGGGTCAAAATTATCAGGAGGTCAACGTCAGCGGCTTTCCATTGCACGTGCTGTATTGAAAAATCCACCCATTTTGATTTTGGATGAGGCAACGAGTGCCTTGGACAATGAATCGGAGAAAATGGTACAAGCTGCTTTGGGTAATTTGATGAAAAATCGGACGGTACTTGTTATTGCTCATCGTTTGAGTACGATTCAACATGCCGACCAGATTCTGGTCGTTGATAAAGGCGAGATTGTTGAGCGTGGAACGCATGCGGAATTATTAGCGAATCCCAAAGGCTTCTATTCGAAATTAAGCCAACAACATTAAGCGCTTTTTCTGAATTTTATTAGCTATTCAGCGTTTAAATAGCTAATTTGCGCCCGAATTCAACCTTTGTATTTATATATTATGTCGTCATCCTTATTAGCCCAACGCATTCAAGCATTAGAAGAGTCATCCACGTTGGGAATGACAAAGAAAGCGCGTGAACTTGCTGCGCAAGGTCACAAAGTAATTAGCCTTTCCGTAGGAGAGCCTGATTTTAAAACACCAGCACACATTTGTGACGCAGCTAAAAAAGCCATTGATGATGGTTTTCATGGTTATTCGCCCGTGGCAGGTTATCCAGATTTGCGTTTAGCCATTGCAAACAAGTTGAAGCGTGATAATGGTTTAGAGTGGGGTTCAGAGAACATTGTAGTTTCTACAGGAGCAAAACATTCATTAGCGAATGCCATTGCAGCCTTGATTAATCCGGGTGATGAGGTAATTATCTTTTCGCCATATTGGGTTTCTTACTCGGAGATGGTCAAATTAGCCGATGGTGTTTCGGTGATTGTTCAAGGAGCATTTGATAATAATTTCAAGGTAACAGCGGCACAATTTGAGGCAGCGATTACACCGAAAACGAAAATGGTGATGTTTGCTTCGCCAAACAACCCAACGGGTTCAGTTTATACAGAATCAGAATTACGTGATATCGCGAATGTGGTAGCGCGTCACGAAAATATTTTTGTATTGGCGGATGAGATTTACGAATACATCAACTTTACACAAGGGGGACACTTTTCAATCGGATCTATTCCTGAAATTAAAGATCGCGTAATCACGGTAAATGGGGTTGCGAAGGGTCATGCGATGACGGGATGGCGTATTGGATTTATTGCTGCTGCGAAATGGATCGCGGATGGTGTAGAGAAATTACAAGGTCAAGTGACATCGGGAACGAATTCAATTGCACAAAAAGCAGCCGTTGCTGCATTCAATGGTTCATTGGATCATGCTTATGAAATGAAAGCGGCTTATGATCGTCGTCGTAAATTAGTGGTAGGTAAATTACGTGATATTCCAGGATTTAAAGTGAATATGCCGGATGGTGCATTTTATGCATTCCCAGATATTTCTTATTATTTCGGAAAGTCGGACGGTACGACTACTATCAACGATTCAGATGATTTCTGTACTTGGTTATTGAACGAAGCTTATGTGGCTACGGTAGCAGGATCAGGTTTTGGTGCTCCAGATTGTATGCGTATTTCTACAGCTGCGGCGGATGAGCAATTAGAAGAGGCTTGTGAGCGTATTAAAACGGCCGTTGCTAAGTTGAAGTAAGCTCATTAAATTGATTTATATTTGAAAGTCAGGGACATAAAACCCTGACTTTCTTTTTTATATTTACCGCATGGAAATTATTTCTGTTATCATATTTATTGTCGGCTATCTAGCTATTGCGTTTGAGCATCCGATTAAAATCAATAAAACGGCATCTGCCTTAGTGACGGGTGTTTTGGTTTGGGTGGTTTATGCACTCGTTCGTGGTCCACATGATTTAGAATCGCTCTCGCATCATTTAGGATCCACTTCAGAGATTTTATTTTTTCTATTAGGTGCCATGACGCTTGTCGAGCTGGTAGATGCGCATCAAGGGTTTCATTTTGTAAGCCGATTAATCAAAACCAAAAATCCAGCTACCATGATGTGGATTGTAGGTTTGTTGACTTTTTTTTTATCGGCGGTTTTAGATAATTTGACCACGGCAATCGTCATGGTTACTTTATTACGAAAGCTTGTTTCCGACACAGCTACACGCAAATATTTCGTGGGTGTTGTGGTTATTGCCGCCAATGCGGGAGGAGCTTGGTCTCCAATTGGTGATGTAACAACGACGATGTTGTGGATTGGTGGGCAGATTTCTGCTTGGGGAATCGTTAAGAGTTTATTCGTTCCATCGGTTGTTTCTTTGTTGGTTCCATTATCTGCAGCAGCCTTTTGGGTTCGAAAGAGTCCTTTGGGAGTGATTCAAGAAGAGAAATCAATGACAGCTGAGGAGGAACGTCATGGGCGTATCATGTTATTTGCGGGCGTTTTAAGTTTATTAGGTGTACCTGTTTTTAAAACCTTGACCCATTTGCCTCCCTACATGGGAATCTTGTTGGCCTTAGGTTTGGTTTGGATCTTGTCTGAGTTTTTGCATTCAGACAAGGATGAGGAAACGAAAAAGCCCTACACAGTTGGTCATGCATTGACCAAAATTGATACGTCAAGTGTCTTGTTCTTTTTGGGAATTTTGCTGGCGATTGGTGCTTTAGAATCCTTTGGGTATTTAGGCCAATTGGCTGCATACCTCGAGTGCAGTTTAGGGAATCAATTTTTTATTGTCACCGTGATTGGAATTGCCTCTTCAGTTGTAGATAACGTACCGTTAGTTGCGGCGACGATGGGGATGTATCCATTGGCACAATTTCCTTTGGATCATGCGATGTGGGAATATTTAGCATATTGTGCTGGTACGGGCGGGAGTATTTTGATTATTGGTTCCGCCGCGGGTGTAGCAGTTATGGGAATGGAGAAAATCGATTTCGTGTGGTATGCCAAAAGAATCGGTTTTTTAGCGCTTTTAGGCTATTTTGCAGGAGCTGCTACCTATTTATTGGTTCATTAAAATGCATAACTGACACGGGCAGCGTAGTAGTTGGGGGCAACAATAGGCTCCCAGTTTAAACTCGTTTTATCCAACGATTTCTTGAGTTTTGGGTAGATCCAATGCGCGATTTCTGCGGAGGCGATTCCAATGGCAGCCCCCATGGCGACATCTGTAGCCCAATGTTTATTATTTGCGATTCGCAGCGCTCCTGTTGCTGTAGCTAGCGCGTATCCTCCTACGGAAATTAGGGGATATTGCTTTCCAAAGGATCGATCAAGCATTCGTGCCCCGAAAAATGCAGTGGCGGTATGTCCAGAAGGAAAACTATGGTCGGTGCCGTCAGGGCGCGTTTCATTGATCGCATATTTCAAGCCCTGGGTCATGACGGTATAGGTTCCGGTTCCAATTAAAAATACGGCGATTAGCTCTTTGGGCTTTTGATTATCTTTTAGTCCCGCCACATGTAATCCTAGATTTATAAGTGTCGGGCTGTATTGTAAAACATCGTCGGCGGAAGAATGAAAACTTTGTAAGTTATTTTGATAATAGTTTTGTTGTTCGTTTTTGGCGAAATCACCGTATAGGATGGCACTGGCTGTTGATAAGCCAGCGACGTAATACCAAGCTTTATTTTGGGCAAGACTTGGGATACTGATAATTAATAAAAGGAAACCCAAGAATTTATTTTTCATGCAGGAGTGATTGGATAGTTTGTTCAAATTCGTGAATCCAATCCGTGTAGTAAACACCTGTTCCGGGGCCTGAAAAACCGGTATGTATTTCGCGTACTTTGCCTGATTTATCTAGGATAAATGTTGTAGGATACCCATTGATTTTATGTAACATAGGTAATACCTGAGCGATGGTTTCGTCATTCGGTTGGCCTGCAAATAAAATTTCATATTCTACACCGATACGCTTTTTGAAGTTTTCGATTTTGGGGCCAGAAATGCTTAATTCGGGGGAATATTCGAAAGCAAGCCCGATTACCTCTACGCCTTGGTCCTTCATTTTTTTGTAATAGGGTGCTAAGAAACGCGATTCATCGAGGCAATTCGGGCACCATGATCCCATTAATTCGATGACCACAACTTTGTTTTTGTAGCGCTCATCTTGAAGGCTAATCGTTTTGCCAGCTGGGTTGGGTAGACTAAAGTTGATTCGATCAAATCCTGGCTTCAAGAAAGTAAGTTTTTTGAGGTCAGGGAGACTAGCTTTGTCATCTTTAATTGCTTTGAAATTGCGTTTGCCTGCTAGGCCGGAGAAAAATTGTCCTTCGATTTGTTTGCCTGTTATTTTGCTGCGGAACTGCATGATGCCACTCCCATCGAAATAACTTAATAATAAGCTGTCTCCACTAATATTTCCTTGTAAAAATCGATAATCGCCACTGGTCTTTAAAACTGTTCCAGTGACTTTCGAGCCTTGTTGGTTCAATAGCATAACACCCGGACTGTGGTTAGTTTCATCAGACCAGAAGTCGGCGGTATATTTCCCACTCACCTGAACTTTGGCTGGTTTTGTATGTGTAAAGCGCTCGTTGCTGCCTGCTGATGCTTGAAAGGGAATACGATAAAGTGTTTTCCCATTGCGTTTTTTTTGCCAAAAACCCGTCAGGGATTTGCCATTTTTTAATGCGCCTACGAGTTCTGAATCGTATAATTCAAAAGGAATGACGAGCGAATCGCCTCTGAAATGGGCGTCTCCAAGATTGGCAATCTCGGAACCGTTTTGCATGCGTATATCGAGTTTGTTGTTTTTGACGATGAAATTGAATGGAAGTTTACCGCCAATGTGGTCAATTTCTCCCCGCCATGGTCCGCTAACTGGTCCTTGCGCGAGGCAAAATGCGCTAAATAAGATGAAAAAAAGAAGCGATAAGATTGATTTCATGGCGATTGGAAATTTCAACAAAGATAGGGGATAAAACTTGTCACAAAAAAATCAACATCCTGATAAAAAAGCTTATGCTTGCCAACAGATAATTTGTAAATTTGTTTATGTCTGAAAGTTCCTACCATACCTCGGTTTTATTGCAAGAATGTTTGAGTGGTTTAGCGATTAAACCTGATGGCATTTATGTGGATGTTACTTTCGGGGGAGGGGGGCATTCTAAGGCGATTTTAGCCGCATTAGGACCGGAAGGTCGTTTATATGCTTTTGATCAAGACCCGGATGCATGGAAGCAGGCAGATTTGATCGATGATGAGCGTTTAACACTGATAACCGCTAATTTCCGGTATTTGGAAAAGTATTTACGCTTACATGGGGTGAAGCAAGTGGACGGGATTTTGGCAGATTTGGGTGTTTCGTCATTTCAATTGGATGCGGCGGAGCGTGGTTTTTCCACGCGTTTCGATGGACCCTTGGATATGCGGATGGGGCCTTCGGCTTCGACAAGTGCCGCGGAAGTATTGAATACGTATTCTGCAGGAAATTTGCAGAAGTTGTTTGGAATGTATGGAGAGATAAAAAATGCCAAAACCTTGGCCTTGGCTGTTGTTCAGGCAAGGACGCAAAAGCCGCTGGAAACGACCGGAGAGTTTAAGGAGATTTTGTTTAAATTAGCTCCTCGCAATAAAGAGTTTCGGTATTTCGCTCAGGCATTTCAGGCGATACGGATTGAGGTGAATCAGGAGTTGAAAGTCATCGAGGAGTTTTTGGAGCAATCGCCCAAGGTGCTTGCGCCAAAGGGCCGACTATGTGTTATTTCTTTTCATTCGCTCGAAGATCGTTTGGTGAAAAATTATATCCGGACGGGGGATTGTTTTGGCAAAGAGGATAAAGATATGTTTGGGGTGGTGCATAAACCGTTGGAGAGTGAAATTCGGAAGCCCATTACAGCTTCTGAGGAGGAATTAAAAGTTAATCCGCGTTCTAGGAGTGCAAAATTGAGAATCGCTAGCAAAATATAAGATGGCAAATGCAGTAAAAAATCAGTCTAATGAACCCGCTGGAAAGCCACAGAGTGGTGTGATGGATTTATTGTTTAATATTGATTCGATGACAGGCGGGGAATTGCCTATTCCTTTGTTGAAAAAGATTGTCTTCATCGCCGGCTTAATTATGGTTTACATTTATTACACAATGATGGCGGAGAGCAAGATTCATCGAATTGAGAAAGCTAAGATGGATTTGGAAGAAATTCGGGCCAATTATACGACGCAGAAGGCGGAATATATGAAAGTGGGAAAGCAGAGTTATTTAGCCCTCTCGATGAAAAAATATAAGTTAGAGGTGAGCTTAACTCCACCGATTAAAATAGTAGCTGAAACGGAAAAAGAACAATAGGCATGGCAAAGTCAACAACACAAAATATTCGCCAAATAATCACCAAACGCTTTAATGGCTTTTTCGTCATTATGTTAGGCGCTTTCGGTCTATTGATGTTTTTTTTATTCAAGGTTGTCTTTGTGGATGGGCCCACGCTAAAGGCGGATGCTTCCTCGAAATACATTAAGGAACGTTCGATTGAGGCAGTTCGAGGGAATATTTATGCTAGTGATGGAAGTTTGTTGGCGACTTCTCTGCCGAAGTATCGTTTGGGGATGGACTTTTCGGTTTTTAAAACCGCAAAAATGCGTGATGTGTATAAAAGCAATGCGCGCGCACTGGCAGAACATTTGTCGGCCTTTTATCAAGATCGCACGGCCGATGAATATTTTTACAAGCTCCAAAAAGCATTTGATAAGAAACAGCCTTATTTGTTGGTCAACAATCGACTCCTCGACTACCAAGAACGCAAGAAGGTTTTGACCTTTCCGATTTTCAATTTACATCCGAATAATCCGATTAAGACGGGCGTCGTTTTTGATAAGGTCAATGTTCGATACGCGCCATTTGGTCAAACGGCCTATCGTACGGTTGGCTACATGAAGGATAAGGTGCGCGTAGGTATTGAAGGTTCCTTTGATAAGGAATTGTCGGGCGTTCCTGGTCATGGGATTTTCGAGAAGATGGATAAGAACATGTGGCGTCCATTGGATGGTAGTAAAGAAATATTGCCTCAGCGGGGTTTGGATTTACATACAACTTTGGATGTCGATATTCAGGATATAGTTGAATTGGCTTTGATGAAATCTTTAGATGCATACAAGGGCGACTACGCTACTGCAATTGTTATGGAAACGACAACAGGAGAGATTAAGGCCATTTCGAATTTAATGAAGAATGAGAAATCGCCTACGGGTTATTCGGAATTCGTTAATTATGCGATCGAGGTATCTGATTATGATCCGGGTTCGGTTTTTAAATTGCCAGCGATGATGGCCATGATGGAAGAGTCGCAAATGTCTTTGTCGGAAACGGTGACAACGGGAGGGAAATATACAGTTTTCAATAGAACTATGACCGATTCCCATGATTATGGGACATTGACCGCTCAAGGGGTAATCGAGCACTCTTCGAACATCGGAACAATTAAATTGATGCAGCGTGTATTTGGTTCTAAACAATCGAAATGGTACAATTACTTAAAAGGATTTCATTTGCTCGACCCTTTGGATTTTCAAATTAAGCCTCGTACAGCCAAGCCAAAATTTCAGAATCCTACAAATTGGGATGCAATTACTTACATGTGGACTTCCGTTGGTTACTCTTCCAACACAACTCCAATGCATTTGTTGTCTTTCTATAATGCCATTGCAAATAATGGCTACTGGGTGCAACCGATTATTGTTAAAAAGGCAACGCAAGGTAATGAAGTGGTGATTGATTATACGCAAACGCAGAAACGAGATTCGAAACCATTGTGTTCAAAAGCGACATTAGATAAATTGAAGATTATGTTGAAGGGAGTTGTAGAAAGAGGTACGGGTAACAATCTTCATGGAACGCCTTATGGAATCGCGGGTAAAACAGGTACTGCACAAAGGTTAGTACAAGGTCATTATCTAAAAGGAATCTATTATGTGTCTTTCATAGGTTATTTCCCAGTCAATAATCCAAAATATACCATGCTTGTTGCAATGAATTATCCAAAAGGTGGTTCAGAGGGCACCTACGCTCGCCAAGTAACTGCTCCCGTATTCAAGGATATTTCAGATCATATTTATGCTCGGGATATGAAAATTCAGCGTAAACTCACGGGGTATTTACCAGACTCATTGAACAATGCCTCATTACGCCATTTGATTCATCCCTTGGATCATGGAATTTTATATTCGAATTTAGGTTTTCCACGCATTGAAGAAGATGGACGCTGGCTTTCCTTTCAATTGAATAAGAAAGAAGTGAAGAATTATGGGGTAAGTTTTGCACCCAAAAAGGTTGCGAATGTTGTGGGGATGAATTTAAGAGATGCCTTATTTGTATTAGAAAATCAAGGCTTGAAAGTTCGAGCACAAGGCTTGGGATTTGTACAGTCGCAATCCATTCCTGCAGGATTTCCCATTCAAAAAAATGCGCTAATCACTATTCAGCTTCATTAAGTTATGTCCCACGATTCAAGTAGTTTATTTAAGGCCGTTGATATAGTCCAACAAGTTGGGGGGCATCAAGAAATCAGTCATTTGTGTTTTGATTCTCGTCAAGCAAAAGCGGGCTCTTTGTTTTTTGCGATTCCAGGAACTCAAGTTGATGGGCATCAATTTTTGCCTCAAGTTTTTTCGCAGGGCTGTAGAGCATGTGTTGTTGAGAAAATTCCGGACGCTGTGCCTGAAGGAGTATTGATTCTTCAAGTGCGCGATTCCAATGAAGCGATGGCCTTGGTAGCGTCAGCATTTTACGGTAATCCCTCTACTCAATTAAATTTAGTTGGGATTACGGGTACGAATGGTAAAACAACGAGTGTTACCTTGTTGTTTGAGTTGTTCAAAGCATTGGGGCATCGTTGTGGTTTGATATCAACCGTACAAAATAAGATTGAAGATCGAATTATTCCAGCCACGCATACGACACCGGATGCCTTGAATTTGAATGCGTTGCTAGCGGAGATGCTTGCCTCAGGATGTACGCATGTTTTCATGGAAGTGAGTTCGCATGCCGTAGTTCAAAAGAGAATATTTGGTTTGACCTTTAAAGGGGCCATCTTTTCCAACATTACACGCGACCATCTAGATTTTCACGAAACTTTTGACGCCTATATCAAAGCGAAAAAAGGGTTTTTTGATGCGTTACCGAAGTCGGCATTTGCGCTGACCAATGTGGATGATAAGCGTGGGGCGGTCATGTTGCAGAATACGAAAGCTCAGAAAGCTAGTTACGGGATTTTGGAGTCGGCTGATTTTAAGGCAAAAATCAAAGCCAATGTTTTATCAGGTCTACAACTTGAGTTAGACGGCAGCGAAATACATGCGCAATTGATAGGTCAGTTTAATGCCTATAATTTATTGGCCATCTATGCAACAGCAATTTTATTGGGTGAAAATAAAGAGGAAGTATTGATTGCGCTTTCAGGATTGCGAACGGCACCAGGGCGTTTTGAGCAAATGCATGGGCCTGATCATAAAATGGCCATTGTGGATTATGCACACACGCCTGATGCCTTGGAAAATGTGTTGAAAACCATACAAGCCATTCGTCAAAAGCACCAACGCATCATTACGGTTGTAGGTTGTGGAGGGAATCGCGATGCGGGGAAAAGACCTATCATGGCAGCTTTAGCAGCGCAATACAGCGATCAAGTTGTATTAACGTCTGATAATCCTCGTTTTGAAGATCCTGAATTAATCTTGGATCAGATGCAAGGCGGTATTCCGACTGCGGATGAATCAAAGGTTATTCGAATTTCAGATCGTAAACAAGCGATCCTTGATGCGATTCAGCGCCTTGCTCAATCGGGTGATATTGTCCTTGTCGCTGGAAAAGGGCATGAGACCTATCAAGACATTCAAGGAGTTAAGCATGATTTTGATGATAAAAAGGTAATCTCGGAAGCCTTTGCCAAAATTTGATTTGGACATAAAATTTTGCAAATTTGTTAATTGTTTACATTTTTTACCCAACACTCTTCCAACGGCATGTTTTATTACCTCTTCGAATACTTAGATAAAAGCTTAAATATTCCGGGTGCTGGAGTTTTTCAATACATTACGTTTCGTGCCGTAGCAGCGGTAATTACCTCATTGGGTATTGCTGCGATTTGGGGTAAAGCCGTTATTTATCGCTTGCAACGCCTTCAAATCGGCGAAGAAATTCGAGATCTAGGTTTAGAAGGCCAAATGGCAAAGAAAGGAACGCCTACGATGGGTGGTTTTATCATCCTTTTGTCTTTGTTGATCCCCACTTTATTGTTTGCCAAAATCACCAATGTTTACATTGTCCTCTTGATGACTTCCGCAGTTTGGTTAGGTGCGGTTGGCTTTGCGGATGATTACATTAAAGTATTTAAGAAGAACAAAGACGGACTTTCAGGTAAATTTAAAATCGTTGGTCAAATCGGGCTTGGAATCATCGTAGGCCTAACGATGTATTTTAATCAACACATCAAAGTGCGTGAATTTGCAGTAGATGGAACTTTTGTAGATCACAAATCACTCTTGACAACGGTGCCGTTTATGAAGGGGAATTCCTTCGATTATAATATGTTGTTGCCGAGTTTCATTCCGGATGAATATGTTTGGATTGTCTATGTTTTGGTCGTGATTTTTATCATTACAGCCGTTTCAAATGGGGCGAATATTACGGATGGAATCGATGGTTTGGCTGCAGGTACTTCCGTGATCATTGGTATCGCATTAGCTATTTTAGCATATGTTTCAGGAAATAAAGTGATTTCTCAATATTTGAATGTCATGTTTATTCCAAATTCTGGGGAGCTTGCCGTTTTTTGTGCCGCCTTCGTGGGGGCTTGTATCGGATTTCTTTGGTACAATGCTTATCCTGCGCAAGTTTTCATGGGAGATACAGGAAGTTTAATGCTCGGAGGAGTTATCGCAACCCTAGCGATTGTAATTCGGAAAGAAATGTTGATTCCTATTTTGTGTGGAATCTTTTTAATTGAAAATTTATCGGTCATCATGCAGGTGGCATATTTTAAATACACTAAAAGAAAATATGGGGAGGGGCGAAGAATCTTCTTAATGTCTCCTTTGCACCACCATTTTCAAAAGAAAAATTACCACGAAGCAAAGATTGTTACGCGATTTTTGATTGTTGGGATTATTCTTGCTGTTATTTCATTAGTAACCTTAAAATTACGTTAAGCGTATATTTATTTTGAGTCACATTCGCCTATTTCCTAGTACAAGTTCTTTTCAAGAAATCATCCCTTTGCCTTCTTCTAAGTCGGAAAGTAATCGTGCGTTAATCATTAATGCATTGGCAGGTGGCGCGCAGGAAAACTTAAGCAATTTGGCGGAAGCGCGTGATACACAAACAATGATTCGCTTATTGGCGGATGCTGGGAATCCAGTTGCGGATGTGTTAGATGCTGGTACGACTATGCGTTTCTTGACTGCGTTTTATTCCATTACCGGAGCTACTAAAAAGATGACTGGGACAGCGCGCATGTGTGAGCGTCCCATTGGAATATTAGTTGACGCCTTGCGCACCCTGGGTGCTTCAATTACCTACGAAAATAAAGAAGGTTATCCTCCCTTGCAATTGAATGGTTTTCAATACGCTGGTAAGCGGGAATTAGCAATTCGTGGGGATGTGAGCTCGCAATTTATTTCTGCTATTTTAATGATTTCGCCATTACTTCCTGAAGGAATTGCGCTTCAAATTACGGGATCATTAGGCTCGAAACCTTATGTGGAAATGACCTTAGCCCAAATGGCTCAGTTTGGCATAAAAGCTTCTGTTGATTGGTCAAAAGGATTGATTGATATTCCTGCCCAGCAATACGTTGCGGCGCCATTTGCGGTAGAATCGGATTGGTCTGGAGCGAGTTATTGGTATTCCATGGTGGCGTTGTCCCCATTCGAAGATAGTTCGTTGGAGTTGTTAGGCTTAAAAGAAGATTCCTTGCAAGGAGATGCTGCCATTCGTGATATTATGTTGCCTTTAGGTGTTAAAAGTACCTTTACGGGGCGTGGATATTTATTAACAAAGTGTGAGGCAGTTGCTGAGTTGTCTTGGGACTTTACAGATTGTCCAGATCTAGCCCAAACGATCAGTGTGGTGGCTGCGGCAAAAAATATTGTCTTGCACTTAACCGGAGTGGAATCACTCAAAGTGAAAGAAACAGACCGCGTATTAGCCTTGCAAAACGAATTGAAGAAATTGGGTTCAACGCTAGTAGAAGTTAAGCCAAATGAATTATATACGGTTTCTGGTTCTTTTGATCAATCAGATTCTACACCTGAAATTGAAACCTACGATGACCACCGTATGGCGATGGCTTTTGCTCCTGTGGGTTTACTACACGAAATTGTCATCCATGAACCTGGCGTAGTTGCTAAATCGTATCCAAGTTTTTGGAATCATGTGGATTTGTTGTTGAATTCATCAACTAACTAATAAAATTCTGCTTTTTATCAGTTCTTGATTGTAAAAATTCTCTTTTTTTGCGTAGAATTGTAAACGCTGCCGGGGTCTGAAGACCCCGGCAGCGTTACCACAAAACCATCTCAAACTATGAAGCAGATTTTACTCCTTTTAATTTTATCACCTATGGCCTTATTCGGCCAGAAAACGCTATTATACTGTGGTAAACTGGTCGATGTGAAGGCCGGAAAAGTACAAACTGCCTTGACCATTGTTGTAGAAGGCAAAAAGATTCAAAGTATCCAGCCGGGATACATCACGCCAGGTAAAGGCGACCGCGTGATTGACTTGAAAAATAAAACGGTGATGCCTGGATTGATCGATATGCATGTGCACTTGGAAAGTGAAACAAATCCGAATGCCTATTTAGATCGGTTTACGAAAAACCCAGGCGATGTTGCTTACCAAGCATTGGTTCATGCGAAAAAGACTCTGAATGTTGGCTTTACCACGGTGCGCGATTTAGGTGGTTCACATGTGGTCATAAGTCTGCGAAATGCGATCAATAAAGGCATCGTTGACGGCCCACGTATTTTTACAGCGGGGGTTTCTATTGGCTCAACGGGTGGTCACGCGGATGATGCCAACGGTCTTAATGAAACTTTTAAGAAAGACTTAGGCCCGGAAGATGGTGTCGTAAATGGCCTTTCTGATGCAGCAAAGGCGGTTCGCCAACGTTATAAAGAAGGATCCGACCTCATCAAAATAACCGCGACGGGAGGGGTATTAAGCTATGCCAAAGATGGCATGGGCGCCCAGTTTACCGAAGAGGAAATCCGAACCATTGTTCAAACAGCGAAAGATTATGGTTTCAAAGTTGCTGCACATGCGCATGGCGCAGAGGGGATGAAACGTGCGATATTGGCAGGGGTAAGTTCCATTGAACACGGAACGTATATGACTCCCGAGGTGATGGAATTGATGAAAGCGCATGGCACTTACTATGTCCCAACAATCATAGCGGGTCGTTCGGTTGCAGATTCCGCAAAAATCCCGAATTACTATCCCGAAATGGTGAAGAAAAAAGCTGAATCGATTGGGCCAATTATTCAGTCAACTTTTGGCAAGGCCTATAAGGCAGGGGTGAAGATTGCCTTTGGTACGGACGCTGGAGTCTTTGGCCATGGAAAGAATTTACATGAGTTTCTCCTGATGCATGAGGCTGGAATGCCTGCGATGGAAACGATTCAGTCAGCTACGGTAGCTGCTGCGGATCTTTTAGGACAATCCGATTCGATCGGTTCCATTGAAGTAGGTAAGCTAGCTGATATTGTCGCGGTAGATGGGGATCCCACACAAAATATAGCTGATATTTTGAAAATGAAATTTGTCATGCGAGACGGCAAGGTCTACAAGCAAGACTGAGTCGTCCTAAAATAGGTTGACAGTTTTAGATTGATTTTAAGGGGTCGGAGAATATATTTTCTTCGACTCTTTTTCATGAATAAAGTTAGGGGTTTTCATGTTTAAATTTAGGTGGGGTCTCTCA
>NZ_JBPXKP010000008.1:0-127079 GCF_054558675.1 Aquirufa sp. TARAVU-A1A
TGAGAGACCCCACCTAAATTTAAACATGAAAACCCCTAACTTTATTCATGAAAAAGAGTCGAAGAAAATATATTCTCCGACCCCTTAAAATCAATCTAAAACTGTCAACCTATTTTAGGACGACTCACAACAAGTAATTCTACAATTTAGCTCGCTGAGCTTTAACCGTTGAATCCGTGATGAATTCATCGTAGGTCATCAATTTGTCTAAATAGCCATTTGCGCCTAATTCGATCACGCGATTCGCAACAGTATCCGTTAATTGGTGATCATGACAAGTGAATAAAATAGTTCCTGTAAATTCTACCATTCCATTATTCAGGGCCGTAATTGATTCCAAATCCAAGTGATTGGTAGGCTCATCGAATATACAAACATTCGCACCTGATAGCATCATGCGAGAGAACATGCAACGTTGCTTCTCCCCTCCTGAAATCACCGTACATTTTTTCAAGGCTTCTTCACCTGAGAATAACATACGACCTAAGAATCCACGAATAAAGCTTTCATCTTTTTCCACTGAATATTGACGCAACCAATCCACCAAATTCATTGAATCATCTTTGAAATAGGCCGCATTGTCATTTGGTAAATAAGTTTGAGTTGTTGTAACACCCCACTTAAATTCGCCAGATGTAGGTTTCGCTTCTCCCATTAAGATATCAAACAAAGCTGTGATAGCTAAGGAATCTTTGGCTAAGAATGCTACTTTATCACCTTTATTGATTGTAAAAGATACATTCGTAAATAATGGTACACCTTCCTCTGTCGTAGCCGATAAGTTTTCTACACTCAATAATTGATCTCCAGCTTCACGCTCAGGCTTGAAGTTAATGAATGGATATTTACGAGATGATGGCTTGATATCATCCACTTGCAATTTATCCAACATCTTTTGACGAGATGTCGCTTGTTTCGACTTAGCAACATTGGCCGAGAACCGACGGATAAACTCTTCTAATTCCTTCCGTTTTTCATCGGTTTTCTTATTCTGATCTTGACGTTGACGTGCAGCTAATTGAGACGATTCATACCAGAAAGTATAGGTACCCCCATACAATTGGATTTTCCCAAAATCTAAATCGGCGATGTGCGTACACACATTATCCAAGAAGTGACGATCGTGAGATACGACAATCACCGTATTTTTAAAGTTTTGCAAGAAACCTTCTAACCAAAGTATCGAATCGATATCCAAGTTATTCGTAGGCTCATCCAATAGGAGAATATCCGGATTTCCGAATAAAGCTTGGGCCAAAAGCACCTTCACTTTTTCGGAACCATTCAAATCTCGCAATAAAGTATAATGAATATCCTCTTTGATACCTAAACCACTTAATAAAGTAGCTGCTTCTGATTCTGCTTCCCAACCGTTTAATTCGGCAAATTCAGCTTCCAAATCCGCTGCTTTGTTTCCATCCGCTTCCGTGAAATCTTCCTTCATGTAGATGGCATCTTTCTCTTGCATGATATCATAAAGACGCTTATTTCCCATGATAACCGTTTGAAGAACAGGAAACTCTTCGTACTCGAAATGATTTTGCTTCAAAATCGACATACGCTCACCCGGATTCATCGAAACACTACCCGTTTGAGATTCAATTTCTCCTGACAAAATCTTCAAAAAAGTTGATTTACCAGCACCATTAGCCCCAATTAGACCATAACAGTTACCTTCGGTAAACTTGATATTTACTTCTTCAAATAACACTCTTTTCCCGAAGCGAAGGGAGACATTAGATACTGATAACATACGAATTGGATTAAATAGGGCGCAAAATTACGCATTTTGAGGCTAGAAAAAAATTCTATTTTTTATCTATTGTCCTATTTTTTTTGCAATTTCGGGCACTTTGAAAGAAAATGAACTTGCAAACTGATTTACATACGAATTCTCCACGAACAAGCACAAGCTTGCATTTGCAGGTAAGTGAACAAGGAATTCTTTTGCAAGAAGGTGGAATAATATCATGGAAACAGGCTTCTACAAGTCTTTCTAAAATCCTAAAAAATTCAAGTATTGATCCTACACAAGTTCAAACGCTTGTCATAGATGTAATTTATCCAGCTTTTTTATTACTCCCAGCCATCTATCATGATCCGCTTTATCGAATTGCTTTTCTAGAAAAAGCTTTAGGTGAACATTGTATGGATGGTCATGAATTACACGAGCAACATTGCCCAACGATTGAATCCATTTTGCTATTTCTGATTCCTAGTGTTTGGAAGGATCAATTAGCCATGTTATTTCCTTTGGCAAAGGTCCAATACAAACACCTTGTGGGTAATGAAATTTGTCGCACGAAACTCTATATTCATCCGAGAATTCAAATTTATTTGCAGGAGAATCATGCGTATGTGAACTATTACCAACACGGGAAGCTCCAATTATGTAATGTTTTCCCCTATGAACATGAATTAGCCCTAGCATATTATATTCATTCTATTCGGGAGACATTCGAAATCCAATGGAATCAAGAAACCATCCAATTGCAAGGACCTGGTGCGAATAATGACCAACTTATTGCTGATTTAACCCGACTGAATATCCCACTATCATGAAAAGAACGGCATTTTTCCCTGGCTCCTTTGATCCATTTACCAAAGGCCACGAAGACATTGTCTTGCGCGCATTGACTTTGTTCGACGAAATCGTGATAGGTATCGGTCAAAACTCGAACAAAAATCGCTATTTCAATTTGGAAAAAATGAAAGGTTACATTGAACAAACCTTTCATGGAAAACCCGTTCGAGTGGTAACGTATCAGAATTTGACGGCCAATGTAGCGAAGGAAGTGGGCGCTAAATTCATTATAAGAGGTTTACGCAATACAACGGACTTTGAATATGAAAACTCGATTTCGCAGGTAAACCGACATATCAACGAGGAATTAGAAACCGTATTTTTGATTACATCGCCTCACTTGGCACCCATAAGCTCGACAATTATCCGAGACTTACATCGTTACGGAAGCAAAATTGATCAATACCTTCCTTATACCTTAGATGGAATTTGAGTTTCTTGAAACTTAATCATCACGTAGCGTATTGAGGAATAGGTGTCTGAAACAGCCTTATTCATGGCTACGGGTCCCAACCATTCTACTTTTTCGATATTTTCTTCTACTTGAGGAATCAATTTAGCTATATGCTTGCTACGCATCGCATACCATTTGGTTTTCTTTAGAATGCGTTGGTTTTTATGCGAATAGGTATGAAAAGTGGTACAAACTTTATCCACTAAGGTTGCCTTCACATTACATTCCTCCTCTACTTCCCGAACAGCCGCTTTCTTAAACTTTTCATTTTTCTCCAATTTCCCTTTCGGCAAATCCCATTTACCCAAGCGATAAATCCACAAAACTTCATCTGCTTCATTTTGCACAACACCACCAGCAGCTTCGATGACGGTATATAAAGAACAAATCTTTTCTTTTAGCGCTTTCTTAATGCCCGTCAAGATATATAAAGAATGAAAATCAAAAGGCTTTTTCCCATGCAAGTCTTCGATAATTTTCCCCATTTCATCTACGCTCACATTCAAAAGACAGGTATGACCTTTGAAATCTGAAATTTTCACGGGCTTCAATCGCGCATCAATGATCACATCAAAATCCTCCATCGGGGGATAGCTATGTTTTTTCTTTCGATTAATTAATTTGATCGGGCGATCGTCGATAAAAATGACCATTAGGGAAATTTAATTTTGGCAAAAATAGAATTAAATAACGATAAGATAAGCCGAAAAAACTATTTTTGTATTTATATACTAGAAACGATATCGCATGTCCAATTTGACCATTTCACAAGAAGTTGCCCAGCATTTATTACGCATCAAAGCTATTCAATTACGTCCAGACCAACCGTTTACTTGGGCATCTGGCTGGAAATCACCAATTTACTGCGATAACCGAATCTCCTTATCCGATCCAGAAGCTAGAACTTATATCAAAAACAGCCTTTCTGCCGTGATTAAAGGCTATTTCAAAGATGTGGATGTCATCGCTGGCGTGGCAACAGCGGGTATCGCGCAAGGTGCACTTGTTGCCGATTTCCTAGATTTACCATTCTGCTACGTTCGCCCTGAGCCTAAGAAACACGGCATGGGAAACCAAATTGAAGGATTTGTTAAAGCTGGCCAAAAAGCCGTTTTAATCGAAGACTTAATTTCTACGGGTGGAAGTTCGTTGAAGGCGGCGGAAGCACTCCAACAAGCCGGCGTAGAAGTATTGGGAATGGCAGCTATTTTCACCTATGGTTTTGGAATCGCAGATGAGAATTTCCAAAATGCAGGCATTCCTTTGGTTACTTTATCCAATTACGATGTGCTCGTAGAGGAAGCAATCAAATTAGATTACATTTCAGATACGCAACTAGTGACTTTACAAGATTGGCGCGTGAACCCAAGTACTTGGGGCGTTTAATTTTTAATTCGATAAACATATCCAGGCAAGGCTTTGACCATGCCCTGGAATTCTAAATTAATCAAGGTGATCGCAATTTCGGTCACCTTTTTTTGTAGCTTCCAGGCCAATTCATCCAAGGGCATTTCCCCATTTTTAGCTAGTAAAGCCATCAATTCCGTTTCTGGTTCCGTCAAACGCGACCAACCTAGCTGTTTACTCGGTTTAATTTTATTCGGAATATTTCCCCAGTTCATTTGCTCACACAATTGATTAAAATCCGTATAAATAATCGCTTTATTCTTCTGAATTAATCGATTACATCCTTCCGAAAATAGTTTATCCAAATTTCCCGGAACAGCGAATACCTCCCGATGGTAATTATTCGCATAGTCAGCGGTAATTAGTGCCCCACCCTTTTCCGCAGCTTCCACCACCAAAGTCGCATCCGTCATTCCAGCAATGATCCGATTACGCAAAGGGAAAAACCGGGGATCCGGCTTTTCATGCAATGGATATTCGGAAATGATACCTCCGTTCAATAGCATACGATCGAGGTACTTTTTATGCTTAGCAGGATAAATATGATTAAATCCACCTGCCAACACAGCAATGTTAGGGATTTGGTGGTCAATGCAAGATTTGTGAACTTCCACATCAATCCCATAAGCCAAGCCACTAACAAATGTGACCTGAGCTCCCATAGATTCTTCTACAAGTTTTGTGGTAACACGCCTGCCGTAATCCGTTGCTTTTCGGGTTCCTACGACGGCCAACAAACATTCTGCGTTTAAATCAACGTTGCCTTGTTGGTATAAAATAATCGGAGCATCATAAATTTGCTTCAAGCGGTCCGGGTAGTCAACATCCTGATAAAATAAAACTCGAACATTGGACTGGTCACATGTTTTTATAATCTGTTCTGCTTCCTTGAGAATATGTGTTTGAAAAATCGATTCGGCTAAGACTGGGCCGATGTGTGGAATCTTTAATAAATCTGAACGATTAGC
Organism: Aquirufa sp. TARAVU-A1A; assembly: GCF_054558675.1. Classification (NCBI taxonomy): domain Bacteria; kingdom Pseudomonadati; phylum Bacteroidota; class Cytophagia; order Cytophagales; family Flectobacillaceae; genus Aquirufa; species Aquirufa sp. TARAVU-A1A. The sequence goes on from NZ_JBPXKP010000008.1 coordinate 5,414, forward strand.
TGAAAATATCGAGGATGCTGATTCGAAATAAGACATCAGTCGGCGGGCATTCACAACACCAATCTGTGGAATACGCGATAAAGCAATTTGGTAAAACAATTCTGTTTGCATCGATTTCTATTTCGAGCCAAGTAACAGACGTTTTAATTCAAACCCTCGGAAATAACTTGTAAAAATTGACGAATATCAAGTAGTTGGTCAATCACCGCCTGATTCGGATTTTTAGGGCTACCGTTTTTCTTGATGGCCAACTTCGCTCCTTCAATAGTCAAACCTTGCTTATCGATAAGATCCACTAAAATAGCAATCTTTTCGATGTCGACCGGTGTGTATTTACGAATGCCTTTTCCCGTTCTTTTGGGCAATAAATGTGGGAATTGCGTTTCCCAATAGCGTAATTTAGACGTATTGACCTTGAAAAGGCTAGCAACTTCGGAAATGGAATAATATTGCTTGTCTAAATTCATAAAAGCCCTTATTTGGTTCAAAAATTCAGCAAAAAAAACTAATTTTGTGATTCTTGTTTAAACAAAAATAAAAAAGCTCGAGAATTAAACCAACCCATTACCAAAATAAGCGCATGACTTCACCGGAGATCCGCCAACAATTTTTAGAATTCTTCAAATCCAAAGGTCACTTAATCGTCCCTTCTGCCCCATTAGTGGCAAAAAATGACCCCACTCTTTTGTTCAACAACTCAGGAATGGCTCAGTTTAAGGACTTTTTCTTAGGCAACGGAACTCCCCCATCGAAGCGTATTGCGGATACCCAAAAGTGTTTACGCGTTTCTGGTAAGCATAATGACCTCGAAGATGTAGGATTTGATACGTATCACCACACGATGTTTGAGATGTTGGGCAACTGGTCATTTGGTGATTATTTCAAGCAGGAGGCATTAACATGGTCATGGGAATTATTAACAGAGGTATTTAAATTACCCAAAGACCGCATTTATGTGTCGGTATTTGAAGGTGACAAAAAAGATGGCGTTCCGTTCGATCAGGAAGCTTTTGATATTTGGAAAGCGATTGTTGGTGAAGATCGTATCATCTACGGTAACAAGAAAGATAATTTCTGGGAAATGGGTGAAACAGGTCCTTGTGGTCCTTGCTCGGAAATTCACATCGATTTACGTGATGCAGATGAAGTTGCCAAAGTATCTGGAAAATCCCTGGTGAATGCAGACCATCCTCAGGTAGTGGAGATTTGGAACAACGTGTTTATGCAATTTGAGCGTATGGCTGATGGATCATTAGTTCCATTGCCAAACAAACACGTGGATACGGGCATGGGATTTGAGCGTCTTTGCATGGCGATTCAAGGAAAGCAGTCCAACTACGATACGGACGTCTTCCAAGGCACGATTCAATACCTAGCACAAAAAGCAGGTAAACAATATGGAGATGAAAAATGGGCAGATATTGCGATGCGCGTTATTGCCGACCACATTCGTGCCATTGCGTTCTGTATTGCAGATGGCCAATTGCCATCAAATGCAAAAGCGGGCTATGTGATTCGTCGTATTTTACGTCGGGCCGTACGTTATGGTTACACCTATTTAGGCTTCAAAGAGCCATTCATGCATGAATTAGTGCCTTTGTTGGCCAAGCAATTCGCTGGCGTTTTCGATGAATTAATTGCTCAAGAAGCTTTTGTTGCTAAAGTGATTTATGAAGAGGAAGTATCTTTCTTACGCACGTTGTCGACAGGCTTAATTCGCCTTGACAAATTGATGGAAGATTGCAAAGGCAAAGTTCTTTCTGGTGATGATGTGTTTGAATTGAACGATACATATGGCTTCCCGATTGACTTAACCGCTTTAATTGCGCGTGAAAAAGGGTTGGATATTGATGAGGCAGGTTTCAACAAAGCACTTCAGGCGCAGAAAGATCGTTCACGTAAAGATGCTGGAGCAAGTGCTGAGGACTGGATGATCGTTCGTGAAGGCGAAGAGGTTTCATTCGTTGGATATGATGAAACGCAAACAGTTACTCAAGTTTTAAAATACCAAAAAGTACAAAACAAAGGTGGAGTACAATACAAAGTTGTCCTTGAAACCACACCATTCTATGCTGAATCTGGAGGGCAAGTTGGCGATACAGGAACATTAACTTTCAAGCCTTCAGGCATTACGCTTCAAGTCTTAGATACGAAAAAGGAAAATGACCTTATTGTTCATTTCGTTAGTGATGCCCGCATAGAGCAGGTAGCTGCGGATGCGGAAGTAATTGCATCGATCGATGTAAGTCGTCGGAGGACTATCACCCAAAATCATACCGCAACACACTTATTACAAGCAGCTTTACAAGAAGTGTTAGGAAATCATGTGGCACAGAAAGGTTCATTAGTAAATGAAGCCTTATTGCGTTTCGACTTTTCGCACTTTCAAAAAGTGACCGACGAAGAAATTCAAAAAATCGAGCAAATCGTCAATGCCAAAATTGCTGAGAACATTCCATTAATGGAAGAACGCAATGTTCCTATCGCGCAAGCGAAGGAGAAAGGTGCGATGGCTTTGTTCGGAGAAAAATACGGTGATTTTGTTCGCGTAATCACCTTTGACAAGAATTATTCCGTTGAACTTTGTGGAGGGACGCACGTACCTGCAACGGGTGAAATTGGACTTTGTAAAATCATTACAGAAACTTCCGTGGCGACGGGTGTGCGTCGGATTGAGGCGATTACGTCCCAACAAGCTTATGCGCTTTTGAGCGAACAAGAAGCTATTATTTCGGAATTAAATGCCTTACTAAAGGCACCGAAGGATTTAGTGAAAGCGGTGGCTAGTTTAATAGAACAGGCAAATAGCCTACAAAAAACGGTTGCCAACTATCAAGCCAAAGAAATTGGAGGTTTGAAAACGGGATTAATGAAGCAAATCGATGCAAAATCGGGTATCCCGGCGCTAATCCAACAGGTATCAGTTCCAACGGCGGATGCATTGAAGAATTTAGCATTTGATTTACAGACAGAGGCAGGATCTTTATTTTGCTTATTGGTGGCTGAAATTGAAGGCAAAGCAAGTTTAGCTTTGGCTATTTCCAAAGATTTGGTGGAAGCGAAATCCTTAAACGCAGGTACAATCGTTCGCGAATTAGCGAAAGAAGTACAAGGCGGCGGCGGTGGTCAAGCGTTCTTGGCGACAGCCGGTGGACAAAATCCTGCAGGATTAAACAAAGTACTTGAATTAGCTCAAAACTACTTATAGGATGTATCCATCCATTCCCTATGTATCCTTGGCAGAAGTATCTGAACAATTGGATACATGGGGAAGCTTAGGCATACCCTTCGTATTTTATATTAATTACGACGGCTCTCAGGCATGGGCTGGTTCGGAAAAAGAGGCCAATGCTTTGGGAATTCAATTTTCTATTCGTCAAGAAAATCCCCTGCATGCGGGTTCATTCAAATTTTCCAAAAGCCCCATATCGTTTGAAGTATACGAGTCAAAATTCAAACAAGTTCAAGCAGGCTTAAGACGTGGCGACAGTTTTCTAGTTAATTTAACAGCAGAAACGCCTATTGAAACCGATGCGAGTTTAGCTCAAATCTATCAAAACGCGAACGCACGCTATAAGCTACAAGTCCAAGAGGCTTTTGTTGTTTTCTCCCCTGAATGTTTTGTTCAAATTCGCGACCAAAAAATATATTCTTATCCGATGAAAGGTACATCTTCGGCGACTGAACAAGGCCCCAAAATGTTGCAAAATGACCCGAAGGAACAAGCAGAACATGCGACGATTGTAGATTTAATTCGAAACGACTTAAGTCAAATTGCCTTTCCTATCCACGTTGATCGTTACAAATACGTTGAAGAAATTAAGACCCATGAGGGAAATCTTTGGCAAATGTCATCCGTCATTTCGGGTGATATCATGCCCCAATTCCAGGGTAAATTAGGACAAATTTTACAAGCACTTTTACCTGCTGGATCTATTACTGGAGCACCAAAAGCATCAACGATGCAAATCATCAAGGATGCCGAAGCCTATGATCGAGGATTTTACACAGGGATCATGGGTAAATTTGATGGTAAAAATCTAGATTCAGGTGTCATGATTCGATTTATCGAACAACGAAGCCAACAAAAGATATTTAAAAGCGGAGGAGGAATTACCATCCAATCAGATCCGCAAAAAGAATACGAAGAATTAATTCAAAAAGTTTATCTCCCCTTTTAGCTATGTTCTCATTTTTAGAAACCATTTGCATCTCGAACGGCCAAGCTCAGCATGTTGACTACCATCAAATGCGTGTTAATGAAACCTTTGAGGCCTTTTTTTCAGAATGGGAACCGTTCGATGTTCAGGAGGAAATCGAGAAAATCGAATTACCTAAGGAAGGCATTCACCGACTGCGCATCACCTACAATGAAGATCCTCAAAGCATCGAAGTATTACCTTACGAAGCCAAAATCGTGAAGACATTCACGTTGGTTGATAGCGGTGAAATCGATTATGGATTCAAATGGGCAGAGCGCGGATTTTTCCAAAGTATTTTAAATGCGCATCCGGAAGCTGACGAAGTGATTTTCCATAAAGATGGGATTATTCAGGATTGTACCTTCGCGAATTTAGCCTTCCTAAAAGAGGGTATTTGGTATACGCCAGAGGCTCCTATGCATTGGGGCACAACTCGCGCGCGCTTGCTAGTCGAAGACCAAGTTGAAGAAACTGATATTTTGGTGGATGAATTAGACCAATACGAACGAATTTGCTTGATTAATGTATTTCGTCCTCTATCTATCGAAAACTCGATTGCCATCGCCGATGCAATTGTGTAATTTCACATTATGAGTAGCACCAAGAGTCCCGCTTTTTTATTGCATCAAAAATTCCCCTTTGAACCGACACCTTCGCAGGCGGAATTATTCAATAAATTAAGCACCTTCATTCTCAATGAGGACGAATGGGCTCCGTTGACATTCATTATTCGTGGTTATGCGGGAACGGGTAAAACAACGGTCATCTCCACGCTCATCAAGATTTTAGGTAGCTTTTCGTACAAAACGCAATTATTGGCACCTACCGGTCGGGCAGCGAAAGTCATGGCTAATTACTCCCAAAAAAAGGCCTCGACGATTCATAAGAAGATTTACCGACAAGTCAGTAATCCCAATTCGGGAGCTTTGGTATTCCAACGAATGAATAATTATGCCACAAACACGGTTTTTATCGTGGACGAGGCTTCCATGATTACGGATGAATCGGAATTTGGACAAAACAGTTTATTGACCGACTTAATTGAATATGTTTTCACGAATCCGGAAAATGGCCATACAGGCAATAAATTGATATTCGTAGGTGATACGGCTCAGTTACCTCCAGTAGGAAAAAGCCTATCGCCTGCCCTTTCCAAAGATTATATATCCGGGGAATTCCACATGGATGTCATGGACCATGAATTAATTGACGTCATGCGGCAAGACATTCATTCGGGGATATTATATAATGCGACCAATTTACGTGGCTTATTAGCGCACAATTCTACATCGATACAGTTTAATACCGCATCATTCAAAGACTTTTTTCGCATGACCGGTGAAAAGATGGAAGATGGGATGCATTATGCGTATCGGAAATTTGGCAAAGAAGATACCATCGTCTTAACGCGTTCGAATAAAAGTGCCGTTCAGTTCAACGAATTTGTTCGTCGGACGATATTGTATCAAGAAGACGAAATATCCTCAGGTGATTTACTAATGATTGTTCGCAACAATTATCACTGGTTGGACGAAGATTCACCGGCAGGATTTTTGGCCAATGGTGATTTTGTGGAGGTGCTAAAGATTAAGAAAGAAGAGGAAATGCATGGATTCCGATTTATGAATGTTGCTTTACGTTTATGTGATTATGAGGAACATCCAGAAATCGAAGCCAAAATCCTTTTAGACACCTTGCATTCAGCTGAATCAGCATTAGGAAAAGAAGGAAACAAAAAACTTTATGATTCCGTTTGTGAGGATTATGCTCATATTACAAAGAAAAAAGAACGATTAGAGGCGATTCGCAAGGATCCATATTTGAATGCACTTCAGGTCAAATTTGCCTATGCATTGACTACGCACAAATCACAAGGTGGTCAATGGAAAGCCGTTTTTGTGGAACAGGGTTATTTAAAAGATGACCAAATTGATGCTGAATATATCCGCTGGCTCTATACAGCCATCACGCGTGCTACACATGAATTATTTCTAGTCAACTTCCATGAACGCTTCTTTAATTAAGCTTAGAAGTCGCCAAGGAATCATTTTCAGAATCCAATAAACTATCTGATTCAAAATAATGCATCAAATCTCCTAAGATTGCATGGAGTTGGCTTAATTTTTCATCCCCTATTACGGTTGAAATCTCTTGATCTACTTTCGTCCGACAAACATGCAAGGCTTCAATGAATGCAGATCCTTGTGAGGTTTTTTGAATTAAACTTGCCCGTTGATCCGTCGGATGTTTAATACTTTGAAGAAACCCTTTTTCAATTAATTCTTGTACAAGCTTACTCATAGCTTGTTTGGTCACACGGACTTTTTTGGCAATTTCTGCAGCCGTCGTCCCATCCTCTTTTAAGTTCATCATCACCATCAGGTGACCTACTTTAAAATCATTATAGCCCAATTCAGCCAAATAACGAGCATTTAGCGCCTTAATAATACGATAAGACTTGGCAAATAGTCGGGAAAGAAAAATTTGTGAATCCTCACGCGCTTCATTCATAACGCAAATTTAACGATATAATTTAGTCAACCAAATTGACTTTATTAAAAATTCATGTAGCTTTGCAACAAATTAGACAAGATGACTGACACTCCGAAACCCAAAAAAAACTTACCTAAAATCATTTTAGGAACTATTGTTCTTGTAGGCGCATTTTACGGCTATACGAAATATCGCCATGCTACTACACACGAAGAAACAGACAATGCACAGATTGAAACCTACTTTGTGCCCATTTTGCCGCGCGTAGCTGGTTTCGTTAAAACCGTGAATGTACACGATTACGAGCAAGTGAAGCAAGGTGCTGTATTGGTTGAAATTGATTCGGAGGAAGCTAAATTAGCTTTATCCGAAATGGAAGTAGATTTAGAACAAGCGCGCATTGATGTAACCATTGCAAAAGCGAACTTGCTTAGTTTACAAAAAGCGATTGTGGCACAACAAGCTCAAGTGAAAACGGCAGACTATTTAAAGTCGAAAGCAGAACGCGATTTAACTCGCAATGGCGAACTAGAGAAAGCAAAAGCAATTACGCACCAACAATATTTAGATTCGAAAGATCAAGTTGAATTAGCGAACATCAAATATTATGGCGCGATCGACGAAATCACAAGTACAAAATCCAAATTAGCGATTCAAGAATCTGCTGTGAAGCGTGCGGAGAATTTGGTAAAAAACAAGGAGGTAAAAATCGCCCAACAAAAATTAAAATTGGGTTATTACCAAGTATTAGCCCCTGTTTCCGGTAAAATTGGCAAGAAAGCCATTGAGCCTGGACAATTCATCCAAGTATCACAACCTTTAATGACGATTGTTGATAACAATACGTTCTGGGTCGTAGCGAACTTCAAGGAAACACAAGTTCAACATTTACGTGCGGGCATGGAAGCCGATTTAACCATCGATGCCTTCCCAAATGAGAAGATAAAAGGAAAAGTCGTTTCTATTTCAGAATCTACTGGTGCAAAAACTTCTTTATTGCCTCCAGACAATGCTTCAGGAAACTTTGTAAAAGTAACCCAACGTATTCCTGTTAAAATCGAAATTACAGATTTAGCGAAATACAAAGCGATGTTACGTGCTGGGATGTCTTTGGAAGTTTCTATCCCATTGAACTAATTCTATGGAGCGCCCGAAAGGATTTGCCAAATTTATTATCGTCATAACCACCATTACGGCTGCCGTGATGGAGTTATTGGACACGACTATTGTCAATGTGGCCCTGAATCAAATATCAGGGGCATTAGGAGCAACCATCGAAGATATCGCATGGGTAATTACTAGTTATGCGATTGCGAACGTGGTGATTATTCCTATGACCGGATTCCTAGGCGAATACTTTGGTCGGAAAAATTACTACTTAGGATCCATGATTCTCTTTGGTATAGCCTCCTATTTTTGTGGCATGAGCGATGGATTGTGGGAACTTGTTTTCTGGAGATTCATCCAGGGTATTGGTGGAGGAGCCTTATTATCCACTTCTCAAGCCATCTTATTTGATGCTTTTGAACCTGAGGAACGCCCCATGGCATCCGGATTTTTCGGTATGGGAATTATCTTAGGACCCTCATTAGGTCCCGTTTTAGGTGGCTATTTAGTGGACAATTTTCACTGGTCTGATATTTTCCTTGTTAATATTCCTATTTGTATCGTCGCTGTCATTTTGACGCTCGTTTACATTGATCGGAAGGAAGGCGAAGGAGCGAATCGACGAAACATGAAAATCGACTATCCTGGAATTCTTTTCCTGATGGTTGCCGTAGGTGGACTACAATTCATGTTGGAAAAAGGAGAATCTGAAGGTTGGTTTGATTCCAAATTAATCAACACGTGCGCCGTACTTTTCGTAGGTGGCTTAGCTGCGTTTATTTACCAAGAGTTGAATACCAAACAACCTGTGGTTAACCTTCGAATATTCCAAAATCAAACCTTTACCATGAGCTCGATATTCACGCTCGTGGGTGGATTTGGATTATTTACGTCGGTATTCGTTTATCCGATCATGGTCCAACGAATCAATGGATTAACACCCACTGAGACAGGTTTATCCCTAATGGTTCCGACGTTCTTAGGTGTATTCTTATTCCCGGTGATTGGTCGGGCCCTTTCCAAAGGCGCCAAACCACTTCCCTTTATGGTTTTTGGCATATTAATCTACATTGTATTTGGGTTTATTGGAGGGGAATCCACGAGTGATATGGGCCGTTGGGACTTTTTTCCCATGCAGATGCTGCGTGTGATCGGGGTTTCTTGTTTACAAATGCCCTTGATAAATCAAGCCGTTGCTGGATTAAAACCGCAAGAATATGCCTCAGGGATTTCGTTGACGAATATGATTCGCCAACTCGGTGGAGCTTTTGGTATTGCGGTTGCCAACAATTATGCAACGACGAGAGCGGCACAACATCGGAGTGATTTATTAGCCAATGTAACGGCAGAGAATCCGTTATTCCAACAGCGTTTTCAAGGCATTAGCCAGACACTCGCTCAGAAGACAGGGGAAATTCAGCGCGCGAGCGAAATGGCTTACAAACAGATCGATCTTATTGTAACGAAGCAGGCCTATTATTTGGCTTATTTAGATACCTTCCGCTTAGTATCGATCATTTTTATCTTGATATTCCCATTCGTATTCTTGATAAAAACGCCTAAGAAAGACAAAAAAGAAATTGAAAAAATATTAAAAGCCAGTGAAGAGGCTCATTAATGCTATGAAGAAAATTGCCTTATTAATTTTTGCCACATTTAGTTTACAAGCGCAAACCAATGCAGATTTATCCGCTTTGGTGAAAAAGGCTTTAGACTATGCACCAGCGTTAAAAGCGCAAAAAACACAATTGCGTATTGGAGACACAAAAACGCTACTCCAACAATCCCTAGACAAACCTACGATTGCTTATGAGGCGGGTATCACACGCGTAGACCCTGTTTCCAAAGCAACCTTTGCGATGGGTGGAGCGCCGGCGGTTTTGCAGTTTCAACCCAATATGAATTACAATACGAATTTCGTGGCCAGCCAGACGCTATATGATTGGGGGAAGAACAAAATAGCCATCGAAAAAAGCCAGTTGGAAACTCAATTAAGCAAAACGCAAATAGAACAAAGCGCTTTCGGTATCGCTTACCAAATCGCAACGATTTATCATCAAATTCTATTCTTGCAAAATGTATTGCGAATCCAGCAATCGGAATTGGTTCGCATTAAATCTCAATCGGCAATTGTAGAGCAGCAATTGAAATTAGGCGAGGCTTTGCAATTGGATGCCATGAGCCTTCGTATTCGCATTCAAAATCAAGAAACGAAGATTGGCGAAACAGATACGCAATTGAACAAATTAACAGATTACCTGGAAACTCAAACAGGTCAATCCGTAAAAGAACTTATTAAGCCTATCCAAGGCAGCATTCAATCGACTGAGACAATCAGTAACAATCCGATATTTGCATCATTGAATGCAGAACATGCCGTGCTCCAACAAGAAATCAATTTGCAAGAAAAGGCGAGTGCTCCTACCCTTTCGGGTGCTGCAAGCTTAGGTTTACGCAATGGTTATTTGCCACGTATTAATGGCGAGGTGCCAGCTTTTTCAGATGATTTTAAAATCAACACGATGGTCGGCTTAAAATTAAATGTGCCCATCTATTCAGGAAAACGTGCTTCACTGCAGAAAAATATCGCTCAAATTCAACAAGAGCGAATTGCATTACAAAAAGAGGATGCTAACACAAAATTAGCTTACGAACAACGTCAAGGGGAAGCGAATACGAAAACGATCTTAGCGAAATTGGCAACTCAACACCAATTGATTGAGCAAGCTAAATACGCGTACCAATTAGGCGAAGCACGCTACAAAGAAGGAACGATTAAGCAGTTGGAATTAGATCAAATTCAAAACACCTTGGAAGAAGCCCAATTGCAAGAGGAAAATTTCAAATTGCAATTGAACCTCCAACAATTGGACTTGTTAAAAACCAAGGGTGTTAAATTCTGGGAATTATAATTTGAAAAGGGCTTTTAAACCTGCATCTATCAATTGACCGTTTTTCAAAGTGAGGCCTTTATTCAGGGCCTCATTTTTGTTACAAGCATTTTCCCAGCCTTCGTTGGCAATCAATAAAGCATAAGGCAAGGTGGCTTGGGTTAAAGCTTGTGTAGAGGTTTGAGGAACGGCACCAGGCATATTTGCTACACAATAATGTTGAATTCCATCAACCAAATAAACTGGATTTTCATGCGTAGTAGGTTTACATGTTTCAATACAGCCACCTTGATCTACAGCTACGTCAACTAACACAGTTCCAGGCTGCATACGCGATAAATCACTTTTTTTGATGAGATGTGGAGCTTTGGCGCCATGTAGTAATACTGCACCAATCACTAAATCCACTTGTGGCAAATGCTCTTGAATGGCGAATTCCGTAGAATATTGGGTTGCTACATTCGCTGGCATGACATCGCTCAGGTAACGTAAACGCGCCAAATTGGTATCCATGATGGTCACATTAGCTCCTAATCCTGCAGCCATTTTCGCGGCTTGCGTACCTACGACACCACCACCCAAAATCAATACATTAGCAGGTTTGACACCAGGAACACCCCCCAACATTTTCCCTTTGCCACCTTGCGGTTTACCTAAAAAATAGGCTCCAACTTGGATTGCCATGCGACCAGCAACTTCCGACATAGGTGTTAATAGTGGTAGGCTTCGGTCCGCTAGCTCAACCGTTTCATAGGCAATACAAATTGCTTTTGATTGAATCATGGCTTCCGTAAGTTCACGAGAGGCCGCGAAGTGGAAATAAGTAAATAGGATTTGACCCGATTTAATTAAAGGAAATTCAGCAGCAAGCGGCTCTTTCACTTTAATGATCATATCGCCTATCTCGTAGATAGCAGCAGCTGTAGGTAAAATATGAGCACCAACCTTTTGATAAGCCTCATCAGGGAAACCTGAACCCAAACCAGCAGCGGTTTCTACATAAACCGAATGACCTGCTTGGATCAAACTTTGTGCACCGGCAGGCGTTAAACCTACGCGAAACTCTTGAATCTTAATTTCTTTTGGAACAGCGATTTTCATAGGATGTTGATTAAAAAAAGAACGGCCAACAGAAAAATCCGCTGGCCGTTACCTTTGATGAAGTATAATACGATACAAATATAGCACAAGCAACAAATATTTTGGATATTAACCTATAAATAAGAAATTAATACGGCAATCAAATAATTACACAAAAAATATTACTTTTACTACGTAATTTATTACTGATAAACCGAAAACTTTATGGCAAAAAATCAACAACTAGATGATCTAGATATTAAAATATTAAAAATAATTCAGGAAAACAGCCAAAAAACACTCAAGGAAATTTCAGAACAGGTTAATCTCTCGTTGAGCCCCACACACGACCGTGTAAAACGCTTAGAATCAGATGGATACATTAAGGGATATGTCGGTTTATTAAATCGCAAAAAGCTCAATTTAGGTTTACTCGTACATTGCCAGGTAACCTTGGAGAAACAAACCAGTCAGAACTTTAGTGAATTCGAAGCAGCTATTAAGGCCTTTCCTGAGGTTATTTCATGCCATTTGGTATCAGGGAACTTTGATTACTATTTAAATGTTCTGAGTGCTGATGTAGAAAGCTATAACCGCTTTTACCAAGAAAAATTAGCGGTATTGCCATCCGTGGCACACATCAGTAGTTTATTTGTTATGGATGAAATTAAGTCGACAACCGCATTGCCCTTAATTTAATTTGTATCTTTGTTATTCATTTGGGATCGACCGGTTTTGACAGCTTATGTAGGTCGGTTGTAAGCACGTCGGGAGTTGGAGGCATTTCCTGTTAAAAAAACCTTCGAATTATAGCTGGCAATACTTCGTATGCCATGGCTGCTTAGTCTGATAGACTAACCAATTGCCATCGTTCCACCCCGGCCAAACTCTGCCGCTAGGGAAGCTGGAGCGTCGACCATGCAGAGTCGGTGAATGCGATTTCGCTAAGCGTTCACTAGTATCCAGCGGATAAGTGTTCAATAAGGTCTGATCTGAACCTGTTGGGCATCGAAAATTGATCAAATCTAAACGTGTAGAAAGCTTCCGGTTTCTAGGTTTGGACGAGGGTTCGAATCCCTCCGATTCCACAAAAAAAAGCCCCATTGTCAGGGGCTTTTTTAATTTAATTTCTTTTCGTCATCCAATAGCCGAGCCATATTCCGGTAAGGCCCCAACCCACAATCGCGTCAATCAATTGTGCACGCAAATCAAAAACAGGATACCAAATGTGTTCCGTGTAGGAAATATTGCTGAAGGCGATAAATCCAACTACAATACTTAAACTTAAAATCGTTTGTTTGCTTGGCACTTTCAGTCGATTGATAATCCAAATCAATAAGAATGCCAACAAAATATTAACAGCCAAGCCGCGAAGCATATTGGAATTCATATCCACTTCATAGGCTTGATAATATCGCACCATTGCCCAGGGTTTACCTTGAATCGACTTGGTAAAAGACTCCATTTGATCCATGGATAATTCATCTTTCATCCGAGGTAATATATACCCACCTGGCTCCTTAATATGCGTTTTAAGGGCTGCCAACACAGAATCTTGACCTGCAGAATATTTCTGATTTGGCTCGTGTAAATTGAATGCCATGTGGGACAATGCCTGCCAAACAAACAGTATCAAGCCGCCCACAAAAGCTCCAAGTAAATTCTTTTTCATGTAAATAATTGTTAGTTATCGGTAAAATTAGAATATTCGTTCTATTTTAACTACAAAATATCCAATTATTTACCGAAACCTTCGACTCGAACTGGCCAGATGGCAGGAAAGCCAACAAATTGATTATCACCCATTTGACCTCGAGCTAAGAAAGCCAAACTTGTCAACAAACCTCCATTCCCGGGCAAATACAAACGAAGGCGCTTATCCTGATAATTATGGCCATTCACTAAATACATATTCTTTTCTTGTGGTGCGAGCAATAAATTAATTGCCAAGTCGGCATCTTTCAATCGAATCGCCGTCATCGCCATCAAGGGATAATCCCAGCCCCATGTACTTGGCCAATTCCAAGTTTTCAATACTTTATCCAACGTAATTCGCATTTTTAACGTATCCGTTGTTGGCAAGGGATCAAGCATCCCCATGGCTCCTAATACAGCAGGGTGATCCGATACAAAACGTGGATTCTGGAAACCATCACCTATTCCAGCTGCTGCTTGGTAAATACCTTCATTTTCAGGCAATGTAGGAAAGTGCGCTAAAGCATGAGCCCAATTCTTATCTGCCTTTAATCCCAATCGTAGCCTCCAAGCTTGGGCCTTTTGCAAGCCTTGAAACCAATGAGCCAATTCCAAAGGTGCATTATACGTACTTGCATAAGGCAATGATTCTTGCGCGGGAATAAAACCTGGCCCTAATTGATATTCCTGTTTTTCTTTATTCCAATGCATCAGCGAATACATGCCTTGGGCTGTTTCATTCACTAATTTGAAATACCGTTTCTGAAAAGCCAAAGGCTTTCCTTTGGCAATTAAATCCAACATATCAATGATATGCGGTTGCTGCCACAATAAAAATGAGCCTACCGACGAAGGTGACTCTCCCCCATCTGGATCCGTCATTTTCTGCCAACGAACTCCCGCAAAACCTTGTCGACGAGCTAAAGCCTCTGCCTTCTTAAAATTCTTCAAATACCAGGGCAAAGATTTCGCCAATAAATCAGCCTTTCCCCAATAACCAAAATGCATCACATGCCACCAAGTCATTTCCAAATGCGGTCGGCCGTACCAGGAATTATAAGTCAAACCTGTCTCTTGCGGCGGTTCCGTGCCGGTCGATTGAATCTTAGTCAAATACATGGATAAGATCATCCGACGCTCTAATTCCTTTGCGCGGTGATCTTTCACATCGCCAAAATCAATCATCCCACCTGAATTCCAATAACGAACATAGGCCTTATGATTTGTTTCACGAGCACGCGCGAAACTGACAGGTATATTTTGACCAAAGCTTACTTGAAGCTCCACTTCATTATTTGCATTCGTAAGTATTTCATATTGATGTGGCGAAACTTGAGCTGCTTTCAGACCAACATTTGCTCGGATATAGGTTGAATATTGTAGTTGATCTAAGACATGCTTAAAAGCAAATATATTGGAATGTAGTCTACGCATTTGGCTCCTATGGCCTGCCGACTGGTATAGCACCCCTTCATCTAAAAATTGTTGGCTTGGAAATGGGAAATCTAGATAAAAGCGTAATTGGCCTGTTTCAAACAAATGAGATTTCACTCGTACATGCACATCGTCGGTATTTTGAGATGAAAATGTAATTACATCCACGGGTACCCCTTCCACCTCAAAATGAGACAAAATTTCACCAGTATAGGGATTCAATTGCTGTGAAATACTTTGTAAATCTTTTAATCCGAGTAGCTTTCCTGCTTTTGAAAAGATGCGAAAACCGACATGCCCCAAATGAACTCGATGCGGATTTTGCCGAAAATATTCGGTTGCTGAATCTTTACGAGCATTTTGATGCCCCTGCAAAGCATAGGATACATTTCTGCCAGCATATAAGGCATTTCGAAAGGTTTCGGATCGCTTAAAATGTGATGTATTGGGAAAAGCATGCCAGCCCCAGGTACTTTGCGTTCCTAATGGGATTCCTTGGGCATACGCTGTAGGAAAAGATTGCAAACCCGTGATATCCACCGTGAAAGCAAAAGATCCGTTTCCTACGGATAATGAAGCTAAGGTATCAGCAGAATTTATTTGAACAACATGGCGTTCCACCACATTTCGTCGATCTATCTTCTGCCCAAAACAAGCAAAAGAAAGGAGTATAAGTGGCAGCCAGCGCATCTTATTTCGCGCGGATTAACTCGGATCCTGCCAATAAAAAACAACCTAAACCAAAATCTTCGAAATTGGGCACATGGTCAAAGGTAACCGGTTGGGAATCTTTAGGCTCCTTTCCTGTCCCCTGCACATAGCCTAAAAACCCATTTGGATGTACACAGGTTGACATTCCTTTCCAAGCTTTATCAATGACTGTTTGATATTTTTGAGCTGGCAAAATACCCTTTCTAACGCCCCAAGCCATTCCATAAACAAACAGCGACGTTCCTGTTAATTCTGGACCGCCGAAATCCGTGGGATCTTTCAAACTCACATTCCAAAACCCATCTTGACGCTGCAAAGCAGGCAGGGCTTGCGAAAGAGCGATAAAATCAGCTAAATATTCCGCCCGATGCGGATCATTTTGTGGTAATAAGTCCAAGGTTCGAACCAAAGCCGCATAGACCCAAGCACTTCCGCGAGACCAATAACAATTCGCCCCATTGGGCTCCTTATAAGGCGGAACAAAGTCCTTATCGCGCCACCATAATTTTTCCTCAGGATTATATAAACCGTTTCCACCATGTTTGTATTTGGTATAGGCATACAAATCATACATCTTTTGGAAGTAGCGCGGATCCTTGTAAATCACCCCTAAACGCGTATAAACAGGCATGCTCATCTGCAAACAATCAATCCAAGACCAATCGTCGGCCTTTGTCGTTGCCACCATGTTATCAATATTCTCTTTGATTGGCTTAATACGTGTTGAATCACGTTGCATCAAGAACAGGTCCATATACACTTGGCCACAGGCTTGATCATCCGCATTACGCGTTTTAGCACCATTGCGTAAACTCCACTGATGAAAATTCCCCCAGTCGACCATGTATTTCAAGTCGGAAGCTTTAGGATCCAATTTATATAGCTCCATCAATCCTTCATAATACACCGCGCGCGTCCAAATATTGGATGGTCGGATTTTATCAGGACTCACGATGGGTTGCCCCACATCCGGCCATTTTTGTTGGAAATAACGATTCGCCAAATGCATCTTTTGCAAGACCTCCTTTTTACTCGGTTTGGCAAACACCATGCCTAGAGGCAATAAAATCAATATAAAGAGTTTTTTGTACATCTTATTCAAAGTAAAAAACGGATGGGATGTCGATGGCCACGGGAGAATTATCCGGGTTCGTCAACATGATATCCCGCATGAATTTCCACCATTTTTGCATCACGGGATGCGCGGGTAAGGAGTCCAACAAAGCTAAATCAGGCGCTTCCAAATAGGCAAAAAGCGTCAAGGTCTTTTCATCCAAGAAAATAGAATAGTGCTGAATACCGACGGATTTCAGGAGTTTGGCCAAATCAGGCCAAATTTCATCATGTCTTTTTTTGTATTCCGCTTCGAAACCCGGAAGCAAGAACATTTTAAAGGCTTTTCGCTGCATGGAATATCATTTTCCAATAAAGGCTAAGCCGAAGGTTTTTTACTGATTGATTTGGGTTTCAAAGGCAGCTAATGCCGCATCATCAAAATTCAAATGCGTTACAAATCGGATGTATTGCGGACCGAAAGGAGCACAACGAATTCCTTTGGCCTTTAAAGCAGCCACCTGCTCATTAGCTTGAATTCCTTCTTTTAATCGAACAATCACAATATTCGTCACCACCGGCAAAATGCTGTCAACCCAAGGTAAATTCGTACAAATCTTGGCGATAGCTGCCGCTCGTGCATGATCTTCCTTCAAACGTTCTACTTGGTGATCCAAAGCATAGATACCAGCCGCAGCTAAAAGACCAGCTTGGCGCCAACCGCCTCCTAAGCGCTTCCGAACTCGGCGCGCTTTTTTGATAAAATCCTTTGAACCTATTAACACGGAGCCTATGGGGGCACCCAAACCTTTGGATAAACAGATCGAAATAGTATCAAACCAGGCACCGAACTGTGAAGGCGTTTGACCCGTCACGGCCATGGCATTGAAGATACGTGCGCCGTCAAGGTGTAAAGGGATTTGCGTTTGCCGACAAAAATCCGATATCGCTTGCAATTCATCAGAACTGTAGACGCTTCCTCCTCCTTTGTTAACTGTATTCTCTAAACTTATTAGACGACTTTCGCATGCATGGATATCATCTGGAGAAATAGCCTCAGCAATTTGGGAAACGGTTAATCGGCCTAAATCACCTTTCAGCAATTTTACAGAAGCGCCCGCATTCGCCATAATTCCACCACCCTCGTACAAATAAATATGACTTAATTCATCGCAAATCACTTCTTGCCCTTTGCTCACATGAACAGAAATGGCAATTTGATTACTCTGAGTTCCTGACACACAAAATAAGGCAGCTTCTTTGCCGAACATCTTGGCCACCTTTTCCTCCAGCGCATTTACAGTTGGGTCCTCCCCAAAAACATCATCCCCAAGCGGCGCCTGCAACATAGCTTCTCGCATGCCGGGTGTAGGTAAAGTAAATGTATCACTGCGTAATTCAATTTCCATCTTAAAACTGTTTAAGGAAAGACAATTTAGTCAAAAATGTTTGCTCGTGCTGCTTGTTTAAGTCTGCACCTGTATAATTCAATTGATTAAACACCAAATAAACATAAGACAAGGGTTGGTATTCCCAAGCAAAACGCAAATTCAAGGCATTTAAATCATCGGTCGTATTCTTTTGATAAAATCCAATTAATTGGATGCGGGGATTAATCGCAAGACGTGTTTCCAACATCAACAAATTCACTTCTTTGGTTTCACGAGCTACTCCCATTTGCTCAAATTTGCTCCAATTCCAAGATAATCCAAGGTTGATATGGGGAATAGGTGCAATGCGAAATTTAGAATCCACTGATTGTAACGACCCATTATAATAGCCACCCCAACCATATTCGGCAGAACCTGAATATTTAGCACTCGGATCGCTAGCAAGCAAAATCCCTTTCCGAACATAAGAATAATTCCCAGGTAAAATGGTGATACCAACCGGAGTAAAGTTTTCTTCTAAATGTTGCTGCGCGGCTTCCGCATAAATCCCGATGGCACCGCCATTTTGTAAACCTAGCCACATGGGACTACCCATAATCCGTTGTTCAACCAAGTTACCGGTTTTCAAACTATGGTAGAATTCGGTATAAATTCCCGGAGCCCAAAAACGAATCATCGAAGGCATCCAGGGTTTCCGGATGTTAAATTCAAAGCCTTGCGAATTTGACATGATATTGCTCCGGGAAACAAAGCCCATCGCAGGTTTGTATTGATCTGTTACGACCGTATGTGTCCAATAGGCCGTCGTAAAATTCCCCTTGTAATAGAACTGGGCATATTCAGCCAAACCGGTTTGGCCTGTTTTGGATTCTTGCGTCGTGGAAACCATGCCACTGAATGATAACACATCATTGAAGCGAACGAAACCGTCGATCGAGCTCGTTGTTTGCTGGTTGGTCGGTGAAATTTTCGATGTCAAAACCCCTCCAATTCGACTGTTACTTCCAAGATTCTCGGAATATCTGGCTACACCAAAATTCGTAAATGGATCACCATCCCCTTCGCCTTGACGTATAAGCATTGCTCCTACGTTGCGTTTTTCAGAACGATAAACAATGCGTGAACCAGCAATAATGGGAATGGCTTGTGCTTGAGCATCTAATCCAATCGACCGACTAAAAAACGGCTGAATGTACATCGATCCCCCAATCACCTGATCCATAGGTGCTAATCCTGCAGAAAACAAGGATGCGTTTTCAAGAAAGAATTGCCTACGTTCTGGAAAAAATACCGAAAACCTCGAAATATTATTGACTTGTCGGTCTACATCCGCTTGCGCAAAATCCGTATTAAACGTAAAATCCATCACCGAAGTTGGACTGATTGCCCACTTGACCTCTCCTCCTAATTTCGCTTGAAATCCAGAACCCTCATTATCTTGATGGGTATTCGTCAATAAATACGGGATAAATCGAATATTAGTCGCTGTAGGTGGTGGAGGAACTATTCCCTTTAATTTTCCCGCATAATCCATACGCAAAGGACTCATCGAACGCGGGTGAGGTGACCAAACTGTCATTTCATTGCTCGACCTGCGAACCCGAAAAAAATTGATTCCCCAATCTTGAACTTGGTCTTTTTGCGTTTTGGGATAGCGTAAGGTTTGCCAAGGAATCGCAAACTCAGCCACCCATGCGGTATCACTTCGATGCGTCCGAACACGATATAATCCATCCCAGTTGATATCAAACTGTCGGTCGTCAAAAGACAACAAATCTCGCTGAGCCCCATATGCATTCGACTGCAAGACCAATGCATTTCGTTTATCTTGAAAACCGTCTATCGCTATGCCAAAAAGATCATTTTCTATGAATTCATAATCCCGCTTTAGATTGGGAGCACGAAATTTATTCCGACCAATCGTATCATGCAAAATAGCCCCTACGTATAAATACTGATGATTATAAACTACCCGAACCTCGGTCTTAAAACTTGCCTTGTTGCCTTGAAAGGGCTCGACTTGGTAATCCAAATAAGTTACAGCTGCCTTTTTCCAAATAGATTCATCTAAGTGACCGTCCGCTTTAATAGCTTCATCCATGTGTAATGGATGATATTCAACAGGCTTTTCTGCGGGAGAAAAGACGGTTTGGGCAGTTACGGTTGTACTGATCAACAAGAAAATGTAGATCTTTTTAAGCATAATTTGATGAAGTAAAAAACAAAGGTAATCAATACCTAGGAAGGTCTCTATCCGTTATTCACCGCTTTTAACCGTACAGCCAAAGAAATTGTGCGAATTAGTATCGGCAACAAGGGGAAAACAAGTGTCCAAGATTCCGTTAGGCACCATACAAATCCTATACAAGCAAATAGGGCCATTACTTGATTATAACGTTTCCAAGCTGGATTTTTGGCGAACCAAAAGACCAACGGAAATTGTAAAGGAAACAACACCAATGAGGCAGGATTCCAACCCATAACGATGTGGTCGGTACCTACAGCCAGGAAAAACAAAAACAGGCCTAATAAACCATAAACGGTATACAAAACCACGTCAAATGCATAAGTACCTCGTGGTGATTTCCAGGAGAAAAATAGGGCTAAAAGACTCAACAGACTCAAAAGAGTAAATGGCCCAAACCAATCAAAACCAGCTTCTGTTGATGCAGGAGCCTGATATAATGCCAAAGGTTCATCGGCGATAGGCTGTCCACCGCGACGAGCTAATTTCGTAGCTTCGAAAAAATTATCTGGCAAATAACAAGACTGAGAAGCTGATGCAATTACATTGGCAGGAACACCTAAAGCTAAATTCATCCCAATCGCTTCCCAGGAGTTGGCATTCAAATAGACATTCATCCAATCTCGATAAGATTTACCTTGAATCTGCTTATACGCATCCCACGCATAGGCTTTTCCTGAAACTGCTTCTACCTGATCGCGAATCCGCGTGGCACAATTATCGTAAAAGAACTTGTAAGAATACTCCCGATTTTCGGGCAAAAGGTTGGTTTCCAATCGATTAAAAATCAAATCTTTTTCTGAAGGACTCAAGTGCAAAACCTGCATATTGACCGTCCGATGTTCCACTTGGCCATAATAATCCAAAATGGTCTGCATGGAATTGACCGAAATCGTATAAGGCAAAGTACCCTTCAAGAATTTCCAATAGAAATATTCCGTATCAAAATCAAAAGTACCATAACTATACACCCGATCGATGCCATTGTTAGGATCCTGAATCCAAATGGATGAATGCCCAAAAACGGAATACAGATCTTTTCCTGGAGCGATTGTAATCAAGGAAACTTCTGCCTGTGGGCTTAATTGAGCCTGTAAACCAAAAGATACCAACAACAAAAACAGCAACTTTTTCATGTTATTTCCCGGCAATGACAATGACAATTTCTCCACGAACTTTATCTGGGTGAGCCGTAAAATAGGCCAAAACATCTTCTGCCGTCCCACGAACCATTTGCTCATGCATCTTACTTAATTCTCTGGCTACCATGACAGGTCTTTCAGCACCCACAAACTCAACCATTTGCTCCAATGCCTTCACCAATCGATGCGGTGATTCATATAAAACCGTTGTCCGCTCCTCTTCCGCAATGGCTTTCCATCGGGTTTGTCGGCCTTTTTTATGTGGCAAAAATCCCTCAAACACAAAACGATCAATGGGGAAACCCGAATTAACCAAAGCTGGAATCACAGCCGTCGCACCCGGAAGCGTTTCCACTTCGATTCCTTGTTCGACACAGGCTTTGACCAATAAAAAACCGGGATCTGAAATACCCGGAGTTCCCGCATCAGAAATCAGCGCTAAAGACTTCCCTTCTTTTAATAAATTAACAATACCGGCAACGCCCGCATGTTCATTGTGCGCATGGTGGGCATAAAGCGGTTTGGAAATATTTAGGTGCTTTAATAAAGATCCTGATGTCCGGGTATCTTCTGCTAAAATGGCATCTACTTCGCCCAAAATACGAATCGCACGCAAGGTGATATCTTCTAAATTGCCAATGGGCGTAGGAACCAAGTATAATTTCATATTCGAATTTAGCCAAAATTGCTAGAAACAAAAAAAGCGAAACTTGCGTTTCGCTTTCCGTAGAGAGTGAGGGATTCGAACCCCCGGACCTGTAACAGTCAACAGTTTTCAAGACTGCCGCAATCGACCACTCTGCCAACTCTCTGTCTCGTAATGAGATTGCAAAAGTAAGTGCTTTTCGGACATTTTACAAGTGAGTCCACAAAAAAATTACAGATTTTTTATCACAAAAGCTCTTTTCCCCTGAAAATCAAGGGCATCCGGAATCCAAGTTATGGGAATTCCTGCTTTCTCCATCTTGCGAAAATAGGTCATCTGACGTTTGGCAAACTGATGAATCGCCACTTCCAACCCTTGCTCAAATCGATCCCTTGAGATCTCTCCGTTCAAAAAATGAACGGCCCATTTATATTCCAATCCCATCCAATTAAGTGCATCCTGCGAAATACCGCGATTCAATAGTGCCTGAACTTCTTCGACTAAACCTTCCTTCAAGCGATGATGTAAACGATTTGAGATTCGTTCCCGACGAACTTCTAAAGCGGGATTCAAGCCAAAAACTTGGAAATCTAAATCATAATTCAAGGATTCTTCTAAAAAATCCGGCACGCGCGAAAACTGAAATTGATTAATCAAAGACTCTAAATAAAGTCCCGTACCCCCACAGACAATTGGCAATTTACCACGGGAAGTAATATCTTGAATCGCATCAAGCGCTTCTTTTTGAAAATGCGCGACGGAATATACATCTCCAATTTGATGATTATCGATCAAATGATAAGGCACGCTTCCATATTCGGCTAAATCCTTTCCTGTTCCGATATCCATCCCTTGGTAAATTTGTCGGGAATCTGCGGAAACAATCTCCCCATCCAATTTATTCGCCAGCGCAACGGCTAAAGAAGTCTTCCCACTAGCCGTAGGCCCCAAAAGTACCAAGACCTTATTTTCCATAGACATAGCGCAATTTCAAATTACCTTTATTGATTCTCGTGGTTCCAAATCGGATTGGTTCTGTATCGCCCACTTTTTCAAAACCAACGGCCATAAAGCCCTTTCCTGTGTTCCATTCCTTGTCCACGTAGGTCATTACATTATGCAAATCTGGGTTTAGATCTTTATAAGCTTGAAGAAATTTAGTTAATCCACCTACAAGTCGGATGCTAGATAATGTAGCAATTTCAATAAGTTCACCTGATAAACAACCCGCTAATCCTGGTTCATTCATGGTAATCGATTTACCAAAAACAGCAACTGCTAATAAAGGGTTACCTTCAAAAGTATAAGGACTTTCAATCCCTCGAAAAACGCGGTGCGGCGGAACGATACATCCTAAATAAAGTGAACCTTTCAAAAACCCCTTCACGTGTTCTTTGTCCAAAAAATCGCGCGCCACTGTCGCGTCAATAGGAACTATCCGCGTATCGCGTGCAAAAACGGATCGCAAAGGTTTCACGCGTGCGATGAGTTGCTTTTCTACCGCTAACTGGCTTGTCACCCACTGATCCTCCCAAATACAAATATCTCCTTCCTGACTGTCTCCTGGCATCGCTTTTACGCGTACCTTAGATTCTTCATGGAGCCACAAAGCTTCTCCTATCGATTGAAAACCGATGGAAAGCAGGAAATGTGCGAGACTATTTGGGAACTCTTTTGGCATAAAACGTGTAAATATACAGTAGAATTAGGCGTAATGGCGCTTTCAAATAAAAAACATAACGAATGGACTATCGATTTGAGGCGAGCCGTAAGGAAGTCTCCACTTTTACGAATCAAGAGATCAGAGATAATTTCTTAATTGAGCGTATTTTCACTGCGGATCACATCAATTTAACCTATACGATTTATGATCGCATGATCATCGGTGGAGCAATGCCCGTGATTAACACGCTTCATTTACCCAATCCTGAAAAATTACGTGCTGAATACTTTTTAGAGCGCCGCGAATTGGGCGTGATCAATGTAGGTGGCAAAGGTACCGTTACCGCAGATGGAGTAGATTTTACGATTGACAAATTAGGCGCTGTATATGTAGGAAGAGGAACCAAAGAAGTGAGTTTCCGTTCTGAATTCAGCGAAAATCCGGCTCAATTCTACATTTTATCAGCTCCGGCGCATGCAATTTTCCCTTGTGCTAAACTCGATAAAGAACAAGTTCAAACGGTTGTTTTAGGAAGCTTAGAAACATCTAATCACCGGACGATTTACAAGTATATTCATAATGAAGGAATTCAATCATGTCAATTAGTGATGGGATTAACCATTTTGGAACCGGGTTCTGTCTGGAATACGATGCCAGCGCACGTACATGATCGTCGGATGGAAGCCTATCTATATTTCGATGTTGCTCCTGAACATGCGGTATTGCATTTAATGGGCGAAACAAATGAAACCAAGCACATTTGGGTGCACAATCACCAGGCAATTATTTCACCACCGTGGTCGATTCACAGTGGAGCTGGTACAAAGAATTATTCTTTTATTTGGGGCATGGCGGGTGAAAATAAAGATTACACCGACATGGATTTTGCAGAAATTACAGCACTACGATAATATGAAAAAATCAATTTTCTCAATCCTCCTACTCGTAGGGGGATTTGTTTTGAAAGGCCAAAACTATTCGGAAAGGATGTCGGCCAGCATCATGCACACGCATGCGGATTCCATCGCCGTCAAGGTAGGGAAACCTGCCGGTTGGGATTATGAACAAGGCTTGATACTAAAGGCCTTGGAAAAAATGTACCAACGAACCGGAGACGCGAAGTATTTCAATTACATCAAGAAGAACATCGACAGCTTTGTGGATGAGCAGGGCAATATTCGCACCTACCATTTCAATGAATTCAATTCCGATAACATCACAACGGGACGAATGTTATTGTATTTGTATCAGGAATTAGGCGATATGCGTTACAAAAAAGCCGCCGACAAATTGCGTGCCCAGATTGCTGCGCAGCCACGCGATGCGGATGGTGGATTTTGGCATAAACAACGTTATCCGAACCAAATGTGGTTAGACGGTTTATATATGTTGGAGCCCTTTTATGCCGAATATTCCAGCATCACGGGAGAGGATAATTGGTCGGATATCGTGAAACAATTCGAACTCATGTACAAAGGTGCTTTAGACGCTAAAACTGGGTTATTGATTCATGCCTATGACCAAGCGCGCGCACAACCCTGGGCAGATAAAAAGACGGGGCACTCCCCTAATTTCTGGGGTCGTTCGATGGGTTGGTATGAGATGGCGATTGTTGACGTATTGGATTACATGCCCGCAAATCACCCAGGACGCAAGATTTTAATGAAGCAATTGCAGGATTTGTCAGGAGCTTTGCTTAAGATTCAAGATTCAGTTTCAGGCCTTTGGTACCAAGTTCCCAATTTCCCTGGTCGGAAAGGAAACTATTTAGAAGCATCTGCATCGAATATGTTTATTTATGCTTTTGCCAAAGGAGCGCGCAAAGGCTATTTACCCGCATCATACTTAGCAGCCGCACAAAAAGCTTATGCTGGAGCTTTGAAAAACTTCATAACAACGGATGCCGCAGGTTATATTCATTTAGAGAAAACGGTGAGCGTGGGCGGTTTAGGCGGCACACCCTATCGCGACGGATCCTATGCATATTATTTGAGCGAACCTTTGCGTCAAGATGATCTAAAAGGAGTTGGGCCATTTATTTTGGCATCGCTAGAAATGGAAATTGCCAAAGAATTACCTGTAGGCAAAGGTAAAAAAGTGGTATTGGATTATTTCTTCAACCATGAGACGAAGAACGGCCAACGATTCCATTACACTTGGGAGGATCGTAAAGATTCAGGATTTCATTTATGGGGCATACAGTTTGAGCAACTAGGCGCTACGCTGGACACCTTGGGTGTATCCCCTACCCGTGAAAACTTGAAAAACGCGTCTGTTTACATTATTGTTGACCCAGATTCTCCAAAAGAAACGGCTAAGCCGAATTACATGAATGCCAATGCAGCTGATGAAATCGAGGCATGGGTGAAGGCTGGCGGAAACTTGATTTTATTAGCCAACGATACGACGAATTGTGAAATCCCACAATTCAATATTTTGGCCCGTCGCTTTGGTATTGAATTCGTTGCGCCAAATTTAAACTTTGTTCAAGGAAGAAACTGGGAACAAGGAACGGTGTTAATTGAGCCTGGTAATCCCGTATTCAATCCGATCAAAAAGGTTTACATCAAAGAGATTACGACGTTGAAATTATCAGGACCTGCGAAATCCATTGCGACCTTGCAAGGCTATCCTGTGATGGCTGTGGCTCAGGTAGGAAAAGGAAAGGTATTTGCCTTAGGCGATCCTTGGTTGTACAATGAATATACGAACAATCGGAGAACACCATTGGAATATGAGAATTTCTTAGCGGCAAAGAAGCTGGCGGAATATATGTTGAAATAAGAAAAGCCCGGTTTAGCCGGGCTTCTTTTTTATCAGTTTAATGGGGCTTGAATTACTTTTTCTCCTTTACCTTTGGCAATCCTCAAAACAGGTTTGCCAAAGGTAGCAAGGGGCGGTTTGCCAAAGGTAGCTAGGGACGGTTTGCCAAAGGTAGCGAGGGGCGGTTTGGCGGGAGTAGCGAGGAATGGTTTGCCAAAACAAGGTGACATCAAGGAAATTGATATCCCGTCATTTTCTCCAACTTATCCTTAGTGACCAAATAGGTCTTCCAATTCTTATTGAGCACATGTTCATTGGGGAATACAACATAAAACACATCCGTGGGGGTGTAAACAGCTTTCCAACAATACATCGGGACAAAGACGCCTGAAGCTAAACGACCTTTGGAACCAATTCCTCCCGCATAGATCAATAGATTTAGCCCTTTTTTAATAGCTAATTTCCGACAATAAGCTTCGAGAAATTTAAAGGGGCCACGGTTTAATTCCGGAGTTTGAGGAATCATATTGGACATCAAAAATGTCTCCTTATTCAAGTATTCTGAGGCAGTGCGATCTTCTGAATTGCATAAATGCCCACGATCATAACCTGATTCCCGGTAATCTTTTTCATCTACAATCTTGAATCCGCGTGGAAACCCATCGTCTTGTCGGAACCTTTCTGAGCGACCAACAGGCCCCACATCCGAGGCACGCAGCGTCCATCCGACCCAATTAGCCCGGCCTTCTGCCCCGTTGTAGGACATGACATAGCCTTTTTTGATCGACAAATAATTCGTCGTAGAAGCCGTCGAGGCACCCGATATATTGGGCACCCCGATAGGCAAATACGATAAAATAAAGAACAGAAGATTTAAAATCATTTACGATGACTGAAAATCCATGAAAGCAAATCTGGCTGCTTGAAAGCATTATCCCAAGAGTTGTGATTAACACCCGGATATTCGGTGTAACGAATATCAACTCCTTGATCTTGAACTGCTTTCACTAATTCGCGCGAATGACGAACCGGAACGACAATATCCGCATCTCCATGGTGAACCCATAAAGGAACTCTTTTGGCATATTTAGGCACATAACTTAAATCCGCTCCACCGCAAATTGGAGAAGCTGCCGCAAACATCTTGGGATTGCGAGAAACCGCTTCCATCGTACCCATTCCACCCATGGAGAGGCCCATGATATATGTACGTTTTTTATCATGTTTGATGGATTTCACCAAATCAATGACAGCCTGCAAAGGCCAATTGATCGGTGCAGAATAATCGAAAATAAACGTCGTAGGTACCGTAGACCGATTAATTTTCACCGATGACCAATAAGATTCTTTCGGACATTGTGGGAAAATAACAATCGCAGGAAAATTAATCCGATTCAACGAATCCATAAATACGCTTTTTCCATATTTCATTTGGGCTTCATTGTCGGTCCCCCGCTCCCCTGCCCCATGCAATACGACCAGCAAAGGATATTTCTTTCCGGGCTTAAAGTCTTTGGGCAACAGAATTTGATATGGCAAAACCTGTCCCTCTTTTGTTTCAAAAGACTTTTTCTCAAAGGAGCTTTGCGCCTGTGCGACGAAAGCAAATAATAATAAAACGAGTATCTTTTTCATCCTTATTTCGCGCGTTTAATCATATCAGCAACAGTCAAATCTATCGTTCTTCCCATGGCTTTATTTCCGCGGTATGTGACAATTTTCATGACAGTCGCATCTTTAGGCACCACAACCGAACCATTCGCTTCCGGATAAAATTGATCTGGGAACGAATGATCAAAACTGTAATGAATCGTTAATCCTGAAATTTCCGTGCTTAATTGAACTGTCAACTCTCCATTTGCATTGCGTTTCACGTCGATGATCGGCTCATACATACTCGGCGCATATTTTTTCTGTGCAACATCAAAACGAGCCATGTGAGCTTCCACACGACCCACGAAATTATCCCAGTTGCGGTTCGCAGGTTCAGACCATAATGCCTCAGCAACAGCGAATGAGCGTGGATAAGTCATGTATTGTAAATGGCGGTAATTGAATAATTGCTCCGACCAAAGGTTAGCTTGTCCACCTTTAACCAATTTAGCATCAACACCAGCCGGAACCGGATTAAACGCATACGAGTCGCGTAAACGAACTGTTTTATACACTGGAGGTTCGATGGCTTTATCGCCTTGCATCAAGTCGATGTACACATGATTATTAGGCGTCATCACCACTTCATGTCCGTCTTTTGCAGCTTGAATACCACCATCCATACCACGCCATGACATTACAGCCGTGTTTTTCGGAAGTCCACCGCCTTCTAAAATTTCATCCCAACCCATCATGCGTTTACCTTTAGATGAAATGATTTTTTCTAAGCGGCGTACAAAATGCGCTTGTACTTCTTGCGAATTCTTAAGTCCTAATTCCTTACGCATTGCCAAGATTTGAGGATTTTTATCCCAATAGTTTTTAGGACATTCATCACCACCCATGTGGATGTATTCAAAAGGGAATAACTGCGATACTTCGCCCATCACCTTATCTAAGAACGTATAAACCTTCTCATTGGCAGGACAAAGCGTATTGTCTTGCAAAGCCTCTGGGTGCCCATGTGACCAATCAATGAAAGGTTCCCCTGAGATCACTTGGTAATTCACAGCCTCAGGCGTACACGAAAGTTCTGGATAGGATGCAATCGCAGCCATCGAGTGACCAGGCACATCGATTTCGGGCATGATGTTAACAAAACGCTCCTGACCGTATTTGATAATTTCTTTGATATCATCTTGCGTGTAGAACCCGCCATAGGTGCGAGGCTCACCTGGAAGGGGTTTCGAAAAGCTCGTAAAATGACCTTCTTTTTTCACATTCCAGGCACCTTTTTTTGTCAAATTAGGAAAGGATTTAATTTCCACGCGCCAACCTTCGTCGTCCGTCAAATGCCAATGTAAGACATTGTATTTATAAGCGACCATTTCATCAATGAAACGTTTCACTTCGTCTTTGGTGAAGAAATGTCGGGCTACATCCAACATCATCCCACGCCAAGCAAAACGAGGATTATCTGTAATTTGGGCATAAGGCACTTTCCAATTGACACCCGAAACAGCTTGAGATGATTCAATTTCATTGGGCAATAATTGTAGTAATGTTTGAATACCATAAAACAAACCCGCAGGCTTATTGGCCGTAATTTGAACCCCTTTGGCATCAGAAACTAATTGATAGCCTTCATTCCCTAAGTTGGCATCAGGATTCGAATTCAATTTGAACCGAATGGCAGCTAAAGAAGCGACCGAACTTTGGTCATATAACCATTGAACTTTTTTGCCGGCAATACGTGTCAACTTATCAGTCAGGTTTGCATATGTTGAAGCTAAAGCTTCGTTCTTAGGCCCAGCAATGATGATGGATTTATTCAAAGCATAAGCTCCTTTAGCATAAACGGCTTTGGTAGGAATGGGGATAATAGAGGGATTTTGGGCGAAAATACCCACGGACATCAAACAAGTGAGGCCCAAGAAACTAATTCTTTTAAGCATGTTGAAATAGGTTTATATAATAGATTAAAGTTCAAGTTAATTGCGATAAATTCCAAATCGTTTTTTATTTTTGCAGGGATTAAGCATTATATACAAAAAACAAAACCATGAATGAATCTGCTACCCTTGCTGCTCAGCAAGCGGAATTAACACACGCAATTGATACGGTTTGGGTTGCCTTATGTGCAGCACTTATTTTTCAAATGGAAGGAGGATTTGCCTTGCTTGAAGCGGGATTTGTCCGTTCGAAAAACGCCGTGAGTATTATCGCCAAAGTCATGATCGACATCATGTTTGGGGGTGTCGCCTTTTATTTGGTGGGCTTCGGTATTGCCTATGGTAAATCCAATGGATATTGGGCATTTGATACGGGAATTATGCAGGGAGATTTAGGTTTGGGATTGACGATTTCGAATTCACTTTTTTGGTTTATCCAAATGGGATTTGCCGTAGCTGCCATCTCGATTGTTTCGGGTGGTGTTGCTGAACGCATGAAAATGTGGTCTTATGCCATTTATGTGGCGATATTCAGTGCTGTTATGTACCCTTTAGCAGCGAATTGGGTTTGGAATCCAAACGGCTGGTTAGCCCTTCGCGGCTTCAATGACTTCGCAGGTTCCGCTGCCATTCATGCCATGGGTGGCTATGCTGCATTAGCAGGAGCCATTGTTTTGGGACCTCGCTTAGGGAAATACAATGAGGATGGAACTGCGAATGCAATTCCGGGTCATAATTTAACATTATCAGCAGTAGGTGCTTTCATCCTTTGGTTTGGATGGTTTGGTTTTAATCCAGGATCAACTTTAGGAGCCGTAGGCAAATGGGATTTAATTGGTTCCGTAGCTACGAATACTTTCTTAGCCTCAGCAGCAGGAGGTATCGCAACAATGCTTTACACCTTCATGCGCTACAAGAAAGTTGATATTACGATGGTCATCAACGGAGTCCTTGCTGGACTTGTAGCTATTACAGCTGGATGTAATGTGGTTAGTCCTGATTCGGCATTAATTATCGGATTCATTGCGGGTACGATTGTTGATATCGCTGTTGTGGTCGTTGACAAAATGAAAGTAGACGATCCTGTAGGTGCGGTAGCGGTGCATGGGGTGAATGGTTTCTTTGGAACGATTGCTGTAGGTTTGTTTTCTCAAAAGAATGGGTTATTCATCACGGGAGAAAGTGCTCAATTCATCACACAGTTAATCGGTGTAAGCGTTATTTCCTTATTCTCTTTTGTGCTAACTTATGTAATCTTCATGGCCTTGAAAAAAACCATGGGAATTCGTTTGAGTCACAAGGCGGAATCAGCGGGTATTGATGCGGTTGAATTTGGGGTTGAAGCTTATACAACATTTGAATAATAGCTAAATAAAAACGATATGAAAAAGGTAGAAGCTATAGTAAAACCATCGAAATTAAAAGCTATTCAAAAGGGCTTAATCGATGCAGATATTCCCTGTATGACGGTGGTGCCGGTTCGTGGGGCTGGACTCCAACAAGGATATTCGGAGATTTACCGTGGGACTGAAAAGTCGATGATTTTATTGCCCAAAGTGATGATTATCTGTGTTGTAAGTGATGAAAATTTGGAAAAATGCATCGATGTCATCTTGGATAACGCATCTGAAGGTAACGTAGGTGATGGTAAAATCTTCATCTACGATGTACAAGATGCGATTCGGATAAGAACAAAGACACGGGGGGTAGAGGCGATAAGGTAGTTCGAAGTCCGAAGGAATAGAGTCCGGAGTGGAATAGTCCGGAGGCAAAGAGTCCCTAACGGGAGATATTATCTTAAAAAGGTTAGCAAATACATTTTCATGTTTGTTAACCTTTTTATTATTCATATAAAGAATAGTAGCGCAAAGAATAAACCACATCAGACACATTCCCTTCGGACTTCGAACTTTATCCCTTCGGACTAGCGACTATCCTCACCACCCCCATCCTAACGAACATCTCCTCGCTGTACCAGTCATATTGCCTCGTCTTCTTTATCATTGGCGCATGTTCCTTGCTTTGGTAGGCAAATTGATCCAAATTGGAGGCTGATTCCCATAACGAAAAAGTAGCTTGTTCAAGCAGTGGAAATTCCCCTACCCCTTTGGCATATGTTAAGCCTTGCTTGCCTTCCAAATGTTTACTTGCGGAAGGCACATTCCACCAAAATAATAAGGATTTATGCCAACGAATACTTGCTCGCGTTATAACCGCAATGGGGCCATTCCACGACAAATTAGAATCTGCAAAATCAAATGGCTGCTTGCCATTCCAGGTACCTTTCCCTTTTAAAGGGATGGCATCCCAACCGGATATCGAATCTGAATGTTGGGCTAACTGAAGCCAACGGGCATCCGTCAAAAAAAACGCCTCAGCTTGTTGGGCTGATTCCCAAACACCCAACCAGGCATATAAACCAAAATTGGGCAGGATCGAAAACCCATTCCCAGCTCCAGTACCAAGGTGTTTGGCAAATAATAATCCAGGTGCCGACCAACCTTGAACGAGCGAACGACCCATTTCAGCAAAGGCATACCTTTTAGCATTAAATCCTGTAAAATTCAAAAAACGGATGGTGATAAATTGCCCTTGCATAGCTGGCAAGTTATCGATTTTCCAACTAAAATTCGAATTAGAAATTTGTAAACAATAAGGAATTCGTGGTTGTACCCTTCAAACCCGAAATTTTATTTTTCGTTGCCGAACTTTTAAGATAGGTCTGAACTTGGGCAGGCAAAGCCAAAGGATTTTGGGCTAAATACAATGCCGCAACACCTGTCACATGAGGCGTTGCCATCGATGTACCACTCAATAGCGCAGTTGCACCAGTTGACGTAATCCAATCCGATTGAATCGAAGTTCCCGGAGCAAAAATATCAACCACCGAACCATAATTGGAATAAGAAGCCATGGCATCATAATTAATACCTAAGGTAGGATAGGCTCCCGTTGCACCAACAGTAATCGCAGCAGTAACACGCGCAGGAGAATATCTTCCTGCATCCGCTGAATTGTTTCCAGCTGCTACACACATGACAATTCCGTCTTTGATTGCATTATTAACTGCTAAATCCAATGCAGAAGAAGCCCCACCACCTAAAGACATATTCGCTACGGCAGGTCTAGTTGTATGGTGACTAATCGCCCAGTTGATACCAGCAATTACACCCGAGGTAGTACCTGAACCTGCTGCATCTAAAACTCGGACAGCTATTAACTTAATATCTTTAGCAACTCCATACATATTTCCACCAACTGTACCAGCTACGTGCGTACCATGTCCATTTTGGTCAATCCAATTCGTCGAGGTACCAATCGAAGAAAATCCTCCAATGGCCCTAGGTCCAAAATCGGAATGATTTACTAAAATCCCCGTATCGATGATGTAGGCATCTACGCCAGTACCCGCCGATACATAAGAATATGTTGTACTCAAAGGCAAACTAACTTGATCGATGCGATCCAAACCCCAAGTTGGATTCAAAACTTGAGTATTTATACGCATAACCTGATCCTTTTCTACATAATCAACTTTGGGATTCTTTTTGACTTTTTCCAAAGCTGAAGGGGATAAAATGGCTGAGTATCCGTTGAATACCTTATTGTAAACATGCTTTGTTTTGACGTTCTCATTTAGCTCCAATTCATTAACATCATCTTCAACATCGCTCGCTTCCGTACTATCCTTGTAAACAATAATATAAGCATCTTCAAGTACAGGTGTCGTCTTCGATGCCGACGTATTCACCTGATCGATAATAATATCAGGATCCTTCTGTTTGGCAATTTCCGATTTCTCTAAAAATTGTTCAGTACAACCAAACAAAGTCATTGAAATAAGCAAGATCGAGTTGAAACGATGAATATTTATCATATCGGTAGTGGATTGAAGATGTGAAATGAATACATAAATCAAAACTAATTACTTAGTAAATCATCACAGCATTCACTTTCACCAAAGATGGACTAGATTTTCATATGAGTTCAAAATACCTCACAATCACAACAAAACTGCAGAAATAGGCACCCATAAACACCAGAGTCAATTCCTGCATCACATTTAACTCGTTTTATAGACCCAAATCAATTTTTAACTAAAAAATTAGTTAAAATAATTTTGTAACTAAATTTTTAGTTATACATTTGACCCAAGCAAAAGAAAAACCATGAAAAAACTCACGCAAGCGGAAGAGCAAATTATGCAGGTTATTTGGAACCTACCTGAGGGTGGTTTTCTGAAAGACATCATCGAGCTACTTCCCGAACCCAAGGCACATTCCAACACCATCGCCACCCTATTGAAAATTCTTGTGGAGAAGGAATTTGTCCAAATCTCAAATCCCAATCGGAACAACTTGTATTCCGCACTGATTAGCAAAGAGCTTTATTCAGGCCAACGAATGGCTGGTCTAACCGAATCCTTTTTCGAAGGATCTTATTCCAATGTCGTATCCTTTTTAGTGGATAAAAACCAAATGTCCATCGAAGATTTAGAAAGCTTAATCGAACAACTAAAAGCGAAACAAAATGACTAGTTCAGCTATTTTCATCTATGCACTCAAGTCGATTGCCCTTTCAGGCATTTGTTTTGGATACTATACCGCGTTTCTTAAAAACACGTTGATGCATCAATATAACCGCTTTTTCCTATTGGGTACCCTCATACTCAGCCTATTCGGCCCATTGGTCAAATTTGATTTTTTGTCGGTGAGCGAAGAACAAGCAGCCAGCATCAGTCAATCCATGATTTACCTGAATTCGATCCAAATTCAACCAAAAGTGGAACAAACCGATTGGAATCAAATCGGGCTATATATTGCCGCAGGTATCTCGTTGATATTGTTGGCTTATTTAGCTTTGGGCATTTATAAAATCTACCAAATCAAACGAGCTCATCCTGTTACATCCAATCAGGGAATCGAAATCATAGAGACTAACTTAGAAAATGCGCCATTTTCTTTCTTAAATCTCTTGTTTTGGAAGCAATCCATCGAATTGACGAGTGAGCATGGGCAGAAGATTTTCCAACATGAATTGGCCCATATCAGGCAAAAGCATACCTATGACAGGCTATTTTGCCAATTCGCCGCATCCATCGCTTGGTTCAATCCCTTTCATTGGCTCATTAGCAAAGAGCTCCAAAATATCCATGAATTCATTGCCGACCGCGAAGCGATTCAAAGCGGTGATATACAAGATTTTGCCAAAATGCTGCTGCAAGCACATTATGGAAACGAATTTTTAAACCCTAGTCATTCCTTTTATTACTCATCTCTAAAACGTAGAATTATGTTATTAACTACATCTCAAAATCCAAAATTCGCTTATTTAAGACGCGTAGCCGTTTTACCTATTGCAGCATGCGCTTTAATCTTGTGCAGTATTCAAATCCAAGCTCAAGTAAAAAAAGCGAAAAAAGCTGCAAAAACAGACTTTCTTGTAAGTATCCAACCTGATTCTACCATATTTTCAGACCCCAAAACGGGTAAGAAAGTATTTGCCGTTGCCACGCGGGACATGCCACCTCCACCAGCACCCGCATCAGTTCCAAGCCCACCCACACCACCTGAAAATCCATCAAAATTCGTAAAAGTCATCTCAGTTGATTCCAATAATTTTGAATTCAAAAGTACGATCAATGGCAAAGTGGTTACGGTAACTGCTCAAAAAGTCAATAACGGAACTAAAGTAAACGGAAAACCCATATCTGTGAAAGCGGATAGTGTCGCATTCGTTTCTGTTCCTACTGAGAAAATCAAAGCTTTAATCGTAATAGATGGTACCATAGCTAAAGACCTTGATTTAAACAAAATAAATCCCCAAACAATTGAGTCTATGAACGTACTCAAAGGCGAAAAAGCCAATGAAAAATATGGAAAAAATGGCGCAAATGGCGTCATAGAAATTATCACTAAAAAACATTAGTTTAATGAATGAAAGAATAAAAAAAGGCCATCGTTTACTGACGATGGCCTTTTTCGTTGATTGAAACACTATATTACTTTCCAATACAAAACTTTCCAAAGATATTCTTCAACAAATCATCATTTGATATCTGTCCCGTAATCTCTCCTAAATCATGTAAGGCATACCGAAGATCCTGTGCAATCAAATCACCCGTCAAACCCGTTTGCAATCCACGTAAAACAGATTCCAAGGTCTCTTGGGTTTGAAGTAGATGTTGGTAATGACGCAAATTCGTCACCAAAGTACCCCCGGTACTCACCTGATCCAAGCCCACCACATCAAGCAATGCTTTTTCTAAATCGGCCAAGCCTTCTTTATTTTTTGCAGATAGGCAAATCAAGGAAGGTAATTCTTGCAAAATCGCCTGTAAAGCTTCCGAAGAAACTTGATCCTTCTTATTTAAAATCTGAATAACCGGAATATCCAACGCGCCCAAGGCTTCTACCCCAGCCTGAATCGATGCCGCCGTTTCCGTCGTTGCATCCGCCATGTAAATCACCACCTGAGCCTTCTTCACCCACGCTTGCGTTCGTTCCACGCCCATCGCCTCAATCACATCTTCCGTCTCGCGCAAACCTGCCGTATCAATCAGACGAAACTTTATCCCGCCCAATACCCACGAATCCTCCAAACTATCTCTTGTCGTTCCCGCGATATCCGAAACAATCGCTCGTTCTTCGTTCAATAAGGCATTCAACAAGGTGGATTTACCCGCATTAGGCTTACCCACAATCACTGTCGCCACCCCATTCTTAATCGCATTTCCTGCTCGGAAACTCGCAACTAAAGGACGAATCGCTACCAATAATTGGTTCACCAAATCCTCTAAATCCTTTCGGTCCGCAAATTCAACATCCTCCTCACCGAAATCCAATTCCAATTCAATCAAGGACGCAAAATGAATCAACTGTTCCCGCAAGGCAGCTAATTCATTCGAAAAGCCCCCACGCAATTGATGCAAAGCCGCAGCTTGTGCCGCCGCCGAATCGGCCGCAATAACATCTGCAACCGCTTCCGCCTGCGCCAAATCGAAGGCGCCATGCATGAATGCCCTTTGGGTAAATTCTCCCGCACGCGCTAAACGCGCACCCTTCTCTACAAACAATTGAATAATACTCTCCTGAATAAACGGAGAACCATGACACGAAATCTCGACCACATCCTCTTTGGTATAGCTCTTCGGGGCAATGTATAAACTCACCACCACCTCGTCATATACCCGACCAGCATCCTCAATACGACCATAGTGAATCGTATGAGAAGCCTGCTTCGTTAAGTCTTTGGGTTTAAATACAGCATTGACAAGGGAAATCGCATCAGGGCCCGACAAACGGATCACCCCAATGGCTCCTACCCCAGCGGGGGTTGCCAATGCCACAATCGTGTCTTGTAATAACATTATAGCAAGTTTTGAAGCTTCATGGCTACCGACATATCGCCAGAAATTTTCACTTTTCCAGTCATCACAGCCATCATAGGATTCAATTCACCTTTTAATAAAGCGGTAAAATTCTCTTCCGTAGCCGCAATCGTGCAATCAGCATCCACGTTTTCGTTGGTCACTGTTCCATCAGCATTCACCACAATAATACCTGAAGGAAATGCAAATTTAAAGGATACACCCTGGCCGCCCTTTTGGGAAGCTAGTGCATGAATACGTTCGTTGATTTCTTGAAATGTCATGTTGTGTCTTTTAAAACACAAAACTAACACTTAAATCTCCCGATGACAAATTACTTTGAAATCACAAAATTGGCATGATTCTACATCCGAAGTCTTTTCAAAGGGCTTCGATCGATCCATCATTTTATCTACCCACGCTTGGATCAATTGGGTAGAATCAGCCATAAATCCTTCCATATTCTGTTCCTCCGAAAACCACAGTCCTAATTTAGGCACCGACAATACGCCAGCATCCAAATTTCGAAAGGAAATGATTCCTGGTTCTATCCACATATTTTTCCAATCCAATCCCGAGAACAAAGAATTCGATTGCGTTCGAGCGGCTTCAGCTAATAAAAATTTATACAACCACAATTGCAATAATTTACCCTTCAAATCAGCCGAAAGCAAGTCGGCCATCAACCCTTGCGTACTTATCGTCAAATCCTTCGTTTCTACTTTTCCTGTCTTATAATCAATGATTCGATACTTGCCATCAACCCGATCCAATCGATCGACTCGCCCCTTCAACTTCACAGAAAACACATCCCCTTCAAAGTTCACAGGTACCAATGTTTCCAAATCCATTTCGGTATCCAATAATTGAACCCGGCCCGCATTCCAATGAACCTCAGCTTTGTAATAATTAGTTAAAATTGTTTTGGCAACTTCCTTTAACACATAATTAAAGCCTTTTTCCATCTCGAAAACACCCTCACGTTCCTGAATTTGTGCCATGGCCTGATCCAACAATTCATCTAAATGATCTATTCGCCATTTCGCATCTGCTTGATCAACCCATCCGGCATGCGATTCCAAAATCTCCTTATCTACATTCTCAAGCACTTTGTGCACCCAAGTTCCAAACACATCAGCCCCCAATTCATCCTCGTATTGTTTCTCCTTGCGCAAATTCAACACATAGCTATAATAATATTGCAAGCTACAATTCGCAAATTGTGCCATGGCCGAAGGCGATAAACCTCGCAAGGATAAATTGTTCTTTAATTGCGCAATTAGTGTATCCGATTTTTCAATTCGATTGACATAATTCCCAATTGTCTGCTCAACTAAATCAAAACGCACATGTGGCTCAGTCCATTTTAAAGCAGGATTTTGTTTCACCCAATCCAAACGTAATTGCTTGATAAAGCGACTCATTTCCTTCACACTTGATTTTTCGGAAGGCTGCACATAAATCAATTCGATCTGTTTTGGCCTCTGCAACAATCGATGAAAGTGATAGGATGTCACCGCATCGGCTTGGGTAAACGTAGGCAAATCAAAGGTGTTCATCTGCGCAATATCCAAAGGAATCAAACTTTCCCGTTTACGCGTTCCTGGCAAACTTCCCTCATTCAAAGACAGGACAATCACGCGATCAAAATCCAAGGTTCGCGTCTCCAAAAGTCCCATCACATGCAGTGTACGATTCTTTTGTTCCGCTACCTCAAAGGTCAATTTCTGCTGTTGGACCAAATTCAACAACAACTTAAAACCGATTTTAACCGAAACTTCATCAACCAATGAGATCACATCAGCTAAATTATCAATCACCCGACGAGCCTGCGTCAAGGCTTGCGCATCAGCGCCCCAATCCTTTTTGGGCATTTCCTCCAGAATATGACCAAAAGCTTCTGAAGTCAATTTGAGTATTTCAGGGAATGTTCCCGATTTGAATAAAAGAGCTAAAACCGGCAACTCAACTAAGCCTTGTATCGCGTCAATAGATACATACAAATCCGTTGTACCCATTAACGACTGCCAAACCCGATTTAAATCTTTCGAAGCGCTTTTTGAACATCCGTCCAAGTAATATTGCATCAACGCATGTTGCATCAAATTGCGAAACTGTCCCACAGGAATACGCGTCGCATCTGCACGCTTATGAATTTCACCCAATAAGGTAATGAAAGAAAATACGGGCGTTTTCTTCAACGAATACCCCATCGTAATATTCAATCGATCCTTAAATTCCCCCACAAACAATAAGACCTGATCCAAAAGACTTTCATCTCCTAACACTAAAGCCACTTGTTCCTCTGCACCATATTCTGCCTGCCATTGACGAATCAATTCCATCGCCACAAAAACCTGCGCACTGGGATTGGCAACGCCTAAAACTTCGACTTCTTTCGCATCTTTTGCAAAATGCTGCTCCATCCATTGGAAATTGGATTTTGCTAAATACTTATTCGATCCTGCATCAGCATAATTACGAAGCCAATTACCCGCTCGGTGAAACGAATTCTTCACATAATACTCATCCGCATCCCAAAGTGTTTCGGCAATATCTTGTTTCAAAAGGGCTCGAATAATCTCCTCCTCCCCTTTGGACAGGGCATTAAAGCCCACAAAATAGATTTTTTTGTATTGCTTCGCCGTAGTTCCATTTGCGGCTAATCGAGCGGCTAAATCCCGATAGGCCATGCCTCGATAAGCTAATCCTCGGTCTTTTAGTCGAGCTTGCAAACGGCCATAAACTTCCAATAAATGGTCATATAGTTTGAAATAGGCCTTGGTATGTTGGGTAATGTATTTTCCCGTATCTTCCTCACCATATTCAGCTCCCCAGCGCTCCAACGACTTCACTTCGGACAGAAAAGAAAAAATCTGATAGGGCTCGACTAGATACATGTCCAACGTATCAAAGTCCTTCAACATCATCTGTCCCCAGCCCATAAATCGGTCGAAATCCACCAAAGGATCTACTTCTTTAAAACAATTATACGCCTCAAATAACAATTCTATTGGATCAATTAATGTCGAATCCGTCATTTTGAGGGCAAATTCCTCAATCGTCATGAAGTCGGGCGCTAAAAACGGCCGATCACTCAGATAGGCTAATTCTTTTTTAAGGTAAAGTACACCACGCTGTGAGGGCATCACCACCGCGATCTCCTGCATTTCTTCAATGCTATGTTGTGCCCACAAATGCTCGGCCGTCTTCCTTAAAAATGTCTTCATTACCTATAAATTCCCCTTTTTCATTTCTTTCACGGCATAATCCACCGCACGCGCCGTCAAAGCCATATAAGTCAATGATGGATTTTGCGTCGACGTAGAAGTCATACATGCCCCATCTGTCACAAATACGTTTTTCACTGCGTGTAATTGATTCCACTTATTCAACATCGAATTCTTCGGATCTGCGCCCATACGAACGCCACCCATCTCATGGATATCTAATCCGGGTGCTTGTTTGCTATCTCTTGTACGAATGTTTTTAAATCCAGCTTTATGATACATCTCCGAAAACTGATCAATAAAATCTTGAACCATTTTATCATCATTGTCATCGTAAGAAACGTCCATGTGCATGATAGGCAATCCATGGGCATCTTTTTTAACCGGGTCCAAACGAACCTGATTGCTTTCCTTTGGTATGGTTTCTCCCATCATATGAGAACCTGCGTACCAATTCGTATTCAATTTCGGATTCAATAGCGAATGTTTCAAACTCTCACCCACCGAATTTTGATCGGCATGCGTTCCTCTTCCCGCGCTCATTCCCGCCGCGTAACCGCGTAAAAAGTTCGTCTCCTGCTTGTACAAATTACGGAAACGTGGTACATAACCCGAAGTAGGTCGAGAACCTTCCGTTTTCGTATCCAAATAACCTTCGTACTCCGCCGAAAGCGAAGCCCGGTAATTATGAAAGGCCACGTATTTCCCTAATACTCCGCTATCATTCCCCAAACCATTCGGGAAACGATGAGATTTCGAATTCAATAAAATGGCATTTGTATTCAAAGCTGCGGCCGTTACAAAAATAACTTTGGCATAATATTCAACCATTTCATTCGTATGTGCATCGATCACCCGAACACCAATGGCCCGAGCCTTTTGCTCATCGTAAATGATGGATTCCACAATCGAATCAGGACGCAAGGTCATATGACCCGTTTTGGCTGCCCAAGGCAAAGTTGATGCATTTGAACTGAAATAACCTCCATAAGGACAACCGCGCTGACATAAGTTCCGACTCATGCAACGACCACGGCCTTGTTGGTAGTGGATTTCACGTGGCTCCGACAAATGTGCACAACGAGCCACAATTACATGTCGGTCATTATAATGCTTTTTCATCTCCGTTTGGAAATGTTTTTCCACGCAGGTTAATTCATAAGCAGGCAAGAAATCGCCATCTGGCAAAGAATCTAAGCCATCTTTATTTCCTGAAATTCCAGCAAAATGCTCGACGTAGGAATACCAAGGATCAATGTCTTTGTAATTAATAGGCCATGGCGTCGCGAAACCATCACGCGCAGGTCCATCAAAATCCAATTGGGACCATCGTTGGGTCTGGCGCGCCCAAAGCAAGGACTTGCCACCCACCTGATAGCCCCGTATCCAATCGAAGGGTTTGTCTTGTTCGTAAGGATGTTCCGCGTCCTTCACCATGAAATGCTTCGCATCTTCGCGAAAAGCATAGCATTTACTCACAATCGGATTGGCAGCGATTTCTTCTTGCGTTAATCGCCCCCGATGTTCAAATTCCCATGGACTCATCAACGTCGTAGGATAATCCTCATTATGTGTCACCTTACGGCCTCTTTCCAGCACCAAGGTTTTAATTCCTTTGTCACAAAATTCTTTGGCAGCCCATCCACCTGCTATTCCCGAACCGATTACAATCGCACCATAGGTACGCTTCTCTGCATGTTTTAAAATTTCCATCGCTTATTTGTTAACCGGCACGCAAGGATTCCAAAATCCGGGCGCCATCTGATAATTTAAATGATTTACCATGACATATTCAGTCGTCACATAACCTTGAATCGTCAAACCCTTCAAGGTCGCCATTGCTTTTTGCGCATCGATACCATGTTTTCCTTGTTCTAATTCAAACAAGAACGCTTCCAATGCAGGACCACTCGCTTGCGACCAATCTCCTTTGTATAAGTTTGGAATTTGGCCCAACACGGCGCGAAAAGTTTGCTGCGCTTTGGGATCGTAACAATCCTTTAACATGGTTTTAACGAAGGCTGGAACACCTAAACTGACAGCTCCCGGAACCGTTGATTCAGGGATAATGCCACCAATCCAGCGATTGAGCACTTCATCCTCTGCAAGACTTAATGAAAGTGAAATGGGTTTGGGTTTGGATTTGGCCGACAAATCATAATAGGCAACGGTTCCCAGGGCGGCTAATGTCATCCCTTTTAACCATACACGGCGACTCGACATTTTCATGTTTGATAGGTTTTTGAATACCCTACAAACTTATCAAAAATTAATCAAATAAAAGCCACTTTACCCCATAAGCAAAGCCCCGACTCATCGCAGGATACAGATATGCCGAATAATAATTATCGGTCAATAATCCTTGCGTCGCATTCGCCATTTTAAAGAACAAACGAACCCGATTAATTCGCAAAGAAACATAAGGATCCACCTGCACAAAGGCCGGTAATTCGTAGCGATTTTGGAGGTGATATTGTTGAATGGCCGGTTGGTACGTATCTCCATAATATGCCGACTGCCCAATCACATCTATCCCAAACTGCATATAAAGCAA
Source organism: Aquirufa sp. TARAVU-A1A (assembly GCF_054558675.1). Lineage (NCBI taxonomy): Bacteria > Pseudomonadati > Bacteroidota > Cytophagia > Cytophagales > Flectobacillaceae > Aquirufa > Aquirufa sp. TARAVU-A1A. The sequence goes on from NZ_JBPXKP010000008.1 coordinate 48,628, forward strand.
TTTCTTGTATTGAACATTCAAGGCTAAATTGGCATTCGCAACTAAATTCGGCATACGCATGACATTAGGACCCGTTTGCGTATTTGCATGTAGATTCGATTGCCATTCGAAGCGACCAAAATTACCCCCCAAAGCAATTGAAGTTCGAAAAACGGCAATGGCCTCGCGAGCTTGTGTCGCTGTTCCAAGACTATCATAATACACCCAAGAACCAATGCGCTGAATGGTCACCGATGGCTTCACGTAAAAATGCTTCGTATTAACTTCAATCCCACCGGCTAATTGATCGAACTCAATGTTGGCAAAATCATTCTTCCAGCGATACGACGTATTATACATCCATTGATTGGCCAAAGTTGGACTCACGGATGTTCGTTGGTAATTTGCCCAAAACCATGGCGAACTCAACGAAGCCTTCATCAAATAATCTGACCCAATTAAATACTCCCCTTCTGCCTGAAAATTAAGGTTTTTACCTACTTGTTGGCGTAACCACAAACCCACATAATTTTCTAATTTATCCAAGGTTGTCGTGTTTAAAGGATTATAGACCGACCAGTACCGCTGTTTGACATGCGCGCGGTAGGTAAACTGTCGGTAAATCCCCTTAATACCCGTTTGGTGACTATATGAACGCCATTGATTTTCATTGTAAAGCGAATCACTCGCCGGCGCTTGAATGTAATTGATATAAGTTCGAGGATAAAATCCAGAAGCTAAATTCGTCTGAAAAGCCAAATCCCTGTATTTCACCTTCCGCGTTTCCACATCCAAGCGTTGAAATAATTGCAAACCTTTAAATCCAACAAACTCATGGTAAAGGTGTAGTTTCAGAAACTGGTCGTTGGACTGCGTTTTGGAGTCCGTCAATAAAGCTGTGTTATCGATGTATTTTAAAGCGGCGGCAGGTGTTTGCCCCGTCGTTAATTTAATTCCCCCTTGGTCATTTGTTCCTTGGTCAAAATAATTGATGTGACCCAATAATCGATAGCGCTTATTCCGCGAAGTAAAATTGGTATGCAATAAAACGCCCCATTGGCCGGTTAAACTCTGATCCCCCGATTTAAACGCGGCATCTGTTAAATTCTTATCAGCAACTAATCGTTGGATTTCAAGCCCCACATTCCACAATGAATCCACATTTCGTGCAAAGGCAAAATTCAAATTAGTTTGACCGCCTGCACCCAGATTATAGGTTACATCCGAATAGGGCGATTTGGTTTGATAATAACGGATTTGATCTGCCTGGAAAGCATAAGGCACATAGGCATTATAGCCCATTTGGGTACCAATAACCTTAGGAGCCTTGGTGAAAATATCCCGATAGGCTGTTCCTTGATTCCCTAAATTCGCAGATAAAAAGCCATCCCGTTCTTGAAATAAGTAGCGATGCAATAGTGTCAACGTTGTATCAATACGGCGTTGAACCACTTCACTATTTACAGCATCCGATTCCAAGAAATAATGCACGGTTTGCGGGCCATAGATTTGTTTGGTCGAATCATCCAAGGCAGCTCTGCCCGATTTATTCGAAGTTTGTTGGCCACCTTTCTTCTGTGTTTTCGGATCCGGGAAACCGGCATTGGCAGGATCATAAGCACCCATTTGCCCATTGGTAATTTGACTAAACCCCTGCAAGGCTAGCAACAGAAAAACAATAAGAGGGTAAATCGACCGCATTTTCACAGCGCAAAGGTAATTAAATAATGTTTAGCGCTTAAGGCTTTGCTTTAACCAAGTCCAAAATTCCGCTTCATGTGACACAAATTCCATTTGCATGGGTAAGTAATATAAGTGTGCTGCCAAATGTGGATAATCCTCCAAATGTTCTTGGAAACGCATAAAATCCTTGTGCGTTGTCAAGATACCCGTATCGTCTTGGCATTGCTTCGCTATGTATTCCCAATACTGAAAATCGGCCGTTTGAAAGGCATAATGATCAGCGTAAGACTCCTGATTAATGATATCACCTAAACTTTTGGCCTGTTTGAAAAAAGGCATTGGATCCGCAATTCCTGCCACGAGGTGCCATTTTTTGATCGAAGAAGTATCAGAACCTATTGGATTTCCATAGGCCACTCGCGTATAAAAAACAGGCAGACCAAAGGATTCAAAAGCTGTTTGTTTAGCCTCAGCTAAAGTTGCTGGACAACGATTAACGATGATAGCCTGCGCGCGCTGAACGCCCGCAATCGACTCTCGCAATCTCCCCAAAGGCATTAATTTATCCGTAAAAAAAGGCTTATCGTAAGTCGTACAAAGTAAATTCACATCCCCTTGGATCGCACGATGCTGAAAGGCATCATCTAAAAACAAGGTATCTATATCCTGTTGCAATTTTTCTACCCCCACAACTCGTTTTTCACAAACGGCTACGGTGATTTCCGGCATGAGTTGTTTATAAGCCAAAGGTTCATCGCCCACTTCAGATGCTTTGGAGCTAGATTCCACTATACGAAAGCCTTTGGTTTTACGCCCATAGCCCCGACTCAATATCCCCAAACGTTCCTGAAAAGGCCAATGCTGAACTAAATAAGCCACAAATGGACTCTTTCCTGTGCCGCCTACGGCGAGGTTACCGATTATGATTGTTTTCGGTTGATCTACATGCTTGCTTTCGAAATACTTGTGATCATACAACCAATTCCGGCAGGAAGTAATCAGGCCATATAACTCCGATAATAAATAAAAAAGCAAGCGTTTTATCATTCCTTAAAACTACTAAATAAACAAATCAATAGAAAATAATAACTTGCGGGCATGATTCAATTGAAATCCCACACACTCAATTTCCATTTCGAGGCAGGAACATCCCGCGGTATTCTAACACAGAAGACGAGTTATTTTATTCGTATCAAACAAGATGGACGCAGGGGTATCGGCGAAGCAGGTCCCCTGCGCGGCTTAAGTCCAGAATTTGAGGAAGATTGCACGGCTTCATTTCAAAAGATTATTGATCAATTACCTGAATTACCCCATTCCACCGCTGAAATTCCAGCATATCTGGAAAACATACCTTTCACGTTCCCCTCCTTGCGTATGGCTATGGAAATGGCCTTATTGGATTGGATGCAAGGTGGACATGGACGATATTTCAACAATTCCTTTTCTACGCAGGAAGCACTTATTCCAATCAATGGATTGATCTGGATGGGAAATCCTTCGTTCATGCGCGAGCAAATTGATGCCAAATTAGCAGCTGGTTATAATTGCCTGAAATTGAAAATTGGAGCCATTGATTTTGACCAAGAAATCGAGATACTTCAAGAAATACGTGCTCGTTATTCTGCTTCTGACCTAAGCATCCGTGTAGATGCCAATGGCGCCTTTGCCGTTTCGGAAGCTGCAGAAAAACTGGAACGTTTAGCTCAATTTGACTTACATTCCATCGAACAACCTATTCGCGCGGGCCAATGGGAAGCGATGCATGATTTATGTGCCCAAAACATCTTGCCCATTGCGTTGGATGAAGAATTGATCGGTGAGGAACAGCGGGAGGAATTACTACAAGCAATAAAACCGCCATACATCATTCTAAAACCAAGTTTATTGGGCGGTTTTCATGCAACAAGGCTTTGGATCGCAGCTGCTGAAGCACAAGGAATCGCTTGGTGGATTACGTCTGCCTTGGAATCGAACATTGGCCTGCAAGCGATTGCGCAATTTACCGCGGAGTTCAATAATCCATTACCGCAAGGTTTGGGAACGGGCCAATTGTACACGAATAATTTTGAAAGTGGACTTTATATCCAACAAGGTAATATTTTTCAAAAATCGGGGCATCCAAGAGCCACGCCTTTTGACTAAAACTCCTATCTTTGTTCAGCAAAAATTTAATATATCCGCATGAATACGATTGACGAGGCGATGATTGCCATCTTAGAGCAACGATTGAAATTGAGTAAATTGTCTTATTCCGACGAAAATTACGATGACGTAGAGGAATTGCTACATGATTTAGAAGATGATTTCAATGAGAAATATGGTGACCAATTAGAGGAAATCCTTGAAAAAGTTCACTTGAAACATTGCCCAGAATCAGATGTATTATTGCCTACGGCTTATTTAGCAAAGAAATTTGTAGAAACAGCGGACGGTGAAGTCGAAATCAGCAAAAAAGAAGGTGTCGAAGTAGAGTGGATCGAAGACCCAGCGGCAGCAGCCCGTTTGGTATTGTTACCCTCGCCTACCCGCGTGCTACTCATGACTCCCAAAGGACTCGAAATCGTCTGGGAAGAATCGAAATAAACAAAAAAGGTGAGGAACAAAATCCTCACCTTTTTTTATGCCAACCAATCAATTCCCTTTTTCAGTAAATCCAAGGTTTGTTGGCCTTCCGGATACCCCGAGGCATCATACATATATTCCCAAGCCGCCAAAGGTGGCAAGCTCATTAAGATCGATTCCGTCCGACCATTCGTTTCTAATCCAAATTTCGTCCCGCGATCGTGAACAAGATTGAATTCCACATAACGACCCCGACGCAATAATTGGAAATTACGCTCCTGCTCAAAAACCGCTTTGGATGCGTTTTCCTTCATCAAATGGCTATAAATAGGAACAAAAGATTCTCCTACCGACTTCACAAAATCAAAGGTTTTAGCTTTATCTTCTTTCAAATAATCAAAGAAAATCCCCCCAATGCCGCGCGTTTCATTGCGGTGTGTATTGAAGAAATAATCATCCGCCCAAGTCTTGTATTTGGCATAAACATCAGGACCAAAACCATCACAAGATGCCTTCACTTGTTGGTGAAACCATTTCGCTTGTTCCGGAATAATGATATGTGGCGTTAAATCAATGCCACCACCAAACCACGATTGACCATTGCTCAATTCAAAATAACGCACATTCATGTGGATGATCGGAACCCAAGCATTGATCGGATGCATCACGATCGAAACGCCTGTCGCGAAGAATTCAACCTCTTCCGTCACATTCAAACTCGTGACCATTTTAGGATGCAATGGCCCGGAAACGGCTGAGAAATTCACACCTGCTTTTTCTAAGATAGCACCTCCTTCGATCAGTCGGGTTCTTCCGCCACCCCCTTCAGGACGCGACCAAAGATCCTCACGGAATTTACCTGTTCCATCCGCTGCTTCGATTCCCGCACAAATCCGATCCTGTAGATCACGGAAATACGCTTCAATTTGCTCTTTATTCATACTAATTAGGGGATGAGGTGCTCGAATCCGATTGCGTTTCAGGTTCACCCATCAAGGCATTCAATGAATCTAACTCAGAATCCGACACCTGCAAGGAATCCGGCAAAATGCTCGTTCCTCCTCCACAATCGAAATCTTTCTTAACCACGCGTTTATCTAATTTATCAAAAGGCGTTGGTTTGTACATGGCCAACAAAGGATCATTGACCACCTTGATCATAAAGCGTTTGTATATCGGCATGGCAGTTTTAGACCCCTCTCCCAATGCACCCGATCGGAAGTGAATCGAGCGATCATCGCCACCAACCCAGACGCCTGAAATGAGGTTTTGGGTCATTCCGATGAACCAACCGTCAGAGTGATTAGATGTCGTCCCCGTTTTACCTGCAAAATTATGCGCATAACGATTATTACCTTCTGGCAATAACACAGCGCCATCGCCCCACAATAAGGAACTTGCCGTTCCACCTTCGTGAATGACACCTTCCAACATATAGTGCATCAATTGGGCAGATTCCTTTTTGATTACCCGTTCAGCTTGTGGCTCAAAGTTGACCAATACCTTGCCATTTTGATCCTTTATCTCCGTAATGATCATTGGCTCCACATGAATTCCTTCATTCACAAAAGCAGAATATGCCCCAATCATCTCATACAGCGATACGTCGATCGAACCTAAACCAATGGAAGCCACGGGTTTCAAAGGACTTTTAATCCCCATCTTTTTGGCATAATAGGCAACGGTATCCGGGCCTACAAATTCATTGGTTAAACGCGCCGTGACAGTATTTACCGACTTGGCTAATGCCCGCTTCAATGGCATCAAACTATACGAAAAGGTACCATCCGCATTGTGTGGCGACCAAATCTTTTTCTCTCCATTCTCCTCAATCTCCAAGGAATAAGGCGAATCTTCGACCGTAAAACAAGGTGACAAATCCCGCGGACCATCTATCGCAGCCGTATAAACGAAAGGCTTGAAGGTAGATCCAGCTTGTCGTTTACTTTGCTTAACGTGATCGTATTTGAAGTATTTAAAGTCCAAACCGCCTACCCAGGCTTTGATGTGACCCGTATATGGATCCATGGTCATCATACCTGCTTGAAGGAATCGCTTATAATAATTAATCGAATCAATCGCACTCATCGTTTGCTCCTCTTCCCCGAGCGTATTACGTGAATACACCCACATTTTCCGCTTCACATGCTTCATTTGATACCAAACCGAATCCGGATTATTCGGATAACGACGAACCAAAGCCTTGTAATATTCAGTCCGTTTTGCAACCGAATCGATGAAACCTGGAATCTCTTTTCCCGTTTCATCCACCCATGGATTTTGCCCTGTCCAGTGATTATCAAAGGATTTTTGCGTGCTACGCATTCCTTGCTCCACAGCCTCTTCGGCATGCATTTGTAAACGCGAATCGATGGTCGTCGTGATTTTCAAACCATCCCGATACAAATCAATTTCCATGTCATTCGCCTTCGCCCAATCCTGAATGAATTTCGCCACGGCTACTTTGAAATAATTTCCCGTGCCATCGTAAGGTGATTCTTGGTTCTCATGTAAAACGATAGGTAATGGAGCTAAAGAATCATATTCATTTTGCTTCAAATAACCCGCTTTGACCATTTGAGATAAAACCACATTCCGACGCTTCCATGCCTTATTTTCAGCCAAAGGCTTTCCATCATATCGCTTCGGATTGTAAGTTGTCGTTGCTTTCTGTAAACCGACTAAAATAGCTGCCTCCTGAATATTCAGACTATCTGGTGAGGTATTGAAATAGGTCTTCGCTGCCACTTTAATCCCGTAGGCATTATTGCCATAATCCACCGTATTCAAATACCAAAGAATAATCTCATCCTTCGTATAAAAACGCTCTAATTTGATTGCTGTAACCCATTCTTTGGTCTTGTAAATCAATTTATTTAAACCCGGAATGTAGCCCAAAAGCCCCGTTTTCGTGAAGCTTTTCTTCGTACGCGTTTTGAATAAGTTCTTAGCAAGTTGTTGGGAAATTGTACTTCCACCCCCGCGATCACCCCCTTTTACAATGCCCACGGCAACACCCGCCCAAGCCTGAAAGTCAATCCCCGTATGTTCGTAAAAACGGGAATCTTCCGTTGCAACCAAGGCCTTTACTAAATAAGGTGAAATCAATTTATAATCACGAATCGGCGTGCGATTCTCCGCGAAATACTTGCCTAACAGCACTCCATCCGCTGAATAAATTTCGGACGCTTGGGATAATTTTGGATTTTGAAGGTCGTCGACACTTGGCATTTGGCCGGTCAACCAAAAGATATTCGTCTCAATCACAAATAAATAGACCAAGACATAAAAAACCGTTTTACCAGCAATGCGCCATAAGCGAACAATCGGTTTATAATAGGGTGAATTTTTATCTACCCGCGCATCATAATAAGCTTGTAGTTTTGCGCGCTGGGAATCGTAATAAGCAATAGCTTGATTGCAAACGGCATCTAAACGGCCATATTGCTTCTGCCCCAAAAGCTTTTGAACACCCATTAATAACAAGCTCCAAAGGAAAAAAAGCCCTTGTTTAAGCTTGGATGTAATAAGCGAATAATACTGTTGAATCTTTTGGAACATCGTTTATTCTGTTTCTAATTTCTCTAAGATATTCATTAAATCGGTAAAATCCCGAAATCCCGGACGATCTTCATCGCCTGCCACCAGACCAATTCCTCTGATGGAACTTTGATCAATCCATTCTTCTAAATCGGCCTCAGGGATTTCAAGCCCCACAATAATCGGGTATTGCGCCGACCAAATCTCCACGGAACCTTCCATGCCATCCAAGGAATTTGGACTATCGCCTACCAATAAGAATTGCGTCACATACGGAGCCGATGCCGCAAAAACGGCTGGCAAATTATCCGTATCGATGTTTACGCGTAAAATTTTAGGAATCGCTATATCTTGAATCGCAACCAAATTCACCTTAGTATCGATTTCAAGATAATCAGGTTGATATTCAGCTACTTTGGCCTTAATTTCTTCAGCATCGTGTGTAGAAAACTCGCCTACAATCTCAACACCAGCTAACCAATTTCGAATTTCAGTGAATTTTTCGAGGGAAATTTCTTGAATAGGAAAACCTAATAAATCGACTCCCATGCCGGCGCAGTAGCGCGCATCGGACAGATTGGTAATCGACGAAACTTTAACTTGTGTTTTTAACATAGGGTTATTTCATGCTTAGACGCGAGAACAAAACTACGCTTTCAGGAAAATATATCCTAACTTGCAGGAAATTTTCGGCAGGCCTTGAACCTGTAATAGAATATGGAATCAAAAGGAAGAGTATTGGTCGCGATGAGCGGCGGAATCGACAGCTCGGTCGCAGCTGTTTTGTTACACGAACAAGGATATGAGGTCATCGGGATGACCATGAAAACCTGGGACTATGCCAGTTCAGGGGGTGATAAAAAGGAAACAGGTTGTTGTTCCTTGGATTCCATCAATGATGCCCGCCACATAGCGGTATCGTTGGGCTTCCCACATTATATCTTAGACATTCGCGAGGAATTCGGTGATTCAGTCATTGACTATTTCACGCAGGAATACGTGGACGGTCGGACACCCAACCCCTGCGTTATGTGCAATACGCATATCAAATGGGACGCATTGCTTCGTCGCGCCGACCAATTAGGCTGTGAATTCATCGCAACGGGCCACTATGCACAGATTCGTCAAGAAAACGGCCGCTACGTTATTTCCAAAGGCGTAGACACCTTAAAAGATCAAAGTTATGTCCTTTGGGGCGTTTCGCAATCGAGTTTAGCACGGACCATTTTGCCTTTGGGTGGATTAACCAAAGCGCGTATTCGTGAGATGGCAACGGAACGAGGTTTTGTGGATTTAGTGAATAAGTCGGAAAGCTATGAAATCTGTTTCGTCCCCGACAATGATTACCGTGGATTCTTGAAGCGTCGCTTGCCGGAATTAGAGGAACAAGTTGCTGGCGGAAATTTCGTGGATGTTGCCGGAAAGGTCATTGGGAAGCATGAGGGATATCCATTTTATACAGTAGGCCAACGGAAAGGTTTGGGTAAGGCATTTGGATTCCCAGCTTATGTGATTGAAATCCGTAAGGAAACGAATGAAGTGGTCATCGGTCAAATCGAGGATTTAAATCGGACGGGTATGTGGGTAGGCCAGTTAAATATGCAGAAATACGCAGAGATTCCTTCAGAAGGATTGGAAACCTTAACGAAGGTGCGCTATAAAGATGCTGGAACAGATGCGATCATTCATCAGTTTGCTGATAAAATAAAGGTCGACTTCCATGATGCCGTAAGTGGCATTGCACCCGGTCAGGCAGCTGTTTTCTATGAAGGAAACGATGTTGTGGGGGGTGGATGGATCCTGAAATCGTATCAGAAAGGCTCGGTCTTTGAAAATTATCAGTCTTTTGAAGTGAATAAAGCGTAAATTGAAGAACGCAGCGGCGTGGAATCACGCTGCCGGAGTCATAGCAGTTTTGCTTCTTCAGGCGTTAATTTTACCTTTATCCGCGGCATTTGAATGACTTCCATGTCAAATATCCGGGAACCATCAATCTTAAATCGGAGTGCCGTTTGTTCCGGGTGAAAGCCATGTTGGCCCGCTGCCCCCGGATTCAAAAAAAGCATATTATTACGCTTCGCATCCCTTTTTACTTGTAATATATGCGAATGTCCACAGACGAAAATCATGGGTAATCCCATGGAAAATGCCTCCAATGCATCCGGTTTGTAATTAGAAGGGGCACCTGCGATGTGCGTCATCGCAACGGTCACATCCTCCACCCGAAAACGCTTGATTTTGGGATACATGTTGCGAATCGTCCGGTCATCGATGTTCCCATAAACTCCTGCGATGGGCTTTCCGTAAGCCGCTAATTTATCGGCTAATTCAACCGAACCCCAATCGCCCCCATGCCAAATCTGGTCACATTCTTTCAAATGTTCATCTAAACGAGGATCCAAATAACTATGCGTATCCGAAAGTAACAAAACCTTAACCATGTTATTCCGCGCGTTTATTTTGCAAGGAAATCAGACGACCCGCGCTAATCAATTCATTTTTCTTCCAAATCACCTTCTCTTGATTCAAGGCATTTACCACCTGCGCATCTTGTTTCACCCAGGCCGGTGAACCCGCATCTTTCCAAGCCGAATACCAAAAAGAGGCAACACGCGAAGAAGCTAATAGCATACGATCAGGAATCGAAGCGCCTAATTTTGCACCATAGGCTTGGATAAAGGCTTTGGTATAATACCGCTGCTTCCGACCGTATTTTTCCACCATCTCAAAAGATCCCTCCTCACCCAAAGCAGCACGCACTTCTTTTTCAGCAGCAAACATGGCTGGTAACATCGCATGCGATTCCAACAAAATATGAAAGATGAAATCTTGCGGCTTAGCAATGTACTGAACGCCAGCTACTTGATTCAAGGCATATCCCTGTAATTGCGCTTCGGGTACTAAACTTTCCCAAAGGACGTGCATGCCTTTTTGGCCAGTCAACTGTCCATCATGGTTACGCGTCGTATGTAGAGGTACGTGTGCATCTGCCACATAATGACCTAAATCCGCCGCATAAAAGAGAACAGAATCACGCTTTTCAGCTTTAAACGCCTCAACTAAGCGACCAAATACTCGAACTACTTCCCAAGGGACTAATCCTTCTTTGCGCAAGCTGTCCAAACCATATTTGGCAATGGCCTTGTTGAAATCATGTGGGATTGATGTCTTATAATCCGTCCCAAAAATCGGCGCATCCAAATCCAAATAATGCTTCGCATCTTCTTGTTTATCATCCTTACGTCTCACATCCGGACGAATGGATTGTTGGACTAAGTATTCCTGATTCGCATAAAAATAGCCAGCCAATTCATCGGGTAATTGATATATCGAAATCTGCTGTAAGGTTTTATGCGCTAAAAAGCCCCAAGAGGCACAAATAATCAGGACGAATACACTAATTTTTTTCATGGTTGATAAGGGATTTTGGCGTTCGGCCATATTGTTTTTTAAATGCTCTTGTAAAATAGGCCGGGTCATTAAACCCAACATGGTATGCTACTTCTGAAATGTTCAAGCTACCTGCTTCTAATAAAACTTTAGCCTGTTGCAAACGTATCGAACGAATAAACTCGTTTCCGGCAAGGGAGGTTAGATTCTTCAACTTCCGATATAACTGCATTTTACTCATATCAAGGCCTTTTTCAAGGTCTTCGACATCAAATTCCGGATCACTTAAATGATCAATGATGAGCTGAGTTGCTTTCACCAAAAATGCATCCTCAAAAATAGGCATTTTCCCCTCGCTTAATTCCTGCTGGATCATTTGTTTCTGCCAATTGTTGCGGAGACGGTCTTTCGCTTCCAACAAGGTATTAACCCGTATTTCAAGGATATCCGCGTTAAATGGCTTACTAACAAAGTCATCCGCACCAGATTGCATACCTTCTATTTGGCTTTCTTGAGAGCTTTTCGATGTCAAAATTACGATCGGAATGTGATTCGTTTTTGGGTTTTGACGTAGGGCCCGACACAAATTAATCCCACTCATACCGGGCATCATCCAATCGGTGATCACCAAATCTGGCAAATAGGTATTTGCCTTTTCCAAGCCATCCTCTCCCCGATCCGCATAAATAACTTGAAAACGGGTATCAAATATTCCCCCAATGAATTCTCGCATTTCCGCATGATCATCCACGACCAATAAGATGGGTTTTTCTTTTTCAATTGCGGATAAACTTGGTAATTCTTGCGCAGGAGCTTTTTGTTGACCTGCTGCTTGTACCCAAGATTGATCAAATGCCTCCAATTCTACTGGAAAATGCAGGATAAAAGCACTGCCTTCTCCCAGTTTACTTTTGACCTGAATATCGCCGCGATGCAACAACATCAATTCCTTACATAATGATAAACCTACTCCCGTACCTACTACCTGAACGGCATCCGGAATTTGATAAAAACGATCAAAGACATGCGGCAAATGCGCTTCCGAAATTCCTCGACCGGTATCGAGTACTCGCAAGGTAACTTTACGAACATGCGATTGCGTGCCAACAAAAACCTGTTCCAATTCCAATTCTACCCCAATCTTACCATCTTCAGCCGTGTGCTTAAAAGCATTCGAAAGCAAATTACTCAAACATTTTTCAAGAATATCTGCATCGTAATAAACCCAAAGCGAATCAACAGGAAAATCGTAACGAAGCTTAATTTGTTTTTGCTGCGCATAGCTCTCAAAACCTTGCAGGATGTGTGTCAACTGCGAAATCATGTCATGTTTCGCAATGACTGGATGCTGCTTCCCAGCCTCAATCTTCGACAAATCTAGCAATTGATTGATCAAGCGTAATAATTTCTGTGCATTCTGATGGATGGATTGCAAGCGGCCTACCTGCTCCTTTGGCATCGTTGTATTTTTCAAAAAATACTTTTCGATCGGGCTAATGATGAGCGTCAAAGGCGTACGCAGCTCATGCGATATATTCGTGAAAAACGAAGTCTTTATTTGTTCTAATTCTCGAATTCGCTCCTTCTCAATTTCCTTCAGACGTATATCCGTCTTAAATGCCTCTCGAATTTGAATCTCCCGCATAAAACCATAGATAATAGCACCCAAAGCTATTGCATACAGCAGATAGGCCCACCACGTTCGATACCAAGGTGGTAATACCTCGATACGCAGTTCCAACGGGTTTTCACCCCAAACTCCATCTGAATTCGTGGCCTTCACTTTAAAGACATAAGAACCTGGACTTAAGTTGGTATATGTCGCCGTCCGTTGCGTCCCCACAAAATTCCATTCCTTATCAAAGCCTTCTAAATAATAGGCATATCGGTTATTTTTAGGTCTTTGGTATTCCAAAGCCACAAAATCCAAGCTAAAAACAGATTGATCAGGTTGCAAAACTAAGGTTTTCAAATCTGGCAAATCCTCCGTCAAAGGTGAATTCTCCTCGCCCACCTGAACCGTTTTATTGAAAATTTTTAAACCTGTTAAATAGACATTCGGGACATCTAAACGCATCCGCAAACTATCCGATTTTAAATAGTTCAATCCATTAACCCCACCAAAAAATAGCCATCCTTGATTATTTTTCGCATGTGCCGTAATGATGAATTCTTTTCCTTGAAGTCCATCGGCATCATCATAATTGACAAATTTGAACGTTTTCGCGTCCATTTTGGAAATACCCCCATTCGTAGTAAACCATAAATCGCCTTTCTTATCTTCCTCCATCCCGCGGAGCGTATTGCTACCCAGTCCATCCGCCACCGTGAATACGCGAAAACCTTTTCCTTCTCCTTGATATAAATGCAAGCCGCCTCCATTCGTCAGCACCCAAATGCGATGTTGGCGATCTTCTTTAATACAGGTAATGTGATTGTATTTTAAACTATTTGACGAATTTGTTCGAACCAAATGCTGCAATTTGTGGCTGTTTAAATCATAAATAAACACGCCATGCATGGTTGTCCCCACCCAAATTTGACTATTCGAACTCTTTAGTATCGTATTAATATTTTTGTTTTTCAGTTCCTGAGAACTGAATTCGCCAAAAGGATTGTAAAAGTTCTTTTTTATCAAATCAAAAGCGAAAATCCCTTTGGCCTGCGAACCCAATAGCAGTCGGTTTTGATCCATCAACAAACTAGTCCATTTCATGCCCGTTTCGTCCAATCGAAATGGATAGGCCTTCAAATCATTCGGCGGAGTAAAATGAAATAAACCCTTACCCCAGGCACATACCCAAACAGAACCATCCGGCATCGCTTGAAGTAAATTCACGTCAAATCCGGAAGTGACATTGAGCTTGTTCACCACCGCCTGATTGATCATGTGTTCCACTTTGCCCGACTTATGTTCAAAATAAGACAAGCCCACATTACTCCCGACCCACACACCTCGATCTTCACCAGCACTCAGCGAAGTAACTTTATTGCTTAATAAACCTTGAAACGTATTGGGCTTATAGCGTAACACAGAAAAGCGTGACCTCTGAAAAAAACTGATATTCAAACCTGCCTCCCACGTCCCTATCCACGTATTCCGATTGGAATCCGTGAACATACTCATGACAGAAAACGAAGTAATCCCTAAATCAGGATCAGGATTTGAAGGAATGTGTTTGGGATGTTTAAAATCCTCCCCCTTTAATGTATAAACCCCATTATCTGTCCCAATCCAAAGATTCCCCAATGCATCTCGTACGAGCGAAGTGATGATATTTTGCCGACTAAGCGGTTCACTTTCCTGGTAGAAAACATTTTGAAATTGCTGGTTTTGCGGATTAAATCGGAATAAACCTTTACCTTCGGTCCCAACCAACATATCCCCATTTTGAGCTTCAAACAATGCACGAACCCGAAAATTTGTGGCATTGCTTTTTCCGGAAAAATCAAACGGAATATAATTATGATTGCTTACAAAAGATATTAATTGGCCCGTTCTAGTCCCCATCCAAATCGAGCCATTCGAATGCTTGTACAATCTAACAATTTCTTTGAGTAAGGGATTTTTCAGTTCGGATTCTTTGGGCAAAAAGACATTTTTTTGTGAATCAAACACCAATAAACCCAATCCATTGACAGAGGCATATATCCGATTCTTCCCTACGGCCAATAAAGAAGAAATCGTCAAGGAAGAGAAATCGATGCCTTTCGGCCCATGCGTAAATCGGGTAATTTCCCCGGTCTTTAGATTAATTTTATTTAATCCAGAACTACGCGCAGCAACCCATAAATTTCCTTCTTGATCTTCCAAAAGTGTCGAAATATCACTTCCACTTAAGGTGTTCGCGTCCCCCGGATCATGCCGATAAATAACAAAGGAATGCCCATCATATCGATTCAAACCATCCGCTGTGGCGAACCACAAAAATCCCCGTCGGTCCTGAATGATTTTATTGATCGTACTCTGTGATAGCCCGGAAACCGTACTCAAACGTTCAAAACGCTGCGTTGCCTGACTGAAACCTGGAAGGCTCAGACTAAACAATAACAAGAAACGGATAAGCTGATATTTCATTTCGAATAGCTAAAATAGAAAAATATTCATAGAGTCCTTGCGGATTTATGTGGTCTATTCAGAATAAAATCCTTGCACAAGCATTTCATATGGCCCCTTTTGCAAGATATATCCATGTATTTGTAAGATTTGTCCCAATCCTTCCACGAGCCAGCCTGTAGATTTGTATCAAGCTTTGAACATCGAATCAATCCGTTTAATTCTTGTAAGCAAATGGTTAAGACATTTATTTCATTTTCGGCGAAGAATGCCGACAATAAGTTGCCAAAATACCAACAACTCATCAATTCGTTGTTGCGCGACATCGAGATGGGTGAGTTGAAACCAGGTGAACGATTGCCTTCGATCAATGAGGCATCGGAAGAATGTTATTTATCACGTGACACCGTCGAACGCGCTTACACGGAATTGCACAAAATGGGTGTCATCACATCTATTTTCCGGAAGGGATATTTTATTTCAGATGCCAAAGTCAAAACGAAAACCAAAGTTTTGTTTTTGGTAGGTAAGATTACAAATACGAACAAAGTCGTGTTTGATTCTTTCTGTGAATCCTTGGGGAAAAATGTGATGGTGGACATTTACACCTATCAATACAAGACGAGTCAATTTCAGGAGATCATGTCTCAGCAATTGGGTAATTACCATTATTATGTGATTATGCCGCATTTGATTGAGGAAGAAGAGGAGAATATCAAATGTCTCAAAAAGATTTCGGGTGACCGATTGATTCTTTTGGACCAAAACTTTAATAGCATTTCGCATGCACACGCGAGTATCGTGACGCAACCGAAAGAGCAATTAATCGCTTTATTAGAAAACCAACTAAACCTGTTTAATAAGTACCATTCATTTAATTTGGTTGTTTCGGAGGAGGATTATTTCGACCCGGCGCTGATTAATGGATGTAGTGAATTCTGCGAAACCCATGGATTGGATTTCCAAGTATTAGATGGCCTCGAAACGGAAGATGTTCGTGCAGGTGTGATTTATTTCACTTTGGACGATCAGGATTTGGTTCGGGCCATCAAATACGCAGAAGCAAACAACTTAGAGATAGGCCAACAAGTGGGGCTCATTGCATTCAATGATTCGCATTTCAAAGAAATATTGGTGGGAGGCATTTCCGTCTTATCGAATCAGCCGATTCGGATGGGCGAAATGGCCGCACAACTCATCAACGAAAACGATAAGGGTAGCCATGAACTCGCGCTACAATTCATCCCAAGAAAATCACTTTAGGGTTTAATTTGCAAAAAGGGGTCATGATATTCATGGCCTCATTTTTTTTGCATGGGCAATGTTGCGGCGAATGCCGCCTAGTTTCGTCCGACTGATCGCTGAATAGCGAAATAGGTTTTTAAACAATTCCTCCGACATATCCTCCCAATCGCTTTTGGATAAGCCAAGCATTTCGGGCAAGGGCTCAAAACGCGACTCCGAATGGGCTTTGGCATGTCGGTTCCACGGACAAACATCCTGACAGATATCACAACCAAAAATCCAGTCCTCAAAGCCTTTGTTCAGTTCGATGGGAAGGTTTTCTTTTAATTCAATCGTGAAATAGGAGATGCATTTCGATCCATCGACCACATAGGGCGTGATAGCTTCCGTGGGACAGGCATCGATGCATCGGGTGCAGGTTCCACAAAAATCCCGAATCGGACCATCTGGCACAGCAGGTAAATCGATGATTAACTCGGCAATAAAATAGAAACTCCCCTGTTTGGGAATAATCAGGTTAGCATTTTTACCTACCCAACCAATGCCTGACATTTTTGCCCAGGCCTTTTCCAATACAGGCGCTGAGTCGACGAACATCCGCCCATTTATTTCACCCAATTCATTTTGCAAATCATCCCAAAGTACCTGCATTTTGTCCTTGATCACCCGGTGATAATCTTCACCCAATGCATATTTGGAAACTTTAAAGGAATCCGACAGAGGTTGAAATTGGGTCGATGGAAAATAATTATAGACCAAAGAAACGACCGTTTGGGCGCCATCAACCAACAAACGAGGATCTAAACGTTTATCGAAGTGATTCGCCATGTAAGCCATTTCCCCATGCATGTGTTGGTTTAACCAGTTCTCTAAATGCGGGGCTTCAGCCTCTAAAAAATCAGCCTTGGATATGCCACAAAAAGCAAAGCCGTGTTGTTGGGCTAATCGCTTAATGACTTGAGAATGGGTCGAAGCTGTCTGATTCATGTGCCATAAAATTACGAAGGTATGGGAATTTATGCCAAACTGTCAGAAAATAGTTTTTGGTCTATGATTTGCGTAGCCAAAATCCGTATTAATTTTGCCTTATGAAAAAGAAAGAGAACGAACAGCCGGAAGTAGACGAAACGAAGATAGATCCAACAGCGGAAGCGCAGACAGCGGAATCAACAACAGAAGAACAAGCGGCGCCGGACGAGTTGGAAGAAATGAAAAAGAAATACCTGCTATTATATGCAGATTTCGAGAATTTCAGAAAAAATAAAGCCAAAGAACGTATCGAATTATTGCAAACGGCCGCATCTGGTTTAATCACCGATTTGTTGCCTAGCATCGATAATTACGAGCGTGCCTTAGCGAATGCGCCTGAGGGAGAGATTTCAGAAGGGATTCAACTGATTTTCAAAGGAATTTTAAACACGCTTCAAAGCAAGGGATTGAAAGAATTGCCAGCTTTGGGAGAGGTTTTCAATGCTGATTTTCATGATTGCATCACGCAATACCCAGCACCTTCTGAGGAGGATAAAGGCAAGGTATTAGACGTATTGGAAAAAGGATATACATTAAACGAAAAAGTCATTCGCTTTGCAAAAGTGGTGGTAGGAAATTAATCAAACAATGGCTCAAAAAAGAGATTATTACGAGGTATTAGGTGTAGCGAAGTCGGCAAGCGAAGAAGAAATCAAAAAGGCTTACCGGAAGTTGGCCGTTAAATACCATCCAGATAAGAACCCGGACGATAAAGAATCTGAGGAGAAGTTCAAGGAGGCGGCGGAAGCATACGAGGTATTAAGCAATAGCCAAAAGAAAGCGCAGTATGATCGTTTTGGTCATGCAGGTATGGGCGGAGCAGCTGGCGGTGGATTCGGAGGCCAAGGCATGAACATGGACGATATTTTCTCTCAGTTTGGCGATATATTCGGCGGTGGAGATGATAGTCCATTTGGCAGTTTCTTTGGCGGAGGAGGTCGAGGCGGACGTCGTCAGCGGAAAGGAACCGATTTGCGCATCAAGTTGAAATTGAACTTGGAAGAAATCGCAAACGGCGTAGAAAAGAAAATCAAAGTAAAGCGCCATGTGGCGTGTAAAGTTTGTTCGGGCAATGGTTCGAAAAACGGAACGGATTTAAAGACTTGTGGCACTTGCCAGGGATCGGGTCAGGTAAAACGTGTCCAACAAACCATGTTGGGCCAAATGGTTACTTCCTCTACCTGCCCTACTTGTTCGGGTGAAGGAAAGAGTGTAGGGGCTAAATGTGATGCATGTTTCGGAGAGGGACGTGTTTTAGAAGAGGAAATCATCCCAATCAAAATCCCAGCAGGTGTTTCGAATGATATGCAATTGTCTATGTCGGGCAAAGGAAACGTTCCCCCACGTGGTGGCGTAGCGGGCGACCTGTTGATCGTTATAGAGGAAGAAGCACATGAAGTATTGCATCGCGACGGAAACAATGTCATTTACGATTTATACGTGAGTTTTGTGGACGCGGCATTGGGAACTTCAGTGGAAGTACCGACCATCGGTGGAAAAGCGAAAATCACGTTAGAAGCCGGCACACAGGGAGGAAAAATTCTACGCTTAAAAGGTAAGGGAATCAAAGAATTGAATGGATATTCGATCGGTGATCAATTAGTTCATGTCAATATCTGGACACCTAAACAAGTCAACAAAGAGGAGCGCGAATTATTAGAAAAATTACGCGATTCGGAAAACTTTGCACCGCAGCCGGGTAAATCAGAGAAAGGGTTCTTTCATAAGGTGAGGGATATGTTTTCGTAGACCTTAGACGTTAGACGTTAGACGTTGGACGTTAGACGTTAGGAAGCTTGTAGAGACGCGATACTTCGCGTCTTTTTTTTGCCAATTTTTCAAAACATTCAGGAAAACCAAAGTCTAAAAACGAATTTCATTCGATAAATCAAATATTCATAACACTAGGTAATATTCTAAATCAACACAATTTAACAAAAAGCTTCCCTTAAATCCTTTTATACTCTACTCAGACAAAACAAAGGTAATAGGCTGAGTGAATCTAGAACGAACAGGCCGACCAGATTGCTTTCCAGGAGTCCATCTA
This sequence comes from Aquirufa sp. TARAVU-A1A, assembly GCF_054558675.1. Lineage (NCBI taxonomy): Bacteria > Pseudomonadati > Bacteroidota > Cytophagia > Cytophagales > Flectobacillaceae > Aquirufa > Aquirufa sp. TARAVU-A1A. The sequence goes on from NZ_JBPXKP010000008.1 coordinate 68,163, forward strand.
GGAACTGATTTAAGAACTCTTACAGCTTCTTCATCACAACCAAAACCAACAGATTTCAAAACTTGAAAGTCTTGAGCAGTTCCATCCGTATTTACGACAAATTGCACATATACTTTTCCTCCAACATTTGCACGTTGTGCAGCAGAAGGAAGACGTAAATTTTTCTGTAAATAAGACCCAAAGGCGCGTGGTCCTCCAGGAAATTCAGCTTGCTGTTCAACGGCGGTAAATAATTCATCATCTGAATTAGTCGATAAGTGGCTATTGCTGGAATTAGTCAATTTAGTAGTGATAATTTGATTATTCAGCAAGGCTTCTAATTCGGTAGATATTTTAACTTCAAAAGATTCAACACTAGCACCCGAGATTGCGGGTTCAACCTTCATGGATTGTACTTGAAATTTAATCCTATTTGATATTCCATCTTCATTTGAGCAATTTAAACCATCTTTATTTCCTGAAATACTATTTTTCAACACTAACTTCACATTAACTTCACGGTCACCTTTTAAGCTACTGACAAGACTTCTCGCTAAATTTGGTTCAATTTTATAGTTAATTGAACCAAGTTTAGACTTAGATATGAATTCTTCAACTGTAATTGGTTGTTCACTAGTTGATCCAAAAAATCTACTTTTAATTTCTACCCGACTACCATTAATTTCAAAATAAACATCAAATGGCATGTAGGTTAACGAAGGAGAAAAGTCAATTAAATCAAAAGAACGAATTAAAAAACTACTAGTTTGAAAATCATATTCGCTTAATTTACCTCGAAAAGTCACATAATATTCTTTGTATTGATTGACTGGTTGATATTTATTCTGACTTAATTGATTGATAACATTTTGAATATAATCCTGTTTTTGAAACTCATCATACCAATAATAATTTCCAGAAGATTGATTTAATAATCCACCGAAAAAACAATTCAATTGGCTAGTAGAAATGGGATTAAAATTCGATAATAATGAAATCAATTCAGCATTTGAAAAGCTTAGCTCAATAGGTATTAAAGATATTTCATCATATTTTGAAACGACGTTGACATGAACTAAATAATACTCCTCTTGATTTGGTGCATTTTTTCGAGGTCTATTGACACAATAAACAATCTCATCAGTAAGCATTTCCAAAGGAAATAATTGTAAATTCTTTGAACGAGCAACAGGATATTTTTTATTATTTCCATCTAAATATACAATCCCATTATAATACTGATTATCAATATTATTATTGCCAACATGAATCTTCCGAATGATATTCGGTTTGGAAAAAACTGGTACATGAGTGCCAATTATTTGTTTGAAGTCAACTGGACCAGCATATGCTCCACTAGTTAAAGAGAGCCCAATAAAGCATCCAACTAAAGATGATATTAATAATAGCTTTTTCATCTTATTCATTTAGAGTAACTAATTATAAAGAAAATACTTGGGCTAAGAAATAAATAATTTAAAGACGAACAATTTCAAAATTAATACTTTTTAATCTCATGGTATAAATTAAACTTCAGTCAAATCATCTGAAATACGACCGCTTAATAACTAAAAAAAAATTAAACGGTTAGTATAAGTTAACCAATGTCTAAAGTCAAACCTCTAATAGACGCTAAGTATCGCGTCTCTACAGTCCAACGTCTAACGTCCAACAATTAAAAAGCCCCAAGATATCTCCCAGGGCTTATCAAATTCTTCCAACTACTATTTTTCCGGATCAAATATATTTTTCCATTTTAAAAACTTGGAAATAAGCTCTTGATACTGATTCACAGGTAACTTCGATTGTGATAAAGTAGAGGCAATGATTGTCATCTCATAATAAGCAATCTGAATATCGCGATCGTGCGAACGTATACCGCCCGACAAATAATAATCTAAAGCTTTATCATTACGATCCATCATCGTTTTGGCTACAGCTAAAGCTTTTGATGTATCTCCTACCTCAATCAATAAACTCACCATGCTCGCAGAGAATTGATCATAAGGAATAACCTTATCCGGCATTACCTGATCCAAGTGATTAAGCACTTTCTTGGCCAAAGGAATATTTCCCTCACGAATCAATTGATCTGCCAAACGATACGTACTCAAACGTAATGTTACACTCGGGATACCCATGTAAAAGTCTCCATGGTAATAGATCTTATCATCATTCAATCCACGCCAATACATCTTGTTCAACATGTTGTCGGCCATGATTTTTGAATTCACAAAACCATCTTTGGCACCGGAAATCTTAAATGGCATTAATCGGTACGCATAACCTTCCAACTGCATGCTTTCCTTTAAGCCTAAATACTGATCACCTGGCAATGTCGAAGCGAAGTAAATCGGACGCTTCCAACCCTGCTGCGCATTGTTGGAGATAATTTCCAATTGGATTAATTCCCCCTTGAAAATGTTTTTCGCAGGTAATTTCCAAGCCAATTGATTCGACAAAAAACCCACAAATTCTTTCGGGAACCAAGCTGAATTCGCCACCTGTGCTACATTCACAGGAATAATCAAGGAATCCGATGGGAAGGTATTAATCATTTCACCGCCTTGCGTTTGCGCCTGAATCGATGGACTATCACGATGCAACAAATCCAAGAAATCAGGCAATGACATCGCTGCAATGTTTGGACTCTCATTGTACATGATTTGATCATTCACACCTTCCAAGAACTGATCCTTCTTTAAGGCGATTGGTAAAGCCTCCGACTCGTAAGTCTTGCGCTTCATTTGGTCGATGTACCAATCCGTCCCTAATAATGACAAATTACATACCCGAACATCTGTACGGAAACCCTCTACCTCTTGCACATACCACAATGGGAAGGTATCATTATCGCCACCCGTAAACAAAATGGCATTCGGTGCACAAGAATTCAATAGATTCTTCGCAAAATCGATTTGGTGGTAGCGACCGCTACGATCGTGATCATCCCAGTTTTGTTGGGCCAAAATAGCAGGCGCCGAGAAACTTAAAACGCCTAATAAACCCCAACGAACCTGCGGAGATTTGATCAATTTCGTTAACCATTCGGCTAATTGCATGACACCCAATCCAGCCCAAATTGCTAAGAAATAGAAAGATCCCACATAAATATAATCACGCTCACGAGGCTCTGCCGGCGGAGAATTTAAGTATACCGCTAAGGCAACTCCCGACAACACAAACATCATGATGGTCACCAAAAAGTCCTTCTCATCCTTGCGATACAATAAATAGAAGCCTAATAGCACCAAGATGATTGGCAAATAATAGTAATTGTTACGCGCCTTGTTGTTCTTTAATACATCGGGCAATTTGGACGTATCCTCAAAAGGATTTGAAATCGCATAGGCGCCTTCTAGGTCATTTTCCCGACCGATGAAGTTCCATAACAGGTAACGCGTGTACATGTTGCCCAACTGGTGTGTAAACATGAAACGGAGGTTATCGCCAAAGCTCGGTTTTTGACCTGCAGGAATGCCCAACATATCCTGATACATCTGCACATGTGAGCCTGAATTACTCCAAACACGCGGCAACAACATTTGTTGGTCCTTCTGATAAACATATTCTGGCTTATTCGTATAAACCACATATTTACCATCCTTCATCTTGTAAACATCCTCCCCTTTCTTGAAATCCTCAATTTGGGCCGTATAAACAGGACCGTACAACAAAGAACGAGAACCATATTGCTCACGCTTTAGGTATTTCAAGAAGTTCAAAATGTTACTCGGATCATTCTCGTTGATCGGTGGATTATAGCCCGAACGCACCAAGGCAACTGTATATGTCGAATACCCAATCAATAAAAACACAAACGAAAACAAGGCCATGTTCAATAGCAATTTCCCATGTGCATATGAATAACGAATACCAAAAACCACAGCCGCTAAAAGGCAGATCAAGAAGAAAATTGCCCCAGAACCATAACCCATTCCTAAGTTGTTCACAAACTGTAATTCAAACCAGAATGCCACCGATGGCAAACCTGGAATAATACCTGAATTGATAATTCCCAGAATGAATAAACCAGCCATTACCGCAATGAAACCACCTTTGTAGGTAGGCTTGCCCTCCTTCTTAAAATACCACAATAAGGCCAAAGCAGGCAAGGTAACCAAGTTCAATAAATGGACACCGATGGACAAACCAACCAAATAAGCGATGAATAATATCCAACGATTAGCAGTCGCCTCATCTTCCACCAATTCCCATTTAAACGCAGCCCAAACGACAATTGCAGTAAAGAAAGAGGACATCGCATACACCTCAGCTTCTACCGCAGAGAACCAAAATGTATCTGAAAATGCATAAACCAAGGACCCAACAGCTCCCGAAAGCAATAAGATTCCTCCTTCTGATTTCGATAATTCAGCGAAGGGTTTATTCAACACTTTCCGACCGATCATCACAATCGTCCAATGCATGAACAAGATTGTGAAAGCACTGGAAACGACCGACATCATGTTGATCCAGAAGGCTACACGCGTCACATCGCCCATAGCAAGGAATGAGAACATCCGACCAATCAACAAGAAAAGTGGTGCCCCAGGAGGGTGCGGAACTTGTAATTTATACGCACAAGCGATGAATTCCCCACAATCCCAAAAGGATGCGGTAGGCTCAACCGTTAAGGTATACGTGACAAGTGAAATGAGAAAAACAATCCAACCGACGAGGTTATTATTGCGTTGAAAATGCTGCATAGTTTGAAATTAAAACTCAAATAAAAGGGATTGAAATCAATCCATCAGGTTAATTCTTGTTAATTAAATTGGCGTAAGAAACGAACGTCATTTTCCGTAAATAATCGAAGGTCTTTGATTTGATATTTAAGCATCGTAATCCGCTCAATTCCCATACCAAAGGCAAAGCCTGAATATTTCTTCGAATCAATCCCTACGTTTTCAAGGACATTGGGATCCACCATACCGGCTCCCCCAATTTCTACCCAACCTGCTTGTTTACAAACATTACAGCCATCGCCTTTGCAAAGCAAACACGTAATGTCCATCTCAGCGCTTGGCTCCGTAAAAGGGAAATACGATGGACGGAAACGAACTTTGGTATCCTTTCCAAACATCTCTTTCGCGAAATGGTATAAGCTATCTTTTAAGTCTTTGAAACTTACCTCTTCATCCACATAAAGACCTTCTACTTGATGAAACAAGCAGTGTGCACGCGCTGAGATAGCCTCATTACGAAAAACACGACCCGGCATAATCGAACGAATTGGCGGCTTTTGGTATTGCATCAAACGCACTTGGACGTTGGACGTATGCGTACGCAATAAGACATCATCTTGAATTTCACCCTTCCCTTTTTCAATGAAAAAAGTATCCTGCATTTCACGCGCCGGGTGATTTGGCGGAAAATTTAAGGCTGTAAAATTGTAAAAATCGGTTTCAATTTCAGGACCATCTGATACGGAAAAACCCATCCGATTGAAAATCTCCAAAATACGTGCACGAACAATCGTTAACGGGTGCATCGAACCGTGTTGGACCGGATCCGTTAAGGTCAAATCATCCGGAACTTGTACAGATGAATTACTATCTGCAAAGGCCTCTTGTGCCAAGGCAAACTTCCCTTCCGCCAATTGTTTCAAGGCATTCAAGGCTTGACCTACTTCCCGACGATTCTCTGCAGGTACATCTTTTAACCCATCAAACAATGCCGCCAATCGGCCTTTTCTTCCCACATATGCAATTCGAAATTGCTCTAATTCCGATTCATTGCTAATCAAAAATGATTCAACTTCCGCTTGAATCGCTTGTATCTGTTCGTTCATAAAAAATTATAATATTTTCATCCCCAAAGTCGCTTGCCACAAGGAAGCCTTTTGAGAAAAATTCACACCTTGAGGTAAAGGGATTGTCTTAGACAAATCCGTAAAATTACCTTCATATCGCACATCAAGCGTTAAGCCCAACAAATCAATTCCTGCACCCGCTGTGTATGAAAAGTATGCCTTTGTCGTAGCCGCCTGCAAGCTTCCTAAATTCGTACCTATGGCTTCTGCGATCGAATTATCTGCATTTAAACTATATGAAGCCACTGGCCCAGCCATTACGTGTAATGGACCCAAACGATAACCTATCAAAATAGGCACATCCAAACTCACATACTTGATATCCAACTGCAAACTTTGCGTAGAAAGTGACTTTAACACATTGATTGAGCCATTTTTATAAGATACCAATAACTCAGGTTCAATGTAAATTTTACGCCCCAAACGCATGTAGGCACCCGCCACATATCCCGTCTTAGCATTCAAATTTTCTACCACATAATTACCAAGGCCATTGTAAGTCAAACCCTCCGTTTTTAACGAAGCCATATTAACCCCTCCTTTAATCCCTAAACGAAAAAAATTACCCGTAATCTTTTTAGCGGGCATTAAAAATTGAGCCGAAACTTGGGTAGAAATACTACTCAAACTTCCCAAGAGTAGCAGAAAACAAAATTGCTTACGCATAGATTTTGACAGCTTTTAAAATGAAACAGTAAAATTATCCTTTTTCAACCGAAAAAAAAGAAAAAACCAACGAAAAGCGTATTTTTGGAGCTTAATAAAATGTACCTGTGGCTAAAGCTAAAACTTCCTTTTTCTGTCAATCTTGTGGGCATCAAGCGCCCAAATGGTTAGGCAAGTGTCCATCCTGCAAGGAGTGGAATACTTTTGTCGAAGAACTGGTAGAAGTAAGCAGCCATCCCGCAGAAGTTTGGAAGACTTCCACGCAAGCTCGGAGCAAACCCCAACCGAAATTATTACAAGACGTAGACTTCGAAAGCCTACCAAAAATCGCCTGCCATGACACCGAATTCAGTCGGGTCCTGGGTGGCGGAATCGTCCCTGGAAGCCTCGTTTTAATCGGCGGTGAACCAGGCATCGGGAAATCAACCTTGTTGTTGCAAGTTGCTTTATCATTAACGGAAACCAAAGTCCTTTATGTGACTGGTGAGGAATCCGAACAGCAGATCAAATTGCGCGCCGACCGGCTTGAAAAAAAATCAGATAGCTTATATATCCTGACGGAAACGAATACCCAGGCGATTTTCAAGCATTTAGTGGACCTTGAACCTGAGCTAATCATCGTCGATTCCATTCAGACACTTTTCTCGGATCAAATCGAATCCGGCCCAGGATCAGTTTCCCAGATTCGCGAATGCGCTTTGGAATTAATGCGTTTTGCCAAAGAATCGAATACCCCTATTTTTCTTGTTGGGCACATCACCAAAGAAGGATCTATCGCTGGACCAAAAGTCCTCGAACACTTGGTGGATACCGTATTGCAGTTTGAAGGTGACCGACACATGATCTACCGCATCCTACGCACGACAAAGAATCGTTTTGGAAGCACGTCAGAATTAGGCATATATGAGATGTTGGGCTCCGGCTTACGCGCCGTAACGAATCCATCTGAAATCTTATTATCCCAGCGGGACGAACCGGCTTCGGGCGTCGCGATCGGGACATTGATGGAAGGCAACCGCCCCCTATTGGTGGAAATTCAATCATTGGTTTCGACCACATCCTACGGAACTGCACAACGAACCGCCAATGGTTACGACGGAAAACGCTTAAATATGCTACTCGCTGTGATTGAAAAGCGTGGCGGATATAAACTGAGTTCGCAAGATGTATTCTTGAATATTACCGGTGGAATTCGCGTAGATGATCCCGCTTTGGATTTGGCAACCTGCCTTTCGGTCGTTTCCTCGTATGAGGACAAAATTATAGATTCCTCCAAATGCTTCGCGGCGGAGGTGGGCCTAGGTGGCGAATTACGTTCCGTAACGCGCATCGATCAACGCATCGCTGAAGCAGAAAAATTAGGATTCAAGGAAATTTGGATTTCAAAATACAATTTGAAAGGCTTGAATTACAAACCCAAAAGCATTCAGATTAAATCAGCAGCCAGCTTGATGGATGTCATCATGAACATTTGGCGCCAAAACTAGCCTCCGGATAGGTCACTTTCACGAGATGCAAACCATGGGCAGGCACCGCCCGACCGGCTTCTTGTCGGCTTTTCGAGGCTAATATACGTTGTAAATCGGCCGCGGTCCATTTCCCCATCCCGATTTCCATCAGCGTCCCAACAACCGCTCGGACCATCCCACGGAGGAAACGATTACCCTCGATCGTAAAGACTAAATGATCTCCTTGCTCCTCCCAAAAAGCACGCATAATGGTGCATTCAAAGGTATTTACTTCCGTTTTCACTTTGGAAAAACACTGGAAATCCGTGTGAGACAAGAGTAATTGGGCCGCTTCATTCATCGCCTTTAAATCCAAATCCGCCTCATACCAATAGGCAAAATCACGCAAAAATGGATCCTTATGCCGCGTGATTCGGTATTCATAGGTACGCGATGTCGCGTCAAAACGGGCATGAAAATCATCTGCCACCGCATAGATGGCTTGTGCTGTTAATGCCGGCGAAAGCATGCGATTCAAGCGGTAGATGAGATTATCATCGATAGAAACCGATGTATCAAAATGGGCGATTTGATGCGCGGCATGCACGCCGGTATCCGTCCGACCGCTTCCCGTGATCGCAACTGTTTCCCCCAATAAAAGACTTAATTTTTCCTCTAATTCCGCCTGCACGCTGTGTGCATTCGGTTGGATCTGATATCCATGAAACGAGCCGCCATCATAAGCGAATTGCAGTGCATAGCGGCTCATCTTGAATTATTTTGTTAAGGCAGTTTCTAAAGCCGTAAAATAAGAACCCGAAGCCTTCGCTAAGGAACTTACCACTTGGCCATCAACCACCATATCCGTACCTTTTACGGTACCTAATTGGGTCGACTTAACGCCTAAACCAGCTAAATGTGCTTCGAAAGCTGCTTGCTTCGCTGGAGCAACAGATACAATCACACGAGATTGTGCCTCACCAAACCACATCGCATCTTGACGAATACCTGCTACCGATTTTACATCGAAACCTAAACCACGTGGGAATGCAGATTCAGCTAACGTAACTAACACACCACCATCTGACACATCGTGTGCGGATTGGATTAATTTACCTTCGATTAAGCCTAAGATTCCTTTTTGAACCAATTGCTCAGTTGGCAAATCAAAATGCGGTGCTGGCGAAGCCTTCACCTTGCGGTATGAATATAAGAACTCAGACGAAGCGATGTCATTGACAGACTCTCCTACCAAGTAAACTAAATCTCCTTCAGCCTTGAAATCCAAGGTCATCTTGTTTTCAGGTTTCTCCAAGATACCCAACATACCGATTGTAGGCGTTGGGAATACCGGACCTTCATCCGATGATTGGTTGTAGAAACTCACGTTACCACCTGTTACCGGCGTTTCGAACGCCTCACAAGCCTTTTTCATGCCTTTGATCGCTCCTACGAATTGCCAGTAAACCTCTGGAACGTATGGATTACCAAAATTAAGGCAGTTGGTAATTGCCACAGGCGTACCACCCGAACAAACAATGTTACGAGCCGCCTCCGCAACCGCCATCGCACAACCTTCTTCTGGATCTGCGTTCACGTAGCGAGAATTACAATCTACCGTAATCACGATCGACTTGTCTGAACCATGTACTTTTACAACACCTGCATCCGATGGCGCATTCGTGTTGCGATTCGCCCGACCGATTGATGAATCATATTGTTCCGCCACCCACTTCTTCGAAGCGATGTTCGGGTGATTCATTAAGAAATCAAATGCCTTTGGCAATTCTGCCACTGGAATATCTTGTACTGAATTAATGTCAAATTTCTTAAACTCTTGGAAGTAAGCAGGCTCTTTGTATTCACGGTGATATACTGGTGCGCCTCCACCCAATACTAAATCATCCGCTGGAACATCAGCAACTAAAACGCCATCTTGATAGAATTCCAAACGTTTGGTATCTGTTACGGTACCAATTTGCTCACAATTCAAATCCCACTTATCGAAAATCTTCTTAGCCTCCGCTTCACGTCCATTTTCTACGACGATCAACATACGTTCTTGTGACTCAGATAATAAAATCTCAAAAGGCTTCATGTTTGCTTGCCGCGTTGGAACCTTCGAAAGATCGATGATCATTCCGTGCTCTCCTTTGGCAGACATTTCAGAAGTGGAACAGATAATACCTGCCGCACCCATGTCTTGAATACCAATCACACAACCCGCTTCAATGATTTCCAAAGACGCTTCTAGTAATAATTTCTCTTGGAAAGGATCCCCAACTTGAACCGCTGGTAATTTCTCTGTCGACTTTGCTGTAATATCCTCTGAAGCAAAACTTGCACCACCAATTCCGTCTTTTCCAGTCGCAGAACCTACGATAAATACCGGGTTACCTACACCATAAGAGATAGCTGAAGCTTGCGTTCCTACTTTTAATATACCTGCTGAAAAGGCATTGACCAAAGGATTTACGTTGTAGCAATCATCAAATTGCACCTCGCCACCCACTGTTGGGATACCAAAAGCATTTCCATAATCCCCAATTCCTTTCACAACACCTTTTACCAACCATTTCGTTTTGGCCAAATCGATGTTTCCAAAACGCAAGGAATTCAACTGAGCAATTGGCCGAGCACCCATCGTGAAAATATCACGGTTGATACCCCCTACCCCTGTTGCAGCACCTTGATAAGGTTCTAACGCGGACGGGTGATTGTGGGATTCAATTTTAAATGCGCAACCTAAACCATCACCTAAATCCACTAAACCTGCGTTTTCTTCGCCGGCTTTGGCTAACATACGCGGTGAATCTTTTGGTAAAGTCTTCAACCAAACAATGGAGTTTTTGTAACTGCAGTGTTCTGACCACATGACAGAGAAAATCGATAACTCCGTAAAATTCGGTTTACGACCTAAAATCTCCTGAATACGATCATATTCTTCAGGCAATAATCCCAATTTTTTGGCTGTTTCTACGGTTGGTAGGCTTTCGTTAGATTCCACGCTTATATGTTAATTAAGAAATGTTGTTGCATCGACGCAATAAGCCACAAAGGTAATAAATTTCGTTAAGAGAGCCGAGAAAAATGTCTGGTAAAAATCAAAAATGTAGGGAAGTGATGAACATTTATAACCCCAAAACCCTAGGCTAAAGCCTAGGGCTATAAAATAACCCCAGACTTCAGTCTGGGGACTAGACGCGAAGTATCGCGTCTCTACAGTCTAACGTCTAACGTCCAACGTCTAATTCTCATATCCCCCAATATTCCCGATCCTCCGGAACATCGACATCCCTAAACTTATCCGAGAAGTGTACAATTTCACAAAGCATGGGGTTTTGGCGCCAAAATTTACCCAATCCTTGATCTCCGCTCCAATGGGCAAACAAATGCCTCAATGCTGCCGGAATTAATACAGGTGGAGAATTAACTCCCTGGAATGAGGCTACGATGGCTCGATTCGGATTTGCCAACGAAGTCAAATTCCTCAGATGAGCATTTGTCAAAAATGGCAAATCACATAATAAAACCAATACATCGCGAGACATATCTACTGCTCTGAGTCCAGCCGCAAGCGTCTCCCCCATCCCTTTCTCCCATTCAATCACCTGAACATAAGATAAGTTGGGAAACTCTTTTTTCAAATTTTCCACAATTTGAACAGACTGAACCACCTCTGATCCCAGGCAAACCAACACATCTTGACACACAGAAAAAGCCAAGCGAATTGATCGCTCTAACAGACTTTGGCCTTGATAAACCAATAGTTGTTTCGCTTCTCCCAAGCGAGATGATGCCCCTGCGGCTAAAATTATGCCAACCATCTATATCGAACTTAAATCGAATGGAAGTGTACGCACACGTTTTCCCGTAGCTAAGAAAATGGCATTACATAAAGCTGGAGCAATAGGTGGCAAACCGGGTTCTCCTACCCCGCCTGGTTCATCCTGACTTGGCATTACATAAATGGTTGATGCCGGAATTTCACCTTGGCGTAAAACGGTATACTCATGAAAATTACTTTGATCAGTTTTTCCGTGTGTCCGTGTAATTTGATTACAAACCGCAGCGGATAAACCATATACAATATTACTTTCTACCTGCGCTTTAATATTATCTGGATTCAAAGGGAATCCACAATCAATTACAGAATAAACATGCTTAATCTTTACACCACCAGATTTTTGCTTTTCAACAACAATGGCATGCGCGACGATACTCGCAAACGAACGAGCAATGGCAATTCCGATGGAAACACCTTGCTTACGTTTGGTACGATAATCAGAGATTTCAGCTAATTTATTTAAAACCGCCACAAACTTAGGAGCATCGCGCAATAAGTGTAAACGTAAATCCAATGGATCTTTTTCTCCCTCGACTGCCAATTCATCCATGAAGGACTCTTGCGCAAATACGTTGGTTGACGCATATACAGAACGCCACCACAAAACAGGCATTTGAGGATCTATCCAATTAAATGAATTCCGACGAGCCGGAAAAGCATAAGGACTATCCTCTAAATTGATTCCCTCCCCCGCCCAAGGATCCGGATTATTACGCATGTCGGCCTTAAATACTGACGCCATGATCGATGCGCCATTCAAACGATGTTCAAAAGCCAACACATTTCCATCCTTATCCAATCCTCCTTGCATGGCTGATATCATGCCTGGTCGGTAAGGGCCTTGTTGGATATCATCTTCACGTGTCCAAATAACCTTCACTGGCGCATTCACCTGCTTGGATAAATGGGCCGCTTGCATCACGAAATCAAACACCGCTTTCCGACCAAAAGCCCCACCCATAAAGGTGACATTTATCTTGATATTTTCACGCTTGACACCCAAATAGGTAGCTAAATCATTGACCAATCCGTCGGGGCCTTGAATCGGTGCCCAAACTTCTACTTGGTCCCCTTGAACAAATACCGTTGCATTACATGGCTCCATAGGTGCATGCGACATGAAAGGCGTTTGATAGGTACCCTGAACTTTATAATCTGATAATTGTAAGGCCTTCGCAAAATCACCCACTTTGGCATCTTTATATTCATTGCCTTCATGTAATGCGGCAGCTTTGGCCTGATTAAAATATTGCTCTGTTGCCGTTTCGCCAAAGCCTAAAGCATTCCAAGAAACCTGAATGAGTTTCTTTGCTTTTAATGCCGACCAATATGATTCGCTGACAACGGCAATCGCTTCAGCTTTTCCTCTAAGTTTTTGGTCAAATCCATTCGATTCCGAATAAGGACCATGGAAAAACACACGTTCGGTTTTCAATACAAAACGAACGCCTTTAACAGCCATAGCTTTAGTCGCATCATAAGACTGCACCTTGCCATAGATCGTTGGCGAATGCACAATACTCGCATACAACATGCCAGGTAATTGTACATCCATACCAAAAATAGCTGTACCATCTACTTTCGCAGGAACATCCGGACGCATGGATGGTTTCCCCAACTGCGTAAACTCGGTAAATGATTTTAATTTCGGTTTTGTAGGTACCGGTAGATGTGACGCCTCTTCCACTAATTCGCCATAGGACAATTTAGCTTGAGAAAGCTTATTGATGACAAATCCATCCTTTGTAGAACAATCGTCCAAGGAAATTTTCCAACGATTTGCCGCGGCTTGCACAAGCATTTCACGTACCGTTGACCCAGCTGTACGCAAAGGAATCCAACGCGTACGAACAGAAGAAGAACCGCCAGATAGTTGTGAACCAAAACGATCGGAACCATCCGTCATTTGAATCTCTACTTGTTCCAAAGGAATATCTAATTCCTCGGCCAATAACATCGGAAGGATTTGGTAAGTCCCTTGTCCCATATCCGGACGCGGATTAAATAAGGTTACTTTTCCTGCCTCATTAATATTGATATACGGGTTAATCTGAACCCCAGTTGTACTTACCTTTTTTAATAACTTTCCTTTGCTGTCGGAAGAAAAGCCTAATGCCAAAACGAAAGCAGATGTCGTGCTAATGCGTAAAAAATCACGACGTGAAGATGATGTTTTCATGTTTATGATTTTTTAGTGTTTTGAATTTTCTTGGCTGCTGAATGAATCGCTTGACGCATCCGAGTGTAGGTACCGCAACGACAAATATTTCCCGCCATGGCTGTATCGATATCCTCATCACTTGGATTCGGATTTGAAGCCAATAAAGCAGAGGCAGCTAAGATTTGACCTGATTGGCAATAGCCACATTGAGGAACTTGCGCTTCCACCCACGCTTCTTGCACAGGATGGGTAGCCTTTTCCGACAAACCTTCAATGGTCGTAATTTTATCAGTTGGCTTTAACGTAGACACCGGAGTCGAACAAGAACGAATGGGTGAACCATTCAATAAGACGGTACAAGCCCCACATAATCCCATCCCACATCCAAATTTTGTACCGGTATATCCGATGACATCACGAATGACCCAAAGTAAAGGTGTATCAGAATCGACATCGACGCGATGCTTTTTCTTATTAACAGTTAACTGATAAATCGACATATGAATAAGTTTATACAGCTAAATTTACAATAAACATTCTATTTTTGTTGTATGCTTCTACCCGAAGAAATAAAATTCATTCAGGAACATCTACAACAAGACGCGAGTCGTATCGCTTTGTCGGCAAAAAAATATCCCGAATTGGATATCAAAAAACTGGCAGGCCAAATACAGGCTCGACAAAAATTAGCCGAAAAATTACCCGTTTGGACCACTAATCTTGCCATCTGTTTCCCCCAACAAATATCATTGGAACAGGCATCCTCTGAGGCTACTGCCCTTTTCAAGGCAAGGCTTGTTCAAGGGAATTTGATTGACATTACAGGAGGCATGGGTGTGGACACTTGGGCATTTGCTCAAACATGTAAACATGTTACCTATGTGGAGCAACAAGCTGAACTTGCGGAACATACACGATACAACCACCAAGTTTTATGCTTGCAAAATGTCACGCATATTCAAGGGAATGGGTTAGATCATTTGGAGCAAGATTTTGATTGGATCTATGTGGACCCCGCTCGAAGGGATTCGCAAGGAAATAAAGTCATCTTGTTTAAAGATTGCCAACCGAATGTATTAGACCTGCTCGATAAGGCTTCAAATACTTGCAAGATTTTAATTAAAACAAGTCCTGTTTTGGACATCAGCAGGGCGATACAGGAATTAGGAGGTGTAGAAAAGGTGTATGTAGTTGCATACCAACAAGAAGTCAAGGAGTTGTTATTTATCAAGTCGGGACAATCCAGTTTAGATCCTGACATTGAAATCGTTGAATTAGCTAATTCACCTGAATCGTTTTTCAGTGGCAAGCTTTCTGAAGAACGCGAAGCAAACTTGCGCATTGAAAAAGTGGGGGCTTATGTTTATGAGGCACATCCCGCGCTCTTAAAAGCTGGTTTTTTCAAATTAGTACAAGGGGGAGAAATTTGGCAATTAGGTAAGCATACGCATTTATATAGTTCAGATGCTTATCAGTCGGCGTTCCCAGGAAAAAAATTTGAACGAATTGCGACAGGGCCCGTGCAACCCAATTGGTTGAAAGCGCATCTTCCCGACTTTCGTGCCAATATTAGCACAAAGAATTTTCCTTTAAAGGCAGATGCACTCAGGACTAAACTAAAATTAAAAGATGGAGGCGAATTCACTCTATTTGCCATCCAAAACAGTGAAGAAAAAAATGAGTTAATCTTGTGCAAAAAGTGTCCTTAAAGATATACCTTTGCTCATTACATTCCATAAAATCAACGTTCCATGAAAAGATTCATTCTAGCAAGCGTCCTAATTTTTTCAAGCATTTCCCTTTTTGGTCAAGTATTCACGGGTATGGACGAAATTGAAAGAGCTAAAAAAGAAGGATTCTATACCTACATCAATTCAGAAGAAAAATATGTGATTGAATCGTGGAAGAACTATTTGAAAAAGTTTGGTAAGGTAGAAGCCGGTCGAGGCGGTGCGATAAATGTTTATCAAGCGAAGATTTCCGATATTTCAAAGGATGGATTAACCTTGTTATCGAAGACTAGCGAAGAGAAAAACAAGACCAAACTATTTGTTTCTATATCTACAGGACCTGACACCTACATTCAAAATGGGCATGAAAAATACCGCGATGCGAGTGATTGGTTGGAAGAATTTGTCAAAATCATCAATTTAGAAGAAGATGTTCGTACGCAAGAAAAGGCCTTAAACGACTTAATTGCTACAAAAACAAAGCAACAAAAAGCTGCTGAGCGGATGATCCGCGAATTGGATTCCAACAAACGCCAAACAGAATTATTGACAAAGCGTCTAGAGGAAACTAAAATAGAGAAAGAGAAAATTCTTGCGAATCAAGAACAAAATAAACTGGATCAAAAAGCAAATGAAGAAGCGATTATCCAGCAAATGCAAAAATTTGAAGCAGCAAAGAAAAAAGTAAACTAACACGATGAAAAAAATTCGTCTAATTCTTTTCATGTTGGCAGCTCCCCTATTGTTCGGCAATTTTGGGATGGTTGAATATGCCGTATTGCATCCTAAAACAAAAACCATACAAACAGATTCACTTGCACGGAAACAAAAACAGGTTAATCTGTACGCACAGGAATCGGCAACTACGCAAGTTAAATCAGAAGAAGAAAAATCTACTAATTCGCCATGGGGTGCATATTTGATTATGGGTATGAAGGCCATTGGCGGATTCTTACTTAAGATTTTGGCACACTTTTAATGCCGAACTTCCAAATCACTTGTCGGGTCCCTGCCTCCTTACCTTATGTCTGGAGCCAATTTGACCAACATTTATTAGGCAAACTTTCGCCTCCATTTCCGATCGCTCGAATTATTCAATTTGATGGCTGTCAGGTAAATGATGAAGTATGCATTGAATTAGACTTTCTTATTTACAAAACGCGTTGGCATTCCCGAATTACGGCATTTCAAGCAGATGCAACTTCGTATGTTTTTGTTGATGAAGGTACTCGTGTACCCTTTGGCATGAAGACTTGGCGACATGAACATCGAATCGAGTCGATTTCAGCAAAAGAAAGTGCTATCATTGACAAAATTCAATTTCAAACAAATTACAAACTTTTAGATTGGCTATTATTTCCTTTAATTTGGGGAATGATTGTATATCGATTACCTCTTTATAAAAAGTACCTACATCAACCTCAATAACATGAAACTAAGTTTAACGCAAAAAATCATCATTGGATTTGTCTTAGGACTCGCTCTAGGTGAATATTTATTCATCACCCTTACCCCAGAAGTGAGCCATGATATTGCGAGTAAAGTTCAAGTGATCTCCAAGATCTTTTTGCGCTTAATCAAAATGATTGTAGGCCCATTGGTCTTTTGTACCTTGGTCGTAGGTATTGCCAAATTAGGCGATTTCAAGGCCGTGGGACGTATCGGTATCAAAACCATTGGGTATTTCTATTTTGCTACAATTCTTTCGCTTGTGACTGGATTGGTCGTGGTGAATGTAACGAAACCTGGAAGTTTACAATCATGGCCTAAACCAAGCGCAGGGACCGAAACGGGAATTGATGCAAGTAAAGCAAAGAGTTTAGAAGATTTCATCTTACACATCTTTCCCGACAGTTTCTTTAAAGCATTAGCTGAAAATGAAATTCTACAGATTGTGATCTTCTCGCTATTCTTTGGGGTTGCCTTGGGATCCATTGGTGAAACAGGTAAACGCCTAATCCATGTCATTGAAAACTTGGCAGAGGTGGTTTTCAAAATGGTGAATTATGTGATGGAAGTGGCACCTTATGCGGTATTTGCTGCCATGACAACCGTTGTAGCTAATAAAGGATTGAGTATACTTATCAGTTATGGTTACTTAATGATTTGTTTCATGGGCGGCCTTTTGTTCTTTACAACGGTCATCCTGTGGATAATCGCTGCCGTGAACGGAATCAATTATTGGAAGTTAATGAAGGAATTAAAAGAGGCCCTATTGATCTCTTTTTCTACCGCAAGTTCGGAAGCTTCATTTCCTCAGACCATCGCAGCTTTAGAGAAATTTGGTTGTAGTCGTCGGATTGTAGGATTTGTTTTACCGCTAGGTTACAGCTTCAACCTGGATGGTTCGATGTTGTACATGACATTCGCGACGGGATTCATCGCGCAAGCCTATGGCGTCCATTTAAGCTTGGAGCAGCAAATCACCATGTTATTAACCTTGATGATTACGTCCAAAGGTATCGCTGGGGTTCCACGTGCATCCCTTGTTATCATTGCAGGGACCTTAACCATGTTCAATCTACCTGCTGAAGGCATCGCCTTATTATTGGGTGTGGATCCTTTCTTAGATATGGGTAGAACAGTGACTTCAGTCGCTGGAAATGGAGTAGCGACTTGTGTGGTTTCGAAGTGGGAAGGAGAATTTACGCCTACTACTTAATTTCAAACGTCATTTGAACCGCTTTGCGGGCTGGAAAAATGGATGCGATGAAGGTGATGATGATGACGGCAACGGCTGTCCAAACAAAATCCATCGCATGCAATTGAATCGGGTAGGCATCAATTAACGCATTCGGAATTCCTAAAGGAACTATCCCAAATTGTTGCTGAGCCCATGCCAGTGCGAATCCAAACAACATCCCTACGATAGCTCCAGAAAAGCTGATAATCAAGCCCAGAAAAAGAAAGCTTTTAAGTAATTGATTCGGTGTGATTCCCATGGCCATGAGCGAGCGAAGATCTTTTCGCTTTTCGATCACCAATAATGAAAGCGAATAGAAAAGGGTAAAAGAAGCAATTCCCATGACAAAAGCCATGATTAGAAATACGAATAGTTTCTCGATTTTGATGGCTTTCAAGAGCAATTCATGCTGCTCATCACGCGTTTGAACTGTGTAATCTTTACCCAATATTTCACTCAGTCTTGCTTTTACTTGAATATCATCAACATTTTCAGCTAACATGATTTCATAAGCAGAGCGACTTCCTGGTGAACCTACAAGTGATTCCATCCAGGCCAAAGGAACGATTACCGTTTGGTTATCAAAATTCTGTTCCACTTCCAGCACAGCGGACGGAAAAAAGGTCTGACTACGGATCGTATTTTCGCTAATTGCAAAGCGACGCAGGCGATCATGATCCGGATACCAAGCTTGAATCGGTTCCACCGTATTCTCAAAGCTCATCCCCATATTCAAGAACACCCCAATGCCCACGAGTGCGAAAGCCTGGGTAGAATCGCCAATAAAATACTCCCCTTCCACTACTTGCCTTTTAAGACGATTGGCAGCAAGAAATGAGGAATCTACCCCTTTGAAACGGACAACCAATTGTTTTTGATCAAAGCGAATGAGACCTTGATCTTCTAACACAGGATTAATGTAAGCGATGCCCGGGACAGCACGTATAGACGCAACTTGGGAGTCGTTCAATTGTAACCGTTGATGTTCAGCAGATAAAATGCGTAAATCAGGGTCAAAGGTTTTGAAGAGTCCCTTTTGAAAATCCTCTAAACCATTGAAAACGGATAAAATTAGAATAAGTGCCATCACTTCGACTCCCACACTGATCATGGAAATTCGAGAAATGAGGGAGATAAAACTCGCCTTACTTTTTGAAAAAAAATACCTTTTTGCAATAAATAAGGATAGATTCACGGGAAAGCGAATTATAATTCTTCAGATGGAATTCCGTCCGATGGCGGAATAACTAAGCCCTCGAACAAAGCTTCGATTTTAGCAGCATAGGCGGCCGTATCATCCAAATAGAACCCTAAATGTGGAATAATACGTGCTTGTTTCCGGATCCGATTGGCCAAGGCATTTCGAATAGCTTTGTTCTTCTCGGATAAGGCATACATGATTTGATTGACGTTGTCGGCCAACAAGAAACTCAAGTAAACACGAGCAACTGACAAATCTGGACTCACTTTTACATCCGTCACCGTGACCATCGCGTTGCCGAACAGCTCTCTAAATTCTTTTTGAAAGATATCACTTAAATCCTTTTGGATTTGTCTCCCAAACTTTTGTTGACGTTTACTTTCCATATTTGCTCCGATGCTTTTCTACTCAAAAATCTCACAAATTTCACAATAATAATTGGAATCACCGTAATTTAGCGAATTCAAAATTCAATTATGTTCCAATTTCTACGTTCTAACGCATCTATTCCACTAATAATCATGTTGGTGATCTGGGGATTGGCTACATTTCTCTTTGTGCAGGCGGACATTGAACCTTTTTATTGGGAATTAAAGAACCATTTGATCGGGCAAAAACTGAATGAAGGCTTTCGGATGTATCAAGATATTCGGGATAATTCAGGGCCTTTTGCGGTAGGTTTCTTTCAACTGCTTGATGTCCTATCGATTCCACTTTCGATGAATGCATATTGGGCAACAGGATTAATTATTTTTCAAGCTTTTATTTTCCAGCGTACGATACAACGCTTTGAATTAATGCCTCCGATGGGCTATTTACCATTTTTCATCTATGCCGTATTTTTCCATTTCTCTTTGGAATTCATCATACCCTCGGCAGCTCTTCTAGGTTTGACATTTTTGATGTTGGCCTGGCAAGAAATCGTCAAGCAGCAAAGTACCTTAAATGTAGATGACCGTGTTTTCTTGATTGGACTTTTCATTGGCGCTGCGGGATTATGTTACCCGAGCTACTTTCTATTTATCTTTTGGGGGATTTTAAGTTTGGTATTTTACTCAGGGATCAATATCCGCCAAATGCTTTTGGTGCTCGTTGGTTTCCTGATCATCAATATCATAACTGGCTTAGTTTCCACATACCATGGCAATTTCCCCTATTTGATTCAAGTATTTCAGGACTCAGCTATTCAATTTCATGCACCTGCTTGGGAACAAGTAAAAGAAATGGCTTGGGCGTATATTCCTGCCTTAGGCTTTGCCATATTTGGCTTTTGGAAGGTAGTCGAGAATCCTAAGATTAAATCCACAGGCCAAAAAGCTCAACAAACTAATTTGATTTGGATCTTCACAGGCTTCATCGTGATTTTCACTTTGCCAGCTACCTCGAGTAATAATGTACTTTTCTTCCTACCAGCATTAGCCTATTTCAGTTTGAATAGTTTTTTCTTGTTGAAGAAATATTGGGTTCGAGAATTGATGCTTTGGCTTATGTTGGGATTGACATACATCTCCCTTCAATGGGATTGGAAGCTTCAAGAAAATAAACGTATTAAAGCTTCTGAGATTTCAATTCGCAATGAAAAACTGATGGTATTAGGACCCCAAATCGAGGCCTATCGCTACAATCAAATGGCTGGTCCATTTGTCAATTGGGAATTATCCAAATCCATTTTTGATGAATTAGATCAATTTAAAACAATCGTATTGTTGGATCAATACATGACGCAAGATCCTCCTAACTACATCTATGATCCTTCCGGAAAATTTAAGCGCGTGCAAATCTACCTCCCCTACCTACAATCAAGGTATCAGGAAATGAATAATCACCTATATAAACGCGTAAATTAGCAACAAGCAATTTTACCTACACGCCCTGCGTGCCGACCACCTTCAAAAGGCGTATCGATAAATGCTTGCAAACAAGCTTTAGCTTCTTCCAAGGAAATAAAACGAACAGGTAAACAAAGTACATTCGCATCGTTGTGCTGACGAACTAATTGGGCTACTTCCACATTCCAAGCCAATCCCGCACGAATACCTTGGTGTTTATTGGCCGTAATCGCCACCCCATTCGCACTGCCACAAAGCAATAGACCGAAAGTTGATTCGCCCTTTTCCACAGACTCCGCAACCGGATGTGCAAAATCAGGATAATCCACAGAATCAGCGGAATAGGTACCGCAGTCTTTTACCGAAATTCCTTGGGCTTTTAAAAAATCAATTAATTGATCTTTGTAATCGAATCCTGCGTGATCGCCACCTACGGCGAATGATTTTGCTAAGCTCATAAAAAAAGGCGTAAATAATTTTAACAAAGGTAAGCTGATATCCCTTACATTTGCCAATGTTCAAACAGATAAATTATGACCGATCAATGGAGAGAAGATGAAGACCGAATTAAGAAGGTTTTCGGTGACAAAACCTGGGCTCAAATAAAATCAGAAGAGTCTTGGCGAATTTTTAAAATCATGAGTGAATTCGTCGAGGGAATCGACAAACTATCTAAAATAGGCCCTTGTGTAAGTATTTTCGGTTCAGCACGAACCAAACCCGAGGACAAATATTATCAAATAGCGGAACAAATTGCAGCGAAACTTGTCCGTCATGGCTATGGAGTCATCACAGGTGGTGGACCCGGAATCATGGAAGCAGGTAATAAAGGGGCGAAAAGTGAACGGGGACGTTCCGTAGGATTGAATATTGAACTTCCTTTTGAGCAAACGCCTAACCCTTATATTGACCACGACAAGAATATCAATTTTGATTTCTTTTTCGTTCGAAAAGTGATGTTTGTGAAGTATTCGCAAGGATTCATCATCATGCCGGGGGGCTTTGGCACTTTGGATGAAATGTTCGAATCGTTGACACTTATTCAAACGCACAAAATTGGTCGTTTCCCCGTAGTTCTCGTAGGTACTGAATACTGGACAGGCTTATTTGAATGGATGAAAACGACGATGGTCCAACATGGTAATATTCATGAAGAGGATTTAGAGTACTTCTCCATCGTAGATACACCAACGGATGCTGTCCGAATCATCGATGAATTCTACGCGAAATACTTATTAAAACCCAATTTTTAGGCCTTCGCAAAAAAGGCTTTCAGTTCATGTAGCGGTAAGGCATTTAGGGTTAAGGCTTTCAATAAGCCGCCCTTTCTGCCAACCCGAACGCCGTATTCCATGTCCTTCAGTCCTTCGATTTTATGTGCATCCGGATTGATAGAAACGAAGACACCTTTATCCATCGCCTCATAAATATGGCGCCAATCCAAATCCAAACGATAAGGGCTTGCATTCAATTCAATACTTACGCCGTTAGCTTTGCAGGCATCTAAAATCTTGCTTGCATCAATCGGATACCCATTTCTTGTTAATAACAAACGGCCTGTTGGGTGACCTAAGATACTCGTATAGGGATTCTCAATAGCTTTGATCAATCGGCCCATGGCGCGTTCTTGATCCATCACCAATTGGGCATGTACCGAAGCAACAACATAATCAAAGGTTGCCAAAATTCGGTCATTATAATCCAAGCTTCCATCGGGCAAGATATCAGCTTCGATTCCCTTTAAGATCTGAAAATCAGTCCATTGTTGATTCAAGGCATCGATTTCGGCATGTTGGCGGATGATATCTTCTTCCTTCAATCCTCCCGCATAAGCCGCATACTGCGAGTGGTCTGCAATGCCAAAATAGGTCAGACCTAAGTCCCGACAAGCCTCTGCCATTTCCAATAGCGTATTCTTGCCATCGGAATAGGTTGAGTGATTATGCAAACAACCCGTTAAATCAGCTAATTCAATTAAATCCGCATTTTGGTGTTTGGTAGCCCATTCGAATTCCTTGAATCCTTCGCGCATCTCCGGAACGATAAAAGGAAGGTTTTGAGAAGCATAAATCGATTCGACTGATTGAATGTTTTTCTGTTGGAAAAAATTCACCTGTGCCAAATGCTCCGGATTCGAACCTAATTGAAATTGTAAACTACCTAATTGAGTTGCATCCGCAAAATGAATCTCAATGGGAATCAAATGCCCATCCATATGTCCGCGCCAGGTAAACGGCGAGGATTGCTGAAAATCCGTTTGCATACCCGCTATCCCCTCGATCAATCCCTGCGCACCGAACATGTCGGCAGTTTCCGCGATAAATACAAGGCTCGAAATCACTTCGCAATTTCGGCTCAATTCACCTGAAACTGAAATTTGAGGAAATAGTGGCTCCAACAAACTTAAGAGGTGTTGGCTTAATTTACCCGCCTTATCCAGACGTAATTTGCGGCTATTTTCTTTGAGAAATAAAATATAGGTTTTGACATTTTCTTGAATCGCTTTGCCAAATCCTTTAAGTTGTTCAAGCTGATTGGCATGACAGGCCGCCAACAAATCATCTAATTCTGTTATCCCCAATTCGCGCCAGATTACTCCGACTTTTTTAGGACCTAAACCTTTAATTTTTAATATGTCTAGAATCCCCGGAGGTGTTTGCTCAATCATGGCATCCATGTCGGCGCAAGTTCCTGTTTGTGCAATATCTTGTACAATTTGAACAACGACTTTCCCTACCCCAGGAATGGCATACAGCGCATCTTGATCACAATTCGCAATCCGGCCAGCAAATTTATCTAAACCTCGTGCCGCAAAGCTGAGGTTTTTGCTTTTAAACTCGTTGATCCCATGCACATCCCATAATTTAACTAAGAGCTCGAGGGCGTCTACAATTTGTTCGTTCTCCATGCTTAAAATAAAGACATTTGTTGGTTTAATCCGGCATAGCCTTCATGATTCAAAAGCCATTCTTTGCGCCATAATTCACCGGCATAGCCGACCATCGCCCCATTGGAACCGATGACCCTATGACAGGGGATGCGCAATAAAACTGGGTTTTGACCATTGGCATTCCCTACCGCTTGCGCGGCTTTCACTTGGCCGATTTTAAGGGCAATATCCCGATAAGTCCAGGCCTCCCCTGCAGGAATCTCATGCAAGGCATTCCAAACTTTTTCTTGAAATTCGGTCCCCAAATGTGGGGCAACAGCACATTTCCACACATAATTCTTTTGGGTAAAATAGCCTTGTAAATCGGCGAGAATCAATTGCTCAAGCGCGGGATTATCCGTGTGATTCTCTCCCATGTGTTCGACAAATCGAAGGCTCGAAATACCTTGCTGGGTATATTCCACTCGAATTGCCCCGATGGGACTTGCAAAAAAGAGGAAGTTTAATAAAACCATGCCGTAAAATTACGCCCAAAATTGCGGTTTAAATTGTAAAATTTTGGTAATTAACTGAAATTTCCGACTAAGTTTTCAAAATACGTAAAGCCAGAGGACCAATTGTAAATTTAAAATTCTAAATTATTTGCATATCAAGCATTTAATCAAAATATCAAGCGTATGAATTTCACATTTGACCAATACGATACCGAGGGATTTTACGACGAAATGTTCAATGAGAACGGCGAGGTTCGTCAGGGTTACTCCCATTTCAAGGAACGCGTCGAGCAATTAAAACAAGAAGAATTTACCCGTAGGCAGCAATCAGCAGAGCGTGCTTTGATGGCCATGGGTATTACGTTCAATGTCTATGCGGAAAATGAAGGAACCGAGCGCATCATGCCGGTTGATATTATTCCCCGCATCGTGGAAGCCAAGGAATGGGAGAAGATCGAAAAGGGGCTAATTCAACGAATTACGGCATTAAATCTTTTCTTGAACGATATTTATTCGGATCAAAAGATCATCAAAGACGGAATTATTCCCGCAGAAGTCATTGAGTCATCCAAAGACTTTTTAAGGCCTTGCATTGGGATTAAACCTGCCAAAAACATTTATATCCATATCACGGGAACGGATTTAATTCGGGGAGCCGATGGGGAATACATGATTTTAGAGGATAATTTACGTTGTCCGTCGGGCGTTTCGTATATGATGGAAAACCGAGAATTGTTGAAGCAAACCTTTCCAGAGGTCGTTGCAAAAACGCAGATTCGGCCGATTTCAGATTATCCACATAAGTTATTGGAAATGTTGCGATTCATCAGCGACCGACCGGAACCGACGGTGGTGGTGTTAACGCCTGGAATCTATAATTCGGCTTATTTTGAGCATTCGTATTTGGCCCAACAAATGGGTGTTGAATTAGTGGATGCCCGGGATTTGGTGGTTCATGAAGGTTATGTCAAAATGCGAACAACGAAAGGCTTCCAAATTGTGGACGTGATTTACCGTCGGATCGATGATACCTTTTTAGACCCGACCGTCTTTAATCCCGATTCGATGATTGGGATCCCAGGCATTTTTGATGTTTATAAAAATGGGAAAGTCGCGATTGCTAATGCCCCGGGAACAGGTGTCGCTGATGATAAGGTGATTTACGCCTATGTTCCACGCATCATCAAATACTACCTGAATGAAGAACCGATCATTCAAAATGTCAAAACCTATATTTGTTCGGAAGAAGAAGATCGAGCTTATGTTTTGGCCAACATTGAAAAATTAGTGGTTAAAGAGGCGAATGAAGCAGGCGGATATGGCATGTTGATCGGACCCAAGTCGACCCAAGAAGAGCAAGAAAAATTCAAGGCATTGATTTTGGCAAACCCAAGGAACTACATTGCCCAACCTACGATTTCTTTATCACGCGTACCCTGTTTGATCGAAGACCATGCGGAAGGTCGGCATGTCGATTTACGACCATACATCCTGTATGGCGATGGGGTAAAAGTAATGCCTGGTGGGTTAACGCGGGTGGCCTTGCGAAAAGGTTCCCTGGTGGTAAACTCCTCGCAGGGAGGTGGTTCGAAGGATACGTGGGTGCTTTATTAGACGTTGGACATTAGACGTTGAAGTGTAGAGACGCGATACTTCGCCTATTAGACGTTTTGGACACTGGACGTTGGACTTTAGACTGTAGAGACGCGATACTTCGCGTCTCTACAAATTCAAACGGGGCTTTCGCCCCGTTTGATCCTTTATTTAAACAAGCTCATAATACCAGCAGTATCGTAAGCAAGCCACTCTTGTACTATTTTACCCTCTTTAATTAGGTCAACAGCACTAATGACAACTTTAATCGTTTTACCAGCTTTTGTTAAAGCAGCATATTGATATGAAATCACGTAATTGTTCGCCTCTTTCATATTTTTGTTTTTGTGAACATATTCCCAAATAGGGGCTACTTTCTCAAATTTCACAGAAATACCATTCGCTTTTAAGGCTTTAATAAATGCCACATTTTGGTTTAAATTCTTCTCCTCCAGATTATCATGAAATTTTACATCTGCTGAGTAAAAAGATTTGTAGCTAAGCGTGTCCATGGATTCTAAGGCTTTGATGGAATTTAAGACCCATTTGGTATTAGGCGATTGTTCCAAACTGTAACCAGAATTGAAACCAGTTTCAGCATTTCCTTCCTTAGAAATTTGAGTGGATTGAGCGGATGCAAACGCTGAAATTGTCAAAAATGCGAGTACTAATTTTTTCATAAGAATGATGATTTTAGGATGAATAAAGATGCAATTTGAGCACCTGAAAAGGTATTCGTGCATGAATGAGGCTTGATTTTGTTCCAAATTGCGGGGTTGGAACAAAATGATTTATCAATTTTCTTTATCTTGAACCACGAAGACAAAACCTAATTAACCATGGGCATCATTTTCCCTTTGTTCGGAATATTCACTTCCTTTATTCTTATCTATTATCTGAGTTCATTAAATAGGTCGAATGCCTTTTTAGCACTCTTTTTCTTATGTTGCAATGTGGTTGTATTGATCTATTATGGCTTACATTACACACAAGACCCGTTTTGGGAGGGAATTTGTTTTGTCCATTTTCTACCCCTATCGTATTTACTAGGTCCCTTGTTGTTTTACTATGTAAAAACCATGGTAACAGACAATCATAGACTAGAAAAATTTGACCTATTACATCTTATACCGGCTGTATTTATCTTAATTAATTGCCTACCCTTCACAACACTACCTTTTGATCAAAAAGCCCAAATCGCCCACGAAATAATTAATGTAACAGAGAAGTATAGTCTAGATTTCCAATTTGTATCGTTTGAATTCATACTCGTTTCTAGGACTTTGCACTTAGTGGCATATTGCATATTTTCGCTCATCTATTTCAATAGGCATGCCCGAAAAACGAAGGCCATTTTGGGCCAATTGGCCACTAACCATCAAATCCTCAAAAGATGGATCTATTTACTATGTGGAATTCAATTCATCATTTCCAGCAATAGTTTATTACACATGCTGACGGTTGTTGGGATCAATTTCGACTTTCAGAGTGACGCATATACACAAATTTTCACTTCCAAAAAGCATTACTTTGCCGTAGCAGGAGGCGGCTTTTTCCTGCAAAATTTCTTCTTGTTTTTGTTTCCAAAAATCCTGTACGGAAATGTTTCTTTCAATCCCCAAAATGAAAATTCAACTATTTTCAATGAATTCAAATCGGCTATTCCTAAGAAAAGAAAGCACCATGAAATCAATGCAGATATTGAAGAAGAATTACAAAACTATTTACTAACATTCCCTTTTACAAAAAAGGATTTCACATTAGCCCAAATGTCATTTGATTTGAAAATCACCGAAAGAGCATTATCACTCTATTTCAACACGGTTATGGGTATAACATTTAGTCAATGGCGTAAAAAAATCCGCATCGATTACGCCATAGAACTCATGAAAGCTGGAGAATCTAAAAAAATAACCATTGAAGCTATTTCTACAAAAGCAGGCTTTGCCTCTAGATCGAAATTCATTGATGCATTTAAGGAGCAAGTGGGAATCACGCCATCGGCGTATATCAAGTCGATTGAAATATAAATTTGGGACGTTGGACTTTAGACTGTAGAGACGCGATACCTCGCGTCTTTTAGACGTTGGGCTTTAGACATTAGACTGTAGAGACGCGAAACCTCGCGTCTTGTCCCCAGACCGAAGTCTGAGGTTAATTTATAACCCTAGGCTTCAGCCTAGGGAGTAAAAGCTTCATTATATCCAAACAAAAAAGACGCGATACCCGCGTCTTTCCCAAATTACAACTCTTGATTCCTCAACAAATCCTCCATGGTTTCCCGCTTGCGAATGACGCGGGCGACTCCCATGTCAACTAATACCTCGGCAGGTAAAAAGCGAGAGTTATAATGCGAAGCCATGGTAAATCCATAAGCTCCTGCATTTGCCAATGCAATAATGTCTCCTTCTTTGACCTCATTTAATAAGCGTTCATTTTGCTTACCGGCATAATCAAACGAGAATGTATCCGTTTCGCAGATATAACCTGTCACGCGGTATTCCGCTTGCTTGGAGCTATCCTGATTGGATGCATTGAAAATATAGTGGTAGGAACCGTACATCATGGGACGAATCAAATGATTCAATCCGGAATTGATCCCCACAAATGTTTTCATAGGATCATGTTTAACGACATTGGTTTCTGCTAAAAAGGTACCAGATTCACTCACTAAAAACTTACCTGGTTCGACCCAAAGGCGCAATTCCCGACCGTATTTTTGGCAGAATGCACGAAAGGCATCACTCATGATTTGGCCTACTTCTTTCATATTCACACCTGGATCTTCGGGCGAATAAGGAACTTTGAAACCACCCCCTAAGTCGATGATTTGTAAATCCTTGAAATCATACGCAAAATCAAATAGCGCCGAAGCCGCTTGTTCAAAGGTCTTGCCATCCTTGATATCCGAACCGGTGTGTTGGTGCAAGCCAATAACGTTAATATTATATTTTTCAACAAGCGCCAAAATCTCCGCTTTTTGATGAATCGAAATTCCAAATTTAGACTCCGGATGAGCAGTCATAATCTTCTCATTTCCCCCACCAAAAACATGGGGCTTAATGCGAATCAAACAAGGTTGCGACGAACCATAGGTTTGACCGAACTTTTCCAATACTGATAAATTATCTAAGTTGACAATTGCCCCCTTAGAAACAGCATATTCAATTTCCGAAAAATGCACTCCAGATGGCGTAAAAGTAATTTGTCCGCCATCATATCCGGCAATCAATCCCATCTCCAATTCCTGCGGAGACACGACATCCATCTCGACTCCATTCGCACGCATTAGCCTTAAAATCGACAAGTTTGTATTTGCTTTTGCTGCGAACTTAATCGTCAAATTTATACCCTGGAATGCTTGCTGAAGAACCGAGATTTTTTCCCTAATTTTGTCGGCATCGTATACATAAAGTGGTGTACCAAAATCTTTGGCTAAATCGGTTAACGGAATGTTCTGAATTGAATAATATGCCATAGGGAAATTTATAAGCCACAAAGATACTAATTGAACGAACATGAAAAGCATAATCATTGCCTTATTCCTACTGGCTCCCCTAGTTAGCTCTGCACAAATTAAGAGCGGACCTATGTTGGGCTACTCCGAAATGAAGGAAGTCCTCGTATGGATTCAAACAGAAAAATCGGCAGAAGTAAGCTTACGTTATTGGGTAAAAGGGGATAAAAACATCCACAAAACAGATCCCATCAAAACAGATAAATCGCAGGCTTTCATTGCACGCATCATTGCGGATGAAGTTAGCATGGGCAAAAAATACGAATATGAAGTATGGGTCAATGGGAAAAAAGTAAGTTTTGCCTATCCCTTAGAATTCCAAACGCAAGAACTTTGGCAGTGGAGAAAAGACCCTCCAGCGTTCTCATTCATCTTTGGAACCTGTAATTATGTAAATGAAGAAGGAACAGACCGACCAGGCCGTGGATATGGTGGAGCAGACGAGGTTTATGAAGCAATGCATGCCAAGAAGCCCGATTTTATGCTGTGGGGCGGTGATAATTTCTACTACCGTGAACCAGATTATACGAGAACGGGAATGATTCATCGCAATGACCATGCACGTGCTGTGAAATCGATGCAACCCTTATTAGCTAATGTCCACCATTATGCCATTTGGGATGATCATGACTATGGTCCAAATGATTCAGATCGTTCATTTCCTTTAAAACAAACCTCTTTGGAGATGTTCAAAATGTATTGGGGAAATCCCAATTTTGTCTTTCCAAACGAAGGCATCACGGGCAAATTCCAATGGGCAGATGTGGAATTCTTTTTAATGGATGACCGCTGGAATAAGGCACCCAACGAATTAAATGACTCAAATAAAGACTATTGGGGACAGAAACAAATGAATTGGTTATTGGACGCGCTTATTTCTTCCAAGGCAAGCTTTAAAGTCATCGTTAATGGAGGCCAAGTTGTTAGCCCAGCTAAGGTATTTGAAAACATGGCGAATTACGAAGGAGAACGGAATCAATTATTGAAAGAATTGAAAAATCGTAATATACCAGGAGTACTATTTTTAACAGGCGACCGACACATTTCAGATTTAAATAAATTGGAACGCCCAGGCACTTATCCATTATATGATTTGACGGTTTCACCCATGACTGCTGGAAAAGCGGATGCGGTAAAGCTTGATTACAATGAAACCTTGGTTCCAGGTACCCTATTACAAGAGCGTGCTTTTTCGAAAATTGAGGTTTCAGGTCCCTTGAAAGATCGCACAATGACCATCACTCTGTTCAATGTGAAAGGCGATGTTTTATGGACCAAAGCAATTAAATCCACTGAATTAAAATAACATGGAAGTAGTATTAAATCGATTAGATCAAGATTTTCATTTTGAGGCCAAAGGTTCCTCGCCTATTTCGGTTCATATCGATGCCGCAGAGGGAATCGGGGGACATAATGCCGGTGCACGTCCCATGGAATTATTATTGATGGGATTAGGTGGTTGCACGGCCATTGACGTGATTTTGATATTAAAAAAGCAACGCCAAATTGTCGAGGATTTCCAAATCCGTGTACAAGGCGACCGGGAAAAGATAGAAGGAACTGAGAAGACTCCTTTTAGACAAATCAATATTCAATTTGAATTGACAGGCCAAATCGATGGGAATAAAGCGTTAAAAGCCATCCAATTATCGATGGATAAATACTGTTCAGCTACGGCTCAATTAGAACCCAGCGCAACAATTACCCACAGTTTACTTTTAAACGGACAAACCTTCGAAGCCTAACATGCAAGCATATTTAGATTTACTGACGCATATCAAAGAAAACGGAACCTTCAAATCCGACCGGACAGGTACAGGGACAACAAGTGTATTTGGCTACCAAATGCGCTTCAACCTCGAAGAAGGCTTTCCTTTGGTTACAACAAAGAAAACGCACCTTAAATCCATCATTTACGAACTTTTATGGTTCTTAAAAGGAGAAACCAATATTCAATACTTGACAGACAACAACGTCAGCATTTGGAACGAATGGGCCGATGAAAACGGCGACCTGGGTCCTGTGTATGGCAAGCAGTGGAGAAGTTGGGAAGGCGCCAACGGCGTTGTCATTGACCAAATCAAAGAAGCCATCCACACACTGAAAACCAATCCCGATTCCCGTCGGATTATTGTCAGTGCTTGGAACGTGGCAGACCTCCCTCAAATGGCTTTAATGCCTTGCCATGCCTTCTTTCAATTCTATGTGGCAGATGGCAAATTATCTTGTCAGTTGTATCAACGCTCAGCGGATGTATTCTTAGGGGTTCCCTTCAACATCGCTTCCTATGCCTTGTTGACGATGATGATCGCACAAGTATGTGATTTAGGCTTGGGTGATTTTGTTTGGACTGGCGGCGACACGCACCTTTACAGCAATCACATGGAACAAGTGGAATTGCAATTATCTCGTACACCTCGTGCCTTACCTACCATGAAAATCAATCCAAATGTGAAAGACATATTGGATTTCCAATACGAAGACTTCACGCTAGAGGGATATGATCCTTATCCGGGGATTAAGGCGCCGGTGGCTGTTTAGACGTTAGACGTTAGACGTTGGACATTAGACATTAGACGTTGGACGTTTGTTCTTTGGCAAACCTTCCAGGATTGCCAAAGTTTGAGACGCATGGAATGCGTCGATTCCTTTTGTAGAGCCGCGATACCTCGCGTCTATTAGACATTTGACTTTAGACGTCAGACTGTAGAGAAACGAAGCCTAGCGTCTATTTTAATTCAACTATTTACAGAAATTTTACTCAAAAAAAGAGACGCGATATTTCGCGTCTCTGAACAATATAAAATTCCAACGACTAAAGTCCAAAGACCAACGTCCAAGGTCTAATTATCAATCACCCCCCCACTCAACACATTACAACCCTTGTACTCATCATCGATATAAATAAACACATCCTCTTTAGCCTTCAAAAACCAGCTTTCAATCGCATCGTTTTTCTTACGTGTTAAGGCAATGTTTGCAATCTTTTGGTAATCATCCTTCAAATTCGCGTAATGTGGCGGGTATTTCGCTTTGTAATACAAAATACGAACCGCCGACCGACCATCATCTGTACGGTAAGGAATCGGAGTAGAAATGGTTCCCACTTTCATCGAATCTAACGAGAAATACAATCCCGGCTCCATCGTACCATCGAATGGCATACGCGTGGAACGTGATGCCATATCCAACATCAAACCTCCTGCATCTTGCGTTAATTTATCTTCTGAATACTCACGTGCTGCCTTATCAAATGTCAACGAATCGCGTTGAATAACGATACGCAAACTATCCAAGAAATGTGTCGGCTCTGTCAAATCCAATTTTTGATAATCCGGACGAATCAAAATGTGACGCGCATGATACTCTTGTCCACGAACCGCCAAAAGTTGAATTAAGTGATATCCAAATTCAGATTCCACAACGTCCGACAATTGATTCGGCTTTAGTTTCAAAGCAGCGGCTTCAAACGGAGCCACCATTTGACCACGCTTTGAGAATCCTAAATCTCCACCGCGCTTTCCACTTCCTAAGTCTTCCGAATACAATTTGGCCAATTCCTCAAAGGATTCACCTTTTTCAATTCGCCGACGATATTCCATCAAACGACCAACCAACTCAGCCTTTTGTGTCTTGTTAGGCTTAGCCAATCGAACGATATGACCTACTTCCACTTCAGAAGGTAAATAAGGCAAGGAATCCGTAGGAATACGAGCAAAAAATGCCGCCACTTCCTTCGGGGTGATTTTCACATCACTCGTGATTTTATCTTGCATTTTACGGCCCGTCAACTGCTCTTTCAACGATAAACGCAAATCTTCTTTGAGCGTCACAATCGACTTTCCGTATGCTTCAACAATGTTCTTTGCTGAACCATATTGAGCTTCCATTTGATCCATGCGTGAATTTAATTCGCTATCAATTCGCTTTTCATCCACAATGACAGAGTCGATTTCTGCTTTGGCCAACATCAATTTGTTCACGACCAATCCTTCTAAAATCTGGCAACGATTTGGCGTATTTGCTTGGCCGCTCGTTAAATATTGGCTGTATTGCTGTTCTACCTCCGACTTCAGGATAAAATGGTTGTCCACTTTGGCAATGATTTTATCAATCAATGTACCCTTGTCTGCCTCTTGTGCTTGTGCGCCTGCAGAAACGCAAAGCATCACAAATCCCAACAAATACCCTTTCAATTTCATATATTTCATGTTTCTATTGCATAATGCGATTCAACTCCTCCGTTTGTAATACCACGGGAAAACGTTGCTTCAAATTCGTTAACCAATCCTTCTCTAATTGCGCCTGTAGTTCGCGAATAATCGAACTACGTGATTCATCAAAACGCTTCAAACGCTCAGGCTCCAAAGCACTAATTTCGATGTAAATATGTCGGCCTGCCAATTCCTTCGTCTGCTTCCCTACTTCCCAAGAAACTCCATCCAAAATCGTATTTTGACCTTTGATAAATAAACCTTCCTCAGCCACCAAACTCTGCGGTTTAATCGCGTTAAATCGCTTTACCACATCTTCCATCGATTGCGAGTAAAACTTAATGGCAACACGTGCATTTTTAGCCTTATCCGTTTTAGACACGGGTTTCAAGGTTCCCTCTACTTTCTCGATAATGCGCGTTGGGCTAATTCCTTTTTTAACTAAGTATTTCACCAAATGATTAACGCGAGCCTCAGACAAACTATCCGCTTCTGAAGCATCATGATAGCCTGCTAGTTCAATCACATAATCCCGATTTTTTGCCAACAGAATGAATAATTCTTGCGCGATTTTCGTCGCACTCTCAAGCATATCAGATTGCCCCAAAGCAAAGCCTATATCTGGCAAACGCTTATTCATCGGATATGGCGATTTCGCTACCAATTCCAAGGCATCTGCTAAGGTCTTTGGCGTATCCGCATCGATGATTTTAGCCTTCGCGCGTGCTGGCATGGTAAATTGTGCCGCATGCGATTGGAAGTAGGCTTGTTGGCGCAAACTATCCAATGACTTCTCAAAGATCTCCTGATCAATAATTTTACTGTACAAATTCCCCTCAAAAAACTCCTGCATCTGCTCCTTAAAAGCTGGATACTTCGTTTCTAAATTCTTCTCCTCTTCTTCCAACGTATGAATATCCACAAATTCCTCCAACCACGTCCGCTCCGAAATTGTAGGTAAATAACCCAAAACCTTTAATTTCTTCTTTTGTTGGGCCACAATAAACTGATAAAAATCTTGAATCGTCCAGGTTTTATCCGACACCTGCAATAAAGGCATTTTCAAATAATACTCATCCCCAATACGGTCTTGCGCAAAGCGCTCAACAGCGATTTTTTCAGCAGCTTCTAACACAACAACCTTATTTTCTGCTTTGACACGCTTCATAAAGGAAGCACGAATCAACGCACTTCGCTCGGGATCTGTCACTACCTTTTGGCGCAAATACTCGGCCATTTCATCGTAGCTCAACAAGGGTTTTTTGTCTAATAGTTTGAATATCTGCCAACCTAAATTCGTGCGAATCGGCTCGGTATAATCCCCTAAACGTTGGATCGTAAATAATTTACTTTGTAATTCCTCCGACAAATCCGATGAATAATACCAGCGGCGTAATTCCCCTCCTCGACCTTTTGAATAAGGATCTTCGGAATAATTCTTACAAATCAACTCAAAAGACTCATCGCCTTTCTCCAGGTATTTTTGCACTTGTTCGATGCGATTCTTCGCATCTACCTGCAAGTTGGTCGCTGCATTCACAGGAACTGAAACCAAAATATGAGCCAAACGAATCTTTCCTTGATTCGGGCGAACATCTAAGATCTTAATCAAATGATAACCGGCTGTTGTACGCACAATACCCGAAACACCTCCTTTTTCAAGCGCATAAACGGCATTCTCAAATGCATACTGTGTCTGCAAACTTGTCACAAAACCTATGTTTCCGCCTTTAACTGCCGACAAATCATCTTCGGAAAACTTCTTCGCTAAATCTTCAAATACCTCGCCAGCCATTATGCGTTTGCGGATATTATCAATTTTCTGATAGGCAATCAAAGTATCTGCGGTCGTTGGATTGGCAGGTATTTTGACCAAAATATGAGCCACCTGCTTTTCGAATTTTAATCGTTGGTAGGCTTCCTTGACTAGCGCCTCCGACTTATCCCCATCGATGAGATAAGGACTTGCCAACTCCTTGCGAAAGCTTTGGTATTCGTCCTGAAAAGCAGCAGATTGAGGGATTTTAGCATCTTCAGCCGCTAAAATTTTGAGTTGGTAATCAATGTAATCCGATAAAAACTTCTGCTTATTATCCGCCTTGATACTATCGCTTTCCAATAATCTACGATAATCTTTCTCGAATATGGCCGCAGAAATCTTTTTGCTTCCCAATTGAATAGGCGCATCCTGCTGAGCTCGCAAAGAAAGCGGCAACAGACAACATAATCCAAGTAAGTATTTAACGGGAAACTTAAAATTCATTTTCTAAACTAATTACACACAAGTCGACAAAATTACATAAAAACCTGCAATTTACCGGCCATATTCTTTATTCATTTACATGGATTCGATAAGCATAGCCATACTGATAGGCGTCCAAACCCGCTTTTCCACCTTTCCAATTTCCCCGCTTAAATCGCGTAGCCTTTCCTTTGGGCAAAGCTGACCAATCCCATTGCAATTCCGATACGCCCAGCAAATCCCGACCATCCTGCTTCGACCAATAATGTAAACCTAAACTACCCAATCGCGCTCCCCATAAAAACCAGGAAATAGGATTGCTAACGGCACTCCACTCAACCAACATTAAAGGAACTTGCAACATGCCACCCCATTGATTGACTTGGTTCAACAAATGTTGATCCTTTGTATAGTCATCCAACTCCCAAAGAGAAACCTGTAAACCCAATAGCTCTCCGGGGTTTAAAAGGATTCGCAAGGCAGGAATCGTATCCAAGGCGATTTTATCTCCTTGTCGAACACCACCTAAAAATCGCGAAGCCGTTTCCATGCGAAGGATTTTACCATCCTTGATGGCTACCAAGTTATATTCTACCCAAAGCTCATCCTTCAAATTCACGTTTTCTTGAATATCGTAGGCTGTAACAGAAGCCAGTTGCAAACTAATTTCGCGCGGTTTTTCTTGGGTATGAACAACAGGATTTGCCTGAACTGGAGAAGGTCCAGTCGTTCGCCGACAAGCCATCATCGAGAGCAAAGCAAGAAAATAAATGAATTTACGCATGTTTAGCAGCCGGCTCTTGTTGGGTCAAGCAGTGGAAACTCCCCTGCCCCCAAATAATTTTCTTCGCCGAAAGTCCAATAACGGGACGATCTGGAAAAAATTGTGCTAAAGTCGCTAAAGCAAATGCATCCTGCGGACAATCAAAGGTTGGCACCAAAACACCCGCGTTGCAAATGTAAAAATTCGCATAAGAACCTGGAGCACGGAACTCATCAATCACGACAGCCGCTGGCATAGGAATCTCCACGATGTTCAAAGGCTTGCCATTCGGTAAGCGCATGGCTTTCAATTCTTGTAGGTTCTGAGCTAACACCGCATGATTTTCATCTAGCTCATTCGGCTCGACCATCGCAATGACCGTGTCTTCATTCACAAAACGAACGGTATCATCGATATGTCCATCGGTATCATCACCTACAATCCCATCAGAAACCCAAAGAACTTGTTCGACGCCGTAATAATCACATAAATATTGCTCGATTTGAGCTTGACTCAAATGTGGATTCCGATTAGGATTCAATAAGCATGAGCGGCTCGTTAACACAGTCCCTGCTCCATTGAAATCGACCGAACCACCTTCCATGATTATACCAGGACTTACTTTTTTAAGTCCCAAAATTTCCGCTACACGAGTTGGGGATTCATTATCCGAATCAAATGGCGGATATTTTCCACCCCAAGCATTGTAGCCCCAATCGACGATTAAGCGCTCATTAGTCGATTGATTAAGTAAAATTGCTGGCCCATGATCCCGACACCAAGCATCATTCGTAGGCTGAATATGTAAACGAATTTGCGCCGCATCAATTCCATAAACCGAATATTGAGACTCGATAAATTTGGCTAAAGCTTTATCATTAACCTGAATATTAACCACTTCTCCTTGGGAAATAGCTTTGATCAACCCAAAATACTCGGGATACATTTCAGCTAATTTGTCCCCTTGCCAAGAATGATCATTGTGCGGAAAGGTAATCCAAGTAGACGCATGCTGCTCCCATTCTGCAGGAAAATAAAAGCCTAATTCTTTCGGTGTTTTCATTTTATAATTGAGCGATAATCCGCAATCCTTCTAGCGTAATCAATTTGTTAACTTCATCAAAATATTGCTCCAAAGGGGTCAAAATAGACGATAATCCACCAGTAGCAATGACTTTTACTTCCACATTTCGTTCTGTTTTCACCCGTGCAATCATTTCTTTCACCATCCCCACATATCCCCACAAAATACCGGATTGAATGGCAGAAACCGTATCAAAACCCAAGGCTGATGCGGGCATCTCCAAAGGCACTTCAGGCAATTGAGCGGTTTGAGAGAATAATGATTTCACCGCCGTTTTTAATCCTGGAGCAATAGAAACTCCTTGCATCTTTCCGCTTTGGTCTACCAAGGTAAAGGTCAAAGCTGTCCCAAAATCCACAATCAAAACCTCGGATTCATAATGATGATGTGCATAAACCGAGTTAGCAACCAAGTCGGCACCAATTTCATCCGGACTCACCACTTCAATCGGCAAGGATTTATACAAATCGGGACCCATGATTTTCACCGGAAATCCCACCCAATGTTCCAAACCTTTTTGAATTTGAATTAACACCGGCGGAACCACGGAACTAATCAATACAGATTCAACCTTCACCCCTTCAAATCCCTTTTCCGCCAATTCTTTTTGAATCCAATGTTCCAATCGAATAGCCGTCCAAGGCTGATGCGTAGGCGTTCGCAAATGAACTTGCCAGCCTTCCGCTGTGTAAAACCCACAGACGATATCCGTGTTCCCAATGTCAACGACTAAATGCATATAAATTATTGTGGTAAATCTTTTTCTAAACCAGCCGACAAAATCGGGAAACGCAACCACGATTTCGGATCTAAACTGTAATCATCTACATGGAAACCTGGCGCATAACGCTCTCTTTTCCACTGATTTCGCGCCCATAAACGGAAAAAGCGATGAATAAATCCATCCAATTGTTCAAGGCTATAATGCGCACCATAAACGTGTTTCAAGGATTCCAAACAAGCGGCTGGGCTTTGGTGTTCATAAAACGACCAGCGTTCAAGCGAATTTAATATCGGATAAGGCATCAAATCTTCCTCATCCACCTGCTTACTATCCAAAGGCCGTAATTCTGCACTCGGCTCTAATTGATTGACATACGCCAAACCAGCCACTCGCCATTGACCTCCCAATCCTTCTTTCTCCATCCAACTCAACCATGTTCGCAAATACGCTTTATCAATACCGGCAATCGGTGAAATAGAACCCGAGGTATCACCATCCATCGTGGCATAACCCACACTCGCTTCCGAGCGATTCGAGGTGGCTAATAGGAGGGCATTTTTGATATTGGCCAACATCCATACGCCCGGGGCACGAACACGAGCTTGCACATTTTGCAAGGTGATATCGTCTTGTTCCCAAGTCAAAGGACGCTGAATTGTTTGCTCAATCAGTCCCCGATAGCCTTGAACCAAGCCATCAATTTCAATTTCATGATGTTCTGTTCCAATGCAGGCTGCCAAAGCCGCGGCAGATTCGCGGGTATCTGCCGACGAGTTGACCGTTCCTTGATAGATGGTCGTCATCAACTGAGCAACCAAATCCTTCTCGTTTGCACACGAATTAATCCAAGGAATATAGGCCAAACGCTTTTTAACAGCCTCCCAACCCAATTCTTCCACAGCCATATGAACGGCAGTAGCACATAAAGACGCAATCGCGGAAGAATCTGCTCCTCCCGAAAGGGAAATAACATATCCATACGAAAAGGATTT
The DNA here is from genome assembly GCF_054558675.1 of Aquirufa sp. TARAVU-A1A. Lineage (NCBI taxonomy): Bacteria > Pseudomonadati > Bacteroidota > Cytophagia > Cytophagales > Flectobacillaceae > Aquirufa > Aquirufa sp. TARAVU-A1A. The sequence goes on from NZ_JBPXKP010000008.1 coordinate 108,035, forward strand.
TCGCAAATAATCCCACAAACCCAAGGCAATGGAACGCGCAAATTCTTCTTCTTTGATATGGCTTGAAGATTCCCAGGCGTCTATTTGAGGATTAATAAATTGGCCAGTTTTGCTCTTCAACTCACCCATTTGAATCAAATCCTCTGCTTGGGATTTAAATCCGTTCACATCTAACGTTGAGCAAATTAGTTGCGAATCCTGAAACGAAAAACGCTTCGTTTGGGCTAAAATATGGCCATTTTGAGCAATGTAGGCATCTCCATCGAATATCGTCCGACCGGATTCATTGCCGAGTAAATTGGCAAATACATATCCCCCTTGAATAATTTCCGCTCCTTCGATAGCTAATTGTTGGCGCACCTTCGATTTCCCAAACGAAAAATGCGAGGCCGTCGGGTTGCAAATAAATGAAACCCCACGTTTCCCTAAAGCATGCGCAGGCCGCTTCTCTCCTTCCCAAGCATCTTGACAAATCTCAATTCCAAACGTGATTTCCCCTAAACCAAGGCGATAATCCCCAAAGGGAATGTTATCAATCCTGGTTCGTACACCCGCAGGCCAAGCCGTAAACCAGCGCGCTTCGTAATGCAGACCTTCGTTAGCCAAATGCTGTTTGGGAATATAAGCCTGAATTTTGCCTTGATAGAGAACGGCAACGACATTGTATAATCGAGATTCGAATGTCATGGGTAGACCCACCAACAAAACTAAATCCGTGGAATATTCGAGTAATTTATGTACGGATTCCTGCGCTTTTTGCTGTGTAAATGGAGAAAAGAATTGGTCTTCACAACCATAACCCGTCAAACACATTTCCGGCAAACACAATAGATTTGCACCAGCGTCTTTCGCGACTTGAATCGCCCCAATAATGCGTTGGAAGTTACCTTCCCAATCCAGGGGAGTTTGATTTAATACCCCAGCGGCCACATGAATTTTTGGCATATTATCTAGGCTTTTGAGCTGAAACTTTGGGACTAGGCTTAAATATCCGATTCCAAATCTGCTTCGGTTTCGAGGATTTTGTCGCTAATTCGGCATAAGAAACGGTGCGAACATGTTTGTAGCGCGGTGTCCACATCCAAGAAAAGGCTTCATGCGGACGGTAATAATTATCCCCATGCCGATGTTCTACACGTACATGACACGTGGCACGCGGGCAACGTGCCGACCAGCATCCTGCTAAACTAAGGCAAAAAACACAGCCCAAGCATAGCAACAAAAAGGTTCTGGAAAAAGATCTATATACCATGTAACATCAAAAAGAATTCATCAATTAGAACGAATCCTAATTAGTTAAATTACAAATCAACCCGTATTTTTACATTGAATTTAGGCCAACATGGAATTAAACACCAAAGATATAAAATCGGAATTAAAAAGAGGTGATTTTGAATACCCCGTCATGGAATCTTTTTACACGATTCAAGGCGAGGGTAAATACCAAGGCCATGCTGCTTATTTCATTCGATTGGGCGGTTGCGATGTAGGTTGCCACTGGTGCGATGTCAAAGAATCCTGGCCAGTAGACACGCATCCCATAAAATCTATTGACACATTACTATCAGAAGCCCTCGCTTTTCCGGGCCGTCTAGTTGTAATAACAGGCGGAGAGCCTTTGATGCATGATTTAGGTCCATTGACAGAGGCTTTTCAAGCAGCGGGATTTCGCACACACATTGAAACATCGGGAGTTTGTGAGACATTCACGGGTTCTTGGGATTGGATTTGTTTTTCCCCAAAGAAATTCAAAGAACCGAATCCAGCCATTCTTCCTCATGTGCATGAATTGAAGGTGGTTATTTTCCATCCCTCTGATGTTGCTTGGGCGCAAGATTGGGCAGACAATATCAATTCGAACGCGCATTTATACATGCAACCTGAATGGTCTAAGCAAGCAAGCATGAATCCACTCATTGTAGAATTTGTAAAAGCCAATCCAATTTGGCAAATTTCGGTTCAAACCCATAAGTTCCTACAAATCCCTTAAGGTATGTTGGCCTGGCTCATTCCTTTCTTGACTTTATTTGAGCCTTCCGATTCACTTGCCGTGGTATCCGTGGATCCCGTGATCAACGCGTATCGAACGCAATATTTTCCTCAGTTTTTACCGAACCAACAAAAACTGTATTTCACGGTTCGGAAAGAAATGAATTCGGACGAGGAAATTTATTATGCCAATTGGAAAGAAGGGCATTTTGAAACAGCACTACCCATCAGCGAATTAAATCAAGAGAACAACGAGGGAACGCCTACATTTTCGGCTGATGGATTGCACATGATCTTCTCGGGTTGCGAATACCCGAATTCCTTTGGAGGCTGCGATTTGTATGAAACGCACTGGATCGATGGATCATGGACAAAGCCCAAAAACCTAGGTTTTCGAGTGAATAGCCATGATTGGGAAGGGCAACCGCATCTAAGCAACGATGGCAAGAAACTGTTTTTTGCATCTGACCGACCGGGAGGGTTCGGGAAACGCGATTTATGGGTTTCCACCAAAGACGAAGCCGGTCAATGGCAATTTCCGGTCAATTTAGGAACAAGCATCAATAGTGCAGAAGATGAACAGGGGCCTTATTTATTAGCCAAGAAAAACCGCTTCATCTTCTCCAGCAATAAAAAGGGAGGTTTAGGCGGTTTAGATTTCTACCAAATCCCCTACCCGATTTCCGATCAGCCAGCGAAGTCAATCCAACGCATAAACACGGATTACCATGATGCGGGAATTACACCGAGCGAAAAAGCGGAATTCTATTACATTTCACGCAGACTCAATAAACCGAATCAAGATTTAGGCATTGTTAGAGTATACATCCCCGATTCAACCTTGGAGGATTCTAGTCCAGTCATTGTGTTTGAGCAAATCAAATTCGACGACATTGAATTTGAAACCAATGCATGGCAGTTGGATTCGATACCAGCTAGCTTAAGCCAACTGATTACATACCTCACGCAAAATCCAACCAAACAGGTAGAAATCCAAGGACATACTGATGAAGTGGGTGGAGCTGAAAAAAACCTATTACTCTCAGAGAAAAGAGCATTGAGTATCAAAATGGTTTTGATTCAACACCAGATTAAACCAGAACGCATCAAAACAATTGGATTCGGTAATACCCAGCCTAAAATTAAAAATCCGACAGCTTTGGATCGAAAACAAAACCGTCGGATTGAGATTATCGTACATTAACGCTTCTTGCGTTTCTTGGCTTTCCGTTTTTTGTGTTTTTTCTTTTTACTTGACTTTTTACGAATTGGCGTGGGATGTTCTTCCTTTGCAAGCGAATCTCGTTTGAATAAAAAGGTCTTCAAAGAATCGGTCAGTTCCTCCGATGTCAACGCGCGCACCTTCACTTTCGAAATTCCATAAGACACCAATCCCAATTCTTGCGCGGCTACTTTGGAAACATCAATGACACCTCCTCGTAAAAATGGCCCGCGATCATTGACACGAACAATCGTCTTTTTTCCTGTTTTAGGGAATTCCACCTCGACCCAAGTTCCCATGGGAAAAGAGCGATGCGCGGCTGAAAATACAAAAGGATGATAAGGTTCTCCGGATGTTGTTTTACTACCCCAATGGCTTATATGGTAAAACGTTCCGAGTCCTTGCTGCGTTTGAGCATGAAGGCTGGTGAAGGCCAACAAGCCAAGCAGGAAGACATGTTTTATTTGCTTCATAGCTGGCAAAATTAGTCCCTTAATGTCTATAAAACAAAAAGGCCCTCACGATGGAGGGCCTTTTTAACAAATCTTAAAACGATTTAACGCTTGTTAATATCAACAAATGCACGTGGCGTCGCACCTACATAAATTTGACGAGGACGGCCGATTGGCTCTTTATTCGTCATCATTTCTTGGTGTTGTGCAATCCAACCTGGAAGACGACCGATTGCGAAAAGAATCGTGAACATATTCGTTGGGATTCCTAAAGCACGGTAAATAATTCCTGAATAGAAATCGACGTTTGGATACAACTTACGAGCAACAAAATACTCATCGCTTAACGCAGCTGCCTCTAATTCTTGTGCGATTTTCAAAATCGGATCTTGAACGCCTAAAGCTGTCAACACATCATCAGCCGCTTTTTTAATGATACGAGCGCGTGGATCAAAGTTTTTGTAAACACGGTGACCAAAGCCCATTAAACGGAAACCTGAATTCTTGTCTTTCGCCATGGCGATAAACTTCGCAGTATCACCGCCAGCATTTTTAATTTCTTCTAACATCTCAATCACGGCTTGATTTGCACCTCCGTGTAATGGACCAAACAAGGCCATAATACCACCTGAAATACTAGAGAACAAACTCGCATGAGATGAACCAATCAAACGAACTGTTGAAGTAGAGCAGTTTTGCTCGTGGTCAGCATGTAAGATCAATAATTTATTCATCGCTTTCGAAACGATCGAATTTACCTCATAAGCCTCACCTGGTTTTGCAAACATCATTTTCAGGAAGTTTGAGCAATAATCCAATGATTGGTCTGGAGCAACGATACCTTCGCCGATGCTTTTTTTGTAATTCCAAGCCGCATAAATAGGCAATGCAGCTAATAAACGTAAGATATTATCTTCTTTCTCGTCCGTTGAATATTGACCTTCCATCAAACCAACCAAAGCAGACAATTCGCTCATTGGGTGTGTAGAAGTTGGGATAACATGTGCAATGTTCAACAAAGCTTGATTAGCTACTGTATATTTTTGAACGGCAGCTTCAAAAGCATCTAATTGCGCTTGAGTAGGCAATTCACCGTGCAACAACAAATAGGCTACTTCTAAGAAACTAGCTTTGTCGGCTAATTCTTCAATGCTATACCCACAATGTCTTAAAATTCCTTCTTCGCCATCTAAAAATGTAATAGCACTTTTCGTAGCGCCTGTATTTTTATAACCCGGATCGTAGGTAATATAACCTGTCAAATCACGTAATTTGGCGATATCGATGGCTTTTTCGTGTTCTGTACCTTCCAAAGTAGGTAATTCAAAACTTTTACCATCCACATTGATCACTGCATTTTGAGACATAATCTTAATAAATATAATGTATAAGGTCTAGCAATTTAGAGACAGTTTAGTACTGTTCACCAAATTCAAGCCTCTAAGATAATACGATATTTTGAAAGGTTGCTTACCTTTATTAATCCAATTAAAATAAATTTATTTAACACAATTTTTTCTTCGCATATTTCAAAAAATATTGATTTTATGGCTCTCATCTCTGAATTATTCAAAAGCTACGCATTTAGCGCTCAAGAGCGATTTCTTCAATACGTACAAATTGATACGCAATCCGATCCTACATCGTCTAGTAGTCCTACCACATTCAAACAAAAAAACCTAGGAAAGGTTTTGGTGCAGGAATTAATTGATTTGGGTATTCACAACGCTGAATTAGATGAATTCGGATATGTATATGCATCACTTCCGAGCAATGTTAGCCATGAGGTGCCGGGCATTTTCTTCTGCTCGCACATGGACACTTCGCCAGATTGTTCTGGGGAACATGTAAAACCCATCGTTCATCGAAATTATCAGGGCCAAGACCTTGTTCTGCCAGATGACCCATGCGTGGTTATCCGATTGGCAGAACACCCCGATTTAGCGGAACAAATTGGAAATGATATCATCACAGCTAGTGGCTTGACATTATTGGGCGCCGACAACAAAGCCGGAGTCGCAGAAATTATGGACGCGGTGGCATTTTGGATGCAACATCCCGAAGTTCCGCATGGCCCTATTACCATTGTCTTTACGCCGGATGAGGAAGTGGGTCGTGGGACCGACAACATCAATCTTACAAAAATCAATGCCCAATTCGGCTATACCTTAGACGGCGAAAAACGTGGACATCTAGAAAATGAAACCTTTTCTGCTGATAGCTTTCATATCTACATTCAAGGGATTTCTCAACACCCCGGTTTTGCCAAAGGTCGGATGGAAAGTGCCTTAAAAATTGCAGCAGAAATAGTTTCCAAACTACCCAAAGACACCTGCAGCCCTGAAACGACAGAAGAAAAAGAAGGTTTCATTCATCCCACGGATATTCGAGGTGATGTCGAAACAGCTCAGATAGACTTTATTTTAAGGGATTTTGATGCCACACGATTGAAAACCTATGGCGAAGAGCTACAGAAAATTGCTTCTCAGGTCATGAAAAGCTACCCGAAATCAACGGTACGTTTCGAACAAAAAGAACAATACCGAAACATGTACGAGGTTCTTCAGCATCATCCGCATTGCATGGATTTAGCGATGGAAGCGATGCGCTTAGCCGGCTTAAATCCAGAAACACGTTCGATTCGTGGGGGTACAGATGGTTCACGACTAACATTTATGGGTCTCCCCTGCCCGAACATCTTTGCAGGAGAACACGCCTTTCACAGTCGGCAGGAATGGGTTTCCGTCCAGGATATGAATAAGGCGACGGAGACGGTGGTGTATTTGGCGGGGTTGGTGGCTGAAAAGACTAGACGCGATACTTCGCGTCTAGTCTTTTTGGCAAACCTTTAAGGATTGCCAAAGTTTGAGACGCATGAAATGCGTCGATTCCCCAAACATATCCAGGAAAAAGACGCGAAGTATCGCGTCTCTACAAACAAAAAAAAGCGCGAAATTCGCGCCTTTCAAATCTATTCCCACTCAATCGTTGCCGGTGGTTTCGACGAAATGTCATATACCACGCGATTAACGCCTTTGACCTGATTAATAATTTCATTCGAAATACGACCCAAGAACGGATAAGGCAAATGACACCAGTCGGCAGTCATGCCATCCACACTCGTCACCGCACGCAATGCAACAACCTGCTCATACGTCCGCTCGTCGCCCATCACACCCACAGATTGCACCGGCAACAAAATAGCACCGGCTTGCCACACTTGGTCATATAAACCTTCCGACTTCAATCCATTGATGAAAATGGCATCTACTTTTTGAAGAATATCCACCTTCTCTGGCGTAATATCTCCCAAAATACGAATCCCTAATCCCGGACCTGGGAATGGGTGTCTTCCTAAAATATCTTGTGGAATGCCTAAGGTTTTACCCACCAAACGAACTTCGTCCTTAAACAAGGCGTCTAAGGGTTCTACGATCTTCAATTTCATGAAATCAGGTAAACCACCCACATTGTGATGCGACTTAATCGTTGCACTTGGCCCCTTCAAAGAAACCGATTCAATTTTATCGGGATAAATCGTTCCTTGTCCTAACCAAGAAACGCCCTCAATTAAATGCGCCTCTTCATCGAATACCTCAATAAATGTTTTACCAATTGCCTTACGCTTTAATTCAGGATCCGATAAACCTTTCAAGGCATCATAAAAACGTTGTTTGGCATTTACACCTTTCACGTTCAAGCCTAAGGTTTGGTATGATTCCAATACCTGCTCAAATTCGTCTTTGCGTAAAAGACCATTATCAACGAAAATACAATATAAGTTCTTGCCAATCGCATGGTGCAATAAAACCGCCGCAACGGAACTATCAACGCCTCCCGACAAGCCTAATACCACTTTATCTGAACCAATTTTAGCCTTCAATTCAGCCACAGTACGATCCACAAATGAATCTGACGTCCACGTAGGTGCACATCCGCAAATACCTAATACAAAGTTTTGAATTAAAATGCTGCCTTCGGTTGAGTGAGTAACCTCCGGGTGAAATTGAATCCCGTAGATCGGCTTCGAAACATGTGCAAAAGCTGCCACGCGAACCGTTTCTGTAGAACCAATCAATTCATATTCTGCAGGCAATTCCATTATCGTATCGCCATGTGACATCCAAACCTGACCCGTGGCAGATAAGCCTTTCAATAAAGGACTCTCTTTGACACTTGTCATATGCGCCCGACCGTATTCACGATGACCTGAATTCTGCACAGAGCCTCCGCCCTGATGTGCCAATAATTGCGCTCCATAGCAAATACCCAAAATAGGCAAGCTACCAAACAAGCTCAAATCAACCCGTGGAGAATCTTCTTCACGAACGGAACAGGGACTTCCCGACAAAATAATCCCCTTCACCGAATCATCGATTTCAGGAATGTGATTAAAAGGATGGATTTCACAATATACTTGTGCCTCACGAATACGACGCGCAATTAATTGCGTCACTTGAGAACCAAAGTCGAGGATAATAATTTTTTCCGCCATAAAGCCTTTTGCTTAAAAATAAACGGCAAAGGTCGCAATTTCTAGGCAAAAACCGAAAACTAATCCTGATAAATTAAGTAACGCTTCCGCATTTCTTTATATGCATCCAAAGCTGGCTTCCAAGCAGCACGAATTTCTTGCTCTGATTTCCCGGCCAACAAAGCTAAACGAAGGCTATCGGTCCCAGCTAATTTATCAAAAAAGGAAGGAGACGTAAAAAAGCTTTCTTTCCGACCGGTCTTCTCAAACATCTCGATCAAATAGCTCAAACTAAATCCTAGTTTTCGGGTAGATACTGTTCGTAAATCTTTTCCATAGCATAATTGCCCTTTTAAAGGAGGGTCCATCGCACCCTGAAGGGGCAATGGGGTAAAACGATACTCCCCTGCCGCTGGGTTTGGTGTACCGATCACCTGAAATTGCGTATTTGTTCCACGACCTACACTTACAATAGTGGGTTCAAACAAACACAAGGAAGGATATAAACCAATCGACTGATCATTGGGTAAATTAGGAGATGGCGCGATGGGTACATGCACGACACTTTTGTGTGTATATGATGCAACAGGAATCACTTGTAGGTCACATACAACTTTATTGGCTAGCCAACCTTCACCGTTCAGCATTTGGGCATATTCGCCCATCGTCAATCCGTGTACGATTGGAATCGCAGTCAAACCAACAAAAGAGGCAAATTTACTCGAATCCAAAACGGGTCCATCTACATAATGTCCATTGGGATTTGGGCGATCTAAGACGAGCAATTTGACTTTGTTTTCTGCACAGGCTTCTTGAACATATAAAAGCGTCGAGCTATAGGTATAAAAACGTGTCCCAACATCTTGAATATCAAAAATCACGACATCGATGCCTTGTAAATCCTCTGGTGTAGGTTTCTTATGTTTTCCATACAAGGAAACTAAAGCTAAACCCGTTTTCGAATCCACCTCATTATCTATGTGCGCACCCGCATCCGCCGTTCCGCGAAAACCATGTTCAGGGGAGAAAATTCGTTTTACCTGAATACCCAAGGATAAAAGACTGTCGGCCAAATGCGTATTCCCAATCATGGACGTATGATTGACCACCAATGCGACCTGTTTGCCTTGTAAGATAGGCAAATAGGATTTCGTCTGATAAGCTCCGGGAATAACTTGACTATAAGCGATTTGGCTAATGCCAAAAAACAATACGAAGATTAGTTTGTAGTTTCGAAGCAATCCCATTTTCTTTGCGCGTTGGTTTAGATTGACCAAATATCCGATAAAATTTAGAAATAAGAAACCGGTGAATTTCCCATTATTTATTGCCAGGCGAATTCGAAGCACGCAAGACACCTCTTTTTCCAAGACGGTGACCTATGTGGGTATCGGAACGATTGCCCTGGGTGCCGGAATCATTTTAATTGCCTTTTCGATTCTTTTCGGATTCAAAAAAGCGATTCTCAATAAGATGATCAGCTTTTCTGGCGATATGCGTATCTCACAAATTTCTGCCAATCACTCGCTTTCCGAATCTCCGATGACCCGAAATTTAGTTTGGGAAAAACAAATTAGATCGATAGCTGGTGTCGACCACCTACAAGCACACGTTCAAAAACCAGGTATTATCGTTGGCAAAGAAAATATGTCGGGCGTCGTCATTAAAGGCATTGGCTCCGATATGCCCCAAAAGCAAATTCAAGCCAACATGCTTGTCGGCAGTTCAACGATTAAAAATCCACAAGATATTATCCTCAGTAAGAGTTTGGCGAAACAACTCAAAGTGAAACTCAATCAATCGTTGATCCTTTATTTTTTAAGCCAACCAGAAAGGCCGCGTAAAGTACATATAAGCGGGATTTATGAAACAGGACTCGAGGAAATGGATAAGCTCATGGTATTAGCTGATCGCGCTTGGGTTCAAAAAATGAATCAATGGACGGCAGATTCCATCGGCACCTATGAAATCCATTTGGCTAAATCCATTTCGCCGCAAATCATCTTGAACACCTTACCGCACGATTGGAAATTAGAAACGAGCGAAGAATTGTATCCCGCACTTTACGATTGGATGAAAATGCTTGACCGCAACATCTTCATATTCATCAGTTTATTGATGCTCGTTGCTTGCTTTAATTTGATCGCCACCTTATGGGTATTGATTATGGAACGCGTTCCCATGATTGGATTATTGAGTGCTTTAGGCGCAAGTCAAAAACAAATTAGAAACATATTCTGGTGGAATGGGTTCTTCATCTTATTGCGTGGTTTAGGATTTGCTAATGTGTTGGCCGGGGGCTTTTGTTACCTACAAGCAACATATCAACTAATCCCCTTGGATCCAGAGAATTATTACATGTCGGCAGTTCCTATCGAATGGGATGCCATCACTTGGATCTTGGTCAACCTAGGTACCATGTTACTCGTGAGTGTTATGATTTATATCCCGACCCAATTGATCAAAAAAATTGAATTAAAAGATGCCATTAATTATAAAAATTAGCCTGTTTTGTTTAGTCTTTACGGCTAGTTGGGCTCAAGGAATTCGTTACCACGTGGATTTGCAACACATTCAGGACGACCGTGTTCCTGTACAAGTATTTCTACCAAAACAGCAAAAAAACAGCATCGTTTTTTCATTTCCCAAACAGGTTCCAGGAACCTATTCGAATTACGATTTTGGCAGATACATTCAAGACTTTAAAGCCATAGCAAAGGATGGAAAAAGTCTCCCTGTCAAACAAAAAAACGTCAATCAATACCAAATTGAGCAAGCGAATTTACTCGACCATGTAAGTTATTTAGTAAATGACACTTGGGATAGCCCGGAAGTCAAAGGAGAATACATATTTGAACCCGCAGGCACCAACATCCAAGCAGATACGATGTTCGCATTCAATGTGCATGGATTTTTAGGCTATGTAGAGGGACAATCAACAATACCGGTACAGCTAAGCATCGACAAACCAAGCCAGTTATTTGGATCTACCTCATTGGTCAATACAGGCAAAGGGAATAAGGATGTTTTTACGAGTCCCAATTACCAAAGCCTGGTGGACGCGCCCATTATGTATTCGGAAGCGGATACGACCAACTTACAATTTGGTGACACACAAATCCTTGTTTCCGTCTACTCCCCTAACCATACGATTAGCGCGAAACAAATTGCTGAAAACATACGCCCTATGTTGATTGCGCAACGTAATTATCTAGGAGGTAAATTTCCCGTGAAGCGTTATGCATTCATCATTGTACTTTCAGATAATTTGAAAGGGGGTAGTTTTGGCGCTTTGGAACATAGCCATTCCTCATTCTATTATTTACCGGAAGGGACGATTGACCAATTAGGCCAAACGATTCGGGATGTGTGTGCGCATGAATTTTTCCACATCATCACGCCGCTGTCCATCCACTCGGAGGAAATTGGGAATTTTGATTTTATGAATCCAAAGATGTCTCAGCACCTATGGCTCTACGAAGGACTGACTGAATACGCAGCCCATCACATGCAATTGCAAGGAAAATTGATCGATAGCGATGCTTTCTTCCGCACCATACAGGAAAAGAAAGAAACGATGGAGATGCAATTCAAGCAAGACATTTCCTTTACAATCATGAGTAAACAAGTCTTAGGAAAATACAAGGATCAATATGCTAACGTGTATCAAAAAGGTGCCTTGATCGGGTTTGGGTTGGATTTGACCTTACGCCAATTAAGCCATGGCAAATGGAATAACCAATTATTGCTTCAAGCCTTATCCAAGGAATTTGGTCCTACCAAATCCTTTCAAGACGACCAACTATTTGATAAAATCATTCAGATTACGAAACTCCCTGCGCTCAACGATTTTTTCCATGCTTATGTAGCAGGAACCCAGCCTTTACCCATCGAATCCTGGTTACAGCAATTGGGATATACCTGGGATGCGAACCAACAAGAAGATGCGAAAACCTTGGGCTTCGACCCGCAGGGATTATCGATCAACACAGATACCAAACGAGCTATCATACAATCTAATTCAGCTATCAATTCGCTTGGGAAATTGATGGGCATGCAAGCAAAGGATGAATTGGTGGCTATTAATGGCTTACCTACCGACATCGAAAACTTCGTAAAGAACACACAGAAAATTCTGCAAATCATTCAACCGGGTGATACCTTGGCCTGGGATATTGCGCGGAAAGGGGCTGACGGGAATTACCAAACGATGCACTTGAAAGCACCCTATTTTGTTATTCAGCAAGCTAGCCGACAAGCCATCCGACCTGTTAAAAACCCAAGCAAAGAACAATTAGACTTACGAGCTAATTGGATGCAATAAAAAATCCCCGACGATGTCGCCGAGGATTCTGAATTTACTGAGGCGATTGTGCCTCGACGACCGCAATGGCGACCATGTTGACGATTTCTCGAACACTCGCACCTAATTGAAGTATGTGCGTTGGTTTCCCTAAGCCCAATAAAATAGGACCTACATATTCGATATCAGCTGCTTCCTTCAATAAATTGTAGGCAATATTAGCGGCCGACAAATTCGGGAAGATTAATGTATTTGCCGTTTCATTACCTAATGCCGCGAACGGATAATTCTGTTGGCGTAATTCCTTATCAAACGCTAAATGCGCTTGCATCTCCCCTTCGATAATCCAATCCGGATGTTTCTCTTGTAAGATTTGAGTCGCCTGACGCATTTTAATCGCATCCGCTCCATCGGCCGAACCGAAGTTCGAGTAACTCAATAATGCAATCCTTGGAATGATATTAAATCGCTTCACGGCTTTGGCAGTCAATTCAGTAATCTCGACGATATCCTCAACACTCGGTTCGAAGTTGACCGTCGTATCCGAAAAGAACAGTGGCCCCTTGTTTGACAACAATAAATACATACCCGACACCTTCTTAACCCCTTTTTGCTTGCCAATAATCTGCAAGGCTGGTCGGATTGATTCCGGATAGTTTTTTGTCAGGCCTGAAATCACACCATCGGCGCGATTTGTTTCCAGCATCATCGCAGCGAAATAATTACTCTTCCGCACTTGCTTGTTGGCCTCCCAGCGCGTCACCCCTCTCCGCTTCCGTTTCTCATAGAACAGTTCGGCAAATTCCGCAACTAGATCCGCATTATCGGCATGTTTAAAATCCATGATTTCGGTTTTCCCTAAGTCCAAATGATTTTCTTCGCAAATCGCTTGAATCTTTTCGCGGGAGCCTAATAAAATGGGTTTCGCAATCCCTTCGTCGAGCACCTCGCGAACCGCTTTCAAAACCTTCAAGTTCTCCGCATCCGCGAATAAAATACGTTTCGGTTTGCTCTTCGCCCGCTTCAGAATAAACTTCATGACTTGGTTATCCAAGCCGAGGCGTTTCGCTAATTGCAATTCATAGGCCTCCCAATTCGTGATTGGTTTTGTCGCAACGCCAGACTCCATCGCGGCTTTTGCAACGGCCATGGAAACCGTCGTGATAAGACGTGGATCAACCGGTTTGGGTATGATATAGTCTGGTCCAAAAGACAAGCTCTTTTCATTGTAGGCCAAATTCACGATATCAGGAACTGGCTTTTTCGCCAAGCAAGCGAGTGCTTTGGCTGCGGCCAATTTCATTTCATCGTTAATCTCGGTTGCGCGGACATCGAGCGCCCCGCGGAAAATGAATGGAAATCCTAAGACATTGTTCACTTGATTTGGAAAATCCGAACGACCTGTAGCCATAATGAGATCCTCACGAACCGCTTTTGCTTCCTCATATCCGATTTCCGGGGTAGGGTTCGCCATCGCAAAAACTATCGGTTGGGCCGCCATTGTCGCAACCATTTCTGGCTTTAAAATATTGCCCACCGACAAGCCTAAAAAGACATCCGCCCCTTGCATCGCTTCCGCTAAAGTCACTTGTTTACCGGCAGGACCCGCCAACGGAGCAACATAGGGATTTAAATCGGTACGATCTTTGGATACTAATCCGTCTTTATCAAAAATGTAGAAATTCTCAATTCGGGCGCCTAATTTCAAGTAGAGTTTCACACAAGAAATGGCAGCTGCACCTGCACCAGAAATTACAAAACGGGCTTCTTCGATTTTCTTCCCTACAATCTCCAAGGCATTAATCAAGGCAGCTGAAGAAATAATGGCCGTACCATGCTGGTCATCGTGCATGATCGGAATCTTGAGGCGCTTCTTTAATTTATCTTCAATTTCAAAGCATTCGGGACTCTTAATGTCTTCTAAATTAATACCTCCGAAGGTAGGTTCTAAGTTGACCACCGTCTCCACGAACTGATCGGGATCCGTGCAAGCCAATTCTAAATCAAATACATCGATATCCGAGAATACTTTGAAAAGTACCCCCTTCCCTTCCATGACCGGTTTACTCGCTTCGGGACCAATGTTTCCCAAACCGAGAACGGCCGTACCGTTTGAGATGACACCGACCAAATTACCTTTGGCCGTGTAATCATATACTTTTTCAATGTTGGCCGCAATCTCCAAGCAGGGTTCGGCAACTCCGGGGGAATAAGCAAGTGATAAATCCCGTTGGGTTGCTGTAGATTTTGTTGGTTTTACTTCGATTTTCCCCGGTTTCCCACCTGCGTGGTATTCGAGGGCATCTTCTTTTAAAATGGATGAAGTGGACATAAACGTTTATAAATTAGGCTTCTGGTTGATGAAATTCTCCTTCGTGTTTGGCGAGCCAAATGGTGGCTACCCCGTTTCCAATAAAATTGGTGATGGCGCGGGCTTCCGACATGAATCGGTCCACACCTAGTAATAATGCGAGACCTTCCAATGGAATAACCTGCAAGGCGCTTAGCGTAGAGGCTAATACCACAAAACCACTACCCGTAACCCCGGCAGCACCTTTGGACGTAACCATCAAGACGCCAATGATGGTTAATAATTGTTCAAAACTTAATTGGATTCCATATACCTGCGCTAAAAACAAGGTGGCCATGGACAAATAAATACTCGTTCCATCGAGGTTGAACGAATAACCGGCAGGAACGACAAGGCCCACGACCGATTTGGAACAACCCATGCGTTCCAATTTTTTCATCAACGAAGGCAAAGCTGCCTCAGAAGATGAGGTTCCCAAAACGATCAACAATTCTTCTTTGATGTAATTCAAAAAAGCGGTGATGCGTTCTCCACAACTACGCATGATGAGGGCCAAAACGACAAAAATAAAGATTCCCATCGTCGCATAAACGGAAACCATTAGCTTGGCGAGCGGTAATAATGAATGAATCCCAAATTTACCGATTGTGTAAGCCATTCCGCCTAAAGCACCCAAAGGAGCTAAATACATCACCTTTTTCAAGCCCCAGAAAACCCAATGTTCCGCTTGGTGCATGCCGGCAATCATGCGCGCTTTTCCGCGTACGAAATTTAAAAAGGAACCAAAGAACAAAGAGAAGCCTAAGACCTGAATGGTAAAATTCTCTTTCAAAAAAATCATCCAACTAAACGAAGCAGCCTTTTGGGTAAATTTCGAAATATCCCCACCGGCAATTTCCGACCGAATAACCCCCTCGCCCGGAGTTAATAAATGCGAAACGCCCAACCCAATAATCAGTGCCAAAGTGGTTACGACCTCAAAATACAATAAAGCTTTACCACCTACACGACCCACCTTTTTCAAATTCCCCATGTTGACAATCCCTAAACTGATCGTCAAGAAGATGATGGGATGAATAAACAACTTCACTAAACTGATAAAAACACCCGAGAGCACCTCGCTCAAACTTTTACCGATCGAAATTTCGGTACCTAAAAACGAATAACTGACTTTATCCGCTAAGACGGTGTGTAAGGCTATTTCAGGAAAAAAATGGCCAACAAGCACACCGATCAAAATAGATAACAGAACCCAAAATGTTAGATTATGTGTAATATTTTTACGAATCATACGTTAAAGCGAGGTTATCTAACAAATGTAAGGAACAAAAAGGAGAAATTCGAGGTTTGCGATTGTAAGCTTATTTACCGAAATTTACAGACTCATTTTATTCCAATTTTTACCTATGTCGAATTCCATTAAGTGCCTTATTATCGGGTCGGGTCCAGCGGGTTATACCGCCGCAATTTATGCTTCACGTGCAGGTTTACAGCCTGTGATGTATCAAGGTGGCCAACCAGGAGGCCAATTAACCACAACAACTGAAGTGGATAATTTCCCGGGATACCCGAATGGAATTGACGGTCCCGCGATGATGGTGGATTTAGAAAATCAAGCCAAACGTTTCGGAACCGATGTGCGTTATGGCATGGCGACTAAGGTAGATTTTACGTGCCAACCGAAGAAAGTGTGGATTGATGATACAACCGAAATCCTGGCTGATTCCGTGATTATTGCTACAGGTGCATCCGCAAAATGGTTGGGACTCGAAGGCGAGAAAACATTCAATGGCTTAGGCGTTTCAGCTTGTGCGGTGTGTGACGGATTCTTCTATCGCAACCAAACGGTTGCTGTTGTAGGAGCTGGCGATACAGCAGCGGAGGAAGCGAGTTATTTGGCCAATTTATGTACGGAAGTGCATTTAATTGTACGTAGAGATCAAATGCGCGCTTCATTGATTATGCAAGAGCGTGTGAAAAATAATCCTAAAATTACCATTCACTGGAATTCTGAAACAGAAGAGATTTTAGGAGATGCCAATGGCGTAACAGGCATTCGCATTAAAAACAATGTCACACAAGCAACCGAAGAAATTGCCTTGACAGGTTTCTTTGTGGCGATTGGTCACCAACCGAATACAAGCATTTTCAAAGGCCAATTAGACATGGATGCGCAAGAGTATTTAATCACGGAGAAAGGAAGTTCTCGCACGAATATTCCAGGCGTATTTGCGTGTGGAGATGTGCAGGATACGACTTACCGACAAGCCGTTACAGCTGCAGGAAGTGGTTGTATGGCCGCTTTGGACGCCGAAAGATGGTTGGCGGCCAACAATTTACACTAAAATACCTATATGAATTTTAGCAAAATCATTCTGGGCATGTGCATGGTCTTCGCGACCCTGAGTACGTATGCTCAAGAAAAAAAGCTTTTCAAGAAAAATACCAAAATCGAATCTAAGCCAAGTTCCTCTTTATACCAGGATAAATCGGCCAAAAAAGATGATTTGGATGATTTGCCACCCTTGACTTTTCGTACGGAAAGCGAGAGTACGGCAACGGCTATTCAGGGCTCAGAGATGCAGGAACGCAAGTATGAACCTTTGAAAATTCTAAATCCAACGATTAGTAATTTTGATACGACATCCATCGACGAAGGGGAAGCCTTAGTCGTTGAAATTGAAGAAGAGAATGCGCCGGTAGGAACAGAAGATTTCGTTTCTGTTGCTTCTTATTATTCGATATGGGATACCAAGAGCATTGATCCATACGATATTAATGCCAAAGAATTTGATGAACCCATTGATTTGGAATTGTATAATTTGCCGGCAGGTCGTAATTGGGCACCGCCATTGGCCGTTGTGAAACAAACCAGTCCTTTTGGACCGCGTTGGGGGCGTTTGCATGCGGGAGTCGACTTGGATTTAGAGACAGGCTACCCGATTTATGCACCTTTTGACGGCATCGTTCGCGTGGTGAATTATGACGGAGGCGGCTATGGAAAATACATGGTTTTGCGCCATTATAATGGACTAGAGACATTATTTGGCCACATGTCAAAGCAAGGATTAGAACCTGGAACCTTTGTTAAAGCTGGCGATGAGATTGGCTTAGGCGGAAATACTGGTCGGAGCACAGGATCCCACCTGCATTTTGAAACACGCTACGAAGGAAATCCATTCAACCCGAATCAAGTATATAATTTTGGAACTGGTGAACCTTTGTCGGACCATTTATTAATCACCGCCCAAACCTTCAACATCCGTGCCCTATCCTTACGTAACGAATATGGCAGTGCGGGTGAGAAAATTCGCAGCAGACGTAAAGTTTGGACCAAAGTACGCTCAGGCGACTCCCTATATTCGATAGCACAGCGTGCTGGAATATCAGCGAACAAATTAGCCAAATTGAATGGTTTGCGTATGACCTCAACCATCCGCGCAGGAAGACGCCTACGTATTCACTAAGCCCATGAAACTAGACATACTTGTATTAGCAGCTCACCCGGATGACGCGGAATTAGCCGTGGCAGGAACGATTGTATCGGCCATTGCCCAAGGGAAGAAAGTAGGGATTGTCGACTTTACCCGTGGTGAATTAGGTACCCGCGGCACACCTGAAATTCGTTTAGCGGAATCAGCAGCGGCGAGCGAAATCTTAGGAATCCATGCGCGCGAAAATTTAGAATTAGCGGATGGTTTTTTCCAAAATGATCGCGAGAGCCAATTAAAGCTCGTCCAAGCTATCCGTAAATACCAACCAGATATCGTGCTTGCAAACGCATTGGAAGATCGGCATCCCGATCATGGCAAGGGAGCAAAATTGGCCATTGATGCCTGTTTTTTGAGTGGCTTACGTAAGATTGAAACTGGCTTAGCCCCTTGGAGACCGAAACATGTCTATCATTACATCCAGGATCGCTATTTAAAACCCGATTTTGTGGTGGATATTTCCGCACATTGGGAAACAAAAGAAGCCGCAATCCGTGCTTTCAAGAGTCAATTTTTTGACCCAAATTCCTCCGAACCCGCATCTTACATTTCCAGCCCTGATTTCCTAGCTTTCATCGAAGCCCGTGCCCAAGAAATGGGACATAAGATTGGGGTGAAATATGGGGAGGGATTTCAGACGCAGGCGACGATTCAGATGAGTCTTTAAATTATAGCTTTGAGTCGTCCTAAAATAGGTTGACAGTTTTAGATTGATTTTAAGGGGTCGGAGAATATATTTTCTTCGACTCTTTTTCATGAATAAAGTTAGGGGTTTTCATGTTTAAATTTAGGTGGGGTCTCTC
>NZ_JBPXKP010000009.1:0-3309 GCF_054558675.1 Aquirufa sp. TARAVU-A1A
GTGCAGGTCTTCTATAATAACTTGGAGCTTACTTACTTTCCCGGGTTTGATCCCAGTATCATCAGCGGTGCGGGGCTTAACTTCTCTGTTCGAGATGGGAAGAGGTGAACACCCGTCCTATCGGCTCCATACTTTTTACAAGGTCATAGCCTTTTTCCATATTGTGAGATAAAATAAACAGCAGTGTGTAAATTAATAAAAGGTAAGCTTTCGGGTAATTAGTACTACTCGACTTTGACATTACTGCCTTTACATCTGTAGCCTATCGACCGTGTCGTCTACACGGACCCTTCATGGAATACTCATCTTCAGGTCAGTTTCGCACTTAGATGCTTTCAGCGCTTATCTGGTCCCGACGTGGCTACTCAGCTATGCCCTTGGCAGAACAACTGATATACCAGCGGTCAGTCCAACTCGGTCCTCTCGTACTAAAGTCAGAACCTGTCAATATTCCTACGCCCACAACAGATAGGGACCGAACTGTCTCACGACGTTCTGAACCCAGCTCGCGTGCCACTTTAATCGGCGAACAGCCGAACCCTTGGGACCTTCTCCAGCCCCAGGATGTGACGAGCCGACATCGAGGTGCCAAACCTCCCCGTCGATGTGAGCTCTTGGGGGAGATCAGCCTGTTATCCCCAGAGTACCTTTTATCCTTTGAGCGATGGCTGTTCCATACTAAACCACCGGATCACTATATCCTACTTTCGTACCTGATCGACTTGTCGGTCTCACAGTCAAGCTCCCTTTTGCTATTGCACTCTACGCACGGTTACCAAGCGTGCTGAGGGAACCTTTGAAAGCCTCCGTTACTCTTTTGGAGGCGACCACCCCAGTCAAACTACCCACCAAGCAATGTCTCCCCTTTGGGGATTAGAATTCCAGTACAAGAAGGGTGGTATTTCAACGTTGGCTCCCCGATGCCTAGCGACACCGGCTCACAGCCTCCCACCTATCCTACACATCCAGTACCAAAACTCAATGCTAAGCTATAGTAAAGGTTCATGGGGTCTTTCCGTCCCGTTGCGGGTAAACGGCATCTTCACCGTTACTACAATTTCACCGAGCTCACGGCTGAGACAGTGCCCAGATCGTTACACCATTCGTGCAGGTCGGAACTTACCCGACAAGGAATTTCGCTACCTTAGGACCGTTATAGTTACGGCCGCCGTTTACTGGGGCTTCAGTTCAATGCTTCGCCTTGCGGCTAACATCCCCCCTTAACCTTCCAGCACCGGGCAGGTGTCAGGCCTTATACGTCATCTTTCGATTTAGCAAAGCCATGTGTTTTTGTTAAACAGTCGCCTGGGCCATTTCTCTGCGGCCTCGATTGCTCGAGGCTCCCTTTATCCCGAAGTTACAGGGTTAATTTGCCGAGTTCCTTAGCCGTGATTCACTCGAGCGCCTTAGAATATTCTTCTCGACCACCTGTGTCGGTTTACGGTACGGGTTACTTATCAGTTATACACGCCTAGACTTTTCTTGGAAGTTTACTCACTACACTCGTTTTGGCATTGCTGCCGCCTCTCAAAGACACTATTCCGTCAGTATCTGGTAACCTGTAATCTCCGTCATCTATTTGCCCAATAAGTAAGTGCAGGAATATTAACCTGCTGTGCATTAGGTTGTCGCTTTCGCTAGACCCTTAGCCCCCGACTAACCCTCAGTTGATTAGCATAGCTGAGGAAACCTTAGTCTTTCGGCGTGAGGGTTTCTCGCCCTCATTATCGTTACTCATGCCTACATTTGCTTTTCTGAACGCTCCAGCCAAGCTCGTCGCTCAACCTTCACCGCAGATCAGAATGCTCCCCTACCAGTATATAAATATAATCCAAAGCTTCGGTACTTTACTTGATGCCCGTTTATTATCGATGCCCGCCTCGCTCGACCAGTGAGCTGTTACGCACTCTTTAAATGAATAGCTGCTTCCAAGCTAACATCCTGGCTGTCACTGCAATCAGACTTCCTTAGTTCAACTTAGTAAAGATTTTGGGACCTTAGCTGTTGGTCTGGGTTCTTTCCCTCTCGGATTGGGACCTTAGCACCCCAACCCTCACTCCCGGGTATATTTTAAGCCATTCAGAGTTCATCAGGATTTGGTAGGATTTGACTCCCCCTAGTCCTATTGGTAGCTTTACCTGCTTAAAACTTAACCCCGAGGCTGTTCCTAAAAACATTTCGGGGAGTACGAGCTATTTCTCAGTTTGATTGGCCTTTCACCCCTACCCACAAGTCATCCAAATACTTTTCAACGTAAACTGGTTCGGTCCTCCACTCCGTGTTATCGGAGCTTCAACCTGCTCATGGGTAGATCACAAAGTTTCGCGTCTACTCCCACTGACTAAGCGCCCTATTCAGACTCGCTTTCGCTCCGGCTGCTCACATCTATATGATTAACCTCGCCAGTGAAAGTAACTCGTAGGCTCATTATGCAAAAGGCACGCCGTCACCCCAATAAGGGCTCCGACCGCTTGTAAGCGTATGGTTTCAGGGTCTTTTCACCCCCTTACTCAGGGTACTTTTCACCTTTCCTTCACAGTACTCGTTCACTATCGGTCTCTTGGTAGTATTTAGCCTTACCGGATGGTGCCGGCAGATTCAAAGGGGATTTCTCCAGTCCCCCCCTACTCAGGATACCACTACAATTACATAAGCTTACCAATACAGGGCTCTCACCTTCTACGGCCTGCCTTCCCAGACAGTTCTTGTTCCTTTATATAATCGATGTCGTGGTCCTACAACCCCAGTCTTGCCGCAACAACACTGGTTTGGGCTAATCCGCGTTCGCTCGCCACTACTTACGGAATCACTTTTGTTTTCTCTTCCTCTGCTTACTTAGATGTTTCAGTTCAGCAGGTTCGCCTTCTATCTTAAATAGAATAATAGATCTTCAATCTACTGGGTTGCCCCATTCGGAAATCTTCGGATTAAAGGTCTTGTGCACCTCCCCGAAGCTTATCGCAGCTTAACACGTCCTTCATCGCCTCCAAGAGCCTAGGCATCCCCCATACGCCCTTAATTCACTTACTCTTTTATAAAATATCTTCATCCCGAAGGATTCAATAATTCTAATTTGCTCTTACTCTTTACTTTATTCTCACAATATGTCAAAGAACCTTGTGTGAATTTTGATAGATCATTCCATCGCATTCACAGCGCTCCCGCTTCTTGCTTCCCACATTTGGAAAGGGTAGGGGTGGTGTTTTTAGTCGCTAGTCACTAGTCGTTAGTCGCTAGTCATTAGTTACTCCTTCAATCTGTTGATTAAACTCGTTCGCTTAATCTGTAACTCTTAACTCTTAACTCTAA
>NZ_JBPXKP010000009.1:5905-96576 GCF_054558675.1 Aquirufa sp. TARAVU-A1A
AGAGGCCTCAATAACTAAAGCACAAACCTCCGCTCCATGTACCCGGGTCGTTACTTCTTCAGCAACGGCCTTTTGTAAAATACGTAAATGTGGCGCCTCCGCATGCTGCTTCTCTAATTCCTCAATCTGCTCTTTCGAATATAAGGTAAATACACGTATCAAACGAGGCACATCCGCATCCGCAGCATTCAGCCAAAATTGGTAAAATGCATAAGGACTCGTCTTTTCTGCATCTAACCAAACATTGCCCGATTCCGATTTGCCAAATTTCGTTCCATCCGCCTTCGTTACTAAAGGTGTCGTTAAGGCAAATGCCGCACGCTCGGTCGCGTCCTCATCATGTCCTTCTTTCCTACGAATAATTTCCGTTCCCGTCGTAATATTTCCCCACTGATCCGAACCGCCCATTTGTAATCGGACATTCTTTGTCTTATATAAATGGTAAAAATCGTAACCCTGTAATAATTGGTAAGAAAATTCCGTAAATGAAATACCGGTTTCCAAACGCTTCTTAACCGAGTCTTTCGACATCATATAATTGACCGTCAAAAACTTTCCAGCCTCTCTTAAGAATCCCAAAAAGCTGAATTCCTTAAACCAATCATAATTATTAACTACCTCCGCCGAATTAGCTCCCGCATGAAATTCCAAGAATTTTTCCAATTGCTTTTGAATGCCAATCTGATTTGCACGCAAGGTGTCTTCTGATAAAAACTCCCTTTCCGCAGCCTTACCCGATGGATCTCCAATCATTCCTGTCGCACCGCCTACCAAAGCAATCGGCTTATGGCCACACAATTGAAAATGCTTCAACAACATGATTGCTGCCAAATTACCTATGTGTAAACTGGGTGCAGTTGGATCGAAACCAATGTATGCCACGGTCATCTCTTTGGCTAATTGATCCTCCAATCCCGGAATCATATCCTGTAACATTCCTCTCCAGCGCAATTCTTCAATGAAATTCATAATTGGGTATTTTATAGTCGCTAGTCTCTAGTCACTAGTCTGTGTTCTGTAAATAAGTAGTCAGTGGTAGTCTGAAGTCCGGAGTCCGAAGTCAATAGTCCAACGTCCAACGTCCAACGTCCAACGTCCAATTTCTTGGGCCACAAAAATAATGATTCTTCGGAATTATTTTTCCTTTTTGAAAAACAAACACGCATCGCCATAACTTAAAAAACGATAGCCTTTTTGCTTAGCCTCTTGGTAAATATCCTTCCAAGCATCCCCAATTAAAGCAGAAACAAGCACCAATAAAGTTGATTTGGGTTGGTGGAAATTCGTTATCAACGCATCACAGAATCGAAAACGGTAAGACGGCATGATGAGAAGTTCAGTTTGGGCCAACCAATTCGATAGTCTATTTGCTTCCATATATTGCAAGATTGCTTGCAAGGCATCCGTTTTAGAAACCTCCGTGCGATCTTGATAGGCGAATTCCTTGGGGATTACTAAACCTTCAGTTGGAATAGCTTTTTGTTCGTATACCCATACCCCCGACCAATATAAGCTCTCCACAGCCCGAAGTGCCGTCGTGCCCACAGGTACAAAAGTCCCTGAATGCTCCATCAATTGTTTAATGAATGCCCGTTCAAAAATGAGCTGCTCTCGATGCATCGGGTGATTCCGGATTTCATCTTCTTTTACCGGTAAAAATGTTCCCGCCCCAACATGCAAGGTTAGGAAACTCTTTTGGATACCCTTTGCTTCCAAGCGGTCGATGATGGCAGGTGTAAAATGCAAACTTGCGGTAGGTGCTGCGACAGCTCCCAACTCTTTGGAAAATACCGTTTGGTAGCGATCTTGATCTGATAATTCCGTATCACGCTCCATATAAGGAGGCAAGGGAATTTTACCTATTTCATTCAAAATGCTAGCGAATGTATGTTCGCCTGACCATTGAATCTGAACTTGATTTAATTCTCGGTCATGCCAGTTGATTCGTAAAGCTACCTCCTGGCCTTCAATTTCAATTGTTTTGGTAAGCGTTTCTCCTATTTTCCAACGCTTTTTATTACCCACCAAACATTCCCAAATGATCTCTCCGCGCTGCTCCATAACTTGTTGCGTCGCGATGTTGTCGGCCAAAGGCTTCAGTAAGAAGATCTCAATGGTCGTGCCACTTTCTTTCTGTAATTGAATGCGTGCCGGAATGACCTTCGTATTGTTGAAAATAAAAAGGCTATCTGTTGGAACTAATTCAGGTAGGTTTTGAAATGAATGATGATGTGTGACACCTGACTGGTGAACAAGTAAGCTCGATTCATCCCGCTGCTGGCTTGGGAAAAAAGCTATATGAGAATCGGGTAATTCGTAATCAAACGCCTGAATCGAAATGTCGGGCATGTTGGAAATCATGCTTCTTCTGGGCTATGCGTAGGTGATAAAAATAGTCGAATGGGCAAGTATAACAACCAAACAAGAATCAAGACGATTCCTAATTTTGGGATATAGGTATAGTCAGCGTCATACGTACGCTGGTCGTTCAATAAGAGCAATACGCGGAAAACTAAAATCAAATAGGTATTAATCATGGCTGGCAAGAAATGCAACCAATTAGTCAAAGTGGCTTTAATCGTCGCATCCCCTTTGCTAGCGAAAATTTGGAATACTTTTCCCCAAACTTGCTCGGATACGTTGGCGACACTTTTGATGAGTAATAGGGCCAGTACATTGAGTACGGTTACAATGCCGGCCGACAAATAAAAGATCTCTTCTTTAGGCAAAAATCCATCTCCACGCCCTGTTTCGCCGAAATGTACGGCTGCAGGATCTGGTAATCCGCGATAAACGAATAGCAGGGTAATGCCAAAGGCAACCATGGAAACGATGCGCCAAGCACGCGAAACGAAATAATCAATTGACATAGGATTCAAAAATATCCCCAAAATTAGTTCATAAGCGCGCGATTGCCTAATCTTTCTTGTTTTTTGATAAATATGGGCTTTCCTTTGGATTGAAGGCCGAAAAAACTATTTTTGTTATTCTTTTACAAATTATGAAGATCTACACAAAACAAGGTGATGGAGGGTTTACGCGATTAGCCGACGGGAAGGGTTTGTCAAAATCCGACTTTCGTTTGGAAGCTATCGGTGATTTAGATGAACTGAATTCACACTTGGGACTTCTTGTTTGTAAAGTTGACGCGGAACTTGCCGCTAAATTACAGGCCATACAATCCAGTCTCTTTGTTTTGGGTGCTCATGTTGCGAGCGATTCCAAAGAAGTATTGGGGAATATGGAATTGATTTCCTTGCAAGATATTGTCGCTTTGGAAAATAATATTGACGCTTTAGACGCTCAATTAGCTCCCATGCGGTTTTTTATCCTTCCGGGTGGACATGAAACAATTGCCATGGCACAAATCGCACGTACGGTTTGTCGTCGCGCGGAACGAAGCTTAATTCGTTGGGTACAAGCCACAGAACATACCGATTACGAAATTGCGATGGCCTATATGAACCGATTATCTGATTACTTATTTATGGTGTGTCGTTTTTTACATCATAGCCTAGGTATCCCTGAAATCCCTTGGAATTCAGGAAAATAAATAAAACAAAGCGTATGCAAATCCACATTGAACCTATCTCAAAATCTAGAATTGATCAAGTTGACTTTGATCACTTAGCCTTTGGTCGCAGCTTTGCTGACCACATGCTAGTTGCAGAATATGCCGACGGCGCGTGGCAATCTGTCAAAATCCAACCGTATGGCCCATTGGAATACCAGCCCGCCATGATGTCTTTGCATTACGGACAAGCTATTTTTGAAGGGATGAAAGGTTATCGAGGAAAAGATGGTAGTATTCAAGTATTCCGTCCAGAAGAAAACTGGAAACGATTCAACAAGTCGGCCTATCGCATGTGTATGCCTGAAGTTCCTGAAGAGATTTTCTTGGGTGGCTTACGTGAATTGTTGAAACTAGATCAAGCTTGGGTTCCTGCCAAAGAGGGTTGCTCATTATACATTCGTCCTTTCATGTTTGCGACGGATGAATATGTGGGTGTTACGCCATCAACAACATATAAATTCATCATCTTTAATTGCCCAGTTGGTTCTTATTATTCTAAACCATTGCGCGTTCGTGTGGAAACGGAATACATCCGTGCTGCGAAAGGTGGGGTAGGATTTGCGAAGAATGCAGGGAATTATGGAGGTTCATTATTTGCAACTCAAAATGCGAATAAAGATGGCTATGATCAAATCATTTGGACAGACGCAGCGACGCATCAGTATGTTGAGGAAGCTGGTACGATGAACTTGATGTTTGTTATCAATGGAGCTTTAGTTACAGCCGCTACGGGTGATACGATTTTAGATGGGGTAACTCGTAAATCAGTCTTGCAAATTGCGAAAGATTGGGGGATGGAAGTGCAGGAGCGCCAATTGGCAGTGAAGGAATTAATCGAAGGAATCCAAAATGGTTCAGTGACCGAGGCATTTGGAGCAGGAACGGCTGCTGTGATTGCACCAATTGCAACGATCGGTTTTGAGGGAAAAGATTACAACTTGCCGGAACGCAAAGATTCTGATTTTTCGGTACGTGTGTACAATGAAATTAATCAAATCCGTTTAGGCGAAATTCCTGATACCCGCAACTGGGTTTGGAAAGTTTAAGACTTTGCCTTTAACACAATTTTAATACCTGGGTCCTTGGAAGTACTTACATCTTCCATTTCGACCTGGGTATTTTTATTTTGGTTCCAAGTTGTCTTTTTGCCTGTAGTGTTTGATGCACCGAATTTTACATCGAAATATTCCTTGATGCTTTTTTGCAATTTACTCACCTGCGCATTTTCTTCCACGTAGATGTCTAAATCGATTTCATTTAATTGACCTTGCGCATTTGCTAAATAGCTGATGTCAACAAAATTCAAATCGCTATCATCAAAATACAGGGAATAAGATTTTCCAGATTGCGGTTGGCTTTCGGCTAATTCTACCGACTCCTTTATTTGTGAAATATCGGTTCCCCAATTTGTTTTACGAATAATGAGTGTGTCGCTCAAGGTCATTTGCTTAACCCAGTTATGACTAGCATTCCAGGCCTCTTTGATTTTGATTTGTTCCGGGGCGCCACTTATTTGCTCATTTTCAGCAGAGGAACTGTCTTTGTTACATGAATAAAGACTTGCAGTAGCAAGGAATAACAAAAAGTAGATCGAGCGGATTTTCATGATGGTCTGGGCTTATCATTTCAAAAATAAATAAATTCAGGGTGGCTTGAATCATTCTATTGAAAAATATTCTTATTTTTGGAATTAGGAATAGGAATTCATGCGCTTGCGCATAAAGATATTTAAGATTATTAGTGGTTAGGTATTTTAAAAAGAAGCCGGTCGTTGACTGGTTTTTTTTTGCCTAAAATTCCCGACCAATACTCACAACCATACCTGTTTTTCCGCCATTGATGACCGGGAAACCCACCTTGCAAACAAAGTTGTAATAGGTGACAAAATCAAAGCCTAAGCCTGTTCCGAATAGCCATTGGTTCGTACTATTGCGCGTTTCTTTGTTCGAATTGTAGACATATCCCAAATCCATAAATGCGGTTGGATATACAGCAATTGGCATCTGATTGAATTGCTTATACTTGATGAATGGCAGTTTCAAAATGGTTGAGATTAATTGAAACTTCGCCGTATTACGCCAAAGGAAAAAGTTCGTCCCATCAATCACATTTAATTCATATCCTCGAACAAGATCATTGCCATATCCGAGTCCTCGCGTATTGGCATAAGGAATAAATCCATCTCTACTGATTTTAGTCTTCACTTGGCTAGCTAAAAAGAAACGACTACCTAAATCAAAAAAGAATGCAGCCACGGCACTTGCCTCCCAAAAGTCGACCTGATCACTGGGGAGTAGGCCGTATTTGGTGAAACTAACATCAATTTTTCTTCCGCGTAATGGATAGGTGACAAAATCTCGAAAGTCATACGAAAATGCATAGCCGATTTGCGCATAGTTTTGCTCTTTCCGACCTGCGCCAAAATAAGCTGGATTTAATTTTGCTATGGTGTCCGAAATGATGGAATGGTTGTATTTGAATTCAAGTGTTTGGAAATCATAAAAGCGAAATCGCTTTCTGAATTGGATTCCGCCTGTCCATTTTTCACGTAAAATGGCATTGCTTTGAATGTAAGTTAGGGTGTCTTGATTCGTCTTGTAAGCTAAGTTTTTTTGTGTGCTGTAAGCTAAGTTAACAGTCATGCCCAAGGTTTTTTGGGGGTCTAAATAGGGGTTTTGATAGGATATTTCAAGTTTGTCCGTAAATCCTGTCTCAGCCTTGATGACGACTTTTTCATTTCGCCCCATGAAATTATTGTGCAAAAAATGCAGTCCATAAATGGCTCTGTCAAAATCATGGCCGCGCGACCACCAATCATTTAAATTGCGGTCGGCCAACTGGAATACGGGATATGCTAAAATATACCATTGTTCTAAACATTCGAAGGTGATGGACAAATGGCCATTTGGTAATTGATGGTAATCCGATTTTACCCAAATGAACAGGTTCGTGTTCATCAGTTTCCGCCGATTGTATTCGATGCGCTCATTTAAATCTTGAATGCTTAACGAATCTTTCTCGTGAAAGTCGAGTTCGCGGCGTAATATATTTTCACGCGTTTTTTCATTCCCGACAAAATGAATGGAATCAATGCGCATCGATTGTCCCAAGCTGAGATAGCAAGGGAACAATAAGCCAGCTAACAAGATGAGAGACTGAAAACGCATTCTCTCAAGTTACAAAAAAGGTGTAGAAATTAGATTAAATCTTCGAAAATGATTGTTTGTTTCGCATGGTACCAGGATTCAATGCGATCTTCCACATTCTTTTCTATCTGCATGCGGCGTATTTTTAACGTGGGAGTTAAGCAGGCATTTTCGACTGTCCATGGCTCTCTCATAACGATGAGTTTCTTCAGATATTCGTATTTTTTGAATAAGGGATTCGTGTCATGGAGTAGTTTTTCTAGCGCGCTAACGAGCTCTTGTTGTGATAGTTCGTTTGATTGTTGGCTAAGTAACACCAATCCCAAAGGTTGGGGTAAATTGACGCCTACGACACAGGCAACTTCGATGAGGTCATGTAAAGATAATGCATTCTCAATGGGAGCAGGGGAAACGTATTGCCCTTTGGCCGTTTTGAAATTGTCTTTAACTCGGCCCACGATAGATAGGTAGTTTTCGGAATCCAATTGGCCCATGTCGCCCGTTTTTAGCCATTCTCCATCGAATAGCGCATCTGTTTGTTCTTGGTTTTTGTAATAGCCCAAACAATTATAATCTGCCTTCATTTGAATCTCACCCGTCTCAGGATCGATTCGCGTTGTGCATTGGTCATGTACACGTCCCACGGTACCTAATTTGATTTTATGTCGAGGAGTAAGGCTATTCAATCCAAGGTTTTCTGTCATGCCATAAGCTTCTTGGATGTAAAGGCCGATCGACTGAAACCATGCGGTTAATTCTTGGGGCATCGGTGCAGCCCCTGTAATAACCATGCATGTTTGATCGAGGCCTAAACCTTTTTGAATTTTCTTTTGAATTAGACCACGGATAATTGGAATAGACAATAGAAGATTTAGTTTTTTTTGTCCTCCGATTTTATTCAAGATTCCCTCCTTGAATTTGGCCCAAATCCGTGGAACGGCTAGGAAATGACTTGGTCGTGCTTGTGAAAGGTTTTGTTGGAATGTTTCCAGGCTTTCGACAAAGTAAATGGTACCGCCAGCAGCAGTACAAGCGAATTCCACAAAATTCCGTTCTGCGATATGGCAGAGTGGGAGGTAAGAGATAAATCGGGTGTTGGGTCTATCTAAATAAGCAATTTCTCTGGCTAAATTAAGTGCCAGAGCGATTGCGCCATTGGTTATCATGACACCTTTCGGTACTCCGGTTGTTCCCGAAGTGTAAACTATGGTGGCGAGCTCGGTATGTTTTGGCAAGATAGGCGACGAAATATCCAAGGAGCTTTTCAGAATTTCATTCCAAGATATTCCTTGGTTGCAAGGGCTATCGGGAGTATAAATGAGCTGAATTGTTGAGGGGATTCCTTGTTTAATTTCATTCCAGTTATCAAGTTTTCCTACTAGGAGGCATTGGCAATCCGAATGCACCAATACTTGATTTAACTGTTCGCTCGTAAGTGTAGGATAAAAAGGAACAGAAATGGCACCCGCATAGGATATAGCTAAATCTGCTAGAATCCAATGAGCGCTGTTCTTAGAGAGAATTCCAATGTGGAGTGGTTTCTCTGTGTTTAACTGCTGGATTAGGTAAGTGCCGACTTGCTCAACAATCTCCAAAGATTCTTGATAGGTATAGTCGGTATATTGCCCCTCTTTAGGTTGTTTTAAATAGACGTTTTTTGGCGTTTCTTTGGCCCAATGGATGAAGTTTTCTAGGTTGCTTTGGTAAGTTTCAATCAAGGTTTATGCGGGGTTAATCCTTAAAAATAAAACTTAATTCTTTGATATCATAGGATTCAGTGCCGAGGTTTCGTTCAATCTCGACTAATCCCTGCTCGTTGACCCGTACTATTTTACCTTCAAATATTCCATTTTTGTCTTCAAAGCTATGCCATGCTTCTTTCCGAAAAAGCGTTTCGTGATAAGTGGAATCAATGGATGTGTATGCCTTGCCTGTAAAAGCTTCGTATTGATTTTCGATCCCATGAGCAATATGATTGTAGATATCAGCGATGTCGATTGCCTGTGGGTTTTGTGTCCATTCACGTAGGGAGGTGGCTCGAAGGCCTTCGAAGTCTAATTGGTTGATATTCAAGCCTATGCCAACAATTGAGAAGGCCCATTTGCCAGCCTGGAAATTACTTTCGATTAGAATTCCGCCTAATTTTTTGCCATCGAGGTAGATGTCATTTGGCCATTTGATTTCGAGTGGTAAACGTTCTCCTAGCGTGTCTGATGCCCATTGTTGGAGCCCCATTAAAATCCCATTCGCAATCGCTTTGCTGAGGTAAAACTGCGCTTGGAGTAATTCGTGGTTGGGCTTAAGTAAAAAAGAAACCAATAAATTTTGATTGGGCTGGGCGTGCCATTGGTTACCACGCTGCCCTTTACCTGCTGTTTGGTGGCCAGCAATCCAAGCAAAACCCTCTTCTATATCGTCGGAAAGTGCCTCCTGAAAGCCCAAGGCATTCGTGGAATCACAATGATCCATATATTTTGATAATTTGCCCACGAAGCGGGTAGTGGCTTGGTAATTGTTCAAAATTTCTTCGTAATTTTAGGTTTACAAGAAACAAATTTAAATTTTTATTCGTTAATCGAGATGTTATCACATTCGATTATTCGATTTTAGACAAACATATGAGCAAAAGCACAAAGAAGACAGCAGTAGAGGCATCAGAACAATTAGCGCAATGGGTGGTGAAAGGGATGCAAGAGAAGAAGGCTCAAGATATTGTTGTGATGGATATGCGCGGAGTTGCGAATGCATTTACTGATTTTTTTGTGATTGCTTCAGGTACATCCGATACACAGATTGAGGCGATTGCGGATTCTGTGGACAAGGAAGTGTGGGAGTCAGGTAAAATTCATGTGCATGCGATGGAAGGTAAGGCCAATCGGGAGTGGATCTTGATGGATTATTACGATGTGATTGTGCACGTATTTTTGAAAGATAAGCGTGATTTTTTCAAATTGGAGGAACTTTGGGGAGATGCGAAGTTTACGCACATTTCTGAGGAATAATTCTCAAATCGAACTTTTTTAGGTATCCTCATTGTTAATAGCCCAAACAAATTATTCTAATGGCAAAACTAGGTAACAGTAAAAACACCAAGCGTTCAGGAATTCAACCACGTCTGCCGAAAAAGCCGGCTGGGGGAATGCAAAGTTGGATGATTATTGGGTTGGTGATCGCGATGGTGAGTATGTTTTTCTTTACAAAACAACGCACGTTGCAAGAGATTAATCAAGGTCAATTCGAGGCCATGGTGATTCAAAAAGAAGTTCAGTCGGTTGTGATTGTTAACGATAAATTGGTGGAAGTTAGTCTAAAGCCCAATTTTGTCGCAAAATATTTCAAAAATTCGCCTCCGGGTTTAGTGTCCGTAAAGCAAGGGCCACATTTTGAATTTCCGATTATTTCCAAAGAAGGTTTTGAGCATTTTTTAGAGGATCGTCAAAAGGATTTTCCACGAAATGAACGCATTTTTGCGACGCCTGAAACACGTACAGGGCCATTAGATTGGTTGGGTACTTGGGGATTTTTCATCTTAATGGGATTGAGTTTTTACTTCCTTTTCTTCCGCATGGGAGGCGGAGGAGGTGGCGGTGGCCAGTTGTTTAATATTGGTCGGAGTAAGGCTACCTTGATCGAAGGTGAATCTAAAGTGCGTGTGACATTTGATGATGTTGCCGGATTAGATGAGGCCAAAGAAGAGATTCAAGAGATTGTCGAGTTCTTGAAATTCCCTAAGAAATTCACCGATTTAGGTGGTAAAATTCCGAAGGGAGCCTTATTAGTAGGCCCTCCAGGAACAGGTAAAACCTTATTAGCCAAAGCTGTTGCAGGGGAGGCGGGTGTGCCATTCTTCTCACTTTCAGGTTCTGATTTTGTAGAAATGTTTGTGGGTGTAGGCGCTGCACGTGTGCGTGATTTATTCAAGCAGGCAAAAGAAAAAGCACCTTGTATTATCTTCATTGATGAGATAGATGCGGTAGGTCGTTCACGTGGTCGTGGGCAAATGCCAGGTTCAAATGATGAGCGCGAGAATACATTGAACTCCTTGTTGGTTGAGATGGATGGTTTTGCTACCGACTCAGGAATTATCATCATGGCGGCAACAAACCGTCCCGATGTATTGGATGCGGCATTGCTTCGTCCAGGTCGTTTTGATCGTCAAATCTCCATTGACAAGCCCGATATTATCGGTCGGGAGGCGATTTTCAAAGTGCATTTAAAGCCTTTGAAATTAGCGGCAGACATTGATCCAAAGGAATTGTCGGCACAAACGCCCGGTTTTGCTGGAGCTGAAATTGCCAATGTGTGTAATGAGGCAGCGTTAATCGCGGCGCGTCGCAGTAAAACGGCAGTCGATATGGATGATTTCCAAGAGGCGATGGATCGTGTGATTGGTGGTTTGGAGAAGAAAAACAAGATCATCAATCCATTGGAGAAGAAAATTGTGGCTTATCACGAGGCTGGTCATGCGATTGCAGGTTGGTTCTTGGAACATGCAAATCCTTTAGTGAAAGTATCAATTGTTCCTCGTGGCGTAGCGGCTTTAGGATATGCACAATATTTGCCAAAAGAGCAGTTCTTGTATCGTACCGAGCAATTAATGGATGAGATGTGTGTGACCTTAGGTGGTCGTGCCGCAGAAGAAATTGTATTTGGTAAGATCTCAACAGGAGCTCAAAATGATTTAGAACGTATTACGAAATTAGCTTATTCGATGGTGACCGTTTACGGTATGAATGACAAGTTGGGCAATATTTCTTACTACGATTCAAAGGGTTCTGATTATCAGTTTAGCAAGCCTTACTCGGAGACGACGGCGCGTGAAATTGATGAGGAAGTTCGTAAGATTATTGCGGAAGCATATGCACGTACAAAGAAATTGTTGACCTCTAAAAAGGATAAATTAACGATACTTGCTGAGCAATTATTGAAGAAGGAAGTATTGTTTCAAAGTGATTTAGAGGAACTTGTAGGTCCTCGTCCATTTGAGCAATTAACCTCATATCAAGAGTTTATCAAAGGAGAGACAGAGAAGAAGCGTAAAGATGCCAAAGACGAGCGAGAGTTAGCAGAAACGGTGAAACGCGCGGCTAAAAAGCCAGCTTCTACTAAGGCTGAAACGGAAGTTGAGCCTGTTGTTAAGAAAAAGCCAGCGCCTCGAAAAAGGACTCCTAAAAAAGAAGATTAACCGAATGGGGTGGGTATTCCCGCCCCATTTTTTATGATAGATGAAACAGCTAATCATACCCGCGGGTAAACAGGTTTATTGTATTTCGGATATGCATTTGGGGTTTCCAGATGCAAATACGTCACGTGAACGCGAGCGAGTCTTGGTTGATTGGCTTCATCATATTCAGGAAGATGTGAGTGATTTATTTTTACTCGGGGATATCTTCGATTTTTGGTTTGAATATAAACAAGTAGTTCCCAAAGGTTTTGTTCGTTTTATTGGTGCCCTAGCCTCATTAGCTGATCAGGGAGTTCGATTACATATTTTTGTGGGGAACCATGATTTATGGATGAAGGATTATTTTGAGCAAGAATTAGGGGCAATTATCTATCGGGAGGCCACTGATTTTGAGTTTCAATTCATGGATAAACAAATTCGTGTTTGCATTGGGCATGGCGATGGTATGGGGCCTGGAGACTATGGTTATAAGTTGTTGAAAAAGGTTTTTGTTAATCCTGTAGCTCAGTTTCTATTCGGCTGGTTGCATCCTGATTTGGGGGTGCGCTTGGCACATGCTTGGTCGGGGACGCGAAAAACGTCAACGATTAAAGCTGGAGAAGTTCCTTTTGACGCTGAAACTGATTTTATTTTAGCTGCGGTGCGTGAACGTAATGCGGCAGATCAGCTTGGAAATCGTGGGGTTTCAGCCTATGTTTTTGGCCATCGACATCATCCCATAGCCTTGCCATTAGGCAACAATGCGACCTATTATAATTTAGGAGACTGGTTTTCGCCGGCCTACAAGAATGCCTATGTGCTAAAAATTGCAGATAGTGGCCTTGATTTTGCGCTTTTTCAGCCAAAATCCTGATTTTTCTATGTATCTTCATAGCTCATTTTGTTAACCAATTGAATTATGTCTCAATTTCACACACGTTTAGAAGTAATGTCGGAGCTAGCCAAAAACATGGACAGCTACATGAAGGATTTTTTGAATCCGATTGATTCCAACTGGCAGCCTGCAGATATGCTTCCAGATTCGACAAAGGATAATTTCTTTGAAGAAGTGAAATTGTTACAAGAAGCAGCAAACGAATTGCCTTATGATTATTGGGCAGTTTTGATTGGAGATACGATTACGGAGGAAGCTTTGCCAACCTACGAGTCATGGTTATTAGGAATGGAAACGGTGGATCATTTAGACCAAGAAAATGGTTGGGTTAAGTGGATTCGCAGTTGGACAGCAGAAGAAAATCGCCACGGGAATTTATTGGGGACTTACCTATATTTATCGGGTAAAGTTGACATGCGTGCCGTTGCGATTTCGACACAGTACTTGATTGCAGATGGTTTCGACATTGGTACTTCTGCTGACCCATATCGTAATTTTGTCTATACTTCATTCCAAGAGTGGGCAACGAATATTTCCCACCGTAGAACAGCATCTTTAGCCAAGCAACACGGTAATTCGAATTTGTCTCGTATGTGTGCACAAATTGCGGCGGATGAGTTGCGTCATGCGAAAGCTTATAAGGCTTTTGTTGCTGAGATTTTTAAATTAGATCCTTCCGAAATGATGTTGGCTTTCGCTGATATGATGAAGAAAAAGATTGTAATGCCTGCGCATTTCTTGCGTGAAATGAATGGAGCGAAGAGTTCTTTGTTTGATCATTTCTCAGATGCGGCTCAACGCATTGGAGTTTATACAACCGCTGATTATACTACGATTATGCGTGGCTTGATTCAAGATTGGGATTTAGAAAGTGTTCGTGGATTGAATGATCAGGCGGAAAAAGCACGTGACTATGTGATTGGATTGCCGGCACGTTTAGAGCGTTTAGCTGAACGTGTTAAAGTACCAGAATTAGCTTATCCATTTAGCTGGATCGTTTAATTTATGCCCCAAAAATTATCGTTGGATGAGCTAAATCGGCTCGATGTATCAGCTTATAAATCAGCTGAAAAATTTCCTTACGTTTTTGTGTTGGATGATATCCGTAGCATGAACAACATTGGTTCTGCATTTCGTACGGCCGATGCATTTCGATGTGCGCATGTATATCTGGTTGGAATAACAGCGCAGCCGCCACATCGAGAGATAAGTAAAACGGCATTAGGTGCTGATGAATCTGTTGATTGGACTTATTTTGAAACGGCTGAAGCGTGTCATGAATTATTAAAAGCTCAGGGTTATCAAGTCTATTGTATCGAACAAGTGGATCAGTCGATTTCATTGCAGGATTTCAAGCCAGCAGGAGAGAGCAAGTATGCTTTTGTTTTTGGAAATGAAGTCTTTGGCGTGAATGATTATTGGATTGAGGCTGCTTCTGGTAGTTTAGAGATTCCGCAATTTGGGACAAAGCATTCCTTAAATGTTTCCGTAACGATGGGAGTGGTTGCTTGGGATTTTGTCAGTAAATCACAGCTTTAGTCGCTCTAATATTAAATTTTCCCTTATCTTCGAAAACTTAACACAGATAAATTTCAAGTTCTGAAATGTTTGGTTAGATTTATCAAAATTTAATAATTATATAATGAGCAGCGATAAAAAAACATTAGCGAATCAATTATCAGGGCTTTTATTGCCTAAGCTAAAAGGACTTACAGAAAAAAATGCCAAGAAATTGTTGGAGACCGTAGATAAGTCGGCCGGAGAGATTGCGAAAAAATATGTAAAATTTATCCAAGAGCAAGATAAGGAAGCGGCGAAAGCAAAGGAAAAGGCTGAAAAAGCTAGAAAGAAAGTAGCTGAAAAGGAAGCTAAGAAAAAAGCTAAGTTGGCTAAAAAGGCTGCAGAAATGAAGCAAGTAGCACAATTGATGTCAAAGGAATCTACACCTGCAGCACCCAAAGTAGCGGCTAAAGCGCCAGCAAAACCAAAGGCTAAGGTAATTAAGAAATAAGGAGCATTCATCCTACTTTTATAGCGTTCATCCCAATATCAGTTTGGGGTGAACGCTTTTTTTTATCTTTGAGCTTTCAAATTATACGACAGCTATGTTATTATCCATTCGTCATTTAGAGAAGCGTT
This sequence comes from Aquirufa sp. TARAVU-A1A, assembly GCF_054558675.1. Classification (NCBI taxonomy): domain Bacteria; kingdom Pseudomonadati; phylum Bacteroidota; class Cytophagia; order Cytophagales; family Flectobacillaceae; genus Aquirufa; species Aquirufa sp. TARAVU-A1A. The sequence goes on from NZ_JBPXKP010000009.1 coordinate 20,824, forward strand.
ATGCGGATCATGTGGCATTAAACGATGTCAACTTAGAGATTCCTAAAGGGAAGATTTTTGGTTTACTAGGTCCTAATGGGGCAGGGAAGACATCCTTAATTCGAATTATCACGCAAATTACTGGGCCTGATGCAGGGGAAATCTATTTTGATGGAGAGCCCTTACGATTAGCGCATGCGGATCAAATTGGTTATTTGCCTGAGGAGCGTGGTTTGTACAAGAAGATGAAGGTAGGGGAGCAGTTGTTGTATTTGGCACAATTAAAGGGCATGCGCAAGGAAGAGGCTATTTCTAAATTGAAGGAATGGTTTATCCGCTTGGATATCAAGGAATGGTGGGATAAACCTGTTAATGATTTATCAAAAGGTATGCAGCAAAAGACGCAATTCATTGCGACGGTCGTGCATGAGCCTAAATTGCTGATCTTGGATGAGCCATTTTCTGGCTTTGATCCGATTAATGCTAATATGTTGAAGGATGAGATTTTAGCGATTAAGGAGCGCGGGACCACCGTTTTGTTTTCTACGCATCGCATGGATTCTGTGGAGGAATTGTGTGATGAAATCGCATTGATTAATCATGCGCAAGTGGTTTTATCAGGTAATAAAGATGAGGTACAGAACCGATATAAGAAAAACCAGTTTGCAATTCGATTTGAAGGTGAACTTGGTTCAATTTCTGGGATTGAGGTGGTTTCAAGCCAAACGGGTAACGCTATTTTGCGTTTTTCAGAGGGGATAAGTACTAATGAAGCGATTGCCAAAATCATTCAGCAAGTACGATTGTTGGAATTCAAAGAAGTGATTCCTTCATTCAATGATATTTTTATTCAAGTAGTTAGCGAAACCAATTGATATGAATAAGATTTTACTCGTCATTCAGCGTGAATATGTGACACGTGTGTTGAAGAAATCCTTTTGGATTTCATCTTTATTAGCTCCCGTATTAATTACGGCGATCTATGCCATTCCGATTTGGCTAGCTATGAAGGATAAGGAGCAGAAACAGATTGCCATTTTTGATCAAAGTCATTTGTTGAAATCAACGGATTTGCAAGATAAAGAGTTGGTTTTCACCTTTACCAACATACCCGAACAGGCATATAAAACGCAATTTGCGAAGGCTGGATACGATGCCTTTGTGAGTATACCCGTTGATGTGTTGGCAAATCCGAAGGGCGTTCATATTTATTCATCTAAGAATATTGGTTTGACCTTAAAGGAGTCTGTGGAACGTTTGATTCAAAATAAAGTACGTCAGGAATTGATGTATAAGGCCGGTATTTCAGAAAAGGTTTATGAGGATACGCAGGTTGATATTGATAGTGAGACGATAACCGTTTCCGAGAATGGGGGAGAGACAAGTTCGAGTTCTGCGGGGGCGATGATTCTGGCAGGTATTATGGGCTTAATTTTATATGTGACGCTATTGCTTTATGGCTCTCAGGTGATGAACGGCGTAATTGAGGAAAAGAGTAGCCGGATTATTGAGGTGATTATTTCTTCGGTGAAGCCTTACCAGTTGATGTTAGGAAAGATTATTGGCGTAGGACTTGTGGGGCTGACGCAATTCGTTTTGTGGATTGTTTTGACGATTGGATTGACACAAGTCACAGGTAAACTATACGCTTCTAAAACCAAGGCAATTGCTCAGATGAGTCAATTGGAAAAAGGGAAAGCAGCGGATGATGTTGCCAAAGCTATGCAAGATTCGCCGATGGGTGAGGTGACTAAGGTGTTGGAAAGCACGAATATTCCCTTGATTTTGGTGGCCTTTTTATTCTATTTTTTCGTTGGGTATTTGTTATACAGCTCCTTGTTTGCGGCCATAGGCTCGGCGGTGGAAAGTGCAACGGAAGCCCAGCAATTCACATTCATTGTTATGATTCCGATTATTGTGTCGTTTTTGATGGCGCAATATACGATGCAGGATCCGGACAGTACGATTGCTTTTTGGGCTTCGATGATTCCTTTTACCTCGCCGATTAACATGATGGTTCGCTTGCCATATGGCGTCCCTATGTGGGAATTAGCACTTTCGATGGGTTTATTGGTATTCGGATTTTTAGCTTGCAGCTGGATTTCTGCCCGTATTTACCGCGTAGGTATCTTAATGTATGGCAAAAAAGCCACTTGGAAAGAGTTGTCCAAATGGCTTTTTTATAAAGGGTAATTAGGCATTTAGCCATTTATCTAATTCTTCAGAATTGAATCCAGCGATTATGCGTTTCCCATCTGTTATGATGGGACGTTTAATCGCTGAATTATTTTCTAATAAGAAGGCAAAAGCTTCGTTTTCGTGGCTAAGTGATGCTTTGGTTTCCTCGGGTAATTGTCGGTAAGTAGACCCTTGTTTATTCAATACCTTTTCAAGCCCTAATTGGTCGATAAATCCTTGTAAAATTGGTTCCGAAATCCCTTCTTTTTTATAGTTGTGAAAGGAGTATTCAATGCCTTTTGCTTGTAGGAATTCAAAGGTTTTTTTCATCGTATTGCAAGCGGGAATTCCGTAGATCGTAATCATATTATTTTTTATTTAAATTCTTTCCCACCTTGTTGGTTTTGGTGGTATTTTTGTGGAGTGCTTACAAAAATAATACAAATAGCCATTATGGAATATAGAATTGAAAAAGATACCATGGGCAAGGTGAAAGTACCTGCACATGTATATTGGGGCGCACAAACGCAGCGTTCGATTGAGAACTTCCCGATTGCTCAAGATATCAATAAGATGCCCAAGGAAATTATTCGGGCATTTGCCTATTTAAAAAAGGCGGCAGCGATCACGAATTTTGAGGCTGGTGTATTGGATGAAGCAAAGAAAAACCTGATTGCGCAGGTTTGTGATGAGATTTTAGCTGGCCAATGGGCGGATCAATTTCCACTAGTGGTTTGGCAGACGGGTTCGGGTACGCAGTCCAACATGAATTGTAATGAGGTGATTGCATACCGTGCGCATGTTATTCAAGGGGGAGATTTGATGGATGAGCAGAAATTTGTTCACCCCAATGATGATGTAAATAAGTCCCAATCGTCAAATGACACCTTTCCAACGGCGATGCACATTGCGGCATATCAAGCTTTGATGGAGGTTACAATCCCTGGAATTACTAAATTACGTGATACCTTAGACGCGAAGGCAAAAGCCTTTAAAAACGTAGTTAAAATTGGTCGAACGCACTTCATGGATGCTACGCCTTTGACATTAGGTCAAGAATTCTCAGGCTATGTTTCTCAATTAAATCATGGTTTAAAAGCAATCAATAATTGCTTGGATCACTTAGCGGAATTAGCGCTAGGAGGGACGGCTGTAGGAACCGGAATTAACACACCTAAAGGCTATTCTGAAAACGTAGCGAAGCATATCGCAACATTGACTGGATTACCATTTAGAACGGCTGAAAACAAGTTTGAAGCCTTAGCGGCACACGATGCCATTGTGGAAGCTCATGGAGCGCTAAAAACTGTGGCTGTTAGCCTAATGAAGATCGGTAATGATGTCCGTATGTTGTCATCCGGACCACGTTCAGGAATTGGGGAAATCTACATTCCAGATAATGAACCAGGTTCATCCATCATGCCAGGAAAGGTTAATCCTACACAATGTGAGGCGATGACCATGGTTGCTGCGCAGGTATTAGGTAATGATGTAGCGATCAATATCGGTGGCGCTTCAGGTCATTTTGAATTGAACGTGTTTAAACCTGTGATGATTTATAACTTCTTACACTCGGCTCGCTTAATTGGAGACGTATGTGTGGCGTTTAACGATAAGTGTGCGGTAGGTATCGAACCTTTACACGAAAACATCGCTAAGCACGTAAATAACTCGTTGATGCTTGTAACTGCCTTAAATACGAAGATTGGTTACTACAAAGCAGCGGAAATCGCTCAAACAGCCCATAAAAATGGCTCTACGTTGAAAGAAACAGCTATTGCCTTGGGTTATTTAACTGCAGAAGAGTTTGATGCTTGGGTTCGCCCTGAGAATATGGTAGGCGAGATCAATGTATAGGTAAGAAAAAAATACGCGATTCTCGCGGCATAGCCGCTAAAAAGCCTCATACGTTGCGTATGGGGCTTTTTATGCCATTTCGCGTAATTCAACCGTGTAAAAGGTATTGGGAAAGGGAAAACTCTCCGCAACACGTGTTGCTTCTTCCCAGGAGGACATGATCAGTGTAATGACTTGAGAGATCTCTCCTCCGTCAATTAACTGAACTATCTTTTGTTCAATTTTTCCACTTGCTCCTAAATATAAGGTTTGTCCCGAAAATTTCTGATAGAGCATGTCTTGATATTGCTCCTTGATGGATTTTAACCACGTACGAATTTGCTCCAATTCTTCGGTGGAAGCAAGACTGTTTGCTCCAGAAATTCCCTCTACTGGGCCACGAATAATGATCACAAATCGTTTCATAAAAATTGTATTATTCTAATTAAAATTCACTTTGAAATTTATCAAATGGATTTTCTATTTTGACTTTTGGCGCCCTTGCAACACGTTCCTTTGGAGCGGGTTTAGCTACCGGATTGGTCGGTGGGAGCAAGGGGTTGAGCCAGGTGGCCAACTGGTTTAATGCTTCTTTTTCGAGCGCATAGTAAATGAAGACTCCGTTCCTTCGCGTCGTCACAAGGCCAGCTTCTTTTAATACAGATAAGTGTCGGGAAATGGTAGGTGCGGCATAGTCGAATTGATCAAAAATACTACTAGCTGGCATTTCGCCATCCTTGAGCATCTCAATGATCTTACGCCGGGATTCATCACCTATCGCCTTACTAATCGCCTCGATTGTCATATAATGATTACTTATTTAGCTAAGTTAATATATTCCATGAAGAATACAAAATCGAGTTCTGTCGAGCTAATGAATAGCTAATTAGCCGCTCGACTAATTGATTAGCGTTTTAGCTAAATTAAATTAGCTTTACTGCTAATTAATTAGATGAATGGGTAAATATATTTAGCTTTAAAGCTAAGTGCTTCACTTGCTATACTTTGGTTATAAGCTGAAGGTTGATTATAGCTGTTACACCAAGCTAAGCTATGTTGGTAAGAAATATATACGTTGTAGTTTGTGTACGAGGCAAAAAAATAGCCACCTGAATTCGATTAGGTGGCTAGTGCTTTTGGGTTTGATTATTGCTTCGATTATTACTCGCGTATGTAGATTCGTTTGACGCGTGAAGAGATACTTGTCATCATTTCATAAGGGATTGTTTGTGCAGATTTGGCTAATTGTCCTAATTGTATTTTTCCACCAAATACGATGGCTTCATCTCCTTCCTTTATACCAGTTATTTTACTGACATCCACCATGCACATGTCCATGCAAATGCTACCGATGGTAGGGCACAGTTGGCCGTGAATTTCAAACGCCCCTTGGCCATTTCCTAAGGCCCGACTGTAACCATCTGCATAACCAATGGCTAAGGTTGCTATCTTGCCGTCTTCTTCGAATTGTCCTATTCGTCCGTATCCTACTGTCTCGCCTTTTGCCACATTTTTTACCTGGGATACGTATGTTTTGAGAGATAATACGTTTTCTAATGCATTTTTTTCGACCGAATTGCCTGAAATTCCATACATACTGATGCCCAATCGGACCATATCAAGGTGTGCTTCAGGGTAATTTTGGATCGCTGCGGAGTTGGCAATATGCCATAGTGGCTTATAACCTAATCGATCGCTAATCGCTTGAGCAGCTTCTTTGAATTGATTTATTTGGTATAGGGTAAATTCTTTATGTTTTGGGTTTTCTGAGGCTGCTAAATGGCTTAAAATACTCACAACCCAGAGTTGGGGCATTTGATTGAGTTCATCCATGAGTTGGGGTATATCACTCATCTCAAATCCGAGTCGTTTCATGCCCGTATCCAATTTGATATGGATTTTGATATTCTTGTTTTGATTCGTGCTATATTCATCAATGGCGGCCAATAAACTGAAATTATATATTTCAGGTTCTAGTGCATAGGATACCATTTTATCGAATTCTTCTACTTGTGGATTCATCACCATGATAGGTGTATAAATGCCATTATTTCGAAGATGGACTCCTTCGTCAGTATAAGCAACGGTTAGGTATTCGATTCCTTGTGTTTGAAGTATTTTGGCAATTTCTACCGCACCTGCACCATAGGCCTGCGCCTTAACCATACCCATAATTTTGGTATTGTTACCGATTACTCCTCGGTAATAGCTTAAATTGTGTTGTAGGGCATCTAAATTAATTTCTAATTGTGTGCAATGGGTCTTGGTTTCCAGTGCATTAACAATCTTCTCAAAGGCAAATTTTCTAGCACCTTTCAATAAGATTACGGAATCGTGTAAACTTGTCAAATCTCCCGATTCGATGAGAGATTCCGCTGTTGAATAAGTATGGATTTGCTTAAAATGGTGCTTATTCCTTTCTATTTGTGCGCCTATTCCTATGATTTTTTCAATTTTTTGGTTTTCTATTAATTGCGCGATTTGTCGATAGAGTTCCTCTTCTGCAATCCCTGTTTCAATAAAATCACTGATGATTAATACCTTTTTTTTCTCTTCGTAGCGTTTATAGAGCGGTAGGGCCAATTTAAGTCCATCCAAGTCATTGTTGTAGGAATCATCAATGAGTTGGTTATTCCGTACACCCTCTTTGATTTCTAAGCGCATGGAGATGGGTTTAATTCCCATTGCCGCCATGGTTAGTTCTTCGTTGCTCATGCCTAACACATGGGCTTGAATGAGGCAATGGCTTAGGTTTTCCAGCGAAGCTTCATCATGTAAATGGCTCTGTATGCTTAGAAATGGTTCGGATTGATTTCGTTTTTGGAATTTTAATTGGCTGATTTTACCTGTAATTTTCCAATAAACGTAGATGGATTGATTGGGGTCGGTGGTACTCCAACTAATCAGCTCGCATGTCGGATTGCTTTTCTGCATCGTCGCTATCACGATAGCGGAAGTAGCAGGAGTAGCCCGGTAAATGAGCTTTTTGGAATGGCGGAAAAGCTTTAGTTTTTCTTCTAATTTCTCGGCTTCACTGGCAAAGTTCTTACCGTGTGCCTCTCCAATATGGGTGAGGATGCCGAATTCAGGTCGAATAATGGATGCTAAGCGATCCATTTCTTGCTTCTGTGAAATACCCGCTTCGAAGATCCCGAGTTCATGTTGGGCTTTTATGCCCCACACAGAAAGCGGAACGCCTATTTGAGAATTAAAACTTTTGGGACTGCGAACAACCTGAAATTTATGCTTCGTTAACGTATATAACCATTCCTTGCAGGTGGTTTTACCATTTGACCCCGTAATGCCCACAATAGGAAGTCCAAACGACATCCGATGTAAATGCGCAATATGTTGTAAGGTTTCAATGCAATTTGTGACAACCCAGATGGATGTGTTGGTCCAACTTTTAGCTTTTTCTGCCAAAGGGCCGTTCCAAGCTGATCTCTCTACGATAAACTCACGGACACCTTTATGGTACAAGGATTCAACGTATTGGTGCCCGTCGTGATGCAAACCCCGGACTGCGAAAAAAGCTGTGTCTTGGGGTTCATATATTTGCCGACTGTCTAAACTGATGTAAGTCGATTTTAACTGAACGGGTTCGTTGGGGTAAATCATAGTTGCACATTGACCAAAAGACTAAAATACAAAAAGGCGAGGAAAAACTCCTCGCCTTTTAAAATTTATACGTATTGGCAATTATGCTTCTAGCGCCGCTACACCTGGTAAAACTTTACCTTCCATGTATTCCAATAATGCCCCACCACCCGTAGACACATAAGAAACGCGATCTCCGTAACCTGCGTTATTTACCGCTGATGCTGAATCACCACCACCAATTAATGAGAATGCACCATTTTCTTCGGTTGCTTTTACGACCGCATCAGCAATGGCATTCGTACCAATCGCAAAGTTCGGGAATTCAAAAACCCCCATAGGGCCGTTCCAAAGGATTGTCTTCGATTTTGCGATGACATCTTGGAATAATTTTACGGATTCTGGACCAATATCTAAACCTTCCCAACCGTCAGGAATCTCACCACGGCTAACTGTTTGACGGTTTGCATTATTATTGAAATCATCTGCGCAAACATTGTCAACTGGCATAATTAAATTAACACCTTTGGCTTTTGCCTTTTCGATTAATTCTTTCGCTAATTCAACTTTATCTGGCTCTGAGATTGATTTACCAATTTTACCACCTTCTGCTAACGAGAATGTGTATGTCATTCCACCACCGATGATCAAGTTATCAACCTTGTCCAATAAACGTTCGATGATTAAGATTTTATCTGAGATTTTTGAACCACCCATGATTGCCGTGAATGGACGCTCTGAATATTCAAGAATCTTTTGTGCGTTTTCAAGTTCAGCTTGCATTACGTAGCCAGCAACTTTTTCGGTGAAAAACTTGCCCATAACAGCCGTAGAAGCATGTGCACGGTGTGCGGTTCCAAATGCATCATTCACCCAAACATTTCCCAAACGAGCTAATTTTTGCGCAAAGCCTTCATCACCTTTTTCTTCCTCTTTGTAGAAACGTAAATTTTCCAACAATAAGATTTCGCCTGGTTGAAGTGAAGCTGCTAATTCAACTGCATCGTCTCCAATGCAATCGGTTGCAAATTTTACTTTTACTCCAAATACCAATGAAAGGGGAGTAACTAAGTGTTTCAATGAGTATTTCTCTGTTGGACCATCTTTCGGTCTTCCCAAGTGTGACATCAAAATCGCCGAACCACCATCAGAAAGAATCTTCTGAATTGTAGGAATGGTTGCTTTGATACGCGTATCATCTGTAATTTCAAATCGCTCATTAAGAGGTACGTTGAAGTCAACACGAACTAATGCTTTTTTGCCAGCAAAGTTGAAATTTGAAACCGTTTGCATAAATTTTGTTTCGTTAATATGGAGTGATTAACCCGAAATATATCAGGCCTACAAATATAGCATCATTTCTGAAATTGTTGAAAAAATCTAATTTTCTGTTGAAAATTTTGAAATTTATACTCAAATAGTCCTATTTTAGGGTAAAATTTATTCGCAAAATTCATGGAGAGCGCTGAACCTACCAATTTTTCTCCAACTTATTACTGGGATTACTTTCAATATGTTTTGCGATATGTGGATAAGCATTATAAAAATTTGCTAAATCCTTCCGAATCCGAATTTATCTCATCCTTTCAGTCGCTCTCTTTTGGTGGACAATGCCTCTACCTCCGCTTAGCAGGTAGGAGTGTCACTTGGTTTAATCGATCACAATTAAACTATGCCGAAATCGATTCCTTGGATTTGGTTATTGAAGAATTGATTTCCAAAGGCTTTGTAGGGGAATACGACACAACCGTTTTTACTCCTGCAGTTTTACAGGTATTGACCAAGCAAGCCTGTGTTAACCTCATTAAGGAGATTTCAACAAGCAAAGAGTCATTCAACGCTTTATCCAAGCAGGCTTTGGTGGATTTGTTAGTCGGTCAACCACTGAGTCAATCCTTTCAAACAAGTGATTGGATAAAACCCATGCAATTGGAAATGTATCATTTCTGTTCCTTTCTATTTTTTGGTAGCAAGAATCGGGATTTGAAGGAATTTGTTGTCAGGGATTTAGGGCACCGACAATATGTGGAGGTCGATGAAGCGGATTTTCAACCCTATTTTACCACTCGGAAAGAAATTGATGACAAGTGGCAGTTGAGTCTTTGGCGCGAATGGTTTTATGAGCAACAGGATCAATTGGATCCGGGCCAACTGAAAGAATCTCTTTTCGAGTCCATCATTCCGATGGCCCATGATTTGTCGGAATTAGCACTTCCGGCTTATGAACGTTTATTGTTTCAAGTGGGGCGTTTTCTAGAAAGGCAAAACTATTTGCCTGATGCCTTAGAAGTTTATGAGTTGGCAGGTTCTGCGCAAGCATTGGAGCGGCGGGTGCGTATTTTGGCCAAATTAAAACGCATAGATGAAGCCATTCAATGGGCTGAATTTGGTCAATTGCATGTGGAGAACCCGACTGAATTACACTTTTTTCAAGATTTTATCGCTCGGCAGGCATCGAAAAAACAAGTCAAACAGGTGACAGGCCGATTGAAAAAGGCGGCGAAAATTGAAATTGATGAATCTTATCAGGGTAGGGTGGAACAGGGGCTCATGGATTATTATGCGGAGCAGGGCTATTATGCTGTGTTTTCAGAAAATGGTGTTTGGAAGAATATTTTAGGTTTGCTCACTTGGGAATTAATTTTCACGGATCGAAGCGCAGGTTTTCATCACCCCTTTCAATATGCCCCTACCATTGATTTTACGCAAGTAAATCCGGAAAGATTCTCGGAATTAATGGATTTACTCCATGATCGTTCGCAGGTTTTAGCGCACATGCGTAGTGTCGCCGAGCAGCATCAGGGTGTTATTAATCCTTTGGTGGATTGGGTGTATTTCAATTGGGAGTTAATAGAACGTGTATTGGAATGTGTAGAGGTCAATGCGCTCCAACAAGTCCTAACACTCATGTGGTCACGTTTATCTACGCATGCGAAAGGTTTTCCTGATTTATTTATCCAACGTGGCGACGAATACGCTTTTGTTGAAGTGAAGTCTCCCAACGATCATTTATCGGCTATACAGCATTTTTGGCATGATTCTTTTTCAGAATTGGGTATTCCCGTTTTATTGATTCGCGTTGTTTGGAAATAAATTTTTGTTAATTGCTTGACAAGCTTTCGAAAAAAATATACCTTTTCGATGAATCTAAAACGTTCTGTTTTTCGGTGGCTTTGCTAAGATTCCCAAAGCATCTATTCACCCTTTAAATTTAATGATTATGAAAGTGCAAGTACACGCCATTCACTTCAGTGCTGATCGTAAATTGTTGGATAGCATTCAAGCTAAGTTGAATAAATTAGATACTTTTTATGATCGAATAACCGGAGGCGAAGTATTTTTGAAGTTGGCCAAAGGCGAAGGTAAAATGCGAGAGAAGTTATTGGAAATTAAAATTGCGGTACCCGGTGCGATATTATTTGTGAAAGAAACCGCACGCTCATTTGAAGAAGCCCTTGATTTAGCATTAAATGCATTAGCTGAACAAATCAAGCGATTCAAATCTAAAATCAATCAAGTCAAAACGGATAAGCTCAGTCTTTCCCTCGAATAAAATGAAAAAGCGCCCCAATTAGGGCGCTTTTTTTGTTATAGTATTCCTAGTAAATCTTTAAACTGGAATCCATCTTGCAGACGTTCTTTGCCCAATTTGTGATGTTCCGCTAAAGCCCACAATACAAACTCTCCAACAAAATATCGATCCTCGGCAGAGGTCTCTGGTTGGTATTTCGAAACCAATGCCTTCAGCGGTTTTAATTCGTCTAAAGTTGACTGATAATCTTTGTCGGTCGACTCATCATATAACACAATGCCACCATCCGCAAATACGGCCTCTAACAAGTTACTGTAAGGGCTCTCTTCGATTTTCTTGCTTAGCTTTTCGATTTTAGGAAATAGGCCAGGAAGGAATGTTTTGATGGCTTGACCAATTAATTGTTCAGCCACGAATGCCGCGCCTTCTTGTTCGCCTTCATACACTAATTCCACTTTACCTGTGATTGCGGGAATAATACCCATAAAATCGGCTAAGCGAACTGTGGTATGTTTTTCGTTATTGAGCAAGGCGCGTCGTTCGGCGGTGCTGACTAAGCTCTCCAACATGGATATGCTCATACGTGCACTCACGCCACTTTTGTGGTCGATGTATTCGCTTTGTCGGGCTTCAAAGATGATTTGCTCCAACAAATCATAAGCTAAATTCGGGATATACACGCGATCGCTTTGTGCCGTATTGATGCGTGCTTCTTGACTTGAAATCTTCCGAGCAATGGCGATGCTTTCTGGATAATGTGTCAAAATTTGAGATCCAATCCGGTCTTTCAAGGGAGTCACGATACTTCCACGGTTTGTGTAGTCTTCCGGATTCGCAGTGAAGATGAATTGTACATCAAGCGGTAAACGCAATTTAAAGCCACGGATTTGAATGTCACCTTCTTGCAAAATATTGAATAAGGCAACTTGGATACGTGCTTGTAAATCAGGGATTTCATTGATGACGAAAATACAACGATTCGCCCGTGGAATCATCCCAAAGTGGATGACCCGATCATCTGCATAGGAAAGTTTTAAATTAGCCGCTTTGATCGGATCTACATCGCCAATTAAATCGGCAACCGTCACATCGGGTGTTGCTAATTTTTCCGCAAAACGGTCATTTCGGTGTAACCAAGCAATGGGTGTTTGGTCGCCATGTTCTTCAATCAAATTGATGGCAAAGCGGGAGATGGGATTTAAGGGGTCATCATTGATTTCAGAACCTGCCACATAGGGAATATATTCATCTAATAAATTGACCATTAAACGAGCCAAACGTGTTTTTGCTTGACCACGTAATCCCAACAAGTTAATGTTATGACGCGATAAGATCGCGCGTTCTAACTCAGGAATGACCGAATTTTCAAATCCATGTACACCCTCAAATACCGTCGTTCCGGCCTCCATGTGTTTAATGAGATTATCGCGTAATTCATCTTTGATGGATTTACTTTGGTAGCCTGAAGCCTTTAATTCTCCTAAATTCTTAATCATCTTATTTGAGTCTTTTCTTTCTATTCGTTTCGTAATCTTGAAATATCATTTCCCCTAAGCCACGAAGGCCCGTGTAAAAGGCCTTTCCTTGGTTGGCTTCCGTGAATTTATCCACAAACTGTTGGAGATACGGATCGCGCGCAATCATGAAAGTCGTAATGGGAATATGTAATTTTCTAGCCTGCGCCGCCTGGGTGTAACATTTCTCCGTCACGTAGGGATCAAGGCCGTTGCTATTCATATAATAGGTGCCATCCTTTTCACGCACGCAGCTCGGTTTCCCGTCGGTAATCATAAATATCTGTTTATTGGTATTTCGCTTGCGTCGCAAGATATCCATGGCCAACTGCAATCCGGCGACGGTATTGGTGTGGTAAGGTCCTACTTTTAGGTAGGGGATATCTTTGATTGAAATGCTCCAAGCATCGTTTCCGAATACGAGGATGTCGATAGTGTCTTTCGGGTAGCGGGTGGTGATTAATTCTGCCAAAGCCATCGCTACTTTTTTAGCCGGAGTAATTCGATCCTCGCCATATAAAATCATGGAATGGCTGATATCAATCATCAAAACCGTACTCATTTGAGATTTATATTGCGTGTCCTCTACGACTAAATCCTCCTCCGTTAATTCAAATTCCCCGATTCCGTGGTTGATTTGCGCATTTTTAAGGCTTTCTGTCAGGGATATTTTTTCCAAGCTGTCTCCAAAGTGATAGGACCGGAATTCACCCGTCAACTCATCACCTTGGCCTGATGCTTTGGTTTTGTGATTGCCTGCGCCACTTTTATTGAGGTTGCCAAAGATATTTTCTAAGGCTGTTTGTCGGATCGCGCGTTCGGTTTTAGCCGTAATGCCTAATCCAGAACCTCCATTTTCGTCAATTTCTTCACGGATATAGCCTTTGGCTTTTAAGTCTTCGATGAAATCTTCAATTGTATAATTTTCATCCGTTAATTCATACTCTTTATCCAATTCACGCAGCCATTCGATGGCTTCATCAAAATCGCCGGAAGTATGCGTGATGAGTTCTTTGAAAATTCCGAAGAGCTTATCGAAAGGCGAAACGCTTTTTTCTTCGAATTCTTTGAAATAAAAACCTTTTTTGCCTGTTTTGCTCATGTCCTTCTTAACTCAATAACGCCTAAATTTGTTCAAATAAAGCCAAATTTATGTCATAAAAAAAGGTGCTCTTTGGGGGAGCACCTTTTCCTTATCGATATGGAGATTAAATTCCGAATGCTGATTTAACTGCATCTACGTAATCTAATTTTTCCCATGTAAACAATTCCACTTCTTTCGTTACTTTTTTTCCACCTGGACCGTTGAACGTTTTCGTTACAACTTCGTTCTTACGTCCCATGTGGCCATAAGCAGCCGTTTCTGAATAAATCGGGTTACGCAATTTCAAGCGTTGCTCGATGAAGTATGGGCGCATATCGAAAATAGCTTCTACTTTACGTGCGATTTCACCATCCGTTAAGTTTACTTTTGCCGTACCATACGTGTCGATGAATAAGCCACATGGTTTTGCTACACCGATTGCATAAGATACCTGAACCAATACTTGATCACATAATCCTGCAGCTACCAAGTTTTTAGCAATGTGACGCGTTGCATAGGCTGCTGAACGGTCAACTTTAGATGGATCCTTTCCTGAGAATGCTCCACCACCGTGCGCACCTTTTCCACCATAAGTATCTACGATGATTTTACGGCCTGTTAAACCTGTATCTCCGTGCGGTCCACCGATTACAAATTTACCCGTTGGGTTAATGTGATAAGTAATCGTATCATTGAACAAAGCTTGCAATTCAGGCTTTAATTTCGCCATCACGCGAGGAATAACAATTTCAACGATGTCCTTTTTGATTTTGGCTAACATCTCTGCTTCCGTAGCAAAATCATCATGTTGCGTTGAAACTACGATGGTATCAATACGTTGAGGAGTATGATCGTCACTGTATTCGATCGTTACCTGCGATTTCGCATCTGGACGTAAGTAGCCAATTAAATTAGGCTCATTATTACGAATATATGATAGTTCTTGTAAGATTTTGTGTGCCAAATCCAATGCCAAAGGCATGTAGTTTTCTGTTTCTTTCGTCGCGAAACCAAACATCATTCCTTGGTCACCTGCACCTTGCTCTTCCGGTTTTGCCCGGTCAACACCTTGGTTGATGTCGGCAGATTGCTCATGAATAGCAGATAAAATACCGCAAGAATTAGCTTCAAACATGTATTCAGCTTTGGTATATCCGATTTTACGAATCACTTCACGTGTAATTGCTTGAACATCTAAATAGGTTGTCGTATTTACTTCACCCGCTAAAATGACCTGTCCTGTTGTTACCAAGGTTTCACAAGCAACTTTAGATGTTGGGTCAAAGGCCATGAAATGGTCGATTAACGCATCTGAAATTTGGTCAGCTACTTTATCGGGATGTCCCTCGGATACTGATTCTGAAGTAAATAGATAAGCCATTGATTGTTTCTTTTTATGTTAAAAAATCGTGCAAATTTAAGATTAATATCTCGGGTCGGCAACCATTTATTTGTAAAAGGTTGGCCTTTGGAATACAATTTTGAAGAAGGCTTTCATGAAGGGCCAAGTAGGCACGCTGGTCATTAAGCGTAAATCTTCCCAAACACTGGTTTGTTCATCGAGGAAGCGAAGCATTGTTTGTGCCGAATTTTTCTGGAACAATAGTTCAAAAACGGTACTTCCTTTGACTTGTTGGTCTACCAAGACCTGAATGAAAATGCGATCAAGTAAAACCTTAAAGCTTTTTTGTTGAATAACTTGAGCATTCTTATTATTCGATTCGAGTTGGCATATTAGCGATTTTAATAAGCGCTGCGTACGCTTAAACGAATATCCAGTACTGGCTTTCACGAATCCACCTGCTGTCCCAATTTTAATGATTTTCTGGTGAAGGTTTTGAGGTATTTCGACGTAATTCATCGGAATGATGCCTTTTTCTGTGCCATTTATTTCGTAATCATCATCGCTAAGGCCATGGTAGGCAAAAAGGTAGGCTTTGATTTGTTGTATATATTCCGATTCTTCAAGTAGGGTACTTGAAAAAAAAGTATGCTCAAATAGCGCATTTCTTGTGCTTGTGGGTAATACATACATGAATTCGCAGGCATTCGTAAAGGCAATTCGGAAGTCAAATAAGGTGGCTTTGTTAGGATTAAAGAGTGGAAAATTCGTCTCGATGCTAAGTCCTACAAAATGTTGTTTCAGTTCTTTCTGATTTGTTAAATCACAAGGGTAGGGGCTAACGCTTTCAAAAACCTTTTCGGTCGCTTCGAAAATTCCTTTATCCGTCAGTACTTGTGCGAATTTTCCTTGGTAGCTAAAGCCCTCAATTTTGGCCTGAAAGAATTCAAATTTAGGGTTCTGCTGAAGCTTTTCCTGAATTGCTTTTGTCCAAGTTCCACTTTCAATTTTCCGATAAACAAAGGGGGCAATCGTTAAATTGAGATGTTTGTTGGCAAAGGAATTAATTTCTAAATGTCTCCAACTATGTTCCGCAAACGCATCAAAAGGATGTTGCTCATCGCTCCAATAACTCCACGTTTTGGGGGATTCGTTACCTTGATCTAGGATTAAAATGCGCTCATATGTGAGCGAACTTTCGGATATGTAATAAGCGAGTGAAAGTCCCGCCATACCACCACCAGCGATGATGTAGGTATATTGTTTGGGATTTTCAATCGCTTCGTTACTCATTAGATATGTCTTTCTGCGTGGTAGCTAGAGCGTACCAATGCCCCAGATTCTACATAAGCTAAGCCACGCTTTAGGCCCTCTTCTTTGTACATGGCAAATTTGTCGGGGTGAATCCACTCAATCACTTCATGGTGCATTTTCGTAGGCTGCAAATATTGCCCTAAGGTCAACACATCCAATCCGTTCGCAACTAAATCGTCCATCGCTTGGAATACCTCGTCTTGAGTTTCGCCTAAGCCCAGCATGATGCCTGATTTATTTCGTTTTCCAAATTCTTTTGTGCGTTTGATTTGTTCCAAACTGCGTTCGTATTTGGCTTGTGGACGCACATAACGGTATAAACGTGCAACCGTTTCCATGTTGTGAGAAACCACTTCTTGTCCTCCTTCAATCATGCGAATCAAGGCATCCCAGTTGGCCTTCACATCCGGTATCAATGTCTCAATAGTCGTAGCAGGTGTCGTTTCCTTCACGGCGCGAACGGTTTGGTACCAAATTTCAGCCCCTTTATCTTTTAGTTCATCGCGGTTAACCGATGTGATTACCGCATGTTTTACCTGCATCAAACGGATTGCCTCAGCGACCCGACGAGGTTCGTCTTCGTCATATTCTTGCGGTCGGCCAGTAGCCACCGCGCAAAACGTACATGAGCGCGTACAAACATTTCCTAAAATCATGAAGGTAGCCGTACCTTCGCCCCAGCATTCGCCCATGTTTGGGCAATTTCCAGATTGGCAAATGGTATGCAATTTATATTCATCCACGAGTTTACGCACCTTGGTATAACTTTCACCAATAGGTAATTTGACACGAAGCCAATCGGGCTTACGATTGGCAGGTACGGGATTTACTTGAGGTAATTCAATCATTTGTTTGGCGTTTTAATGACTTTTTCCAAAGAAAAATGTCAGGTATCCGGTCGTATAAACACCGCGACCCTCGGTTTGGTTTAACATTTCAATGGGTTTTGTAAAATAATCCAAACAAAATCCGAGTTCCAGGCTCATATGGTTTTGCTTAAAGGATTCCAATTCAAGGTTTAAGGCAGATTTTACGTGCCATCCAGGGACAGGCTTAACTTCTGAAAACCCATTGATAAAACTCGCATCACCGATGATAAATGCCTTAGGATAGGAATTGTCTAAGGTTTTTGCATAGGGCACGGCTAATGTTGTCGTTTGTGAAGTGGCAGTATTTGTGTAAGAAATATCTACGTAATAGGGCTTCTGCAATCCAATGCTAGGCCCTGTTGTGAAAATCCCTTTTAACGCGGGCCCTCCCTCTGCAGATTTCTGTAATAAAGTCCATCTTCGTCCGTATTCCGGTCGGATAACAATTAATTGATTGAGTTTTCCTTCGATGTAGGACCGACCATTGTACGAATAGGGGGAAGTAAATTCCCGATAATCCTTGATGATGTCTGCGTCGATTTGGGCAAATGATTGGCTTTTGCCCTCATTTAACCAATATTTTCGGAAATTTATGCCGCCAATAATTCCTGAATTGGTTGTCGAACTAATTCCGATTGCCCAGGTACTTGAAAGTTTATCCGTTGGGAGTTTCGATTGCCTACTAGTCGTTTGTTTACTCGGTATTTGCAGGGTACTTTCCGCCGACGTTGATTTTCGTTGTGCCCATGAGCTCAAGGAAATAAATAGGCAAGAAAGAAAGATGCAATACCGCATAATTTTTACAAATAGGGTTTGATTTCATCCATGGCAATGTCCCAATGGGTTGCGGAATAGCTACATTTTCCATGGTTAATCACCAAGACTTGTGGCGATTGATGTTCCACATTAAATTTTTCAGCAATAGCCCCTGAAATAGGACGATAAGCGATTAAATCCAGGTAATAAGCCGGGCTTTCTTCCGCATCCCAAGCGCGTTCTAATCGACTTAATGCCGTGGAAGAAATGGAGCAACGGGTGCTGTGTTTGAAGATCAAGGTGGGTTTCGTCGCAGAAAGTTGAACGATTTCATCCAGTTGGGCTTCAGTGGTTAAGGGAATCCAATTCATTTGTTGAGGCAGATTGCTGCTTATTTAGTAATTTTATTGATTCAACATCAAATTTAGTAAAAACTTGATAGTTTGCTTGTATTCTTTGGCCTTGTTTTTGTACCGACAATTAGTGCGGCTCGTTTCCTATGTGAAACCTAAAGCACAATTGTGGAATTCTGGGCAATCTAGCGTTTGGCAAGGCTTGGAAATTGCATTGTCGGGAAATAATCGGCCTGTAGCATGGTTTCATACTGCCTCATTAGGGGAATATGAACAGGGGAAACCCGTCATGGAAGCTTATCGTGCTCAATATCCGGATCATTTTATCTTGGTAACTTTTTTTTCGCCTTCGGGATACGAGGTGCGGAAAAATGCCAAAGATGTTGATTACGTCAGTTATTTACCCTTAGATGGAGCTCGCTCGAGCGAACGTTTTTTGAATCTCGTGAAACCGAAGGTGGCGATATTTGTCAAATATGAATTATGGTATTTTTATTTGCGAGGACTTCGCCAACGAAGCATTCCTACGATTTTGATATCAGCCATATTTCGACCTAATCAAGTGTTTTTTACTTGGTATGGTGGTTTTTTTCGCGCGCTATTAACATGCTTTACGCAGATTTTTGTGCAGGATGCTTCCTCGAAGGCTTTGTTGGATGGAATAGGTTTGGAGCACGTTCAAGTAGGTGGAGATACCCGATTTGATCGTGTTGTGCAGCATCTACGTCAACCAAAACCTTGGCCGGTCTTAGATCAGTTTGTTAATAATCAGGCATTTATGGTGCTTGGGTCTGTATGGCAGGCCGATATGGATGTCTTGATTCCGTTAATTAATTCGAAAGAGTTTCCGTTTCAATGGGTCATTGTTCCGCATGAAATTCATGCAGATGAAATGAAAAGATGGGAATCTGCGATTCAATTGCCCGTTCAGTATTCAAAAGATGCCGCCGTTTCTGGGGCACAAGTTTTGATTGTCAATGAAGTGGGTTATTTAGCCCAGATTTACCGTGGAGCTTCTTTTGCTTATATTGGAGGGGCCTTTGGGGCGGGATTGCACAATACCTTGGAGGCGAGTGTATATGGGCCTACGGTATTTTTTGGCAATAAAAATTACACTAAATTTAAAGAGGCGCGGGATTTGGTCGAATTTGGTTTGGCATATCCCATTGAAGATACAGCAAGCCTGAAGAACAAAATGCATGAGATTTACGATGCCGAGGATGTGTTTGTGAATAAGCAAGTTCAGGCGCGTACATTCGTAGCGCTTCAAGCTGGGGCAACACAAAAAATTATGAATTACCTGAATGAAAAGCCATGGAATTAAATAAAGGTCTCATCATGCGATCAACAGGTTCCTGGTATGAAATTCGTTCGGAATCTGGGAAGGTTTTTGCTGGCCGTTTGAAAGGGAAGTTCAAATTAAAAGGTCCGAAAACCTCGAATCCAATTGCGGTTGGGGATCATGTTTTGTATGCGGTGGAAGATGCAGCAAATGAGACGGTTGTGATTGAAGAGATTCTTCCTCGGACGAATTACATCATTCGGAAGTCGGTACACAAGACCGCGCAAGGACAACTGATGGCGGCAAATGTTGACCAAGCGATTTTCGTGATGACCCTGAAATCCCCGAAAACATCCTTAGGCTTTTTGGATCGATTTTTAGTAACTGCGGAGGCTTTCCGTATTCCGGTTCAAATTGTATTCAATAAAATGGATTTGCTCACTGAAGCTGAACAAGATCAAGTGTTTGAATATGCGGCTTTGTATCAAGAGCTAGGTTATGGTATTTTGTTTACTTCCATTCCGGCGAATCAAGGCGTGGAAGAATTTAAAGCCATTTTCCAGAACAAGGTTTCCTTATTAGCGGGCCATTCCGGCGTAGGGAAATCCAGTTTAATGAATTTAGTCGCGCCGGGTTTACAAATTAAGACCAAAGAGATTTCGGATTTTGCCCAAAAAGGTGTTCATACCACGACCTATGCAACGATGTGGGAAATGAATCCGGGAACCTATTTGATTGATAGTCCAGGGATCAATGAGATGGGCGTGTTTGAAATGGAAAAAACGGAATTAGCCCATTATTTCCCTGAAATGCGCGAGCTTTTGGGCGAATGTAAGTTTAATAATTGCTTGCATTTATCTGAACCCGCTTGTGCGGTTCGAAAGGCTGTGGATGATGCTGAAATCGCGGCGAGTCGTTATTTAAGTTATTTAAGTATTTTCGATAATGAAGACAACCGACGCTAATTTATGGGGGATTGATTTGGGCGGTACCAAGATCGAATGTGCAGTCTTGAATGCTTCGAATCCTGCTGAAGTTTTGATCCGTGAGCGTATCGATACTGAAGCGAGTGAGGGCTATGAGCATATCTTAAGTCAAGTCAAATTATTAGTTGATCGAGTGGCGTCCCTACTAGGACAAAGTCCCAAGCAGATAGGTTTTGCTACGCCGGGTGTTCTGAATCCACGCACACAAACGATGAAGAACTGCAACACCGTATGCATGAATGGGAAACCCATGGCTGCGGATTTAGCTGAAATTTTGCAATGTGAGGTGAAACTTGCGAATGATGCGAACTGTTTTGCCCTTGCAGAAACCTTGCTTGGGGCAGTTCAGGACGTTAATCCGAATGCCGAAATGGTTTTTGGAATCATTATGGGAACGGGAGTCGGTGGTGGATTGGTTGCCCATGGAAAAGTAGTCAACGGCCTACATGGCATTGGAGGCGAGTGGGGACATAATATTTTAGATGAAGAAGGCCCTGCCTGTTATTGTGGGAAGTCGGGATGCGTAGAACACGTCATCTCTGGCCCAGCGCTCGAAGCGTTTTACGCGCATCTTTCGGGTTCTGCCAAACGTATGCCCGAGATTATGCGGCTTTATGAAGCCAAATCAGATTCGGCTGCAACAGCTACGGTCGAACGCATGTTGGAGAATTTCGGTCGGGCGGTATCTACCTTAATCAATGTGATCGATCCCGACGTGATTGTGATCGGGGGAGGACTAGGCAATATTGATTTGTTATATACGGAAGGTTATAACCGTATCCGAAAATACATTTTCAATTCAGGCGAGGTATTAACGCCAATTGTAAAGCCAAAATTGGGTGATAGCGCGGGTGTTTTTGGTGCTGCGATGCTATTTGCCTAGACTTTTAAGAACCACTTTTTGCGGTAAAAGACGTAGCATATAACCCAGCAAACTAGCACGAAGCTGATGGCAAAGGCTAGAGATCCATTGTATTTCCCAAATACCGGTTCAAAAATATGCCAATACAACCAAGTTCCTAGGTCGGTAACACCATTTCCTTCTGGCATTTCAATTTTGCCCATTTGAATGGATAAAACTTCCGAAACAGCATAGGCTAAAATTGAATTTGTCCCAAATACCAGGAAGAATGTATTGGCAAAATGCCGTTCTTTGGTTTCGATCCACCAACTCAACAATCCGATTAAAATAAAGTCAATCCCTGCGCAGAGCAATACAAACGAACTCGTCCAAAGTTTTTTGTTGATGGGAAAAGCTTTGTCCCAAATCAATGCGATGGCTATTAATGCGAATCCATAAACGAGCAAATTCGCTAAAGGTGATTTATTGATTGCACGTTGTTTTTCCAAGAAAATACTGGCTTGGTAGCCCAGTAGGCAAGTGGAAATGGCTGGCAAGGTGCTTAATAAACCTTCTGGATCAAAGGGTATTCCATTGCCATGATACAAGTGATTTGGCCCAAACAAAAATAAATCTAATTTCAATACCGCGTTCGTGCTTAATTCATAGGGAGCATTTGTGTCGCCAAAAAATGCCATGATAGCCCAATATGCAAGTAAAATCAGGACATTGATTCGGGTTAGCCAAGACGATTGTACACGTAAGGTAATAAATGAAACGGCACAGTAAGAGAGTGCAATTCGCGGTAATACGTTCAGGAATCGCATTTTTTCAAATGAGAAATCCGTGAATGGGAAATAGAATATTACGTAGTTGATTAAAAAAAGCAACAAGGTGCGTTTGATGATTTTCGTTCTAACGCGTGGTGTGAGTGCGTAATTAAAGGACTTAAAAGAAAATCGCATGGCAACGCCTACCATGAATAAGAAAGTGGGAAATACGAGATCTGTTGGCGTGAAACCATGCCATTTGGCATGCTTTAATGGGCCGTAAGTAAAGTCCCCGTTTCCTGATGTATTAACGAGAATCATCCCCGCTAATGTGATTCCGCGTAGGATGTCCAAAGACAAAAATCGTGTTTTCATTATTAAAGGTTTAGCAGAACAGGTATCGTTTGACTACCTGAACCGGATGTAAATCTAAAATAATATTTGCCAGAAACGAAAGGAGGTAATGAAATTTCTGAAATGGATGTGATGTTTGTAAGGGTTTGTATTACAGCGCCTTGTGCAGAAATTATTTCTAGCGTCATAGGTAATACTTGATCGTGTTCAATATGGATAGCTTGTCCGATGGATACGGGATTGGGATAGAATTTAACGGCGTGAGGCGATGTAGGTTCCGTTCCGAGAATGGGGTTAATAATTTGGCTTGCCCGTTCAAAATGAGGTGTGCCATAGCCTAAAAAATTATCCGGTTTTGTGGCTAGGGTTCCCGACCTACGAAGTGCTTGCATAATTTCCCAAGCATTTTTTGTTGGGTTTGCTTGGACTAATCCAGCTGCTAAGCCTGCGACTAAGGGTGCCGAGAAAGAGGTTCCACTGAATGCATTGATGGTTCCATTCGGTAAGCTGCCAATCGTTGCTAGGCCCATCGCAGCAATGTCGGGCTTAATCCGATTGTCAAAGCTAGGACCAATGGAACTAAAAGAAGCGCGTAGTCCCGTTCGGTCTACGGCCGCAACGCTTAAAATAGAATCTGCATCTGCAGGAGAAGAAATGTATTGCCAATTTGATGATCCTTCGTTGCCTGCTGAAATGCTACAGATGATGCCGCGCTGACTTGCCCAGGTCGCAGCTTTTGAGCTTAGCGCTGTCTTTCCATCCATATCCCGATAGGTATGATCATATTTGGAATTGTCAAAAGTCGTGTATCCCAAAGAAGAACTCAAAACATCCGTCCCTAGGCTATCTGCCCATTCAGCTCCGCGAAGCCAATTGGCCTCCTCAATTAATAATTCATGATCACTTTCTTCAGTTTGTGCCAAAGCAAAATTGGCCATATAAGCTGTACCAAATAGCTTGCCATTTGCTTGTGCCGCAATGGTACTTAATACCTCTGTTCCATGCGAACCCCCATTGAACACATTTTTCTCAGTTGGGTCAGTTGTCAAAGTTGCTAAAACTCTTTTTTCATTGAATATGGGAGCCAAGACAGGTGAAATATTCGCGTACAGGAAACCATCATCCAATAGGGTAATCAATGTGTTTTCTCCATGGATGCCTTTCTGGTGCATGATATCTACCCCAATTTGAGTTAATTGGGCAAATGAAACACCGTAATCCAATAAGGATTCATCGGAAATTTTGCGATAGGCAGCATTTGTTTGGATACCACTAACGGAGTCTAAGGCCATGTTTTTATAAAAGCCTTTGACTGAGGGAATTTCAAGGATTTTTTTGAGGTTTGTTGGCTCAGTTTTGATTACAGCTCCATTGATCCATTTAAGTGGATAAAGTACCGTTGCCCCTTGGCTAGCTACTTGATTGATGTAGGTCGGACTTACTGGTAAATCTTGTTCGCTGAGTTTAATTTGCATTTTCGCACGCCTGTTAAGCGCTCGTGTACTTAAAAATGCTTGCGGTTGATTTAACGTATAGCTGTTCGCTTGTTTGTCTTTGAATAAAATGAGGTACCTATATTTGGGGGTCGTTGTTCCTTGCGCGATTGCGCTCTGTATGAAAGCCAGTAAGATGACTAAATTAAGGAATTTGATAGGTAGAACACATTTTGATTCGGTGAATTTACTTATATTTAAATATATTTGGAACAAATTTTCAGATTTATTCGTTTGAAATTTTATTTAAGGCTGAAATTTGATGCGCAACTATTTGAATCGAGGTTTCTTGCTTTTATTTGTAACATGGTTTTTAGCAGCCAATGTGGGTTTTTCGTGGACTCAATCCACCTGTTTATTTACCGGAATTCAAAAGGCTTCTTGGACGATTCAAAAATCAACGGGTCATCCGAAAGAAACACAAATTAAACGGTCGACTTGTTTCCATTACAAGCATTTTCAGGTTAAACAACATTCGGTCAATTCTGTCAAAAAACAAGCTTTTACGGCCGATTGGGCAACATTTAATCATGATTCGATTGCTCAATTCAAGCCTGTTACTGGTGTGGGTTATACCGTCAAAAGCTATTCAGCAAGCATACCAATTGCACAATCGCTTCGGCGTGCCTTGTTGCAAGTATATCTGATTTAGGCGGATTAAATGATTTCATTTAGTTCACTAAAACAGCTTATCTCATGTACTCAAAATATGTATTGATTTTTTGCCTGATTTGTTCGCAGGCGATGGCACAAGAAATCACCGGTCGGGTGATGAGCCTGGATGATTCTGGCAAAATGGAGGACTTGCCAGGCGCATCAGTGTATTATAAACCCGATAATCAAGGCGGCATTGTAGGAGCCAATGGTTTGTTTTCGATCAAAGTTCAAACCTTTCCCGGTTGGTTACTCATTCGTTCGGTTGGCTTTGCCCCCGATTCTGTATGGGTTACGAAACCCCAATTTGTTCATGTGCATCTTCGCGCTAATGATGCTGAATTGTCGGAGGTTAAAGTCCTCGCAAGTCCAGGTGGACACGATGTACAATCCATTCAAAGTCGTGAAATTTTGACCATGAAAACCCTGGCGAAAGCGGCATGTTGCAATCTATCTGAGAGTTTTGAAACCAACGCAAGCGTATCTGTCAATTTCACGGATGCCGTCACGGGAGCCAAACAAATTTCGCTTTTAGGGCTTTCGGGTACCTATGTTCAGACGCAAGTGGAAAATGTTCCTTCGATTCGTGGTTTAAAATCAACTTATGGGTTGAATTACATTCCAGGCACTTGGATTCGTTCGATTGATTTAGCGAAAGGCCAAAGTTCCGTGGTGAATGGCTATGAGTCCATGACGGGGGCGATCAACATGGAATTAGCCAAACCAGATACTTCGGAGGTGTATTTTTTAAATGCCTATGGGAATTCGCAGGGGCGGTTTGAGGTCAATCAGCAAGCTGCGCATAAATTCAATGGAAAGCTTTCAACAGCTTTATTGACACATTATTCCCAACAAGCTGCGCGTATCGATGGGAATGGAGATGGATTCATGGATTTGCCTTTATTTAGTTTGATTAATGTGATGAATCGCTGGAAATATGCGACGGAACATTGGATGCTACAAGTTGGGGTAGCTTATTTGAAGGAATCCCGACTAGCCGGTCAAAATGGCTTCGATGAACAACAATCGAATCGTTATCAGGTCTATGGTTTTGGGAGTAATACGGGTCGTTTTGAAGCATTTGCCAAGATTGCTCGTTTGTTTCCTACGAAACCTTGGAAGGGCGTTGGTTTAATTTTGTCGACAAGCCAACATCAAAATGATGCCTATTTTGCACTCAAGCCATATGCGGGTAGGGAGCAGAGTATGTTTGGGAATTTGATTTATCAGTCGATGATTGACAATACAAATCATACGTGGAAAGCAGGGGCTAGTTTCTTGTATGATTCCTATCAGGAGCGTTATTTAGATTCGACTTATGCACGGACCGAATTGGTTCCGGGTTTCTTTGGTGAGTACACACTGACAGTTCCGAATAAGTTTACCTTGGTGCTAGGTAATCGCATCGACTTTCATAATCAATTAGGCACGAAATGGGTTCCTCGTTTGCATGCCAAATGGGATATCGCATCGGATTGGTATGCGCGTGTCTCCGCGGGAAAAGGTTGGCGACGTGTGAATCCTTTGGCAGAAAATATGGGCTTCTTGGCGAATAATCGCTATCTACAATTGTCGGGTAATCTAAATCCTTTGGAAGAAGCGTGGAATTATGGATTCAGTTTGACACATGATTTTACGTTGGGGAGTCGGAAAGCGAATCTAGTTTTTGATTATTTTCAAACGGATTTTACACATCAATGGATCGTGGACATGGAGACAGCTCATTCGATTCGCATGTATTCAAGTCCTGGTGTCTCTTATGCCAAAAGTGCTCAAATCGAATTTAATTATAGTCCCATCCCTCGTTTGGAATGGAAGACAGCTTATCGATTTCAAGATGTGGCTTCCGATTATTATGGCCAAAATGGAAGCTTGAGAAGATTAACGAAACCTTTCTTGAACCGGGATCGTGTGCTCGTCAATATTGCCTACGCAACAAAATATGATATATGGAAATTTGACTTGACTTGGCAATGGAGCGGGGAGCGTCGAATTCCGAACGCTTATGTACATACGACTGATGCGCCCGAGGTGAACGCCCCAGCGTTTTCGATGGTTTATGGGCAAGTGACACGCCAATTTAAAAAATGGGAAATGTACCTTGGCGTAGAAAATCTTTTTAATTTTACACAAAGCAACCCGATCATGGGTGCCTCTGATCCGTTTAAGACAGGTTTTGATGCAACAATGGTTTGGGGACCTGTCGCGGGTCGAATGGTTTACACAGGATTACGTTATAAAATCAACTAAATAATACAGCTATGAAAAAGTTCATCTTAGTATCTGGAATGGTATTTGCCATGTTTGGAACATTTGCACAAACGCAAGAGTCTAAAAAGACGAAAACAGAAGAGAAAAAAGAAGTGTATCAATGTCCTATGAAATGTGAGGGAACAAAAACCTATGCGAAAAAGGGGAAATGTCCAGCATGTACGATGGATTTGAAAGTGGTTAAAAAATAGGTTATACTCCCCAGGCTGAAGCCTGGGGTTAAAAAACAATTGAATGAAACATTTATTATTTTTTCTACTCCTGCCTTTCGGGTTATTGGCAGGACCTTCGCAAACCGTAAAGATTAAAACATCAGCCATTTGTGAGATGTGTAAGGAGCGTATCGAGAAGAATTTGGCATTAACGAAAGGAATCGAAAAGTCGGATTTGAATCTCGAAGATCAATCGAACATTACCGTGGTGTATAATCCGGATAAAATTGATATAGCGAAGATTAAACTCGTGATTTCTGAAACGGGTTATGATGCTGATGAGGTTAAGGCCATCAAAAAGAGCTATGATAAGCTCCCTAATTGCTGCAAAAAGTAACGAAAAAGCCCTCAATTTCCTGAGGGCTTATTTTATTTCTTCATGCTAAGCGCAATTCGTTTTCGCGCTTCATCTACTTCGGTTACGGTAACCATGACTTTTTGGGCTACTTTGACGACTTCGTTAGGGTCTTTGACGAATTTATCGGCCAACTGGCTCACATGCACTAATCCGTCCTGATGTACGCCGATGTCAACAAAGGCACCAAAGTTTGTGATGTTTGTGACGATTCCCGGCAATTTCATGCCAATGCGTAAATCCTTGATTTCATTTACTCCCTCGGTGAATTCGAATGCTTCGAATTGTTCCCGAGGATCGCGTCCGGGTTTGGCTAATTCTGCAAGAATGTCGGTTAGCGTAGGCATACCCACTTCAGCGGTTACATATTTCTGTAATTGAATTTGCTTGCGAAGGGACTCATTGGCCAATAAGTCACTCACCTTGCAATTTAAATCCTTCGCCATTTTCTCCACAATCTCATAGCGTTCCGGGTGAACGGCGCTAGCATCTAAGGGGTTTTTCGCGTGACGAATGCGTAAGAAGGCCGCGGCTTGCTCATACGCTTTTTCGCCTAATCGGGCCACTTTTTTCAAATCCGATCGCTTGATGAAGGGGCCGTTTTTGGTCCGGTAATCGATAATGTTTTGGGCCAATTGAGGGCCAAGTCCTGAAACGTAGGATAGGATTTGTTTGGATGCGGTATTGAGTTCGACGCCTACTGAGTTTACGCAAGAGATAACGGTATCGTCCAAAGAAGCTTGTAATTTCTTTTGGTCTACGTCGTGTTGATATTGTCCCACGCCGATCGACTTGGGGTCGATTTTAACCAATTCAGCGAGTGGGTCCATGAGTCTTCTGCCGATAGATACGGCACCGCGGACAGTAATGTCCTTGTCTGGAAACTCTTCGCGTGCCGCTTCTGATGCCGAATAAATAGATGCACCACTTTCGTTCACCATGATGATGGTGATGCCTTCCAGTTTTAAGTTGCGGACAAAGGCTTCCGTTTCCCGACCCGCCGTTCCGTTGCCGATTGCGATGGCTTGAACCTTGTGTTTTTTTACCCAAGCGCTGATGGTATGTGCGGCTTCTTGTGCCTGTCCAGGTCCTGTGTGTGGATAAACGGCTGTATTGTCTAGGAGCGTGCCTTGCTCGTCGAGGCAGACTAATTTGCATCCCGTTCTAAAACCTGGGTCGAGTGCGAGCACGCGTTTTTGCCCAAGAGGTGCAGCTAAAAGTAATTGGCGTATGTTTTCCGCGAAGACACGTATGGCTTCCTCATCGGCACGTTTTTTTGCCTCTGCCCGCATTTCATTTTCCATGGCTGGCATGAGTAGGCGTTTGTAGCCATCTTGAATGGCTAGAGTGACTTGTCGGGCACAGGCATTATTCCCTTTGATGAATCGGCGGTCTAGTTTATCGAGGACTTCTTGGTCAGGCCCTGCAAGATTCAAGTTTAATATCCCTTCGTTTTCGCCTCTAAAAAGGGCTAGGATGCGATGGGAAGGAGCTTGGGCTAGGGATTCAGACCAGTCGAAGTAATCTTTGTATTTGATGCCGGCTTCTTGCTTTCCTTTGGCAACCGTGGATTTGACGGTTGTTTTGCGGGAAAACAAATGGCGTGCTTCTTCGCGTGCTTCGGCGGTTTCCATCATTTCTTCGGCCAAAATATCGCGTGCCCCAGCCAGCGCTTCTTCGGGATCCTCTAAGAATTCTGCAGCTAATACCTCCGGGTCAAGCATGCGTTGTTCGAATAGTTTGTTTGCTAAAGGCTGTAGTCCTTTTTCCCTAGCGGCCATGGCGCGTGTTTTGCGCTTGGGTTTGTAGGGTAGGTAGATGTCCTCGAGTTTGGCAAGGGTTTCGGCTCCGCGAACGGCTTTTTCGAGTTCGGGGCTTAGTTTATCTAATTCTTTAAGTGATTTTAGGATCGCTTCGCGGCGTTTTTCTAGTTCGACAAATTGGTCGCGTAAGTCGCGGATTTGTGCGACTTGAACTTCATCGAGGCTACCCGTTGCTTCTTTCCGGTAGCGGGAAATGAAGGGGATGGTGGCGCCTTCATCGAGGAGTTCGACGGTTTTGCGGACTTGGTTTTCGTTGATGCCGAGGGTGGAGGCTATTTTTGCAATCATGGAATTGAGGTAAGAGCTAAGAGTGAAGAGTGAAGAGGTAAGGAGTCCGAAGTCGAAAAGTCCGAAGTCCGGAGGGAAATAGTCCGGAGGGAAATAGTCCGAAGGGTGTTAGTCCGGAGTGTAAACTTAAACAATTACACCTCCGGACTTCGGACTTTTTGACTCCGGACTTACGACTCTACTCCGCATTCGGGAAATCACTGTGAAAATACCCCGCGAATTTCCAGATTTCTTGGATTTCAGAGCCGAGAATCGGATAAGGGTCGTAGGTTTTATTGGTCGAATTTAGGATTAAGACTTTGCGCTCGGCCAAGTGATTAATGACTTGTTTTAACACCACACCATCTTCGCGCGTGACCACGATACAGATGGTGCCGTCTTTGATGGCGGTCCAATCTTCTACGTATTCGGCAAAGACTAAAGAACCGGGTTGTAGCGGTAGCATCGATTCCCCTTTGATGGGGAATACGCGGTATTTTTTATCGCGTGGCAAGAAGGGTACTTGGAAGGTAGGAAGTTCTTGAATGAACTCGACATCGTCGTAAGAAGCGGTGTATCCGGCCAAAGCTTTGACAGGAACCATTTCAATATTTTCTTCATTGTTGGAATCCACCGTCGTAGCTAAAATACGTAGCTTCGGCTTGTTGGCCATTCCGGGAAGTCTTTTGGAAAGATCTTCTTTGAGTAATTCATCCACCTCTACTTTGAAAAATTCGGCTATTTCAATCAGATCGGCGTATTTAGGTTCCGCTCTGCCGGATTCGTAGGAGCCCAAGGTGGGCTTTTTGATGTTGATTAATTCAGCCAGTTTTTCTTGTGATGTTTTCTCGGGCATTTTGCTGCGTAAAAAACGTAAATTCTGACTAAAAAAAGTGCTCATGCGATTTGCTTATTTAATTAAAATGAATAAAATTCGTATCCAATATTTTATCGTATACTCATCGAAGTTACAAAAGGTATTCGAAATACGCAAATAGCTACCAAATTTATGCAAGAGCGCGCCATTGTGCACATGGACTTAGATTCCTTCTTTGTCTCGGTCGAGCGACTTCGAGATCCGCGTCTCGTGGGGAAACCCGTGATCGTCGGAGGCTTGTCGGACCGGGGTGTCGTAGCCGCATGTAGTTATGAGACGCGGGCTTTTGGTGTGCGTTCGGCGATGCCGATGCGGATGGCTTTGAAGTTGTGTCCGGATGCGATTGTGTTACGCGGAGATTTTGAGGCTTATGCGCAGCATTCGGATTGGGTGACGCGGATGATTATGGACCGGGCGCCTGTCGTGGAGAAGGCATCGATTGATGAGTTTTATTTGGATATGACGGGCATGGAGCGCTTTTTTGGTTCGTATCAGTTTGCGACGGATTTGCGCCATAAGATTCACAAGGAAACCGGTTTGCAGATTTCCTTTGGCCTATCAGTGAATAAAACGGTTTCCAAAGTGGCTACGAATCATGTTAAACCGGCTGGACAATATCAGGTCTTACCTGGAGAGGAAAAAGCTTTCTTAGCGCCCATGGCCGTTGGGAAGATTCCGATGATCGGGGCAGTGACGGCCCAAACACTCCGGAACATGGGCATCGTACATGTGGGAACCCTGAGTCAAATGCCGCTGAAGGTGCTAGAACGTACTTTTGGTAAATCAGGTGTCATGCTGTGGGAGCGGGCGAATGGAATCGATTTACGCCCCGTAGTCCCTTATTCGGAACAAAAGTCACTCTCGAAGGAGATTACCTTTGAGCAAGACACGACGGACGTACATTTGTTGCACCGCATCTTGGGTTCGCTCACGGAGCAGTTGGCCTATGACCTCCGCAAACTCGGTCAATGTACCTCGTGCATCACGGTCAAGTTACGCTATTCGAATTTTGATACGCATACCCGACAAATCAGTATTCCTGCCTCAGCGAGTGATCATCGTTTGATTCCGGCGGTGCATGAATTGTTTGAGAAATTATATGATCGCCGACTGTTGATTCGGCTGATTGGGGTTCGTTTTTCCAAATTATTACAGGGCCAGGAGCAATTGAGTTTGTTTGATGATGGGGCGCGGCTGGTGCCTTTGTATGGGGCGATGGATAATCTCCGAAATCGCTACGGGGAGTTTTCTGTTCTACGGGCGAGTGGTTTGATGGAGCGCGGGGAGCGTCGGAATGCTTTAGTACCTAAGTCGGAATAGCCATGTACCTGAATTGTCACTCGTATTATAGCCTGCGTTATGGAACGCTTTCGCCCGAGCAGCTGGTGGAGGCAGCGCTTGCGCGGGGTATTCAGGTCTTGGCTTTGACGGATATTCATCGGACTTCTGGGATTTTTGATTTTGTGCAGGCTTGTACAGAGGCGGGGATTAAGCCGGTGGTGGGGATGGAATTTGCCAAAGGCTATGTGTGTATGGCGCGGAATCCCGCGGGTTTGGCACAGATTAATGCCTTTGCCTCCCAGGTTTTATTGGCCGGTGGGGATTGGCCGGAGCGTCCCCCGGAATGGGAGGATGTGTGGACCATTTTTCCGTTTAGTCGGCGAAAGACTTTGCGTACCCTCGGTAAAAACGAGCGCTGGGGTGTTCGTGGAACCGATTTGAAGGCCTTGTGGAATGTGAAGGATTTGGATGGGATGGTGTGGTGCCAACCGGTTACTTTTTTGAACAAGCAGGGTTTTTCGATGCATCGTTTGTTGCGGGCGATTGACCAAAATGTCTTATTGAGTAAACTCTCTCCCAAAGCGCAGGCGCAGGAAGATGAGCGGATGTACACGCCGGAGGAGTTGCGGGAGATTTGTCGGGATTACCCTGGATTATTGGATGCTGCTGAGCAGTTGCTGGCCGACTGCACCTTTCGTTTTGATTTTAAATTACCAAAGAACCGACGATTGTATGGTTCAAGTCGGGAGGATGATTTGGCGCTATTGACCAAACTAGCCTATGAGGGTTTGCGTTATCGCTATCCACGATCGGACCGGGAGGCGAAGGCGCGGGTGGAGAAGGAACTGAAGGTGATTCATGAATTGCATTTTGATGCCTATTTTCTGATTACGTGGGATATTATCCGTTATGCGCGTTCGCGAGGGTATTTTCATGTGGGGCGTGGATCGGGGGCGAATTCGATTGTGGCCTATTGTTTGGGAATTACGGATGTGGATCCGGTGGCCTTGGATTTGTATTTTGAGCGATTCATTAATCCGCATCGGACGAGTCCGCCGGATTTTGATATTGATTTTTCGTGGGATGAGCGTAATGACATCATCGATTATATATTTAAGCGCTATGGGGCGAAGCATGTGTGCTTGTTGGCGACCTATGTAACCTTTCGCGATAAATCCATTTACCGGGAATTGGCGAAGGTTTTTGGTTTACCCAAAGCCGAAATTGATGCGTGGTTGGACCCTGCTACCGCGATGCGGGAGGTGAGTTCGGAGATACAGGCTTTGATTGTGAAGTACGGGAATTTATTGTTGGACTTCCCGAATTACCTGAGCATTCATGCCGGCGGCATTTTGATTTCGGAGGAGCCTTTGTTTGCGTATACGGCTTTGGAACCGATGCCCAAGGGTTTTCCGATCTGTCAGTTTGATATGCATGTGGCGGAGGAGATTGGTTTTGCGAAGTTTGATATTTTGTCGCAGCGGGGTTTGGGGCATATTAAGGAGTCGGTGGATATCATTCGTGCGAATCGGGGGGTGGATGTGGATGTGCATCGGGTGCAGGATTTTATGCAGGATGAGGAGGTTCGCAAGCAGTTGATGCGGCATGAAACGATGGGTTGTTTTTACATTGAGTCGCCGGCGATGCGGCAGTTGCTGAAGAAGTTGCGCTGCCAGGATTACTTGACTTTGGTGGCGGCTTCGTCGATTATCCGGCCGGGGGTGGCGTCCTCGGGGATGATGAAGGCTTACATTGAGCGTTTTCATGCGCCGGATTCGTATGAGCCGGTGCATCCTTTGATGGGGGAGTTGATGAAGGAGACGTATGGGGTGATGGTGTATCAGGAGGATGTGATTAAGGTGGCGCATTATTTTGCCGGTTTGAGTTTGGCGGAGGCGGATGTATTGCGCCGGGGGATGTCGGGCAAATCGCGTTCGCGCGGGGAGTTTGAGCGGATTCGGGAGGCATTTTTTGTGAATTGTGCGGGGAAGGGTTATGCGGAGGCGGTGGCGCGGGAGGTGTGGCGTCAGATGGAGAGTTTTTCGGGCTATTCGTTTTCGAAGGCACATTCGGCGTCGTTTGCGGTGGAGAGTTACCAAAGTTTGTATTTGAAGACGTATTATCCGCTGGAGTTTATGGTGGCGGTGATTAATAATTTTGGGGGATTTTATCGGACGGAGTTTTATGTGCATGAGGCACGGCGGTGTGGGGCACAGGTGGAGGCGCCGGAAATTAATACGAGTGAGTATTTGACTTCGATTCGGGGATCGGTGATTTGGTTGGGCTGGGTGCATGTGAAGGGATTGGAGAAGCGGGTGATTCAGGATTTGTTGGAAGCGCGGCGGCAGGGTGGGCCTTTTCGGTCTTGGGAGGATTTTGTGCATCGGGTTTCGTTGGGATTGGAGCAGGCGATTTTATTGATTCGTGTGGGAGCATTTCGGTATTTGGGAGTCGAGAAGAAGCCTTTACTTTGGGAGGCGCATGCACGTTTTCAGGGGAAGGTGGCGCCGGTGGTGGCGATGGAAATGTTTGGGGATGAGGTGTCGGACTTGGGGGCATTGCCGGAGTTGTTGCATGATCCGGCGGAGGATGCCTTTGATCAGTGGGAGATCTTGGGTTTTCCTTTGTGCTCGCCGTATGATTTGGTTTCTGACCTGCCCAAAACCTTGTTGAATGCGGATTTTGCGTATGATCGTGGAGATATCTTGGGTTATTTGGTGACCTTAAAGCCGACGCGAACGAAGTCGGGCGACCGCATGTATTTCGGTTATTTTGTGGATGTGCGTGGGGAGTTTTTTGATACGGTGCACTTTCCGGCGGATTTGAAGAAGTATTCGTTTCGGGGGAATGGGGTGTATTGGATGCAGGGGGTGGTGATGGAGGAATTTGGCCATCGCAGTTTGCGGGTGCAGCAATTAAGGAAGCTCGGGTGGCGGGTGGATCCGAGGAGGGAGGATTAGGGGGGCGCTAGTCGTCAGTAGTCAGTAGTCTGTTGTCAGTGGTTAGTCCGGAGGGAAATAGTCCGGAGTCCGAAGGGTGGTCAGTGGTCAGTGGTCAGTGGTCAGTCCGGAGGGAAAAAGTCCGGAGCCCGAAGGGTGGTCAGTTGTCAGTAGTCAGGATTAGTCCGGAGGGAAATAGTCAGAAGGAGCGGGGCAGTCGCTAGTCGTCAGTTCGGAGGGAAATAGTCCGAAGGCTGCTAATCCGAAGCTAAAGCTTAAGCAATGACACCTCCGGACTTCGGACTTTTTTGACTCCAGACTCCATACCTCATACCTCTTCACTCTTAATTCTTATTTCAATTTTAAAGCAATCATCGGCTTTAATATCCTATTGTGAAATACGGGATTTTTAAAATTGCCAAAAAGTAGATCCGAGGAATGCCAAACACCTTTTGATTTAATATTTCGATAAAAACCGAGGCTAGCGTTAGGCGTTTTTGTGTAGCCCATGCCAAGGTATTGCCCTTTGAAATTACTGAAGTCTAAATTAAAATCTCTTTTGGAATAATCAGCTTTTGAATAGTCAATGTTTTGAAAGACGAGCCATTCGACGGCAATTAAGCAGCCTGAATCAGGGATGTACACATACTTGCTTGGGATATCGAAGGTGTTCCAACCGGTTTTTGTGGCACGGACCACCCAATTCGTTTGATAAAATTCTTCTGAGGTAGGTTGACCATTCCGTAAAGTAAATAAACGTATACGAAATGGAACTTTATAATCTCCGCCTTTTGAAATATACACCATGACGGATTCAATCATTTTGTTTGCATATAGGGTTGAATCAAAGCTTAGGCCCACCATATCGTCTCTCCCAGATAAACCGCCCATGGCGCCTTTCATATGGGATTTTTCAGTTTTTATAGACTTGAATTTTTGTGGACGCACCTGAATTTCAGGCAATTCAATTTGTGCTGCCTGCAGTTGAATTTCAAGCATTTCTGGATTATTTCCGAGTAAGACGGATTTAGGGGGATAACCTACGCAGCTTATGCGAATCGTATCTTTTTGTTCCCGTAGTTTGGCCGAAACGAAAAAGAAGCCATTTTCATCACTTGAAAAGGCGACATTTTGTTTGATAAAATGGACGGTCGCAAAGGGAACAGGGTCGTGGGATTTTGTATCCAAGACTTTGATTAATTGTCCTTGGGCATAAATTCTTGTTGAGATATTCAGAAATATGAACAGCACAAATAGTAAATAAAAGGTCGATTTCATAGTTCGTAAGATTTAACGATTCGGGTTTTCAGGACATGGAATGGGGTCACAGGTGGTTTGTTCGTCAAATTTTATGCCAAAATAATAGGTAACATGAGTTCTGATGGCACAGCATGTTTTTCCATCGGGTAGCTCATTTGCAATATGGCCGTTGGAAGCTTGCCAAGCGCATCCAATACTTTCTCCCCAAAATCGCCAGGGTGGGGTTACACAATCATCAACAGTTGGGTCGAAAGCTAATGTTTTAACTACAGGAATGGAAGTGATGAGCAATAATACTATTGCAATAATTCGTGTTTGCTTTTTCATAGTAGGTTAGGTTTATACCCAAACTTACGGAGCAATCAGAAATTGTGTTATTCGATAAAAGACTAAAAAACTGATAAAAAAGAGCGAGGCAGTCGCTAGTCACTTGTTGTTAGTCCGGAGGGAAATAGTTCGGAGTCCGAAGGGAGTTATCAGTGGTCAGGTGTCAGTCTGGAGGAAAAGAGTCCGGAGTCCGAAGGGAGTTGTCAGTGGTCAGTTGTCAGTCCGGAGGGAAATAGTCCGGAGTCCGAAGGGAGTTGTCAGTGGTCAGTTGTCAGTCCGGAGGGAAATAGTCCGGAGTCCGAAGGAGTGGCAGTAGTCTGAAGTCAGTTGTCAGTGGTTAGTCCGTAGGGAAATAGACCGAAGGCTGCTAATCCGAAGCTAAGACTTAAGCAATTACACCTCCTGACTTATAGACTCCGGACTTCATACCTCTTCACTCTTAACTCTTCCTCTACCTAAGTTCTCCTGCGCATATGTAGAATGGCAATGATCAAAATAGCTTGTTTGGCTTCATCTACTTGATAATGAATCATTAAGGGGAATCGAGGGATGATACAACAACGAATATAGGGGGAATAGCGGACATAGGTCAAGTGAGGAAATTGACTTATAAGCTCCAATGATGGAGA
Organism: Aquirufa sp. TARAVU-A1A; assembly: GCF_054558675.1. Lineage (NCBI taxonomy): Bacteria > Pseudomonadati > Bacteroidota > Cytophagia > Cytophagales > Flectobacillaceae > Aquirufa > Aquirufa sp. TARAVU-A1A. The sequence continues at coordinate 57,799 of NZ_JBPXKP010000009.1, forward strand.
AATCTGATTCAAAAAATTGGTGCCTAAAAGTGACACGTGATTATTATACCAGGTCATGTTTTCGCTCATTTCAACATAAACGTGTGAGGTTGTGACAATTTTATAAATTGTCATGTTGGTTTTTAAGTTTTTGAATAACTTCTTCCCAAGGGATGTCAGGATTGTTTAATTCGTTTCGGACGCGGAGACGCTCGGCGACAAGGGTTTTATGCCAACGAGGAATGGGTGAAAGTTGTGGATCTTCTAAAATAGAAGTCTCAAAGTTTGGATCGCTAATCGGGTAGTTTTGTGGCTTTTGCATGAGCTGTTTATTTGAAAACAAACTTAGATGCAAAAACAAAGAAGTCTAATTCGGAAAAAGAATTAAAAACTGATAAAATAGTCAGGCGATAGTCGTCAGTCCGGAGGGGATTAGTCCGGAGTCCGAAGGGTGTTGTCAGTGGTCAGTTGTCAGTCCGGAGGAAAAGAGTCCGGAGTCTGAGGGGAGTTGTCAGTAGTCAGTGCTTAGTCCGGAGGGAAATAGTTCAGAGTCCGAAGGGAGTTGTCAGTAGTCAGTGCTTAGTCTGGAGGGAAATAGTCCGGAGTCCGAAGGGAGATGTCAGTCGTCAGTTGTCAGTCCGGAGGGAAATAGTCCGGAGTCCGAGGGGAGTTGTCAGTCTTCAGTTGTCAGTCCGGAGGGAAATAGTCCGGAGTCCGTAGGGAAGTCACCTCAAACGTCTAAAGTCCAACGTCTAAAGTCCAACGTCTAAAGTCCAACGTCTAAAGTCCAACGTCTAAAGTCCAACGTCTAAAGTCCAACGTCTAAAGTCCAACGTCTAACGTCTAACGTCCAATCTATGGTGCTATCCGATACCGCTCCCAGCTCTGCCCCGTTTTCTCATATACAATCCGGTCATGTAATCGCGACGGCCGACCTTGCCAGAATTCGAAATAATCCGGAATTAATTCATAACCTCCCCAATGCGCAGGTTTTGGGATTTCTTTTCCCTCGTATTCTTTGGCTAATTCCGCATAGCGTTGCTCTAAATATTCGCGTGATTCAACCCGAGAACTTTGATCGGAAACCCATGCGCCCAACTGCGATTCGCGCGGTCGTTGGTGGAAATATTCTGTAGAAAGGACCTCCGACATCTTATGTACTCGGCCTTCGATGCGTACTTGACGCTCTAATTCGCCCCAAAAGAATGTAAGTGATGCCTGTGCATGATGCGCTAATTCCGCCCCTTTCCGGGAATGGTAATTGGTGAAAAAAGAGAAAGCCTCATCTACATGTTTTAATAAGACAATTCGCCCTGCCGGTTTATGATCGTGCCCAACGGTGCTCAAAAACATGGCATTCGGCTCAGGAACTTTGGCATTTGAAGCCTCCTGAAACCAAACTTTAAATTGTTCGATGGGGTCTTGGTGCACCGTTGTTTCCAATAGTTCACCTTTTTGATAATTCTCACGAAGGGCGGCTAAATTCATAATTCAGAATTTTTATTTCTTATCTTTGAGCGGGCTTTCTGCTCGTTCAAATTTAGTCAATTTCTATGAAAAAATTATTCCTTTTTGATGCCATGGCGCTGATTTATCGTGCCCATTTTGCGTTCGCTAAAACACCCCGAATTTCATCAAAAGGCTTAAATACAAGTGCCGTTTTTGGTTTTACAAACACCATTTTGGAAGTTATTCAAAAGGAAAAGCCTGATTACTTGGGGGTTGCCTTTGATACCTCGGCACCTACGTTCCGTCACGTCGAATATACGCCCTACAAGGCTCAGCGGCAGGAACAACCAGAAGATATCACCGTTGCCATTCCCTATGTGAAGAAATTAGTGGAGGCGATGGATATTCCTATTTTGATTTTGGACGGCTACGAAGCCGATGACATCATCGGGACAATTGCCAAAAAAGCCGTGCGTGCCAATCCGGATATTGAGGTGTATATGATGACGCCCGACAAGGATTATGGCCAATTAGTAGAGGAGCGAATCAAAATGTACAAGCCTGCCTTCATGGGCAAGGGCGTGGAGATTTTAGGTCCCAAAGAGGTCTGTGCCAAATGGAACATCCAACATGTTGACCAAGTTATTGATATGTTGGGGCTAATGGGTGATGCCGTGGACAATATTCCGGGCGTTCCGGGAGTTGGAGAAAAGACAGCTCAAAAGCTCATCGAAGAATATGGTTCCATGGAGAACCTGTTCAAGAATACGGATAAATTAAAAGGTAAGCTGCGTGAAAACCTGGAGAATTTCCAAGAGCAAGGCATGCTATCCCGTCATTTGGCAACCATCTTGTGTGAAGTGCCCATTGAATACGATGAAGATAAATTAGTTATTACTGCACCCAAGAAGGATTTGTTGGAACCTTTATTGGACGAATTAGAATTCAGAACTTTACGTCGGAGAATCTTGGGCGAAGATCCTGAGCCTGCTGCTCCGAAAGCCAAAGCAAGCCCCAAAGTGGCTGCTAATCAAATGGATATGTTTGGTTCGCCGGCAGCTGCTCCGGCTGATTTCATGATGGCTGAAGAGGAAGAAGAAAAAGTCTCGCATTTTAGTAATTTGGCCAATACGGCGCATCAATACCATTTGGTACAAGGGGAAGCAGCGATAAAATCTTTAATTGGATTTTTAGGCCGACAAGATTCCTTCTGTTTTGATACGGAAACCACCAGTTTAACAGCGGTTGAGGCTGAACTCGTAGGGATGTCATTTGCCTACCGAAAAGGTGAAGCTTTTTATGTGCCATTACCGGAAAATCAGGCGGAGGCGCAAACGCAAGTGGATTTATTCAAGGATTTGTTTGCGAATGAGGCCATTCAAAAGGTTGCACAAAATATCAAATACGATATGAGTGTGTTGGCCAATTATGGTGTGGAAATCAAAGGTGCTACCTATGATACGATGCTGGCTCATTACCTCATCGAACCGGAAAAGCGCCACAACATGGACGCTTTGTCCATGGCCTATTTGAGCTATGAACCTTTGTCGATAGAGACCTTGATCGGTAAAAAAGGGGCCAAACAAGGCAATATGCGTGATGTTGCTTTGGAGGATATCAAAGAATATGCGGCTGAAGATGCAGATATTACCTTGCAACTCAAGCCTTTCTTGGATGAGCAATTGAGCAAGAATCCAAAAGCGATCGAATTATTGAACGAGGTCGAATTGCCTTTGGCACGCGTCTTATCGAAGATTGAATGTGAGGGGGTTAATTTGGATGTGGCCTTTTTACAAGAGATGTCAAAGACCTTAGAAACGGATTCGCGCGAGGTCCAACAAAAAATCTTTGAAGTTGCCGGGCAAGAGTTTAATGTCGCATCACCTAAGCAATTGGGTGAGATTCTGTTTGAGAAATTGAAATTAGATCCCAAAGCTAAGAAAACGAAAACGGGCCAATACCAGACAGGAGAGGAGATTTTATCCAAATTGGAATCGGAGCATGAAATTGCGCGTTTGATTTTGGACTTTAGAGAGTTACAGAAATTGAAGTCGACCTATGTCGATGCATTACCTCAATTGATTTCGCCGAAAACAGGTCGTATCCATACATCCTTCATGCAGGCGGTAACGGCAACGGGACGTTTGTCTTCGAAGGATCCCAACTTGCAAAATATCCCAATTCGAACACCGCGTGGTCGGGAGATACGTAAGGCATTCATTCCTCGCAATGCTGATTTTCAGATTTTATCGGCCGATTATTCGCAAATCGAGTTGCGGATTATGGCAGCTTTTGCTAAGGATGAGGCCATGTTAAATGCCTTTAATCAAGGAATTGACGTACATAAAGCCACGGCAGCCAAGGTATTCAAAGTAAGCTTAGACGAAGTGACATCCGAATTGCGAAGAAGAGCCAAAGCGGTCAATTTTGGAATTATTTATGGTCAATCTGCTTTTGGTTTAGCGGGATCTTTAGGGATTTCTCGGACCGAAGCGAAGGAAATTATTGATCAATATTTTGTGGAGTTTCCGGGTGTCAAAGCCTTTATGGACACGACCATTACACAAGCTCGCGAGTTGGGTTATGTGGAAACGGTCTTAGGTCGCCGTCGGTATTTGCGTGATATTTTGTCATCCAATATGAATGAGCGGAGTTTTGCGGAACGAAATGCGATCAATGCACCGATTCAAGGTTCTGCGGCTGATATGATTAAAGTGGCCATGATTCAGATTCAGGCGTTTATTGAACGGGAAAACTTGAAATCTCGCATGATTCTGACCGTACATGATGAATTGGTTTTTGATGCGCATGTTTCAGAAATTGATTACCTTCGTACGCACATTGATGAAATTATGTGTCAGGCCTTGGATTTAGGCGTGAAGATTGAGACGGGCATTGGCGTTGGTATGAACTGGTTGGAAGCCCATTAATGGATTAGTTTTGAAGATATCTGTTGCACTTTGTACCTTGAATGGAGAGAAATTTCTCCGGACGCAGTTGAGTAGTTTGGTTGATCAGACCTTACCGCCCGACGAGGTAATTGTGTGTGATGAGGGTTCTTCGGACCGTACCATGTTGATTCTCGAGCAATTCAAGGATCGCTTGCCTTTGCAGATTCATCAAAATCCGACTCGATTAGGAACGTATCAAAATTTCCAAAAAGCACTTACACTTTGTACAGGTGATTATATTTTTCCCGCGGATCAAGATGATTTTTGGGATCCCCAAAAAATCGAGCGTATAGCTACTTATTTTAATCACCATGAGGATGCAGAAGTCGTTTTTACAGATGCAGTTTTGGTGGATGAATTTGGCCAAATTTCAGGAAAGCGTTTGTGGTCGACTTTTCGTTTTCGGGAGGAGCAACAACTGGATTGGAAAATGGGTAAATCTGTGGATATTTTATTGGATGGTAACCGTGTAACGGGCTGTACAATGGGTGTTCGTAAGCGTTTTGTAGATCGAGTTACCCCGTTCCCTACCAATCTCCCTAGTTATTTCTTACATGATGCTTGGATTGGTTTGGCGGCAGCTTTGGAAAATAAGATTGATTTTATTCCAGCTACTTATGTTCAATACCGTTTGCATTCCGAACAACAAGTGGGCGTTAAAGGAAACCAAGGAACGCCACCATCTTTGTGGGAGCGTATTCAGCGTCCGCATGAAGATAAAGTAGGACCCTACCGAAAGAAGTTGGAGTTTTTGGTGGAGCTTCGTAAGGCAGTTTCGGCTAAATTTCCGAATCAACGGTTTGAACCTTTGGACACGCGTATTGATTATTGGGATCGTCGGGCTAATTTACCGGAAGCTCGTTGGAAGCGTTTGAAAAAGACCATTCAGAATTTGATTTTGGGGAATTATCACCGCTACAAGGATATTGATGCGCCAGCGGAGACCCCATATTTAATGTTCTTGGGTGATTTGATCGAGTAAAACATTTGCTCACATTTTTCGTTTAACCTGAAACGAAATGCTATGAAATCATTTTCTTATTTCTTGTTTGTCTGGGCATTTGCTTTTCAGGCATGTAGTCAAGCACCTAAATCAACGATATCGATGGATCAATTACCTACTTCAGAAGCCGAATGGAAGGCTAAATTAAGTGAGGAAGAATTTTATATTTTGCGTCAAAAGGGAACGGAACGGCCATATACGGGTAAGTTTTTGATGCATGTGGAAAAAGGATATTATACTTGTAGAGGTTGTGGTACACGTTTGTTTAAGTCGGACTCCAAATTTGATTCACACTGCGGTTGGCCTTCATTCGACAAAGAAATCAAAGCGGGCGTTATCAAAGAAACTCCTGATTTAACGTTAGGTATGCGTCGCATAGAAATTACCTGTGCAAAATGTGGTGGTCATTTGGGTCATGTTTTTGATGATGGTCCTACGGAAACAGGCTTACGCTATTGCGTGAATTCGGTGTCTTTGGGGTTTGAGAAGGATAAATAATTGGGTGTAGGCGCGAGGTATCGCGTCTCAACAAATTGGGTAATAAATTATGTCTCACGAGCTGATTTCACATTTTAAGCAAATTTCTCACTTATCGGAATCATCTGAAGAGGCTTTAAAGTCGCTCATTCAAACACAATCCATTTCTAAAAATCATGATTTACAGCATATAGGTCAAACCTGTAAAACGCTTTATTTTTTGAAAACGGGTTTAGCTCGTATTTATTATTTCCATGATGGGAATGATGTAACCGAAGGATTTTATGAGCCATTATGTTTGATTGCGCGTGCTGAGAGCCTTTTTGCAGGGGTGCCAAGTAAAAAGGCGATTCAAGTGTTGGAAGACGCTGAAGTTTGGTCGATTTCTACCAAAGAACTCTTTGGCTTATACGATACTCATCGGGATATCGAGCGATTGTTCTCACGCTTATTTGAGGGTGCTTATGTTCAAACGATTCAGCGCATCGAAAATTTACAGTTTCATACAGCAGATGAGCGTTACCAACTTATAGCCCAGGAGCAACCTGAGGTGTTGCGTCGGGTCCCATTAAAATATATCGCCTCATACTTGGGTATCACGCAAGTTAGCTTAAGTCGAATTCGGGCGAAGAAAAGTTAATTTAACATTTGATAAATATATTAGGGTAAGGAATATTCAAATTGCTTGAGTATTTATCTTACCATGAAAAATCTACTTGGATTACGTCAAAATTGGCAACAATTCAGCTTGTTGGTTCTTATCAATGCGCTCGTTGGCGGGATGATCGGTTTAGAACGGTCAATTTTTCCTCGATTAGCGAATGAGGTTTTTGCTATCCAATCGGCGCAAGCTATCTTTTCCTTTATCATCGTTTTTGGAATCACCAAAGCCCTATTTAATTATTTAGCTGGACATTTTGCCAATCAATTGGGTCGGAAAAATGTATTGATCTTGGGTTGGTTTATCGCTATTCCGATTCCTTTTATTTTTATGTGGGCTCCTTCATGGGGCTGGATAGTAGCTGCCAATGTATTGTTGGGAATCAATCAAGGTTTGGCTTGGTCGAGCACAGTGACCATGAAAATTGATTTAGTGGGGAATCAAAATAGAGGGCTAGCGATGGGAATCAATGAATTTGCGGGTTATGTTTCGGTTGGGCTTGTGGCCTTTCTAACGGGCTGGTTGGCGGATCAATATGGCTTACGACCCTATCCATTTTACCTGGGGATTGGTTTTGTTTTACTAGGTTTGTTTTTGACTATATTTTTTGTTCGGGATACGGCGGCGCATGTCCAGCAAGCATCGGAAGCGAGTATTTTACCTCGGTTGAAATCTGTTTTATGGGATACGACTTGGAGACACCCGAATTTGGGATCTGTGACTCAAGCGGGATTAATGAATAATTTGAATGATGGAATGGTTTGGGGGTTATTTCCGATGTTACTGCATGCCAAGGGCTTTTCATTGGTGGACACAGGTTTGATAACGGCTATTTATCCAATGGTTTGGGGAGTGGCTCAGTTGTTTACGGGACGGTTGGCTGATTTGATTTGTTCAAAGGTATTATTGAAATGGGGGATGTTTGCGCAGGGCATCACTTTGATGGGTTTTGTGTTTGCTTCTAGTTTTATGCAGTATGCGATTTTATCGGTCTTTTTGGGTTTAGGTACAGCCATCGTTTATCCCACTTTTTTAACCGCGATTTCGGGCTATACGCATCCATTAGACCGGGCTAAGAGTTTGGGTGTTTTTCGTTTCTGGCGAGATTTGGGCTATGCGATTGGAGCTTTGTTGACCGGTGTATTGGTGAATTATTTTGGCTTTGAAATGGGAATTTGGGTGATAGCCTTGTTGACCGTGACATCAGCGATAATCGTATGGCGACGAATGAGTTGTCGGGAAATTGTCTTCTAGTTGTCCCAAAAAAAAGACGCGATACATCGCGTCTTTACCTAACATGAAAAGGGGAATTACAATAGAATTTTCGCCCAATTACTCTTCATTTCATTCGGTTCGCTCATTCCAATTTGTTTATCAGCTAATTTTCCGTCTTTGTAAAACTCTAAATAGGGGATGGATTCAATTTGCTTCGCTTTGGCTAAACCCTGATTTGCATCTACATCGATTTTAATCAACTCGACTTTACCTTTTTGTTCTTTTACCCAGGCTTCTAACACAGGGCTTAACTGTTTACATGGACCACACCAAGTAGCGTTATAGTCAACGATGACGAGCTTTTTATCTTTGATTTGTTGGTCGAAATCTGCCAAACTCATTCCCTCGGATACGGCTGGACCGGATGTGTTGGTGGTGAGAGGTAAATTTGCCGACTGCCATGCTAGCATGCCACCGGATAAATTAATGACTGACTTAAATCCCATTTGTTGGAGCTGATTAGCTGCTTCCCCTGAGCGACCACCGGAGAGGCAGTACACGTATACAGGTTTTGATTTGTCTAATTTGTTGGTCACTTCTTGAAATAAATTGCTCGAAATATCTGCTAATACAGCTCCTGCGATGTGACCCGTGTTGTATTCGTCAATGGTACGAACATCTAGAATTTGACCCGCTTCGGCTGATTTAATTTCGCTTTGAAATTCGCTTGCACTAAGGTCTTTTTTTCCTTTCTGTGTAGTACAGGCTAGCAGGGATAGCGAGAGGATTAGGGAAATGAGTGTTTTTTTCATGACAAATTTTATTGAAAACTAAGAGTTAGGAATGAGTTAAGAATTAAGAGTTAAGAGTTAACTAAAACTAGTAAAAAAGTCCAGCAACTAGCGACTAATGACTAGCGACTAATGACTAGTGACTAGCGACTAGCGACTAACGACTAGTATGCTGTTTAATAATCCCTTCCAGTGTACTCGCCGGAATAACGCCGGATTGACGCCAAACGGATTTTCCGTCTTTGAATAATATTAATGTAGGGACAGATCGAATTTGGAATTTTTCAGCCAAAGAACGGTTTTTATCCACGTCTATTTTTATGATTTTGGCTGAAGTACCTACTTTCGATTTGACCTGTTCTAGGATAGGTTTTAGCTGTTTGCATGGCCCACACCACTCCGCGGAGAAGTCGACCAATACCGGTTCAGGTGATTTTAAAAGTTCTGCGAATTTGCTCATGGGTAAAAGTAGCTAGTCACTAGTCGCTAGTCACAGGCATTTAAATGTTTAAGTATTATTAATTCCGGAGGGAAATAGTCCGAAGTCCGGAGGAGTTTTTAGTGGTCAGTTGTCAGTGGTTAGTCCGGACGGAAATAGTCCAGAAGATGCTAATCCGAAGCTAAGGCTTAAGCAATTACACCTCCGGACTTTTTGACTTCGGACTTCATACCTCTTCACTCTTACTTCACTAAGCCGTTCCAAGGACCACCATTATACACCTGCGTGAAACCTGCGGCAAGTAGTTGGCGGCGCGCCATGCCACTTCTACTCCCCGAACGACAACAGGTTATAATAACCTCATCTTTCTTCAATTTGTTCATTTGGCTGCCTAAAGTTTGTAATGGAAGATTAATGGATCCTTTGACATGCCCATCTTTGTATTCAGCAGGAGTGCGAACATCAACAATTTTTGCGCCATTCGCGATAAGTCCTTGAATATCAATAGCGGGCCCCAAGCCCAATAATTTTTTAAAGAATTGTATCATTTTTTCCTTTTATTTTAGACAAATATAGACGCTAACTAATGCGTTTTTCGTGATATTTGTCTCTTATTGAACTTAACAATATGCCACAAAACGAATTAATCCTACGGGAAAAGTTGGCTATCCAACGAACAATCATGGCGAATCAAACGACATTTTTGGCCTTTGTACGTACGGGACTCTATTTTTTTGTCGCAGGGCTCAGTGTACATAATTTATTGGGTTTGCCTGAGCAATTTTGGGCTGCATGGATATTTTATATTGGGGCATGCATTTTACTCGTTTTCGGTACGGTCAATTTTTTCATACAGAAGAAAAAAATCCAAGAAATTAAAAAGCATATTGGCAATGTTGTTTGGAAAAAAGAGAATTAATTAATCGCTGTAAATTGAATAACGGATGCTATTCCTTGATGCAAGGGGCCTTCATCCAACAGGCGGTCTTTCTCTTCAATTAGTTGTACAGTTAATCCCTGAAAATCCTCGGCTAATTCTTGTGAGCTAAATAACCAATCAACTTGTTTAGGGCCACCGGATGTTTTGCCCAATTGACTTTTGTTGAATCCTTCTAATATAATTCGACCTCCAGGTTTAAGCCAGGTCACACAACGCTGATGAAAAGCTTTTCTCAATTCAGGGGGTAGATGGAAAAAACTTAATGCAATCACATCGAAAGATTCCAATGGGTAATTGATTTTGAAGGCGTCCGTGCATTTGAAATGGATATTTACTTGTTGGTCTCGAGCTAATTTGATTGCTTTTGCTTCGCCTTGTTCACTTAGGTCAAAACCATATGCCTCCCAACCCAATTTTGCGGCATAAACCATGTCGCGGCCTTCGCCTGCGGCAGGAACAAGAATTCGTCCAGGTTGTAAGCCCTGTAATTGTTCGGATAGGAAATCATTTGGATTGATTCCATATTGGTACGTTGAATTTTGGTAACGTTCATTCCAAGTTGCTTTCATTCTGAAAATTAGGTAGTTTGGAGGAAAAATAATAGCTATGAAAAAATCTTTCTTTACTTTACTTGTAGGTATGTTGTTTGGCTTTGCCGCACATGCGCAAAATCCGGTTCATAAAGTTGTTGTTCAACTAAATACATCGGATACTTTGGTTTGGCATGGTGCGTTGAAAAACATCTCCAATCTACAGACAGCTCTAGGTGCGACAACGCAAATTGAGTTGGTCGCACATGGCGCAGGAATATCCATTTTAATCGACAACAAAACGACTCAAAAAGCAAAAATTGCTGAATTAGCAGCTTCCGGGGTTCTCTTTAAAGCTTGTGAAAATACCATCCGCGAACGTAAAATCGATCGTACAACGATTCTTCCACAAGCAGGAACGGTTCCATCCGGCGTTGCTGAGGTTGTACTCAAACAAGAAGCCGGCTGGGCTTACTTAAAATATTAATCGAAGGCCGCGAAAATGAGCGGCCTTCTTTATTTTACATCTTCCCCGGTAATATCTGATTCCAATATAAATAGGGAAGGATATGTTTTTTCATTTGATACATCGACCATCTTTCTTTGGATTGATCGAAAGGAAATGTTTCCGTAGGCGTATTATTGTAATCAAATTCCGCTAAAACCAATTTGTTATAACCGGTAATAATTGGACATGACGAATAACCATTATAGAAGGCATTCATTTCTTCCCCTTTTATTAAAGCTAGTAAATTATGAACCAAAACTGGCGCTTGCTTTCGTATGGCAGCACCCGTGCGGGAAACGGGTAGATTAGCTGCATCTCCACAAGCAAATATATTTTTGTATGTATTATGTTGCAGCGTATGTTTTTCTACATCGATCCAACCGGCAGCATTTGCGATTGGACTTGATTTAATGAAATCTGGAGCGGATTGTGGTGGCGTCACATGAATCATATCAAATGCTACTTCGTAAACCTGATCTTTGTTTGAATCACCTATTCCCACAAATTTGGCGATTTTAGCTGCTCCATCAATTTCAACTAATTTGACAAAAAACTGCGTGTTGATGCCATAGTGAGCAATTACCTTTTTCAGTGTATTTTCATATTTCTCTACCCCAAAAACCCTGGTTCCACCGCTCCAAAATTCTACTTGTGAATTAACGCCATTTTTGCGAAAATAATCGGCTGCCAAATACATGATTTTTTGTGGGGCTCCTCCACATTTAATTGGCGTATGTGGATTGGTGAAAATAGCTTTTCCTCCTTTTGTTTGTTGGATGCATTCCCATGTATAGGGCGCAGATTCAAAACTGTAGTTGGAACAAACCCCATTTTTACCCAGGTTTTCTTTTAATCCTTTGATTTCTCCCCAGTTCACTTGAATCCCCGGTACCGTAATCAAGTATTCATATTGAATTGCCGTTCCATCAGCCAAGTATACTTTATTTTCTTCAGGTTTAAATCCGCTCACCATTTGTTGGATCCAGGTCGTACCCGCAGGAATGACCGATGCTTCATCTCTTTCTGTATCTTGAATGTTGAATTCCCCTCCGCCAACTAATGTCCAGGCGGGTTGGTAATAATGTTTTTTTGCCCCATCGATGATGGCAATGTCCAAAGAGGCATCTTTGCGTAACAATTGGGAAGCGATAGAGATACCTGCATTACCTCCGCCGACGATTACTATTTGATGGTGTGTTTTCATGATTAACATTTAGAAGATTTATTTGTAATATTATAAGTTAAGTTGCAGGCAAAGCGTGATATTTGTCACCTAACAGCTGAATTTCAAGAATTAATTTTGAGTTCATTTAATTTTCTATCTCGTGTCATCAAACGCCATTAAATCTTTTCCTGTACTCACAACGTTTCTATATACATTGTTAATTGCCCTCATGGGATTATTGACTTTTGATTTATATCAGGCAAATCGGAGCGAAACCATGTCGGATTCGACGCAAGTATATACGCAGCCAGATTCAAATTTTACGCATCTATGGACCGCACCGTCAGATTGGCGGATGATGTATTTGCGTCCGGAGGAGAAGGAATTGGTTTTATATGGTCGGGAATTGATTGCACATACATCGGATTATTTAGGGCCAAAGGGTTCCGTGAGGGCGATGTCGAATGGGATGAATTGTCAAAATTGTCATTTAAATGCGGGGACTCAACCTTGGGGAAATAATTATTTCGCCGTTGAGTCAACCTACCCCAAATTTCGCGCGCGTTCGGGCAAGATTGAGAATCAGATTAAACGTGTAAATGATTGTTTTGAACGGAGTTTAAACGGTAAGGCATTGGATTCTACGAGTAAGGAAATGCGTGCTATTTTGGCCTATATTCACTGGTTGGGGTCTGATGTAGCAAAAGGAGTCGCGCCCAAAGGGTCAGGGATTTTTAAATTAAAATTCATGAAGCGTGCTTGTGACCCGACCAAAGGGGCGGAAGTGTACGCTGCCAAGTGTCAGTCTTGTCATCAGGCTGATGGGGGTGGGGTGTTGGCATCCAATGGAAAATCTTATACCTATCCACCGCTTTGGGGCAAAAACAGTTATAATGTGGGAGCGGGCTTGTTCCGTATTTCAAATTTTGCCGGCTATGTCAAATACAATATGCCACTAGGTACAACCTATGAGAAACCACAATTAACTGACGAAGAAGCTTGGGATGTGGCGGCCTACGTCAACTCGATGCCAAGACCATTAAAAGATTTATCAAACGATTGGCCTAAAATTGCCAAGAAGCCATTCGATCATCCCTTTGGTCCTTATGCAGATCCGTTCTCGGAGGAGCAGCATAAGTTTGGGCCGTATAAAGCGATCAAAGATAGAGTTACGAAGTAAGAGTGATGAGTGAGGTGGTTTGGTTTGTAGAGACGCGATACTTCGCGTGTATTAGACGTTAGACTTTGGACGTTTGACATTAGTATAATGATAACTGCGTGTAAAAAAATAGACGCGAAGTGTCGCGTCTCTACATAAAATGAATAAATAAATGGGACTCAGAAAACTGAATCCCACTTCTAATCTCTTGCCTCTTCACTCTTAATTCTTACCTCTAATGCGGTAATTGATCCCTAAACTTTCCATAGACCCAAGTGCCCGCAATGGAGCTGAGAATGACAATGGAAATAGCTAGGACGCCAGTTCCTAATTGAGCGAATAAAGGCCCTGGACATGCACCCGTCACTGCCCAACCTAGACCGAAGATTAAACCGCCATAAATTTGGCCTTTATTAAACTTTTTGTCCGTGAAGGTGATTTCCTCGCCGTGTATAGTTTTAATCTTGAATTTTTTGATCAAAAATACAGAAATAGCACCTACGACAACAGCCGTACCGATCACTCCGTACATGTGAAAACTTTGTAAGCGGAACATTTCCTGAATGCGAAACCAAGAGATGATTTCCGCCTTCACAAATACCACTCCAAAAACGATACCTACTGCTAAATATTTAAAATTATACCACCATGGATGGCTTAAATTGGATTCATTCACACACATGGTGTCGAGTGACCGTACTTCAAAATCCGTTTCTTCTTTTTGCGTTTTCATACTTATAGGCTTAAAATGAATGGTAAAATGAGATTGGCCATCACAAATCCGCCAATCATAAAACAAATAGTTGCGACCAAAGACGGCCATTGCAAATCCGATAATCCCATAATTGCGTGTCCAGATGTGCATCCTCCTGCATAGCGCGTTCCGAATCCTACGAGAAATCCACCGCCGACCATCATCATGAAGCCACGTAGTGTGAATACATCATGTAATGCAAATAGTTGGGTCGGTACCATGCCCGAAAGGTCTGTAATTCCATACGTGGCTAACTCCTTTTGCAAGGCAGGATGAATGACGATAGGAGCATCCGATCCCAAGAAATGCGCTGCGATAAATCCACCGATGAAAATTCCGCCGATGAAGAATAAATTCCAAGATTCTTTTTTCCAATCGTATTTGAAAAAGGGGATGTCGCTTGGGAAGCAAGCTGCGCACATGTGACGTAAATTGGCCGAAATGCCAAAGTGCTTATTCCCTAAAATCAACAGGGTTGGGACAATAAGTCCGATGATAATTCCTGCCGTATACCAAGGCCAGGGTTGGGTAATTGTTTCGATCATGTAAGTTAAAATTTAGTCTTTAAGTCCGTAGTCCGTAGTCAGTTGTCTGCAGTCAGTTGTCTGTAGTCAGTTGTCTGTAGTCAGCTGTCAGTAGTCAGCTGTCAGTTGTCGCTAGTCGCTAGTCGCTAGTCGCTAGTCGCTAGGTTAAATATTTTGGCAAATTTATTCATTTCTCTCTTAACTCTTCGTTCTTACCTCTTACCTCTTATTTCTTAGCTCTTAACTCTTAGTTCTAGCCTTAGCAATGGTTCCAATCAGCAAGTAACCAAGCACAGCAAAGTAAATGATGCTATTCATGGGCTTGCTCGTGATTGGGCAGGTTCCAGTGGAACAACCCATATCTCTCCAATAAAAATATCCGACGAAGCCGCCGGATATTGTCCCAATGATTGGCCACAAATTATTTCGAATGAATTTCTTCATAGCTTAATTCTTCCGGGTCTTTTTGATTGGATTTTTGAATGGGAATTCCGCAGCCTTGTGCACCACAGCCGACATTAAGTATGGCCATGCCTAAAAGCACAAAGCCAAGTAGGCCCATCAGCGTGTCTTGTCCCCTAAAAGCCTCAATCATAGCATACCCACCGATTACGAGTCGGATGATGCGCATGAGGTTCCAGTTTTGTATAAGGTTTGAGAGCATAAGAGTAATGATTTTACCCCAGGCTTTAGCCTGGGGTTCCTAATGACATTGATTTAATCTTGGTAAACAAGCATATCCTGTAAGCCTCCACCATTGTAAACTTCAGTAATGCCTGCTTGCTTGAGCAAATTCATCGCCATACCTGAACGGTTTCCGCTTCGACAATAGAGGACGATAGGGCCATTCATTGCCTTGAATTCATTTAATCGCAAGGGAATTATTCCCAATGGAATGTTAATCGCTCCATCAAAATGCCCCATGGCAAATTCGTTGGTCTCGCGTACGTCGACAACCGTAGTTGTCGGATCATCTAGTAATTCTTCCATGATTATAAAAGGGTTGAAGGACAAACGTATTCTGTTAATGGAAAATTCTCCGATTCTTTGATCCCTTTAAATCCTCCTTTGACATCGATTAAATTATCAAATCCGCGGGCACGCAAGGTAGAATTAAAGATCATTGAACGATACCCACTCGCACAGTGTACGAAATAGGTTTTGTCTTTGTTGATCTTCAACATGCTTTCATTGATGAAATCCAAAGGGGCATTTTCGACGTCAACGACGTGCTCCGACAAATATTCCGAGTTCTTGCGAACGTCTAAAATTTCACCTTCACCGGCATTGACACGTTTCAATAATTCGTCTGCATCGATGGATTCGATGCTATCTACTTCTTTGCCTGAAGCTTTCCAAGTTGCAAAGCCTCCTTTTAAATATCCAATGGTGAAATCATATCCCACGCGCGCTAATCTTGTAATTACTTCCTCCTCGCGACCTTCATCAGTTACTAACAAGATTTCTTGTTTAATGTCAGGAATCAAAGTGCCCACCCATGGAGCAAAAGATCCATCGATTCCGATGTTGATCGAGTTTGGCACAAAACCCGCAGCAAATGTTTGAGGGTCTCTTGTATCTAAAATCAACGCACTTGTCTCGTTTGCCGCAGCTTCAAAACCCTCTGGACTTAAGGCATGTTGGCCTCTCTCCAAAACCTTGTCAATCGAATCATAGCCTTTGATATTCATCAAGACATTCAGTGGGAAATAAGCGGGAGGTGCCACGAGTCCTGTTAAGACTTCTTTTTTGAACTCTTCTTTTGATAAGGCTGGGTTTAAAGCATAATTCACTTGTTTCTGATTGCCTAAGGTATCTGTTGTTTCCTTGCTCATGTTTTTACCACAAGCTGAACCCGCACCATGCCCAGGATAAACAATAATATCGTCCGCCAAAGGCATGATTTTGTTCCGCAACGAGTCGTACAAATGACCAGCTAAAATATCTTGTGTTAAATCAGCGATGACTTTTTGGGCTAAATCCGGTCGGCCTACGTCGCCAATGAACAAAGTATCTCCCGAGAATAAACTCGTTTCTTTTCCAGTTTCGTCGATCAATAAAAAGCACGTCGATTCCATGGTATGTCCGGGTGTATGAATCACGCGGATTTTCACATTTCCTAAAGGAAATTCTTGACCATCGGTTGCTGAAATGCAATCAAAACCACAGCTAGCATTGGGGCCATAGACAATCGGTGCGCCCGTTTTTGCTGAAAGGTCCAAGTGGCCCGAAACGAAATCGGCATGAAAGTGTGTCTCAAAAACGTATTTGATTTTGGCATTATTGCGCTCCGCTTTTTCGATGTAAGGTTGAACCTCACGAAGTGGATCAATGATCGCCGCTTCTCCATTGCTTTCAATGTAATAAGCACCTTGTGCTAAACATCCTGTGTAAATTTGTTCTACTTTCATTTAGGTAATTATTATGCTGTGAATGTTGATCTATTTGATAGGGAAGGCTAATTGTTGGATTAGGATGTAAATACCCATCACTAATACAAACCAACCGAATCCCACTTTTAATTTATTTCCGTCTACTTTTTTGCTTAACATGTCACCAAAGAAAATACCTACGATGGCAAGTCCTGTGACAGTCAATAGTAATTTCCAATCGATGATTTGGTGACCTAAGTCGCCTGTAAATCCGATTAAGGATTTGGCAGCTATGATTAATAAAGATGTGCCTACGGCCTGTTTCATGGACAGTTTGGATAGCATCACCAAGGCAGGTATGATTAAGAAGCCACCTCCGGCACCAACTAAACCTGTTAACGTTCCTACGACTGCGCCTTCGATTAAGATCATTGGATAGTTGAATACTTGTTCCTCCTCAACATAAGTGCTTAATTTCTCCTTTTCACATTGCTCGCATTTTCCACGAATCATGGAAATGGAAGCTGAAACCATGAGAATAGCAAACAAGACCATCATTAAGATTGATTTTGTAACCACAAATTCTCCTACAGTAAATACTTCGGCGGGTATTAGCGGGACAATGAATTTTCGTGTTGCGTAGACCGCTGCAATGGATGGAATACCGAAAATGATAGCCGTTTTGACGTTAATTAAGCCTTGATTGTATTTGGGAATAGCCCCAACCAAAGAACTGGCACCTACAACAAATAGGGAATAAGCTGTAGCTAAGATGGGATCCACACCGAATAAATAGACCAAAACGGGCACGGTTAAAATGGATCCACCACCGCCGATTAATCCAAGTGAAATTCCAATGAGCAATGAAGCAAAATAGCCTATGATTTCCATAAATGGGTTTTATTCTTTTGTTGTCACAAATCTCTTGATAAATTCATGGCTATATCGTGATTTTTATCACAAGCCGATGAAAATTTATAAAGTGTAATTTACAATGAAATTCCACGTGCTCATATCAACTTTATTTAAGTTGTATTTAGGATTATCGACTGTATCTCCTTGCTTACTTTTGTTTACATAGACAAACTGAACATCTAGCCCTTTTGCTATTTTTTGTGCATCCCAATTGATTTCAATATTTGATTGCAGGTAGGAAGGCATACCATATTTGTTCAAATAATAATTTTCAATAGTAGGGAGGTTAAAATAACCTACAGACGGCTGAATTTTAAGCTGTAGTTTAGGGAATTGATACATACCTCGAATTACGACGGCTTTTACCCCTCCAAATCCTTCATTGCGTTCTCGGGGCATAAACGTATAAAAAGGATCTTTCCCCCATTCTCTTGGCATGAGATATCTTCCTTCTGAGCTGATTTGATTAAAGTTGATCGAGGTACTCCATCGTTTATTTTCTAGGGCTAATTTTAATCCCCAGCTTGCGGCATGTTGATTTTTTTCGTCAAATAAATTATTCCCCAATGCATGTTGTTTTATCGCTTGTATACCTAAGGTAAGTCGGCTATTTCCAATTTTCTTTTGATTTTCTACTTGAATGAACGCCGTATTTGAAATTTGATCTACGAATAGATTTGAAAATTTAATGCCAAGGCTCTTATTGATTTGTTGGTTGAAACCCGTGATTAAGATGCCATTACTTTTTAATTGGCCAGCATAGCTCGATTTTAGTCCCATTGTATTAATGCCAACAGGATAATAACCTATAGAAGAGGCAACGGAAGACCATCCCATAGTTCCTCGGGGTGATATTTCATAAAGGTAGGCGAATTCCCAATGTTTGTATTGGCCAAACATTCCCCCCACGGCACTCGGGTGCATACGGCCGTCCTGTGGGTTTATGAAAGGGGTATTGATAACTTGTCGGCCTACAGTAAGTTTGAAATTATTTTTAGCGTATTGAAGATTTAATTTCTCGATTCGAGTTAAAAATGTTTGATTGCTGAGGTTGGCCTGATCAAAAAGACCGATTTCATAGCGACTTGTAGGTACTGAGTTCGAATTCAAAAAAGAGCTAGTGAGGGAACTAGCTACTTCTGCTGTCCAGTATTTTTTGAGTTTGTATTTATATCCAAATTCCGCCGAAATGGCATTCGCTGCATATGCAGGTAGTTGCGGACCGTTTTCTGAGGACATATGATAATAGCGCAATTTCCCGTAAAAAGGAGATTGGGATAAACTAGTGAAACTTATCAAGAGAAATAAATACTTTGTCATGTTACAAAGTTCTCAATCTCGCTTGACGCATGTCGTGATGAATATCACAGTGCTTTTAAATCAATAATCTCAATTTGATTCTTATTGATTTTAATATGCCCTTTTTCAGCTAATTTCTTCATCAACCGCGAAATCACTTCGCGGGAAGAATTGAGTTCCGTGGCGATGTCGGTAAATGATACTTTAATGGTATTGCTCTTTAAACTCTTTTGATGCTGTTTTAGGTACCATAAGAGTCGCTCGTCCAAATTACGAAAGGCAATATGGTCAAGTGTATCCAATAATTCTTCAAAGCGTGAACGATACGTTTCCAAGACAAATTGATACCAAGACTTGTATTTTGAAGCCCATTCGTCCATTAATTCGACCGGGATAGTCAATACTTCGGTGTCCACCAAAGCCTTCGCCATGATTTGGCTATTCAGATTACGAGAAGCACAGGTCATGGAAATGGCGCAAGCCTCACCAGGGTGGAGGTTGTACATGAATACTTCGTTCCCTTCGTCATCTTCTCTAAAAACTTTAATGATTCCTTTGGTGACTAAAACGGCGGATCGAATGCTTTGACCTGTTTTCATCAGAAATTCATCCGCTTTAAACTTACGGATGACACCCACTTGTTGGATTTTCTTTTTTAATTCTGGTTCGAAGTTGGCGAGTATATTTGATTCCATAGGTCTGTTTTCCAAATCCCCAGAATGAAGTCTGGGGTTATTATATGTGCTGATGTTTTTTAATTCCCCAGACTGAAGTCTGGGGTTATTATATGTGCTGATGTTTTTTAATTCCCCTGACTAAAGTCTGGGCATATTTCTGTGTTTTCTTAACCCAAGGCTTCAGCCTGGGGAGATTTCTAATAAGCGATCACTTTTTTCTCCCGACTGCTCTCCATCGCTGCATCAATCACCCGCATGCTGTTAATACCATCTTGTACGGAAACGGCAGGTTTGGCAGCACCGCGTAAAGTTTGGAAAACATTTTCATAAAAGGCCATGAAATTTCCCTTTTCGGAAGGAATGCGCTCCGGATTTCCTCCATCGACTTGAATAACACCATAATCAGAGGGATTTTCTTGTCCCCACGAATCACCTTGCGGTTTTCTTCCTGCATCTAAATCGGCCTCTTGGCGGTCAGAACGCGTTTTGATAAAACTACCCAATTTGCCATGCAACTGGAACGCAGGAACGGGTACCTTGAAATAATATCCTGCCTTCAAACGCACACGCATGTCAGGGTAGTACAATAAAATTTCAAACAAATCCTCCACCTCCGTTCCCGGTCGCGTTTTTCGCAAATCCGCAAATACATGGGTGGGATTTCCGAATAAATGCAGGGCCTGATCAATAATGTGAGGTCCTAAATCGAAGATAATTCCAGCACCAGGTCCTGGAACTTCTTTATGCATTTTAGGTGATTTTACCCCATTGTAACGATCAAAATGAAATTCAGCTTCCACGATTTCGCCTAATTCACCCGATTCGTAAACTTTTTTGACGGTTAGAAAATCGGAATCCCAACGGCGATTTTGGTAGACAAAAATTTGCTTACCCACTTCTTGAGCTATTTTTTGCAATTCCAAAGCCTCTGCGGTGGAGTTCGTAAATGCTTTTTCAACAACAACATGTTTTCCGGCCTTTAAGGCTTGGGCTGCATAGTCGAAATGTGTTGGAATCGGAGTATTGACGATGATTAATTCGATGTCAGGGTCTTGTATCACCTCCTCCAAAGAATCATAGGAATGGGTTCCTGGATAGGCTTTTTGGATGTTTTTTTGACTCCGTTCATAGGAGCCTACGAGTTCAAACCCAGGATGTATTTCGAGGAATGGCGCGTGAAAAATGCGGCCCGACATCCCATAAGATAATAATGCGCTTTGAATTGCTTTCATAAAGTAAAAATAGGAAATTTAGTGCTTTGATATACAAACCTATACAGATGAAAAAAATACTCGTTTTTGCTTTGCTTAGTTTTGGAGCGTATGCCCAGCAACCCTTAGTTTCTCACATTTATACGGCTGATCCTTCAGCACATCTTTTTCAAGGGAAAATCTACATTTATCCTTCGCATGACATCGATGCGGGTGTCAAAGAAGATGATATGGGAAGTCATTTTGCGATGAATGATTACCATGTTTTATCCCAAACCAATCCGGCAGGTCCCGTGACGGATCATGGAGTCGCATTGAAATTAGCCGATGTACCTTGGGCGGGTAAAATGCTTTGGGCACCTGATGCAGCAGAGGCAAATGGGCAATACTACTTATATTTTCCAGCCAAAGACAAGGATGGCGTTTTTCGCATCGGAGTAGCGAGTTCAACCAAACCAGAGGGGCCTTTCAAAGCGGAGCCAAATTACATGCCGGGTACTTACAGCATTGATCCATGTGTCTTTAAGGATTCGGATGGTTCACATTATCTATATTTTGGTGGAATTTGGGGCGGCCAATTGCAACGCTGGAAAATGGGGCATTATATGGCGAATGATGATAGCCAACCGGCGGACACGCAGCCTGCTTTGATGGCCAAAGTTGCTCGTTTGGATAAGAACATGAAAGTATTAACGGAAAAGCCGCGCGATGTACAAATCCTGGATGCTTCTGGAAAAATCTTATTGTCATCCGATCATGATCGTCGGTTTTTTGAAGCGGCCTTTGTTCATCAATATCAAGGCAAATATTATTTCAGCTATTCGACGGGGGATACGCATAACATTGCTTATGCGACCGGATCAAGTCCTTATGGACCTTTTACCTATCAAGGTGTCATCTTAAAACCAGTGAAAGGTTGGACAAACCACCATTCTATTATTGAACAAAATGGAAAATGGTATTTGTATTTTCATGATGTTCAATTATCAGGCAAAACGCATTTACGCAACATTAAAGTGACGGAATTGAAATATCGGCCTGATGGATCTATCGAAACGATAACGGCCTATTAATTAATTCCTTATATTTAGGTCTATGAATCGAATAGACCTTACCTGGATCAATCAAATTAAACATAACAGACAGCCCGATGGACATAAAAAGTCTTTCGGGCATGTCTTGATTATCGCCGGAAGTTCAGGTAAAGTGGGAGCTGCACTTTTGTGTGCACGTGCCGCTTTGCATGCAGGCTGCGGCATGGTGACAGCCATGATTCCAGAAGAAGGTGTGGGGCCGCTTTTATCAAACAGCCCTGAAATCATGTATCGCACTGAAGCCGATTTATCCACGATTAATCTGGAACCCTATGATGCGATTGCTTTCGGTCCAGGATTAGGCTTCTCCATTCAGGTTCGTCGAAATTTGGAGTTTTTATTACTAAACTATGCTGGTCCTATCGTATTTGATGCGGACGCTTTGACCTTGTTAGGCTCTTATGAGTCCTTAATTTCCCAAGTTAAACCGCATCATATTTTGACGCCGCATCCGGGAGAATTTGCTCGCTTGGGAAGTTTGGAATTTGACGCTTCACAACGTGAAAAGCAAGCAGTAGACTTTGTGTCAGTCTATTCATGTCAATTGTTATTGAAAGGCGCTCCCAGCATCATCGTGACCTCAACGGGTGAATTATTTACGAATACGACCGGGAATGACGGGATGGCAACAGCCGGATCCGGAGATGTGTTGACGGGTATCATTGCCGCCTTGTGTGCGCAAGAATATGCTCCTGATGTAGCGGCACGTTTAGGCGCATATATTCATGGATTGTCGGGCGATTTAGCAATACAAAAAAAATCGAAGGCCAGTTTAGTGGCCTCCGACTTAATTGATCATTTGAGTGAAATTAGGCTCTTAGACTAAGATTGCCTTTGCGAATTCCACACATTTTTTAACTTCTGCGACGGCATCAGAACCTGCAGGGATGTCATATTCCAACTCGATGGTAGCAGGGAATTTGTATTTATTTTTCTTCATGGCCGTTAATATCTCCTTCAAAGGCGTATCACCTGTTCCCCAAACCAAGTTTCCTGCACCGTGTTCTTTCGATGTACGGTCTTTGATGTGCAGGGAAGTGATGCGATCTTTCTTCGCCTCAAGTAATGCCAATAAACTTTCAGTCGTATGTGGAGCACCCACGGCGATATAGTGGCCCGCATCCAAGTTCATGGAGTTGAATGGGGATTGTGCCAAAGCCTCATCAAAGGCAGTATCCTTCACTTGTAAATGCGCATGGTAGCCGAAATAGATGCCGTGTTTCGCACCTAAATCCCCTAGTCTTTGGGTTTGTTTCGGGTCTGTAGGTAATTCAACGGTCACCGACTTTGCTCCTAAAACTTTAGCGGATCGCAATGCGTATTCCACTTCAGCATCTGAATTGTTTGGGCCAAAAGCATTTGGTTTATAAGCATATACGCTGATACCAGCTTTGTCCAATTTGGCACGAACTTCCTTGAATTTGTCCATAGATACACTTTCGCGCCATGCTTTGACCTCTTCTTGGTATTTCTTCATTGCCGCACGTTGCTCGTCGGTGAATGTAGGACGTGGTTGGCCTGGTACCCATTTGATTTGCACGGGATTGACAGGCTTTCCTGCGTAATCTTCCACGGCGTCTCCCATTAATTCGGTTGCCGAGATTCCACTCTGTATTAAATATCCGATGATATCATCGATGGAGCCTGGCATGCTGCGGTATGAATAGGTAATGCAACCGATTTGAACGCCTCCAAATTTGGAATCTGGTTTAGCTGAACCGAAGGCAAAAGCGGCAGGTTTGGCAAATAAAAGGCCTAAAGAGGCAAGAGAACCAGCGGCGAAAAACTGCCGACGGGAGTGATTGTAATTCTTTTTCATAGGTGTAAAGGTTTATAAACTCAAGTATAGGAATCCTTTTTGATAAATGTATCCTTTGGGGGGAATTTTGCGACGAAAGACTTATTTTCTTTGGCAAACCTTTCAGGATTGCCAAAGTTTGAAATGCGAAGCATCGATTCCCTAGGCTAAAGCCTAGGGTTAATAACCTCAGACTTTAGTCTGAGGAGTCGACGCGAGGTATCGCGTCTCTACAAATTTTTTAGTGTCTAAAGTCTAATGTCCAACGTCTAATCGCTTTATAGCGATTGTTGTACTCGGCTCAAACGAATTCACCACTTCGATCGCATCCGGTTTCCAAGTAAATGTCCAGTGATGTGGGCTTTCGAAATATCGCAGTGTGATTTCGATCGATTGGTCTTCCAAAATCCGGTAGCTACCCGCATAATCGAAGGGTGCCTTTTTCGCTAAATCTACTCGTGCAGCGCGTAGCATGTAAGGCCCCACTAGATTCGATTTCCCGATTCCCCAGGTTCTAAAGCCTAATTTGAATGTGTGTTGCGTTGAATCTTTCGTTGTAACAATCAATGTTGCCGCATCACCTGTTGTTTGCATCTGCATGCGCGCGAAATCAAATTGATTTTTTTCCAAGGCAATGGATTTGCTGAGCGTTTGATGAGCAATTGATGAAATAGGCGCTTCGATGTTTCGGGAGGCATTAAATTGCTTTAAAGCAGCTAAGGCTTTCGGATTTGGCGCTAAGGCTTTCGACTGAAAAGCGGGTAATAGATTCTGCCAAACTTGGTTTAAATCATCGGGCAAATCCTGTGATTCTGAAGTGATGATGAGAACGGCATCTTGTTCTGGCATCATTAAAATATATTGACCAAAGGCCCCATCTCCACGAAATGAATTATGTCGGCTCCGCCAAAACTGATAGCCGTAACCTTGAATCCAATCCGCATATTGTCCTGTGACACGTTTTTCTGCTGTTGCTTCAGGTTCTTGGTCGATGTGTTTACTAGTCGCTTCCTCTACCCATGCAGCTGGAAGAATTTGTTTGCCTTCAAATTTTCCTTTGTTGAGGTACAGTAAACCCAATTTTGCCATATCTTCTGTTTTCACTCGAATGCCCCATCCGCCTACATTGATGCCCTTTTGGTCTGATTCCCAGTCGATGCCCGTAATATGAAGCGGATCTAATAAACGCGGTTTTAAATAGGCCAAAGTTGTCTCTCCAGTCACTTTTTGAATAATGGCTGAAAGCATGTAGGTTGCCAGGGTATTATATAGGAATTTCGTTCCAGGTTTGGCAACGATCGGGTGATTCAAAAATCCGCGAATCCAATCGGGTTGCATGACAATGACGCTGCGCAATGGTTCTTTGTCATGACCCACCGACATCGTTAATAGGTCTTGCACGCGTAAATCTTGCATAAAGGGTTTATCCTTCAGGTCGGCATATTCCGGAAAGAAGGAAATGACTTTGTCTTGAACGCTTAGTTTTTTCTCAGCAACTGCGAAGCCGATGGCTGTGGAAGTCCAACTCTTGGAGACGCTGTACATGGAATGAACTTTATCTGCTGCATAGGGTTTCCACCAAGCTTCGGAAACAACTTTCCCATGCCGAATGAGCATGTAAGAGTGCAATTCGTGGCGTTTGGGATCGATTTTCTCAATGTACTGTTGGATCGCTTCGGAGGAAATACCTTCTGCTTCTGGTGTACTGCGAGGTAGAGATTGCGTAAAGGCTGTAAAGGCCAAGAAGCTGATTAGGCCTAATAGGAATAGTTTTTTCATGGTTAATCGGTTTATAGCAGGTTAAATGTATGAAAAATGCGGTAAATTGTTGGCTGTTTAATTCAGCTATGTCGAAAGAAATCGTTGCGCGTGTTAGTCATTTGTCGGCCGCTTATGGGGCTAAAGAAGTTTTGTCAGATATCTCTTTTGAGATTGCTACGGATGATTGTTTGGCGATTGTGGGTCCCATGGGATCAGGAAAAACGACTTTAGCCAAAGCGCTATCGGGGCGTTTGTTTCGCAAAGGGGATGTTTGGTTTCAGGGATCTTTTGTTTTGTTTGTGGAACAGCAACATCATTTTAAGAATCGGAGTAATATCTCCGAGTTTTATATGCAGCAGCGGTTTAATTCCTCGGATTCGGAAGATTCCTATACTGTACGTGAAGAATTGGGCGAGTTGGATGTTGCTGAATGGGTGTCGGTATTTGGATTAGAACCCTTAATCGATAAACCTTTGTTGCAATTATCGAATGGAGAAAATAAGCGATTGCAGATTGTGAAGGCTTTGGGACAGCAACCCGATTGGTTACTTTTGGATAATCCTTATTTGGGCTTGGATGTGCAGGGACGTGCGATTTTATCGGCAGGCTTAGCTCATTTAAAGGCCAAAGGCATTCGATTTATCTTGTTTTTATCAGGAGGTGATGTGCCTGAGTTTGTGTCGAAGGTATATCGTTTGTCGGGTCAATATCCTATAAACCCCATGCTGAAGCATGGGGCTATAAAATATACGGATAACCCCAGGCTTCAGCAAGGGGATGTGGGAGATTTTCCGATCGTTTCTTTACGAAACGTCACCATTCGTTATGGATCCAAAACCATTTTAGATCAATTTTCCTGGACGATCAACCGAGGCGAGCGTTGGGTGTTGAAAGGCCCCAATGGAGCCGGTAAATCCACTTTGTTGAGTTTAATTACGGCAGATAATCCACAATCGTATTCGCAGGATATCCGTTTATTTGGTCGGCAAAGGGGAAGCGGAGAGAGTATTTGGGACATCAAACGGAATATTGGTTATGTGAGTCCGGAAATGCATTTGTATTTCAAGGAAACAGGAACGTGTTTCGCGGTGGTGGCGTCTGGAATTTTCGATTTATTAGGTGTGACGCGGAAGGTTAATGCAGAGCAATCGGAACAAGTCATGCGAACGTTACGTATGTTTGGTTTGGAACATTTAACCGAACGATCCTTTCATACTTTATCGACGGGCGAGCAAAAGATGATTTTGATTGCCAGGGCATTTGTGAAGAATCCGCCGCTATTGATTTTGGATGAACCCTGTCAAGGATTGGATCAGGAGCAGATACAAATAGTTAAGGATGTCATAAATCAAATGGCAGCAGCTTCGGATATGACGCTGATATTTGTTTCGCATTACTCTGAAGATGTACCCGAAAGTGTTAATAAGGAGCTCAGTTTGTAGAGACGCGATACTTCGCGTCTAGTCCCCAGGTTAAAACCTGGGGTTAAAATATATAACCCCAGACTTCAGTCTGGGGCTTAAGACGCGAAGTATCGCGTCGCTACGATCCGTATTTCTGAATCATCGCGATCTGCCCCGCATGATAAGCAGTATGTGAAATGATTCTTCCAAAGGCTTCAGCTTTCGTCTTTGTGCCAAATTCTTTCGTGGTAATTTGCGTAGACCAATCTTCTTCAGCAACGGAAGCAATGATACCTGTAATTGTTTGGCCTGACTCATTCAATAGGCTTTGAATCGCTGTTAAATCTGTCCAAACGCCCGTGTCTTTTTGGTCAATGACCGTATGCGCGACAACCTTAACTTCAGAATGGCCAAAGACATTCTTGCAAAAAAGTAATTCCACTTCAGCAATATGCTGTAGGAGAAATCCAAGGGAATTGGGTGCGCTATCTAATTTCTTGGATAAATCAGCTTCTGTAATCGTGTTGGTTACTTTACTGAGTCTAGTGCGCGCTTCGATATATGCGGCTTGGAGGTGGAGGGAGGTGTTCATGAGATTAGACGTTAGACTTTGGACGTTTGACTGTAGGGACGCGATTCCTCGCGTCTAATCCCCAGGTTAAAACCTTGGGTTATGAAGTGAAATGATTTTGTAGAGACGCGATACCTCGCGTCTAATCCCCAGGCTAAAGCCAGGGGTTAAAACTATTTTATAAGCTCAGACTATAGTCTGAGTATATACATGCGTTTTATATAAACGGCTGACTAATCGAGGGACTCGGTTGGCTAAACCATTTGGGCCCGTTTTCGGTCATGTACACACAATCTTCTAATCGTACGCCAAATTCCCCAGGAATCGCGATTGTGGGTTCAATGCTGAAACACATGCCAACTTGCAACGGCAATTTATTTCCTTTGACCATGTTTCCCCATTCGTGGCCATCCATTCCGATGCCGTGTCCGGTTCGGTGGGGTAGTCCTGGTAATTTGTATTCCGGGCCAAAGCCTGCTTTAACTAATACATTTCGTGCTGCGAAATCGACATTTTCACAGGGAGCGCCTAAAACCGCGGCCTCGAATCCAGCTTGTTGGGCCCGCTTCTCTAAATTCCAAATATCAATCTGCTTCTGTGTCGGTTCCCCAAAAACAACCGTCCGTGTAATATCTGATTCATATCCATCCACTTGGCATCCGCAGTCCAACATGACCACATCGCCTTTTTGAAGAATTTGCTTGCGTGAACTTCCATGCGGAAAGGAAGTTGCTACGCCAAAGGTTACCGATGCAAAACCATGTTGGGCTCCTAATTCAATGTGTTTTTGTGCAATTTGTTGGCTGATTTGGCGCGGGGTACAGCCTTCCGTTAAGGCGGCGACACCTGCCTGAATGGCTAGTGTTGTAATGTCATTCGCTTTTTGCATCAATGCAATTTCAGCAGGCGATTTAATGAGTCGGCAAGTCACCGACACCGGATCACCGCTGACCAATTGAAATTGTTTTCCGGCCTTTTGGAGTCCATTCGAGATAAAGAAGCGTGTTTGTTCTTCGATGCCTATTTGGCCTGATTGAAAGCCAAAATCCTGTATCGTTTTGATGCAGAGATTGAAAGGGTTTTCATCTTCATGCCAGGTGCGAACCTGCTTGCCCACCTTGATTAATTCCAATAAGCGGTCTTCCTCAAAATTGGGGCAGATGTAAGTCAATTCTCCTTTGGCGGGAATAATGACCAACATCGATCGTTCACTTGGATACCAAGATAGCCCGGTAAAATATTGCATGGAAGTGCCCGCATCAAGAATCAAAGCTACCATTTTATTTATTTGAAGCAGCTCTTGTGCTTTGCTAATGCGTTGCAAGCGTTCTTCTACGCTTATCGGTGAAGCTTCAACAGGAGCTTTCGTATATAGGCTTTCGTTGCTCATGAGCGCTGAGATGCCGATGGAGCTTTTGATGAAGTCGCGACGTTGAATCATAGGATAGGTCTTTGAGGCAATTTACAGAATATTTAGCGACTAGGAAAATGGAAATGGTATTTATGTTTTTGAGTTTGGAATGTCAAAAAATAATACATTATTCATTTGTATTTTGTCAATCAGGATAATATGATTATGCTTCAAAATTCGTTTATTTAAGGGTGTTTGGGTGCAATTAGTGTCAAAATTTTGTCAATTTGTGTCTGAAATTTTACGCGCGATGATTTAGTATCACTGACAAAAATGACTAAATTATAATGCTCAATTAAATATCTCAGTAACCTTGAATAAGCCAAAGAAATCCCCGGTAAAAGAATTGAAATCCAAAGTCATTAAAAGTTCTTCCACGCAAGAGCGTGTCATGAACTTATTGTTGTATTTATTGGAGGCAGAAAAACCAGTCCCCATGCGAAAATTGGAAGCACTTTATGGTGGGGGTGAGGATTCCGGTGAAGATAAGCGTCGCACGATATTTCGTCATTTGGATATCTTGGCAGGATATGGTTTAGAGATTATCCGCGGTGATAAGTATGGCATCAAAAAGAAGTCGGAATATTCCCGCACGGAGTTTAATTTGCATGAAAGTCAGGCTTTATATTTTGCTGCACAGGAGTCGATTTCAGATGTAGAAATGCGTCGGTCTATCCAGCAAAAACTATTACAGATTTTTCATTCGAATAAGAAGCGTCAAAATTTATTGTCGAAGCGTACGATTGATTTGGTGGAATTTTGTGATAAGCAGATTAATCAGAGCAAGCGTAAGTATCAAATGCGTTTATTGAACTATTCGAGTGCGAATCAGGGGACGAAACGGGATCGACTGGTCGTTCCGGTTAGTTTTAGTTTGGAAAATTTGGAAATCTATGCCATTGATTTAGAGGATTTAGATCGTGTAACGCGTCCCAAAGTATTCAAATTGGACCGCTGCGAAGGCATCACGAAATTAAAGGATTTGGCACCTAAAGAATTGCAAATTCATTCCCATAAATTGACGCGCGATCCCTTTGGTTATTTGATTTATGATGATGCTTTATTGCATGTTGAGGCCTATTTTAATTTAAAGGCCATGACCATTTTCCTGTTGCATTTTCCTTATTTGACCGACCAATTCCAATACTTGGATACGGAGGTTGATAAACCTTTCTTGTTGACCTTAGACATCGTCCGTGTGGAACCCGTCATCGGAGTGTTTAGTGTCTTGTTGAATCATATTCGATTTGAGAATTCAGCGGCATTTTTATCAGCCTGGAAAGCGTTTCATCAAGCGAATGTGGAGGAGGGTTTAGCTCGATTGTTTGCTCAATAGGACATGCAACTCAAGCCAGAAGGAAGTTCATCTGCCTCTTGACTTTTGGGAATGCCTGCCAGATTTGTTAATTTTATTACTTAGTTCTTAAAATTGCATGTCAAACAAAATTTTGGTTGTAGGCGCTGGGTTTAGCGGAGCTGTTATTGCACGCATGCTGAGTGAGCAAGGGTATCTTGTCGATATGATCGACAAAAGAGATCATATCGCAGGGAATGCATTCGATTATCACAATGCGCACAATATTTTGGTACATCAATATGGTCCCCATTTATTTCATACGAACAATCGTAGTGTTTTCGAATTTCTGAGTCGATTCACGGAATGGGTCGATTATCAACATCGGGTGAAGGCTATTTTGGAGGATGGGAGCTTGGTGACTTTGCCTGTGAATTTGGAGACCAAAGATCGCGTTGGGGAGGATAAGGTGATTGATACGTTTATACGTCCCTATTCAGAGAAAATGTGGGGCTTGAAATTGGAAGAAATCAGTCCAGATATCATCAATCGGGTGCCTATTCGCAACGATTTGAATGAGTTGTATTTTCCCAACGATGAATTTCAAGCGATGCCCAAAGCGGGTTATACCGCTTTATTTGAGAAAATGTTACAGCATCCTACTATTCAGGTGAAATTAGGAACGCATTTTCAAAAGGAAATGGAGGCCGATTATGCGCATGTTTTTAATTCCATGCCCATCGATGAATATTATGATTATTGCCTAGGACCGCTTCCGTACCGTTCCTTGAAATTCCACCATGTGGACCTGCCCATACCACGCATTTTCCCGGTATGCCAAGTGAATTTCACGAATGATGGGCCCTACACACGTGTGGTCGAATGGAAAAATATCCCCAATTCACCGCAAAATCCGCAGTACACGAGTTTGACTTATGAGGAACCATGTTCCTATACCGAAAATAATAACGAACGCTTTTACCCCGTGAAAGACGCCAGCGGAAAGAACCGTGAGCTGTACCTGGCTTACAAGGCCATGGAAAATCCAAAGACGACGTTTATCGGCCGACTAGGGCAATACGTCTATTTGGATATGCACCAAGTGGTCAGCAGTTCGATGGCGATTGCCGAAAAATTTCTTAAAGAAAACCCTTTATAAATGCAAAATTCAAAACAAGTTGACGTAGGCATTATGATTTATGGAAAACCATACCAAACGGCGGTTTCCTTGCATACGCTTTACAAATATTCGAAACAGCACATCAATAAAATCTATGTTACCTTTGAAAAGGTGCAGCCTTTTGGGTTTGATATGGATGAACTAAAAGGGCTATTGGAAGGCCTTCCCGTGGTGTATAATGTTTCGGAACGTTTTTTTGGCTTTCAGAATTTAAGTTCAAAATCCCTAAAGCAAAAGTTGAAGTTTTTGATTCCTTCGTACCGGAAATCTGTGCGCTATCAATATGCTTGGGAAGAGGCCAAAATGCCTTATTTGTTCTTGATGCATAACGATATGCTTTTTACAGGCGATTTGATCGGGAAATATTTGGATGTTATTGGCACGGATATTGCCGCAGGGTCAATCGGTCAATGTTGGAATTGTCCGGCGTTCAATAAAGGTTGTGTAGACCAACAGTATTTTGATTACCGACCAAGTAGCCAGGAGTTGTTGGAATTATATAAGGATTGGCCGCATGATCGCGCAAGTTCCATGGGCTTATTAGGGGAGGGGCAAGTGAGTTGGCCGTTACCCGAATGTCGCCTCAATGAATTTGTTGCATTATTTAATATTCCTGCTGCAAGAAAGTTGGTCTTCCCGCGCGGCAAGGCTCGTTTATTTGGGTTGAAAAATTCGATTGACTTTGGTATACCTTGGTTTCAAGATATTTCGCACATGGGCATTAAGCTGCGCCATACTTCCTACGATACACATGCGGAACATGGCTGGTGTAGTAATCATGCCGGAGGAACGCAATCCTTGACGAATGAAAATTTGTACGTGCGCGAGGAAGAAATTGCCAAGACGTATTTCGAAGAAAATTGTAAGTAAGTCTTTCGAAAAGAATAAGCCGGTTAGCAGGAAATGGTTAACCGGTTTTTTTGTGTTCAATAGGGGGCAACAAAAAAGCCCGACATTTCTGTCGAGCTTATCAGAGCCTCCTGTCGGGATCGAACCAACGACCTACTGATTACAAATCAGTTGCTCTACCAGCTGAGCTAAGGAGGCGCATTTCGGTTTACAAAAGTAGTATTATTCTCCTAAATCGCAAAACCGAATCTCAAAAAAAATTAACTTTTTTTCAATTTTTCTAATTCTTTTTCCGCCGCTTCAATTTTCTTTTCCACCTCCGCACGCAGTTTTTCGCTGTTTTTCGACTTCGCAAAGAACTCTAAGTTGTTGGTTAACACCGCAATATCATTTTCCAAAGCTTGGATTTTTTTGCGTGAATCCGCCGATGGGGCAGAAGTTTCAGGACTTGCCGACTCCGTCTTCAAGGACTTCAATTCAAAGCCCCAAGCCGCCAGTTGCTCCTTCGGTTGTGTTCTCGCTAAATCAATCAAGGCATTCCAAGTCTTGCGGAATGATTCTTGCATGTCTTTCACGTTCTTCTTCGGTACGAATCCAATCGCATCCCAAGCCGCTTTTACCTCGCCTAAACGCGCTAATAAACTAGCATCCTTCAACATGCCTTCCATCTCTGCCAATATTGCCTGCTTTGCCGCTAAATTCGCATCCATTTCCGCATCTTTCGCTCCTTTCGAAGCTGAACGCTTTAAGTTGAAATATGCATCGCATGCCGCTTTGAATTTGGCATAAATGCTATCTTTTTGTTTCTCGGGTACATGGCCGATTTCCTTCCATTTCTTCTGCAAGTCAATCACCGTTTGCGTAATCTCTGGTGTTTCGGTTCCTACCGCAACAATACCTTCTACTTGTTCGATCAATTGCTGTTTCGCTGCTAAATTAGCTTTGCGCTCCGCATCAATCTTTCCGAAGAAATCACTTTTATGCTTAAAAAAGGTCTTTAAATCAGCCCAAAACTGATGGCTCACTTCTTTGCCTCCCTCACGTGGTAAACCTCCTTTCAATTTGCCCCATTGCTCTTGCAAAGCCAAAACAGCTTTGGATGCCTGGTTCCATTCCGATATCGAAGTAGACTGGAAGTTTGCATATCCATGCATCAATCCTGCCAATTCCTTTTTAATCTTTAAATTCTCTTCAAATACGGCTTTGTTCGCATCCTGAATTTGACGTTTCTGCTCAAACAAGACATCTAACGATTTCTTCACACGTTGCCACATGGCCTCATTTTCCTCACGGTGCGCTGGGCCAATATGCTTGTATTCATTGAACAATTCCTCTGCCTCTTTCAATAAAACAGGCAAATTCGTTGCTTTCGCAACCGCCGCAGCTAATTTTTCTAATTTGGCTGCAATGATTTCTTTGGCCTGTAAATTCTTCTTACGATCTAGCTCGAGCAATTCAAAGAAGATAGAACGGTTCGAATAAAAACGATCGACCAAGGCATGATAGGACTGCCAAAGCGTTTGGTTCATCGGTCCTTGAACCGATCCTAATCCTTTCCATTCCTCCTGAATTTTCTTGAATGCTTTGAAACTCGCATTCACATGAGCAGGATCTCCATTATCATCTTTGTCAACTAAGTCACGCAATTCATTAATTAAACGAGTTTTGCCTTCCAATGCTTTTTCTCTAGCCTTCTCTAAGCCTTGAAAAAATGCCTGCTTTTCCGTCCGAATGTGGTTAATCAATTGATCTACCGCATGAACGGCCTCATCTTTGAAATCAAATCCCTCATCAGTTCCGTCATTAGCCGCTTTGAATGCTTCAATGGCCGCCTGCTTTTCCACTTGTTTTAATTGGCTCCAAGCTTCTTTGACTTCTTTTGTGATTTCATCAACCTTTTTATAGGTTCCAGGATGGGCATGTTCCGACACGATGTCCTTGATTTTCCCAAAATACGTCAGGAAATTATCTTTCGAAGCGACCGCAAAGTCAAATAGGGGATAGCTTACTTCCTTTTCAGGTGCAGGTGCTTCCACTTCTTTGGCAAGCATTTCGCTTGTCTCCGCCGCTACGGGTGTTGTTTCCTCCACCTTGACTGGCTCGATGGCTTCGTTTTCTGCTGGATTTTGATCAGTTGTCATGTCGTCGTTGTTTGCGTTTTTAAACTAATTTTTCAAAAATACGCTCCATCGATACCGCATGGCCTAATTTTTCTTTTAGGTCTGCGATAGAAATGCGCTCTTGGCTCATCGTATTGCGATCACGAACCGTTACAGTCTGATCTTCCATGGTTTGGTAATCTACCACCACGCAATACGGCGTTCCAATTAAATCTTGACGAGTATAGCGCTTGCCTATCGCTCCTCCATCGTCGTAGGTTGTATTAAAGGCAAATTTCAATTGATTCGTAATTTCTTGGGCTTTCTCTGCCAATCCATCTTTCTTTACCAATGGCAATACGGCCACCTTTGTAGGTGCCAATGCTGGATGAATATTCAAATAAACGCGTTGTTTTAAGCTTTCGCCTTCTCCTGTAGTTTCCTCTGTATAAGCATTACACAAAATGGCCAAGAATAAACGGTCAGCTCCCACGGATGTCTCTACTACATAAGGGATGTAGTTTTGATTGATTTCTGGGTCAAAATACTGTTGTTTTTTCTTGGATAATTCTTGGTGCGCCTTTAAATCAAAGTCGGTCCGTGAGTGAATTCCTTCCATTTCCTTAAAGCCAAATGGAAACTTGTATTCAATATCCACTGCCGCATTGGCATAGTGGGCTAATTTATCGTGATCATGGAATTTCAAGGAATCCGCAGGTAAGCCGATTGCCTGATGAAACTTCATACGCGTTTCTTTCCATTTATTGTACCATTCCATCTCTGTACCAGGACGTACAAAGAATTGCATTTCCATTTGTTCAAACTCCCGCATGCGGAAGATGAAATTACGTGCAACAATTTCATTACGGAAAGCTTTCCCAATTTGGGCAATACCAAAAGGTACCTTCATGCGGCCTGTTTTTTGCACATTTAGGAAATTGACAAAAATCCCTTGTGCTGTCTCCGGACGTAAATAAATCAAGGAAGCATCTTCCGAAACGGCACCTACTTGGGTCGAGAACATCAAGTTGAACTGACGAACTTCGGTCCAATTGGCCGTCCCTGAAACGGGACATTTAATGTTTTGATCAATGATTAATTGGCGAACCGCTTCTAAATCGCCCGCATCCAATCCTTTTGCCATCGCTTGCATCAAAGCTTTCGCCTCATCTGCTTTGCCTTCATCTTCCAAAGTGGCAGCGCGCTCTTCTAACAAGGTATCAGCCCGGTAACGCTTCTTAGAATCTTTATTGTCGATCATCGGATCATTGAATGAATCCACGTGTCCTGAAGCCTTCCAAGTTAAGGGATGCATGAAAATAGCTGCATCCAAGCCAACAACGTTGTCATTCAACATCGTCATGGCTTTATACCAAACGTTTTTTAAATTATTCTTTAGTTCTACGCCATTTTGACCATAATCATACACAGCTTGTAAACCATCGTAGATTTCAGATGATGGAAATACAAAGCCATATTCTTTGGCGTGTGAAATTATATCCTTAAGTGCTGAGGCGGTATCTTGTTTTTTCTGCTCCATGTAATCATTCAATTAAGCATGCAATTTACCGAAAAGAATGAAAGAGAATAGATTTTTCTTAATTTTGCTAGGTATTTTTTTTCCATGCAGAAAATCCTTTGTATTCGTTTTTCGTCCATCGGTGACATTCTTTTGACCACTCCAATTATTCGGGTGCTCAAAGCGCAATTCCCCAATGCCGAAATTCACATTGCTACGAAGGCATCTTTCGCTCATTTATGGGATAGAAATCCAAATGTCGCACAAGTGCATGGTTACCAAGGTAATCTATGGGAATTTGCCGCTGAGCTTCGGAAAGAGGGTTTTGATGCGGTTTATGACCTACACAAAAACCTGCGTTCGCACATGCTTTGTCTCTTGTTAGGAAAATTTCCCAAGCAGATCAATAAATACACGGCAGCGCGTAAAGCCTTTGTTCAAACGAAAGTGAATACCTTGCCTGGGCATCTGGTGGATCGCAATTTTGCGTCATTAGGTTTGGTGCCTGATGGTCAAGGGCTTGATTATTTTATTCCTGCCGCGGCGCAAGTCAAGCTTGCTGATTACGGAATTAAATCGCCTTATGTGCTTTTTGCGATTGGTGCTGCGCATCAAACCAAAGTACTTTCTTATCCTAAAATGATTGAATTGATCGACTCGATCGATCATCAGATCGTGTTGATTGGCGATGATTGGGATGAGAAAATCGGATATCGCTTAGCTACGCTTTTTCCGGAGAAGGTTTTAAATCTTTGTACGAAAACAACTATTGCGCAGAGTGCATCCTTGATCCAACAAGCCGGGATGGTCATTACGCATGACTCATCCATGATGCATGTGGCTGCGGCACTCAAGCATCCTAATTTGTTTACGATTTGGGGAAGTACGCATCCGGGTTTAGGGTTTACACCCTACCAAACGGCGTTTACCGCGGTTGAAAATATGAATCTGGCTTGTCGGCCTTGCTCGACACAGGGTTCAAATGTTTGTCCTTTGGGACATTTTTCTTGTCTGAATTCATTGGATTTAACGGTGCTGAAAGGTGCTGCCCAAGCATTATGAAAAATATCAAATTTGCCTTATTGCAATTGACTTGTTCGGAGGACGTGCAAGCGAACCAACAGAAAACGGAAGCTAAAATCCGAGAAGCAGCTGCACAAGGTGCTCAGGTGATTTGTTTGCAGGAATTATACCGTTCTGTGTATTTCTGTCATAAACAGGAAGCCGCTTATTTTGATTTGGCAGAAGTGATTCCAGGACCAGGGACCGATGCGTTGTTGGTACTTGCCCAAGAATTAAACATTGTCATTGTTGCATCTTTGTTTGAAAAACGCAGCAAAGGTG
The DNA here is from genome assembly GCF_054558675.1 of Aquirufa sp. TARAVU-A1A. Classification (NCBI taxonomy): domain Bacteria; kingdom Pseudomonadati; phylum Bacteroidota; class Cytophagia; order Cytophagales; family Flectobacillaceae; genus Aquirufa; species Aquirufa sp. TARAVU-A1A. Next base: position 95,141 of record NZ_JBPXKP010000009.1, read on the forward strand.
TCTATCACAATACCTGTGCGGTACTCGATTATGCCAAAGGCTACCTAGGTAAATATCGTAAAATGCACATTCCTCAAGATGCAGGTTATGAGGAAAAATATTATTTCACGCCTGGAGATTTAGGTTATCAGGTCTTCGATTCGAGTTATGGGAAACTAGGCATTTTAATTTGTTGGGACCAATGGTACCCTGAAGCGGCCCGTTTAACTGCCTTGAAAGGTGCGGAGGTATTAATTTACCCTACGGCTATCGGTTGGGATAATCAAGAACCAAGCAGTGAAATCAACCGCGAACAATACCAAGCATGGCAAACCGTTCAGCGCGGACATGCGGTGGCGAATGAAGTTCCCGTGATAGCGGTCAATCGGGTAGGCGAAGAAAATGGCCAAACTTTCTGGGGTGGTTCTTTTGTGAGCAATGCTTTTGGTCGGGTGATTTATCAGGCACCACACAATACAGAAGAAGTCGCTGTTGTTGAAATTGATTTAGATGCGCAGGAGCAATACCGACGTATTTGGCCGTTTATGCGGGATCGACGAATAGATACTTTTGGAGATATTACAAAAAGGTATATTGATTAGAATTTACTAGAATTTTTGTGAATGCAGCTGGGCGCTAAATATTTATTAAGTACGGAGTTCATGCAACCTTATTTATATGATTTGCATCTTCGTCACATTCTCATTTAATTTCATTCAATATGAAAAACAATAAACGCATTTCCCTTGGTCTATTTTTTCTTTTACTAGGCTTAACCTATTTTTCTGTACAAGCTATTAATCATAAAGGTGTAGCTCGGCCAAATTTTTCTGGAACATGGAAAACTAAAGAGTCGATCAGTATGGGAGGGAATATTTATTGTTCATTTATTGAGGGTGATCGCATGAATGTGAAATCATTGAAAATTGCAGAGCAAGCTAATTTTCTAACGATTGAAACAAATGCGAAATCAAAATCGGCTAAAATTCAGGAAAAATGGAGATTCAATGTAAATGAAAACCAAGGTAGAGATAGCTTAGGGATAAATAAGAAATACACAGTTAAATTATCAGCAGATCGTAGAACGATGACGGTAAACTCGGTTGTTCAGCAAATGGTGCCAACTCCCTACCATGTAAATGTTCCTAAAAAAGCAATCAGTTATGTTACGGAAGTTTGGCATTTGAGTGATGATGGACAGTCAATTACAATTCATTCAAAAGCAAAATCAAATCTTTGGGGCGGGGTCCGTTCTTGGAAAACGATTTTCGAAAAAGTTATCTAACATGAAAAAGCCTTCCACATTTGTGAAAGGCTTTTTTGTTGAAAGTGTCCCGTCCTAAAATAAGTTGACATAAAATCGACTTATGGAAAAGAATACATCAGAGGATCAAGTCAGACCTCAAAAGCGCAATCAGCGTGATTACAATTTAGGCTTTAAATTATCGGTAGTCGCC